>JABFSH010000020.1 GCA_013140705.1 Methylococcaceae bacterium
TTGACGCGCGTGACTCCAGAAATACGCAGGGAAAATGAAGCATTATGGACACACGCCGCCTTTCTGACAGGCTTGTTTAGCGAGTCCATCCTGGTAATCGCGCGGATATCTGTGTATTCCGAAGAAGTCGGGATCGAGTGGCATCCCGGCATGGAATCGATTTTTCAGTGGATGCAGCGGAATAAGCTAAAAAGCTATCACATTCGATGGAGCGAAAAAGAGGATCGGGCAATGATTTACGCATTGGCCGGCAAAACCATTAAACCGGAACAGGCGGAAATTCTGGCGCAAGGCGAAAAAGCCATTTACAAAACGCTATTGTCGGCATTACATGATCAGGAGGATCTAAACAATCCGCTGGTCAAGATTAACCGGTCAGTGAAATACAAACTCATTGAGCGTGACGAAGCGGGTGATCCATCGCGTTACGGTAAACCATTGGCAGGGATGCACCTTGATCCATGGCTGATTGACGCTATGCGACATCTGGTAGAAAAAAAGCGCTGGGTCGTCAACGAAGAAAATGGCCGATGTTGGCATGGTAAGGACGGGGTATATCTGGTTTGGCCGCTGGCCGCCAGCGATATGCAGCGCGAGTTGAAAGAGTCAGAAAGCCCGTTTGTACCTAACACAAAAGAAATTCTGGCAGAACTCATGCAGGAAGCCGGAATTATCGAAAGCATAGGCATGGGTGGCGGGTATTTATTCGATATTGCAATTCCTCAATCCGATAGCCCGGAAATGAAATATGTGACAGCCATTCGCTTGGTGCGACACGAAATTTTGTTTGAAAAGGTTGCGTACAACTCACTGAATAAAAACTTGCAAATCCATTTTGAAGAAGAGGAGGAATCGAATCAGGAGACCCAAAAGGCGGTGGTCAATAAAGAACCTGATACAAACTCCGAAAAGAACACGGAATACAGCGATGACAGCAATGATGCGGCTCCAGCGGAATCAGACAAATCGGCGTCGGCACCAAGGAAAGAACGCCGTGCAAATAAGGATAACAAAATCGACAAAATCAAGTCAGGATTAATTCTCGTCAGAGAAGATTCGACGGAAGAAGCCGACATGGAAATCCTGTTTGGAAAACCGGACAAATCGGGCGACGCTGGGCAGGACAAAATTAAAGGATCATCGACATCTACAAAAACCGAAGAGACTCGTAGTGAGCTGTGCCGAACTATTGAAATGGGTATTCTGTTCGGAAGACAGGCGAAACCGGTAGAAACCAATCAATACGACGATGATTACGCATCAGACTACCACAATGAACAGACCGCTTACGCAAGTTCATCTGAAGTGGTCAACAATGATGAAGATGAAAATTTAGCAGAACCTCTCTCAACCGATCAGGAGTCGCCAGAAGTCCTAAAAAATTCAGACTCTAAAAAAACGGATAATCCGAAACCGGCTGAAAGCGCCTCAGAACTTCTGACGAGCGCTCGGAAGTCGCAGAAAGTCTTCGAAGAAATGGATAATACAAAAAAATCAAGTCCAAAAACTATCCCAAAGCCCTCAGAAACTTTCAAGACTTCTGAGAAGCCAAGTAAAGTTAATTCGCCCCGTGAAACCATACTCGAAGTCGATGAGAAACACAGTAATGCGACATCGGTTTTACTGAGTGAATTGACAGGAACGTCACAATCCCAAAAGAAAGACAAAATCAAGTCAACTGCAGGCACCACAAAAGCAGACAGTAATTCAGACATTTCAAAACTGTTTGGTAACACGAACACACAGAAAAAACAGCCAAACCATGACGACTTGAAATCGCGCAGCGGCATGGTATTGAACAGGCTTAAAAAACTTCCGATTGAATTTTTGGAATCGAGACCCGGTGGAATTACCAAGGTCATTGCTAAAGGACTGAGGAATACTAACCTGAATCTGAGAGATTGTGTGTCTGTGTTGAAAGCAGCTGATCTATTAGTCTTGGTGGATGGCCTTGAAACGGGTATGGATTCTTTAGGCGAAAAGCTATCGCAATATTTTCTGGTAAAGGCTGATTTGTTGGATGGCGAATAATTATGATCCCTACATTCGCCAGCCCTATGAGCTGTATATCGCGGCAGCCTGGTTTGTAGCGACAGCAACCACGTTCACGGCGTACCTTGTGTTGCCAGGTGGAAATTCCATGCTAATACCATGGATCTGCTTTGGGTTGCTAACCTTGCAATCGGCGGTAAAAGGCCTGGATTTGGTGGGGCGTGGCCGGTTAGGTCAAATGCTGACGTTTCTGGATGTCGACAAGCTATTGAAATTGATCCAGCCTGAAAAGATGTGGTTTGGCTGGGGGTTCGACTGGATGCCGATCCATACGCAGCGAGCGGTCGACACCATGCTATCCGGTATCAAAATAAACGATGACCAGGAGCATCCAGGTAGCCCCTGGATACATGGACTGAATCTCGGCAAGGAAAATGAGATCAATATCCCACTCAAGTCACTGGAAGGGCATACCATTATGTTTGGTACGACTGGCGCTGGAAAAACACGGGCTTATGAGCTCATGGTAACGCAAGCCATTCAACGTGGCGACACTGTGATTATGATCGATCCCAAAGGTGACAGGGAGTTACGGGATCGAATGGAACTGGAATGCAAGCGAGCCGGACGGGGTGACGCTTTCCTGTTTTTTCATCCAGCATTTCCCGGCTCATCAATCCGCTTAGATCCCATGCGCAATTTCACGCGCACCACAGAAATTGCTTCGCGAATCGCAGCATTATTGCCATCGCAATCGGGCGGCTCCGATGCCTTTACAGCGTTCTCGTTTCGTGCGCTAAATCTGGTTGCACAAGGGTTACTGGAAACCGGCAAACGCCCGTCCATTAAACAGTTGCGCTATTACATCGAGGGCGGCGCCGAAGCGCTGTTGATTAAAGCAATCGAGGCGCACGCCGATCGGGTCGATCCGGATTGGAAAAACAGTGCCGATCCTTTTTTTGTAAAAGCCAAGGCCGGCAAAGCCAAAAAAATGGAAACCATTACCAACCCAGAATGGCTGGCTATTGTTGAATGGTATCGAACCACACTAAGCAATGGGCCAAAAGGTTCGGAAGGCATTGATGGGCTTCTGTCTCTGGTCGAGCACAATCGCATGCACTTTTCGAAGATGATCGCATCGCTGATCCCTGTTTTGAACATGCTGACATCCGGCGATTTGGGCGATCTTCTATCGCCTGACGAGGAAGATTCAAACGATCACCGGCCAATCTTTGATACATCGAACATTATTTCCGGAAAGCATGTGCTATATGTGGGGCTTGATTCCTTGTCAGATTCCATTGTTTCGTCGGCTATTGGATCCATTGTATTGGCTGATTTCGCATCGGTCGCGGGCATGATTTACAACAGCGGCAGGAAATTTGGGCGCATCTCAATGTTCGTTGACGAGGCTGCGGAAGTGGTGAATTTGCCGTTTATCCAGATTCTCAACAAAGGTCGTGGCGCCGGATTCCAGGTCGTCATGGCGACGCAAACCTTGCCGGATATTGTGGCAAGACTGGGCGACGAGGCACGCGCACGGCAGGTTATCGGTAACTGCAACAATTTGATCACCTTGCGCATCAAGGACGGGGAAACACAAAAGTTTGTTGTTGAGACTTTCGGGCAAACGTACATTAAAACCGTTCAACAGAGCATTTCCAGCGGCGTTAATTCGGCCGAAAACTTTGCTCACTATTCCGGCAATAGCGGACAGTCATTAACGTTTAGCGAACACGATTTGTTCCCGCAACACTTACTGGGACACCTTCCTAATTTTCATTACATCGCATCAATAGCCGGCGGCCGTGTCATCAAGGGACGACTGCCTATTATTACGCACTAGGATTTCACATGTCAGATCAAGCAGTTTTACTTTTTTTGAAAAAACCACTCAAACAGCCATTGCAATCGCCTTCCATTGAAATGAAAAAAGCATGCAGGGCCACAAGACGCCAACCTGCGGCGCAAGAACTATTTGCGCGATGGCCCAATCTACGCGAATCATCACAGCGATTAACGTCACTGCTGACCTTGTACTGGCCCGACCCAAGAAAACGAGATGAAAGTTTACTGGTCAATTGTTTAGCGAATGGGTTAATCGATGCCGAACAAGTGATCCAAACCGATAATGACGATCTTGCCGAGCAAAAAGCCTTTATCTGTCGCGTATCCGAGGAATTGGTACAGTGCCTCGGAATGACGCTCATGATCAAGTACAAAGGGGGATGGTCGGCTTATGATCCGAATACTCATGGCTATCTGGATGACATTATGAGATCGTCAGCAAGCGAAGAGCTAACATGGGTTAACAAAACCCACGATGCATTCGGGAGCCCACAGAGCAAAATCCTGTGCGCATCAAGAGTATTTACTATGAACGAGTTGAAATTAGCGGGATTATTAGAAAGTTCTCAACGCGATTTGACAGACTAACGTCAATGGGGAAGCATTTCCTGATTTGGTTGATGATTATAATTTTTACGCCACTGGCATTGCCAGCGCTGTTAAGTCCAAAAACCATGTCGCTGACTATACGGCAAGACTACAACGCCGCCATCAGTATTTTGGGTGAAAAGGACGAGATTAATAAGGAACTGATCACGTTGTACAAAAGTAACTTAACCTCGATTGCAGCGTTTGCCAATGAATTTCGAGATAGGCACGACGATTCAAATAAATTCAGAAACAGCGGCGATCATATTGGAGAAGCGATAGCCGATATTCCAGGAGATTGGGCGGAATCAGTGAAATTTCAGGCCTACAGCATGGCCTTACGCATGGTCATTTTATCGAAATGGGCCATCTGGTTGCTGATACCGATGGTGATGGGATTTATTGCAGGGATATTCGAGCGGAGATTGAAATCCGATACCTTCAGTCCGCCGATACCACCGATTTACAACACATCGGCTCACATGCTGTTGGCGTCAACCTTCATGATAATTTTGTGGTTGATTTGCCCCATCCCTATTCCGTTGTCAATTATTCCAACGGTTGCTGTAATCATTAGCGTCTTTATCAGCTTGGCGATTATGCATTACCCAAATTATTAAAACCGTAGAAGTCGAAGGAAGTTCTGGTGTCTTCTAAAGAGTCGAAAGTTTGGCGACAAAGGTATCCATTAGAAGTTGAGAGAAGTTTTTTGAAGTCGTAACAAGTCTTAAAACTATGCTAAATCAAAACTAGGTTGACCTAGTGCCTCTGCTGATCGGTGAGGCTTGCGGACAGTGCCGGAGACATTTCCGTTGATTTCCACGAATTCTGGGGCAATCGGTCTTGCCTTTGAAGCCATTAGCGATTCACAAAGTACTGAAGGTGTTTTTCGCGAAAGACGCCTCCTTCTTGTCCGAAACCGACTTGGAAGCGTCAGAATTGTGGCAAGAGCAAGCACCCATTGGCTCAGATATACGTACGGTACACGCATGTTGTTGACATGAATTGAATATTCCATTAACTGTGGCAGGGATAATCTCGGGCATAGTAGCATTGCGATTACCTCGCAGTATGCACATGCTGATAAGGATGCAAGGCATAATGCGATGAGCGAAATGTTGTTTTTAATGTGCGTTCATTAAATATCTACATCACCAGGATTAAGATTTACATACCGCTGGAGGGTTTTCCATGACTCATGAAGTGTCACTTGCTGAACGTCAACGATGCCCAGTTTGCGTTCAAAAAGGCGGCTTGTTGCTTCGTGACGTAAGTCGTGAAAATGCAAATCGACAATACCGAGGATTTTACATGCCCGATCAAAGTTTGTACCGATTGTTTTAGGATTGTAAGGGAAAATATATTTACTGGCCATTGGTTGTTTATTTACAATTTTCCAGGCTGATCGAGGATATTTGAATCGCTTATGGTTGCCAGCCTTAAGCCGAGGATGTTTAGCATCACGGACTAAGCCGGTTGCCTTCTTATCATCATTATCAGTCCACTCTAAGCGTGTTATTTCAGATAATCTTCGAGCTGAATAAATCGCAAACCACATCAACTGCAACATAGGCGTTGATCGTTTGCGTCGATAAAAATAGCGCGACAAAGCCCATAATTCTTTTCGTGTAGGTCGCCGCTCCCTTTCGACAGATTTTCCAATCAATTTTTCACGCCACAATGTTTCGTAAGCATCATCGAACACAGCGAGATCAAAAGTAAAGCCATTGACAGAACGCATGGTTCTAATAGCCGTTTTCAACCAAATAACATCGTTCTTAACGGTCTGTGGCTTAGCTGTCTTGTTGCGCTCAATGCAATGAGCGATCAGTATCTGAGGGTTGAGTTCTGATATATCGAGTTCAGCAAGAGGGTATCGCAATAATCGGGCTAAGTCGTAATTTTTCGAGCGCCCATAGCCATGGCCAAACTGTGAAATGTAATCTTGAATCACCTTAGAAATTTTGAGCGGCTTCTCTTTTGGCCTAAATACTTTTTGAGCAGATAACTCTGCTTCCCGCTTCATTGCCCATGCCTTCGCTAAAGTCTTGGTGTCAAACGTCTCTGATTCCATATGAACTATTGTGCCGTTTTTGGCAATTCTGATAAGCGCGCGGTAGGATATCTTGCCTGACTTTTTTTTGTATTGAGTGATCGTAGCCATAAAAATGCACAAATTTTGTTTTTTGTGCATTAATTGTGCATCCAATATCAAGAAATGTCCAAAAATAACCTAAAAATATACAAAAATATTTAATAACAAAAATGATAGAGAGCAATAAATACGGAAATAATGCTACGAAATACAAGGCGTCGAGATTTTGTGTAGCCCCAATGCTGGATTGGACGGATCGTCATTGTCGTTTTTTTCATCGCCTCATTAGCCAACATGCGTTGCTGTATACCGAGATGGTTACCACCGGGGCGCTGATTCATGGCGACCGGCATCGCTTTTTGCAGTTTAATGCTGCTGAACACCCGCTGGCGCTGCAGTTGGGTGGCTGCAAACCTGGTGATCTGGCGATTTGTGCAAAAATGGCTGAAGACTATGGCTATGATGAAGTCAATTTGAATGTCGGCTGCCCCAGTGATCGTGTGCAGAGTGGGCGGTTTGGCGCGAGCTTGATGGCGGAACCCCTGTTGGTTGCCGAATGTGTCGCAGCTATGCAGCAGGCTGTTTCAATTCCCGTTACGATTAAGTCACGAATTGGTATTGATGATCGTGACTCATATGGCGAACTGGTTCATTTTATTGGCACTATTGCGAGTGCTGGTTGTAAAACCTTTATTGTTCACGCCAGAAAAGCCTGGTTAAGCGGTTTGTCGCCAAAACAGAACCGGGAAGTTCCTCCGCTACGTTATGATGTTGTCTTTCAGTTGAAACTGGATTTTCCCGAACTGGGACTCATTCTGAACGGTGGTATCGATTCGCTGGATCAGGCTGAACAAATTCTAATGCAGTTAGACGGCGTCATGGTCGGTCGAGAAGCCTATCACAAACCTTATTTGCTGGCTGAGGTGGATAAACGGTTTTTTGGAGCCACTGTCGACATCCTGTCGCGGGAGCAAATTTTAATTGCACTGATCCCCTACATTCAACAGCAACTAAAAACACAGGTTCGCTTAAATAGCGTCACTCGCCATATATTAGGTCTGTTCCACGGTATGCCGGGTGCCAAAGCATGGCGCAGATATTTGAGTGATCATGTTGGAAAGCCCGGGGCGGATGAAAATGTGCTTCTGGAAGCATTAAAGTTAACTGTTCAATGATGTATACTGGCTAATTCTTTTATCATTGAGATTGGAACCGTGGAAGAGCATTTCTCCAAAATTATTGAAGCAGTGGGTGAAGACTTAAACCGCGAAGGCTTAATTGATACACCCAGTCGCGCCGCCAAGGCATTCAAATTTCTTAACAACGGCTATGAGAAAACTCTGGAAGACGTGCTGAATGGTGCCATTTTTGAGGCGGATACCGAGGACATGGTGATCGTCAAGGATATTGAACTGTACTCGTTGTGTGAACATCATTTGTTACCGTTTATCGGAAAATGTCATGTTGGTTATTTACCTAAGGGTAAAGTGTTGGGACTTTCAAAAATAGCCAGAGTCGTCGATATGTATGCCCGCCGCTTACAAATTCAAGAGAAACTGACAAAACAAATTGCCGATGCCATTGCTCAGGCCACCGGCGCTAAAGGCGTGGCCGTGGTCATCGAAGCCAAACATCTCTGTATGATGATGCGCGGCGTAGAAAAGCAGAACTCCGTTATGACAACATCGTGTATGTTGGGAATTTTCCGAAAAGAAATCAGTACACGTTCGGAATTTTTAAATTTGATTAATCGATAGTCCGAATATGACGATAAAAAAGACCGGCGTATTGCTGACAAATCTGGGTTCGCCGTCTGCTCCAACAACGAAAGCAGTCAGACGTTTCCTGAAAGACTTTCTTTGGGATCCCCGTGTTGTCAACATACCGCGACCGGTGTGGTGGCTTATCTTACATTTGTTTGTATTGCCTTTTCGCCCGAGCAAATCACTAAAAGCCTATAAAAAAATTTGGGATGCGAAAGGTTCTCCGTTGATATTTTTGACCCGGCAATTGACTGAAAAAATCGCCGTTCAGTTAAATACTAAAGGCGTGATTACCGATTACGCCATGCGCTACGGCGAACCTTCCATTGCTGATCGACTCAGAGATTTTGCCAAGCAGGGTGTAACCGATCTGATAGTTATGCCCTTATATCCTCAGTATTCCTCGACGACGACTGCATCAATTTATGATGATGTGGTGAAAGAACTCAATCAATGGCGTCATCTGCCCACCCTTCACTTCATAAGCGATTACCATGAGGACAGTCGGTATATTTCGGCGCTTGTCGAGTCGATTAATCAGATTTGGCGGGCGCAAGGTAGAAATCAACTGTTGTTGATGTCATTTCATGGATTGCCCGAGCAATTGACTAAGTGGGGCGATCCTTATTTTTATCAGTGTCAAAAAACGGCGGCACTGATTGCGGAAAAATTAAATCTTGGCGACAATGATTGGAAGATGGTTTTTCAATCCCGTTTTGGCAAGGCGGAGTGGTTGAAGCCGTATTGCGTTGATACACTGAAAGGCTTTCCGGCGCAGAATATCAAGAAAATAGATGTTATTTGTCCAGGGTTTGCAGTTGATTGCTTAGAAACGTTGGAAGAAATTGCCATGGAAAACAAGACTGTCTTTTTGGAAGCCGGTGGTGAGTCATATCGATACATAGCCTCGCTAAATGACTCAGACCTTCACGTTCAAGCCTTGGTCAGCCTGCTTGAAGAAAGCGTATAAGCAACCTATAGTGGGTGAAGGGATATGATCATAACTGTGCAGTTTGTTACTTTATGCGTAGCCATACATTTGCCGGAGGCAGCCTATTTGTTCAAAGCCCCTCGTCAGCTCATAGTTATATCAGGTATTATCGTCGCTGCACTGATAGTTTTTGGTTTCCTTGACAATTAGAAGAGTTAAATTGATGAAAGAACCTTTATTACAAAGCTGGCAAAACGACTGGCCGCAGATAAAATCCAGCAAGCCGTTGGCAGCGGGAGCAGGTGTAATCGATGAAAATGCCTTCAATATCATTGAAGTCGATAAGATGTTTGATGCCGTTAATTGCGCATCAACGACGATCGGACAAGCCGTTTTGTATCGCTCTTTGACCCAGCCGTTGGAAAATGTGGAGGCAATCAAAGCGAAACAGCTATCCGTTGAAGAAATTCGCACTAATCCGTCATTAAAGGGATCGCTTGAGCAAGTGTTACAACACGCGGCATCACAGGAAAATAACTTTTATTTGCTTTTATTCGGTGAATTTTTAGGAACCTTTGGCATAGCCAGGAACCCCCACGAAATTGAAGGATATGGGTATCTACAATATAAAAGGGGAATTCGTTTTATCCTTGAACTACTTGGCCAGATTCAAGCACTTGAAGCCGTTCAGACGGACTATTTAAGAGGTTTGATTGAAAAAATCAAGTCATTTACCGATACTCGCGCTTATGCGCTGATGCAAGGTCCTGTTTACGTTACTGAAAGAGGTCTTCAGTCACGGCATGACAGAAAAAATGGATTTACACCTGCCGTCATTTTTACCCCGTCTCTATTCAAGCCTCTATTGCTTTTTGTGATAATCGCCACGCTGTGGTTGGTTACGCATTTTGCGCTATCTGATGTGTCAGGACTCATCCCAAGCCAAGCTGTTTTCCTGGCGCCATTATTGCTTCTTTATATGCCAATTGTTGGGGGGTTTGATCGAGACAAGTGTATTGTTCCGCTACGAAACGAATTTAGACAATCCTCGGAAGTTGGCGAGTTTTTGGATGCTCTGGGGCAGCTTGATGAATTATTTTCATTCATTAGATATGCCGATGACTTTGGCCACACCATGGTTCTGCCGACCTTACTTGATGACAAGCATCATCGCGTTAAACTCGTTGATGCAAAAAATCCGGTTTTGGGAAAACATAACCAGGATTATATCGGCAACGATCTTGATCTAGTGGAAGAAAAATTGGTATTGGTGACAGGGCCTAATAGTGGCGGAAAAACTGCATTTTGTAAAACGGTGACTCAAATCCAGCTCTTGGGACAGATAGGGTGCTATGTCCCGGCTAAATCAGCAAGTCTTACAGTTGCCGATAAAATTTTCTATCAAGTGCCTGAGATTAGCCATTTAAACGACGGTGAAGGACGCTTCGGTACGGAATTGAAAAGAACAAAAGATATCTTTTTGGCAAGCACGGCTAAAAGTCTAGTAGTATTGGACGAGTTATCTGAAGGGACAACGTTTGAAGAAAAAATGGAATCATCATCCAACGTGCTGAATGGATTTTACCGGAAAGGTAATAGCACAATTTTGATTACGCACAATCATCAACTGGTGGATAGTTTTGTCAACCAGAAGATAGGATTGGCAAAACAGGTCGAGTTTGCGCATGATGCGCCAACTTATAGATTGATTGATGGAATTTCCAGAGTGAGCCACGCGGATCGCGTAGCCAAAAAAATCGGCTTCTCGAAAGAAGATATTGATACTTTTTTGGCGGATTCAAAATGAAAATAGGAACCGCGCTCTGTAAAAGTGCCACCAAGGCGATGTTGCTGGGTAGTGGTGAACTCGGCAAAGAAATTGCCATTTCTTTGCAACGCTATGGCGTTGAAGTGATTGCCGTTGATCGGTATCAAAATGCACCGGCTCATCACGTAGCACATAGAAGTCATGTTATCGACATGACTGATACCGAAGCGGTGAAAAAATTAATTGCTTCGGAGCGGCCCAATTATATAATTCCTGAAATTGAAGCTATAGGAACCCAGGCTCTTGCCGATATAGAAAAGGATGGGGTAAGCACTGTTGTTCCCAATGCAAGGGCCATTCAATTGACAATGAATAGAGAGGGTATCAGATGTTTGGTCGCAGATCAGCTTAATCTGCCAACATCGAGGTTTGCCTTTGCACAAAGTTTTGATGAATTGCGTACGGCTGTTGACAATGGTATCGGTTATCCCTGCTTTGTCAAACCCACCATGTCGTCCTCGGGTAAGGGCCAGTCCATGGTTAAAAATGCTGACCAGCTTCAAGCAGCATGGGACTATGCGAAAGCCAGTGGACGGGTGGATACGGGCAAAGTAATTGTCGAAGCAGCTGTTGATTTTGATTTCGAAATCACTTTGTTGACGGTTCGCGCACTGAATGGTCAGGGCAACATTGAAACTCACTTTTGCGACTCTATCGGGCATATTCAGGTAAACGGTGATTATAGAGAAAGCTGGCAACCGCAACCGATGAGTGCGGCGGCCCTCAAATCGGCACAGGAAATTGCTTTCAAGGTAACCAATGAAATTGGTGGCCTGGGCTTGTTTGGTGTTGAATTGTTTATAAAGGACGATTATGTCTGGTTTAGTGAGGTGAGTCCCAGACCTCACGATACAGGGATGGTTACAATGGTAACGCAAAAACAGAATGAATTTGAATTGCACGTAAGAGCTATATTAGGATTGCCGGTCAATACCGGTTTGCGGCAGGTTGGTGCAAGTGCCGTTATATTGGGAACACTGGCAACAAAGGATGTTGTCTACGCGGGACTGGATGAAGCCCTTGCCATAACTGATTGTGAAATCAGATTGTTTGCCAAGCCGGAAGCAATGATTAATCGACGTCTTGGCGTCGCATTGACAACGGCCGAAACTGTAGAGCAAGCAAGATGCAAGGCGGTGCATGCCGCCAGTTTAGTGGTTCAAACCTGATTGAGGTTACAAGAAAAATGAGAATTGCAATTATTTTATTAACCTTGTTGGTGTCGGAAAGCGTTCTGGCAGATATCTATAAATTCGTTGACAGTGATGGGCGAGTCTACTACACAGACGAACCCCGACACAGTCTTTATAAACGAATTATTCAGACTAAAATTCAGAGCAGCTATCCGCGTTATTCAAAATATAATGCTTTAAACGTTCATTCCTACTCGGGAGGGAACAAAAAGAAATATCTCGATTTAATTAATGAGGTTGCTTACCGTCATCAGGTCGATGCGAAACTGGTTCATGCGGTAATACAAACAGAATCGGCTTATAACTCCAATGCTGTCTCATCAGCGGGTGCAGTTGGATTAATGCAGTTAATGCCTGACACCGCGAGACGATTCGGCGTAACCAATCGTAACGATCCCGATCAAAATGTAGAGGGCGGCACACGGTATTTGAGGCATTTAATCGATATGTTTAATCCAAATTTGGATTTGGCTGTTGCTGCCTACAATGCCGGCGAAAACGCCGTAATTAAATACAATAATTCAATTCCACCTTATCCTGAAACGCAAAACTACGTTAAGCAGGTTTTGGCGCTCTATAACAAACAAAAATTCCAATATTGAGTAGTAAGCAGGTCAATGGATTCACATTGTGCCTGAATTTATAACAGTTTGACTGTGGCCAGTTGCTTTACCACGAGGTCGGCAAGGAACGCTCAATTCTGAGTGTCTTATCTTGGATTGCAATGTACGATCCTTTAGTTAACTCATGCATGATCTTGTTAATCATTTCTCGGGAGGCCCCAACCATCGTGGCTAATTCTTGCTGGGTCGGTCGGTTATGAATGATATAAATATCACCTTCTTTCTTAGCCATTTCATAAAGAACCTTAATTGTTCTCTCATATACATTCGACAATGCCATTTGCTTAACTTTTTCTGTTAAGTAACGAATTTTATCTGATAGAACCCCCAACAAAGCGATTGCTACTTCCGGATGTTGGGTTAGCCAGTTGAGAAAATCAGACTTTGAAATAATGCCACAAACCGTTTTTTCCAACGTCTCTACCGTTGCGGACCGCGGTTCATCACTGAGTAATGCCAGTTCACCAAAATGAGTGCCGGCTTCCTGAATCAATAACGTCACTTCCTTGCTTTTGTCGTCGCTGCCATAAACCCGTACCTTTCCTGACAAAACGATATAAAGCGAACTGGTCTCATCGCCTTCTGTGATAATCGTTGCCTGCTTCGGAAACTTAGCTGATTTTGCTTTGCTTGCTAACGTGATTAATGTTTCATCAGGTAGATTTGACAGAAAAGAGATTTTTTTAAGAGCTGAGAAAATTTCTTGTTGCACGTTTGATCCTTTTTAGCTGTACCAAATAGAGGATTATATGCAACCCGAACTTGGGAAGAAAGGTAGGCTAACTATTTTAATTGATTGATGTTTAGCATACTCGTCCCTACTAGACAAAATTGGTCTAGTAGGGTGGGATAACTGATGTTAAGCCAGCATAATTATGTTTTGATATTTGGCCAGAGCATTAGATGGAAAATTCAAGGATTAACAATTGCCCACATACTTATGAGGTGGTGGCGTCACCTGATGTTTTCGGCAGGCGACAATTTGGTTATCAACCTTAATGTAATGGTATTCATACGTTATAGTGGCGGCCATTGCAGGTGAAATTATTTTATCCATCAGGCTGGCTTTCGAATTCTTTGTATTGGCGTCAGGTACAGTTTCTGTCACAGTCGCGAAAGAAATATTCCTCAATTCCGATAATGGTCCTTTCGCTATGAGATCATTTTTAGATCTTACAATTATTTCACCTTTGGGATTCGTTACTATTATTTCGCCACCGGTCAGGTACTTAATAACGAGTTCTACCGAATTTTCCTCACTTTTTGCAGCTGTAGGTGTGGCGCGTTGTTCTTTATTCTTGACGGGTTCTTTTCGAATTTCGCCAGTTATACCAGGTGTAGAGGTTAACAATAAAAGGATTAATGTACTAAGCCCTCCCCATACAATAAGATAGGTGTTTGTAACTAATAATTTGGTTTTAATAGACATATTTCGCGCCTCTGCTGCTGAAGTTAAATAAAAAATAATCTTAAAAAGCCAGTTTTACTTGGGTAAATAATGTCATTTCTGGTGCAAACAACATTTCATTTGAGTTAATTTGATTGGTACTCTGATATTGAAAATGATTATTAAATAAATTTTTTACTCCTAAACTTACCATTCCGTAACGAGAAGGTAGTCTGTAGTTTAGATTCACATCAAATACGAAAAAATTTGAATTTCCCGGATAAATTTCTCCAAATTTTTCAAAAAAACCATATTGGTTTACGTATGTCGACTTTAACATCATCGATGCTCCTGACGCATGAAAAATATTTAACGTAAGCGGTATCCAATGGGTTTTTACATCCACGATCCCCGTGTTAAGTGGGTTAGCCTTACGATCAAATCTTTCATAGAAATATTCCAGGCCTAATGAGGCAATGTCATTTGGCGTGACATAAACATATGCTCTACTGAATTGTTCACTCCAATCAAATGACGCATATTCTAAACTTGGAACATCCAGTTTACGTTCTGAATACTCAATGCCCGTTGACAAATTTTTGGAAAAAACATGGTCAATAGCGATTCCATACCGCCAGGCCACAGTGCCATTAATGTCATCAAATAATTGATTGAATCCGGCAACTTGGGTCTGCTCTATTGTTTGATTGGATGCTCTTGTCATATTCATGGAACGAAAAAGTGCAGCTCGGACAGTGGTTTTTGCAAAGAGATTCCAAACCAAACCCAATTTTGGGTTAATCGGGTTGTTTTTGATATCTCTTTCAAGTTCAAACGAATCGTAACTCAGGCCCAGTGTTGTTCTTAATTTGTCAGTAATCTTGAAAGTTGAATAATTATAGAATACGGTTCTTGTAAGATCTTGTTGGTTTTTAACGGGATCAATGGGATCGTCTGGTGAATCTAGAAAATTAAACGTTGTATGAAGATTTTGATTTATGTGGCCAAATCCCGTGATCGAGTTAACCAATGAATTGCTAAATAGGTGCTGGAGCTCGGCAATGAACCCTTTTCGATTGACTTGAGTTAAGGCGACGCCTGGATCGAGAGTTTGAAAACCCGCTTCCTGATAAATTAAAGAACTTATCAAAGAAGATGCGGGTGAGAAGGTGTACCTACCTCCCAGTCGATAACTGTCGACAGTTCGGTTTTCAGTGCTTTGCGCAAAGGAGTTGTCAAAATTGATGGATAAATCGCCATTTTTTCTTTCTTCATGCCGATATTCAGCCTGTAAATTTACAGCATTTGAAACATCGCCTTGAACAAATGCATTATAGATATCCTGATCGAGAAAATTATTGTCTCTAAAGCCGGTTGTTTCATAATGAAATTGCCCTAGACTATATGAGCCTTTATTCCAAAGTCCAGAATGGACAACATCTTCACCCCAGGTATTATTGCTGCCATAAATACCGGAAGTCTGAAGTGCAAATCGGTTACGGGCAAATAGTGGATTGTATTCATTGAAAGATAACGATGAAGGGCCTAATCCATCTACTATCAAGACGTTACTTTGAGCTAACTGAGGTTGAATGGGTGTGATATTAATCGGTTGCAATAATTGCGATTGTAACAACTCGCTGACCCTAGCGATTTCATGGCGGGGTTGAGAAGCGTAATTATCTGCCAGGAGACGATGAGCTGAATAATTAGTAGGTTCAGTATTGACCGATTTCCATCCTTCAACCAGACCTAATCGTTGAAATCCCAAATCATTATAAATTCTTCCCAATCCAGCGCTGCGTGCGGCTAAATCTTTATCCAACAACAGACTGGACCGATAAACCCCCCGATTATCATTGAGCTCAATCGCTTTTTGCATATCGTGTAAGGCTTCGACAGGACGGTTTATCGTTTGTTTGAGGATGGCATCGTAAAACCAGGGCGTCGGATCTTTGGGATCCATTTCTTTAGCTATATTGAATTCCGTGCCTGCGTATTCCTTATTTCGCAATTCATAATAGGCCTTTCCTAAATAACTACGGATGACAGCGTTGTTGGGATCCAGGTTGACAGCCGTCTCTAACTCACTTTTTCCGGCTTCGATGTCCCCTTTTCTAATTTTAGCCAATCCCAAACCCAAGCGGGCTAACGGATCCGACGAATCAAGGAGAATCGCCTGTTTGAAAGCCCGCATTGCAGGTTCAATTTCCGTTTGTGCCAAGTTAGCAAAACCTAAAATAATCTGTGTTTTAGCCATGTTAGGATTCAGCGCCTGGGCTTTTTGCGCAGACGTCAATCCCTCATCGTGATTTCCGTCGGATAGTTGTAGTTCAGCTAGTCGAGCCCATGCCAGAGCGTTTTTAGGCGCTAATTGGGTGGCTTCTCGTGCAGCAGTTAATGCCATGTTGATGTTAAGTAGCGCTTGATAAGAATAAGATTGGGCTATTTTTGCCGCCGCCGATTGAGGGTTAGCGCTTACAGCCTGGTTAGCCAATTCCAATGCAGCCGATTGTTGATTTATTGCAATCGCAATAATGGCTTGCAAGGCTAGTATATCGCTATTGTTGGGTTCCACTTGCTGAATCTGCAGGATGAGCGGTTGAACTTCATCAACCCGCCCCACTGAAAGTAATAGGCTTGCCTTCAGTGTTAAAAATCGTAAATTTTTTTGGTTACTTGAAACTTTTTCAAGCTTGGCAAGCGCCTGAAAAATATTGCCTTGTCGGTAATCTATCAAGACCTCTTTAAGCTGAATGTCTATAGTCGTTGAATCATTAAAATTTTCATCGATTATCGGTGGATAGTAAAGCGCCCATTGCACGGCATCATTTGGCTTTACCATGAGAGACTGCAAGTGGGGTGCACGATTGGCTTCGGCTACTCCTTTAAAGCCTTTGCTAATTGTGAGTTTACCGGAACGGTTTTGTGCAGAAACTTGACCATCAAAGACAGAAATTTCCGCATGATGTTTTGACACCAATATCAGAAATTCGGTGCCTTCATGAACGGCGTTGATAAACGGGGTTTGAATATTGAGCCTTTGCGTTTCGCGACTTCTAAAAAATGAAGCGCCTTCTATCAGGTTTAAAAACCAACGACCTGAATACTCATTTGTTTCTTCAATTTCAGGAAATATCAATGTGGTATTTTGGTCCAGCGTTACAACGGATTGGTTACTTAGCACCAATGTTGAGCGGCTCCATTTCGATGTGCGGATTTTATCGCCTGGGCAAAACGTGTCGTCCTCATGTACCGAACCCCATTCTGAGTTACCGGGGTGCTGAATATCTACTTGGCCTTGAAGTGATGCAACCTTGGCTACCCAACGGCTACAAGAGGGCGAAGCTTCCAGAACATGCGGAGCTATGAGAATAACTAGGACAAAAAATAGCTGGATTTTTGGGTGCATTTTAATTCTTATAGCTGCAACCGAAGTAACATTTGCCTGCGATTTGAAAATGGCGTCGGAATAACTTATTTCAAATCGTATGCGTTGATTCTAGCGGCTATTGTAAGCATATTAAAATTACTAATGCAACAGCGTGGTAATATTACCAACGTCAATAATTCCTGCCTGTATTGGGGGCCCATTCTTCTGAAAATAGGGCATTTGTTTTTGAAGATAGCGGATGTAAAACTGAGTTGGACCATCATTCGGATAGTTTTTGCCTATAGTAATAAACGATTCAAGCGCTTCAGACCATTGATCCCTTTGAAACAAGTGGTACGACTCAGCGAACGTTGAGACTAATCGAAACCAATCTTTATCTCCCGGTTCAATGAGTTCGAAGATGGTGATTGGGAATGTTTTGCCTTTCAAGAGAAAGGTCCCTAATTCCCGAGTGCAAAAGCCCGTCAGACTTTCAATGACGCTTGAAGATACCAGTATTTGAGTACCTAAAAGCTTGTTTAGGCCTTCAATGCGAGTTGCGGTATTCACTGTATCACCGATTGCGCGGTATTCAAAATGATCCATGGCTCCAACATTGCCGAGACGCATTTCGCCGTAATGCAAGCCCAGACGAGTAGGTAGTTGCTGGTTTTGTGATCGATTAAAGTGATCCACTTCAGACTTGATTTTAAGAGCAGCCTGACAGGCGTTAATTTTGCATTGAATATCCGCGACCGGTTTTGCCCATAGGGCGAGCATGGCATCACCAATCACATCCGAAATAATACCATTATGCCGCGTTACCTGAGGAAACATCACACCATAATAACTGTTCATTAGCACATTCATATCCTGCGGTGTCATAACTTCCGAAAGTGTAGTGTATTGACCCGCATCAGTAGCCATGCAAACACCCTGCATAATTTCACCGTACTGGTGCATCGAGCCTCCGTAAGTTTGTGAAGCTACCTGGTTAACTACTTCATCCGGCAGATAAAAGCGAAAGGCTTTATGAATATTGCGATTGTCTTCTTTACTTTTTAGGAAGTGTGAAAGTGATGCCAGCATTAAAACCAGAGGACTTTGTATCATGATAGGAATGCATACGGGTAGCCAAATGTAATGCATTGAAAAGACATAATAAGCTACAACAAGATAAGTAGTGCTTGACAGGCTGATAATACTGATCGCCCCTTTGAAAGAGAGTAATCGGTAACTTGATGCTATGAACAAACCCCAAACAAGTATCATGAAAAACTGTTGCTTGATACTCAAAGGTTTTATCCAGGAGTTATCGACAAGATTGGCTACTGCTGTGGCGGCTATTTCAATTGGGCTGATATTTTCGCCTCTTGAATTCGAAAATACTGTGTACAACCCCTGACCTTTTTCCGGTTCAATATTTTCCGAATATCCGACCAGTACTATCTTGTCTTTGAAAAGATCAGAATTCAATATTTCCACAACCGATGCCTGATAGAACGGGATAGTGGTGATGGTTTCCTTGTTGCCATAATGATTTAGGTAGAGACTGTCCGGCGCTTGTAATAATGCTAGCCATGAGTGCAGAAGTCGCTTTTTTTCAGAACTATAGTAGGATTGTTCCACCAATTGACCAAATTGTTTCAAAGACGCGTCATTTCCCGTGACCCCGGCCTTGATTTTTTGGAACATCTGAAATACGGGTGACTGTTTGGAAAGTCGGTCGACGTGATTTGGTAGATGATTTACTAGCGCAGGATTAATCCGCGTAAGTAAATGAAGTATTTCCGGATAGGCTTTCTTAAACAAAAAACATTGAAAAACGGTTGCCGGAAATGTCGGTATATCGCCGGCACTGTTTTTGAAGGCCCAGAACTGTTTGACCGTAGATGATGTCTTGGGTAGTGGAAACGGCGCGGTGCTAAGTGCGGCATGATCAAGGATGGGGATGGGATCAATAATACGCTCGTATCGGAACTGCTGTTGGCGGTTAGCGGAAGGAAGGGAATATTGTTTCAGATAATTACTGAGAATAATATTATTGTGCTCGGCCATTGCAGTCGCCAGACGTTCGTCATTATCCAAATCTCGGGTTTCCCCAAAATGTAAATTAAAGGCAATTAACGCCGGATTTTGCCGATTCAGTTTTTTGATTAATTCTGCATAGTAAGAACGGGGCCATTTTTCCGGATCGTCCGGTAAATGCAGAATTTCCGAAGACGTTCTATCAATGCTGACGATGACAATGTTTTCCGGAGCCTTTAAAGGTCCTCTTAATTTAAAAAGTAGAGCAAGTCCGATTTCTTCCTCAAAATAGAGGCCGAGTTTCGTCATGCATAAGGCCGCACCGAAAATCCCGATTAACAAGATTGATACGCAAGTTTTGAAAACTTTCATTTCAGGGGTTTAGTAGCAATCAAGTAATGTATTTGTTCAGAATATGAGAATCTCTGAGGAATGATTTGTCAGGAAAGAAATCAATAGAAGAAAAAGTCAATGGTTTATTAAGCCTTTGAGTTTCCATATATCCATTGGTTTGAATTCGTACAGATCAAGATTTTACAAATGATAGCAGGAATTCAAGGGTAAATTGCAGTTAAAAGAACAGATGCAGGATTTACCCAATTGTGTTAATTTTTACTCCACCCAATAGTAAAAGAGGGGGACTTTTATGCCAATCACACCCGCTTTATTGCCCAAACTAATCCAGTCAATCGCTGATACCATTGTAAAAAATGCCGATGAAGTGACTGCCCTCGACCAGGCCATCGGCGATGGTGATCATGTGTTCAATTTACAGCGAGGTTTAACGGCTTTGGTTGATCAAAGTGCCGAACTAGCAAACTTGGACTGGGGTTCCGCGTGGCAAAAAATCGGTATGACTTTGATGACAACTATTGGCGGCGCGTCGGGTTCTCTTTATGGCACACTGTTTATTGCCATGAATAAGGCAACACTTGATAAAACGTTAACACGTGAAATCTTTGCAGATGTTTTTGCTCAGGGCGTGGAAGCCGTCAAGAAAAGAGGTCGAGCGAATGCGGGTGAAAAAACCATGCTTGATGTCTATATTCCTGTTGCTGACTATCTGAAAACAGTAGATGCAGCGGCGGATTTAACGAAAGTATTGAAACAGATCGCTTGTGTCGCGAAAGAAGGGGTGGAGTCCACTCGGGATATGGTAGCGACGAAGGGGCGCGCTTCATTTCTTGGAGAGCGCAGCAAGGGTCATATTGATGCCGGTGCAAAAACAGGACAATTAATGATTTGTGCGCTCGTTGACGTGTTGCTTGATGATCTGGCCAGGCCTCCATCAGCAACCCCAGCGTAACGATGCCGTGTGAACAGGTGCGTCCCATAAATGAAGCATTTCACCATCAAGAATGGTCAGCGTAATGGAGCATCCCGCCATATCCAGAGACGTTGTGTAGTTGCCGATAAGGGAGCGAGCGATGATAATGCCCTGTTTTTGCCAATACGCCGAGGCAAGCTCATAAACCAAATACAATTCCATTAAGGGTGTGGCACCAAAGCCATTGACATGCAATAAAGCAGACTGGCTTTTTTGTGGCTTAAGTTCATCGTTGATAATACCGGCAAGATGCTCAACAATGTCTGCTGCACTTGTGAACGCCATGGTTTTTTGACCATGCTCGCCATGAATGCCAACGCCCATTTCAATTTCATTTTCATTAAGGTTAAAAGTGGGTTTACCCAACGCGGGAACAATACAACTGCTTAATGCCACACCCATGGAAGCCGTCGCTGAATTGACGCGATCCCCCAGTGCTTTGCAGGTTGCCAAGTCTGCGCCCCCCTCAGCAGCGGCACCGACAATTTTTTCTACAATGCTTGTCCCAGCTACACCTCGTCGACCGATACTGTGATTTTTGGGTAACGAAACATCGTCATTTACCAAAACTGTGGCGTTCGGAATATCCAGCATTTCGGCTGCAATTTCAAAATTCATCACGTCGCCGGCGTAATTTTTGACAATAAAAAGGATGCCGGCACCATTATTAACCGTCTGTGCCGCCGCTAGCATTTGATCCGGGGTCGGTGATGTGAAAATTTGCCCGGGGCAAGCTGCATCTAGCATACCTAAACCAACAAACCCTGCGTGCAATGGCTCATGACCGGATCCACCACCGGAAATCAATGCGACTTTACCGGGTGACGGCTGCTTTCTTTTGATGAAATGCGGATATGAATTTAGCTCAATAATATCGGCATGAGCTTTAGAAAAACCGTTTAGACTTTCGTCAAGCATCGTATCAATGCTATTGATAAATTTTTTCATGTCAGCGCTTCAGAATTGGTGTTGGTACGGATAAGACAAGTAAACTGCAATATTTTTCAGTATTGAATCTCTGATCGCAAGAAAAGTTCAAAGCGTCTCTATATTCAACTACTAAATGAGAGGGCAAATTTCAGATGTCATTCAAACCTATGATCCCTGCAAAGGCAGGATCATAGGTTGAATATATCAAGTTTTCGGGTTATTGAGGGTAGCCCTGTTGTTGAGGATAACCCTGTTGTTGAGGATAACCCTGTTGTTGAGGATAACCCTGTTGTTGAGGATAACCCTGTTGTTGAGGATAACCCTGTTGCTGGGGATAACCCTGTTGCTGGGGATAACCCTGCTGCTGGGGATAACCCTGTTGCTGGGGAGCTCCCTGCTGATTGCCGGCATTATTATTGGCCACAATCGCTAGTTCAACCCGCCGATTTTGAGCTCGATTGACTTCATTGTCATTTGGAAACTTTGGAACCTTCTCGCCCATACCCTGCTGAGTGAGTCGGGCAGAATTTACACCTCGTTGAGATAAATAGCCTGAAACGCTGGCAGCCCGTTGCTCTGATAATCGTTGATTATAAGTATCGGCGCCAATATCATCGGTGTGCCCTGTAATTGTGACAATCGAATCTCGATACTGATTTAAAACATTGGCAACAGAATCCAATGCCGATTGCGCTTGAGGGGTCAAATTTGATGAATTAAAACCAAAGGTAATACTGCTCGGCATATTTAAATTCAACGTATTTTCAGCTGTTCTTTGTACTTCTATACCTGTTCCCTGGAGCGATTGTTCCATTTCCTTTTGTTGACGGTCCATATAAACACCGACCGCCACACCCACTGCTCCGCCGGCCAATGCGCCAAATGCGGCGTTTTTAAGATCATTTCCACCAAATAATGTGCCTGCTCCCGCACCAACCGCTGCTCCAATACCACCACCCTTCATAGTGTTGCTCATGGTTGACTGTCCTGTGTAAGGATCTGTCACACAAGCAGTTAATAGAACGGCACTCATGCTAATGAATATTAACTGTTTTCTCATTTATTCTTCCTAAAAGTTCATTAACGAAATCATTATCGTTAGGTAACTATATCGCATTTATCATTAATAAATCCTGAATATTGTAAGTTGATTAGTCATAAACTCAGTTCGGTGGAATAAAACCAGTTCTTGTTGTTGAAGTAACAGTTTACGGCGATATTTTATAAATTACACACGGGCATTTATTACGTTTATCATTAACTTATTGGTTTAAATGAGTGTAAAACCGACGCAATCCATTCCATAAATTCACAATCGATTCAAAAAATATTGCAAGACCCCATAAAATCATTATAATTAGCAGACTTTGCAGGGTCGTTAGCTCAGTCGGTAGAGCACCGCACTTTTAATGCGATGGTCCCGCGTTCGAATCGCGGACGACCCACCATAGAATTCAAGGCCTTAGGTAACTTACCAAGGCCTTTTTTATTGCCCATGGGACACTGACGGGGCACTTCAAAATAAATTCTCACAATAAACCGCAACATCTAAAGCCGGTTTTAATTCCTTTTCGATATCAAATACCACTGGCCGTGAAGACGAGAAGCGGCACTTGATTGTTTTAACGACGGGCAGAATCTTCTTCTAAACAGCGCGATGCTGCAACTTACAGAGATAGGCGATGACTATTTATTCCTGAATGAAAGAATGACGGAAAACACCAGCCTACTCGATTTCGAGACAGTTTACGGGTAGTGGGTTAAACCTGTGGTTGGACGAAGCCGCTAACGCGGAGAAAGCGGGCTTAGTCGAAGTCAAGAGTGCAATATCCAAATTATGACTTTAACACCCTAATCGAACTGGCTCAAATGAAGCATTAATTTGCATCTTGTCTAAACTAGGGTTTCGAGTTACACTCCTTAACATGGAAATCACACAAAAACGCACAAAATCCAACTCGTTGATTTTCTTAGAAACCCGCCTCAAAAAAGATATTTTCTAAATATTTTGAAAATCATAGATTGTCAATTCTTACTTTTCCGTATTTTTAATAAGCGGAAGTCGTAAGTCCGATCCACTGAAGGCCGTAAAAGTATTGTTCTGGTGTTCCAGAAAGCAGATATTTGCGGATTTTGGATAAGTACACCGCAGAATCAATAAAATCAATTCAATCCGACCTTATAGATTGCTTTTAAAAGAGCAGCATTAGGAAAATGCTTTATAAGTTAGGTGTGCAGAACAGGGATATCCAGTGAATTTTTTGGAATTGGTATTATTTGCAAGGAATTATAAATAAAGTTAGCTGGTTCCCATCGCCAAGTTACCTAGATAGTCGTTTTTTCTGGCTAGATATTTATCGACAAATGCCTGCATCGGACCCGCTTCATAATCACTCGGCACACTGATGGCGAGTTTTTTAAAGCCCTTGCCAACGATAACTCCGCCCGAGTTGATCTGAAAATGCAAAAAAGCCGAAGCACGTTTGCCGTTGACTTCAATTTTTGGCTCCAGCATTTCCACTGACGCTTGCTGAAAATCCAGATGATTAAACGACAGGGTCATGCTTTCATAAATGACCAGTGGTCGATTAAGGTTAAACATTACCTTTTCCTGGGCTAATAACGGCACCAGCACATAAGGAAAATTTTGCCCTGAAAAGGCCACATAATCGCGAATAAAACTTTCAATCAATGCCGAATCCCGACTTATAGCTCCTGAACGTTCGACCTGCAAATAGGTTTTGCCCTGATTGTCGTTTACATCAATCTGCTCGGCATCGGTTTCGGGAAAGTTCAACAAAACATCATGTCCGACCATGCCGGAAAAGATAAAGTGCATGTGCTGGCTAAGACCATATTTCTCCAATGCCAGCGAAAACAACAAATCGCCGGGTACACAAAAACGTTTGGCGTCAGCATCGTGTAAGGGGTTGAAGTCATGGGCCACTTCTTTGGCAAACATGCTGGCTTTTTCGGCGACAATACTGACATTGCCTTCATGAACGCTATAAAAATCATTTAAAAACATATTGTTATTTGTACTGTTTCTGATGCGACGAATCATTCTATCATACGGATTACTATGTTTGTAGGCGATTAAGTTACCATTACCATCCCCAAAGTAATATCATATATAATATGAGATATGTTTTGGACACCGATGTCGTTGTTTCTGCCATGCGGAGCCCTGCGGGGGCTTCTGCGGCACTTTCGTTGGCTGCGCTTGATGGCTTATTCGTTCTGGTCGCCAACGTACCGTTGGTTATCGAGTACGAAGCAACCTGCAGTTTGCCGGAACATCAACTCGCAGCCGGATTAAATGAAGGCGAGGTTGGGCAGTTTCTGGATGCGTTAGCCGCTTTGGCTGATCCTGTGGAAACACATTTTCTCTGGCGGCCCCGATTACGGGATCCGGCTGATGAAATGGTGTTGGAAGCCGCTGTCCATGGCAGAGTCGATGCTATTGTTTCCTTCAATCTCCGGGACTATGGAACCGCTCCCAATGATTTTGGCATTGAGGTTCTAAAACCCTCCGAAGCACTTAAGAGGATAAAGCAATGAGTAATACCAGTACCTATCCACTACGATTACCTCGCTCAGTCAAAGCGGCCGTTGAAAAAATTGCCAAAGAAGAAGGTGTGAGTCTTAACCAGTTTGTGGCAACGGCTGTCGCCGAAAAACTGGCAGCCATGAACACGGCCAACTTCTTTTCGGACAGGAAAAATCGTGCTGACTTTGAAGCTTTCCGCCGTATTTTGACACGGGACGGCGGCCAACAGCCCCGAGAAGGCGATGAATTAGCGCCTTGATTATAGTGTTCGGGGAAACTGTCAACTCGTCAAAGCCGATCTTCACCGTTCAATGTGACAACGGCAGAGCGTACCAACAAACGTAATACGCGGAATTTATTGCCCCGTCCCCCTTCAATCTGTTTGCGTTTTAGCCCGCACCATCTCACGGGTAATTTCATTTATCGGTTTATTTAACCAATGGCGGATTTTTTTGAATAGGTGGTGAATATGCCGAATGAAGAATCGGTTCGAAATTGAAGCTGCACGAAGTTAGATTTTATTAATGATTCACCTTGATTTTCCCAAAATTTGAAAACACAGGATACAAAACATGAGTAGTTTACCGAATTGCCCAAAATGCAACTCTGATTTCACCTATGAAGATGGTGCTATGTACATTTGCCCCGAATGCTCGCACGAATGGTCGAAAGATGCTGCCGGCGACGCATCAGAACAGGATAAAATCATTAAAGACGCGAACGGCAATGTGCTTCAGGATGGTGATACCGTCACGGTGATCAAGGACCTGAAAGTTAAAGGCTCTTCGCTGGTCGTAAAGGTCGGTACAAAGGTCAAAAACATTCGCTTGGTCGATGGTGATCATGATATCGACTGCAGAATTGATGGAATTGGAGCCATGAAACTGAAATCGGAGTTTGTTAAGAAAGTGTAAGAGTGGAAATGTGACTCGATGGGAAACGGGTTTGGGGTCAAAAATCTGACTCAAATCTAATCTGACAGACACCTTAAAAATAGCGGAAACTTTCCGATCAAGTTTGAGCTAATTCATCGGGATTAGCCGTTTTTACCAATGGAGGCTTCGAGTGATCACTTCTGAACTTATTTGGATATTGATTCCTGCATAAGTGACGGGCACAATGGGTGAGGTATTAAGGCGTATATTCACAATTAATTAAGCGATATAATTTTTGATTAAATGGATTTATAGTGTCGGGACTGGAATGACAGGGGTAAAGTTGGAGACAACGCTGTGGCTGCAACAAAGATTTACCGAACGTTTAGAGAGTTTTATCCGTTTTATCTCAGCCAACATGCCAACAGTATTTCCCGCCGCTTGCACTTCATTGGTACAACCACTGCCCTGATGTTACTTATTTCTGCATTCATCACACAACTGTGGTGGTTAGTTGCAATAGCTTTTTTACAAGGATACGCCTTCGCCTGGTCAGGACATTTCTTCTTTGAACACAACAAGCCTGCCACCTTTACTTATCCCTGGTTTAGCTTTGTAAGCGACTGGCGACTATGGTGGGAAATGTTGGTCGGAAAGATTCGGTTTTAGGTAATAGCCCTTAATATCAAAGCCAATCGCATAGGAAAACGTAAGATGATTATCCCCCCAACTCAACCCGCAATTGCAAAGGCTTAAAGGAGTTGAAGGGTAAAAGCCCCTATGGATTCCGTTAAAAATAACTTCCCGAAATAGCAAAGTCGTGCGGCAATCCGTTCGTGCTGAGACTGTCGAAGTATGAACGAATTGCCGCTGCGGGGTGGAATTTTTCCGTCCGTCCTTCGACAGGCTCAGGATGAACGGAAAACTTTTTTTGATGCCAGACCGGTAAGTTATTTTTTGCCATATCCTATGTCTTTACAGGTGATTCCTCTGACGGTGTCATGAACATCCCAAGAAAGCCGATTGCCCAAATCAGACAACAATCGAATGTAGAATTAACAAGATGAGATTAAAAGAAAAAGACATTGAAGTAGGCTATTTATATTTGAACACAGTAAATCAATATCGTGCTGTGCTGGCGATGAAAGGTGAATTTATGATTTATGCTCCCAGTTTGGAGGGGGCTGCACCATTAGATCTGAAAAATACAAAAATGCCATTTGAAAATCAGCCCTTTAAGAAATGCCAAATCGTTACCTTTGCCAAAAAGGATTATCAAGTATTTGCCTTCAATGGTACTGAAGCTACCAAACATAAATTGAATGAATTACAGTTAGCAGAAGTTATAGCTCAGTGCAATGCCAAGTCAGCTATTGCTACTCTTTAGATAGATAGCCAGCCAGCCAGGCACAAGCTCAAGGGCAAAGCCACCTGGCCTCAAACAGAATTTTCGACACTACCAGATAACGCCATGATATCTGCTAATAGTGTTACTGCTGAAAATGCTTTGTGCCGGACGGCAATACGGTAGTAAAACAGCCAAAGTTAATCGAGTCCAGAGAATAGGCTCAGCGCCAACTAAATAACTTACCATTGCTATGACGACAATTGCGTAACCCGGATTGCCCCCCGGCGATAATTTCCGCATAACTTCAAGAACTGTCAAAAACAGTCGATGAACGGAATCCAGTCTGATACGAAGCGAGTAAATATTCGCCTTTTGAACCGGAACTTATGGCTTTTATGCCTTAATATTTTTTGTCTGTTTTAACTTTTTTTGTTTCACCAGGTTAATTAGACTGCCCGCCAGCACCATTTCTACCTGATAGGGTGTCATTGGATGTGCGGTGTCATAGGTTTCATCCTTGGTTAGATTGGTTACCCGTATTCTATTCCCCTTGCGAATGGCGTCCTGTACGTTCGGTATGGAAAGTTTGTCGCCTTTAGATATCATTTTCCAGTCTTCAGGGTTGATAAAGATCAAAGGTAGAATGCCGAAGTTGCTAAGATTCTGTAAATGAATTCTGGCAAAACTTTTTGCAATTATCGCTTTGACTCCTAAATAGCGGGGCCCCAAAGCTGCGTGTTCGCGGCTGGAACCCTGACCGTAATTGGCGCCGCCAACAATAAACGATCCCTGCTTATGATAGTCAAGTGTTCTTTCGTAATACGTTTCGTCGATGTGGCTAAAAACAAACCGGCTAATTTCCGGGATATTACTACGAAATGGGAGTACCCTGGCTCCTGCCGGCATAATTTCGTCTGTAGATATATCATCGCCCACTTTCAATAGTACCGGACCTTCAAGACTATTGGACATGGGCTCTAACTGTGGCAGGGGTTTGATATTGGGGCCTTTCTCCAGGGCATACGATTCGCCTGCCATTGCGGGAGGTATCAGCATATCGGTATTGAGGCGGACGATCTTAGGCGCCATGTAGCGGGGATACGCCATTCCCAAGGTACGCGGATCTGTAATGACGCCGGTCAAGGCCGAGGCGGCAGCCGTTTCCGGGCTGCACAAATAAACCTGATCTTCCTTCGTGCCCGAACGGCCCGGAAAATTCCGGGGTACGGTGCGGAGACTTATGCGACCGGTAGCTGGAGCCTGCCCCATGCCGATACAGCCGCCGCACCCCGCCTGATGGAGGCGCGCACCTGCATGTATAAGCTTTCCCAGGATACCCATTGCCATCATGTTTTCTAAAATATGCCGAGACGTGGGATTGACGTCGAACGAAACACGTTCGTGTACCTGTTTGCCGTCGACTATCATGGCCGCGATGGCAAAGTCCCGCAGTCCTGGATTGGCGGATGACCCGATATAGGACTGGTAGATTTCCCTGCCAGCCACCTCGCGTACCGGCACTACGTTACCCGGACTACTAGGCTGGGCAATCAAAGGTTCCAGCGTTGATAAATTGATTTCCTCATGTTCATCATATTTCGCATCTTTGTCTGCGAGGATTTCCCGAAAAGCGTCATCACGTCCCTGGCTTTTCAGAAATTTCTTTACGGCATCATCCGCTGGAAAAACGGACGTGGTAGCACCCAATTCGGCCCCCATGTTGGCGATCACATGTCGGTCCATTGCGGTCAGGCATTTCAATCCTGGGCCGTAATACTCGATGATTTTACCTATACCGCCATCGACATTGTGCCGGCGCAGCATTTCCAAAATCACGTCCTTGGCGCTCACCCAGTCAGGAAGCTCTCCCACCAGTTTTACGCCCAACACGTTAGGCATTATCACAGAAAAAGGTTCCCCGGCCATAGCCATCGCCACTTCCAGACCACCTGCGCCGATGGCCAGCATCCCCAATGACCCTGCCGCGCAAGTGTGGCTATCAGAGCCTAACAAGGTTTTTCCCGGCACACCGAAACGTTCCATATGGATGGGATGGCTTACACCGTTGCCGGGCCGGCTATACCAAAGACCGAACTTTCTGCATGCGCTAAGCAAAAAAAGATGGTCGTCAGCGTTTTTGAAGTCTTCCTGCAAGAGGTTGTGGTCCACATACTGGACGGAAAGCTCGGTTAGTACGCGAGGAATTCCAAGCGCTTCAAATTCCAGCATGACCAGAGTGCCGGTCGCATCCTGGGTAAGTGTTTGATCAATTTTTAAGCTGATCTCTTCACCAGGCCTCAGGTGGCCTTCGACCAAGTGACTTTCGATCAGCAACTGCGTTACGTTTTTAGCCATGGCTTTGTACTCTTGAATGGAATAGCATTTAGAATCAGCTTCAGATAAATACAATATCAATTTTGTATGGGTAAAGAGACTCTCTTAAGGGGACCTCTAAAAATTGCACTTCGACAGGCTCTCGGCAACTGCTCCATGCGTCGCCTAAAGCGCCTACTGTCGGTGCTCTACCTCCTATCCATGCAGTCGAGTGCGAACGGGTGTCTTGTTTAATCAGTAACTTATCCGTTCGTGCTGAGCCTGTCGAAGCATGAACGGACAATTTTTAGAGGTTCCCTTAAGTCGGAATGACCGGATTTAGACTATCCCCATTTTCAATTTTTTGGATAGGAACCGCGTGATCGATGGCTTTTGTTTTAAGCACCCCGACCATGATCTTTGATTGTAAAAATTCTACTGATCGCATAACAATCGATGGTGACAGTGGCATTCAGCCTTTTACACCCCGATCGCGGTGCGCACATCATCCTTGGAGCCAAGACAAATTCGCGCCAATGTCTTGTTATGACTTATCGCAGCTTGAACAAACCGAAATTGCAAATCAATGGTGTTTATTAAAGCTCCACTTATACAGCATCAGGCTATGGGATTCATAGCCACCCTTGGACTGTGTCGTGGTCGCTTTCGTTCCAGAGCTTTTCCAAGCATGATTAGATTTGCAGGGTGATAGTAGGTCGGTGACGAGCGCTGCAGCCGGAGCATGCGTATAAATCCGGCTCAAATGACAGCGTGATTCCTGGCCATAGGGCAAATTCTACTTTGTCAGATTAGATGTTAACTATTTTCCAAGATTGTCATTCCGGCATGGATTGCCGGACCCGTTAGAGCGCGAAGCGAATCCAGACTCCATGGATGGATTTGAGCTTGCCATCCATGGCACTGGATTCGGCAAATGCTCCTGCGTTGCTCTACCTCTTGCATCCATGCAGTCGACCCGCTTCCCGGCGAGTATGACGAGCCTGTGAAAATCTGACAAAGTAGGGCTAACGCCGAACAATAGATTTGCGACCAAGACTATTGCCGGTAATGCCGGTTACTGATCAAAGATTTGCGTTAATATTCATTCTGTGGCTGAATTGTTTACTAACCATGAATCGTGTTTAACTCCCGGTGAACAGGATTTGGTTTTTCAACTGAGTTCTTCTATTTATTTGAAGCCGAAACTTTAAAGCCGCAGTCATGCAAAAAAATCTGTTACGCCTTTATCCTCAGCCCAGCGAAACAACGGCTCTTACAGGCCTTTATCTGGCACATCAAATACACAAGCTGGGTACCACAGAATTACCCTTTGTCTACGCCAACTTCTTGTCCAGTCTGGACGGACGCATTGCGTTGGAAGATGTTTCTCAAAGCACAACATACATCCCCAAACATTTAACAACAGCCTCTGATTTCCGGTTATTTATGGAGTTGCATGCGCAGGCAGACTGTCTTATCACGCATGGGGGTTACATGCGGGCGCTAAGTGAAGGCCGTCTGGGCAACATATTACAAATCAAGGATAAAGCACTGATTGAATGGCGGCTCAATAATGATTTAAAAGCGCAGCCTGCCGTGATCATCGCTAGCGCCAGCCTGGATTTTCCGATGCACGACAGTCTCCAGGAGCACGCTCAAACAGTTTATATCGCCACAGGGAGAAGCGCCGATCCGGATCGCATAGGCTACTGGCATGATTTGGGTTTTCCCATTCTTATTGCAGGCGATGATCGAACGGTTCATGGCGCGCCTTTGATTCATGAGCTGCAAGGGTTGGGTTACAAAAATATTTATCTGATTGCCGGCCCACAAATACTGGATACAATGATCAGGGAAAAGCAATTATCCAGGTTGTATCTGACTATTACTCATCAGTTAATAGGCGGCAAGGACTTTCGTACATTACTCACTGGCTCTGTGCTGGGACCGGAGGGAGATCTGAAACTGAAATCAATGTATTACGATCCACACTCGCCCCCCGGATCCGGCCAGTGTTTCATGCAATTCAGCCTGGAGGGACCCGCTAATACGAAACACGAAGCGGCGACTTGAATTTACAGATCCCCTGTCGGGGACTTTAAACGGATCTTTTTAGTTCCTCTTTACAGATTACAGACTAACTGCTTTTCAGGCTTCATCCACTTGTACCCCAGGAGGTATGGCACTGGATGCCCGCTTCCCGGCGAGTATGTCGGGTTGAGCATAAGCTGACGAAGGAGAAATAGCTTAAGGGGACCTCTAAAAATTGCACTTCGACAAGCTCAGTGCGAACGGTAGTCTTTTTAAATCAGTGATTTATCCGCATATGCTGAGCCTGTCGAAGCATGAATGGTTAATTTTTAGAGGTTCCCTTAACAGTTTGCTCAGTTTCAACCCGGATACCCTGAAGAAGCAGATAAATAAGCATTACCTTCCAGAGTCTGAAGATGACGCGCTGCATTATCATTTCAAGCCATCAGAAATAATTTTTAGACAATTTTCAATCTCCTTTTACGGTACCCGTTTCTAATGCGGACGTGCTTAAGGAACTTGTAAAAAGTTAATTAATCACACTGTCATAGAGAAGGAGGAGAATCATGAAGATTAAACAAATCGCGGAAATTATCCGCGCAACAAGCTTACATTGGGTTGGAGACGGATTTCCTGTCAACACCCTTTTTTCCTATCAGACCCAAGGAAATGACATCAGTCCATTCCTGTTGCTCGATTATGCAGGCCCGGCGCTATTTGAACCTTCTGATCGACCCAGAGGGGTCGGTCAACATCCCCATCGTGGGTTTGAGACAGTTACTATCGTGTATCAAGGTGAAGTTGAACATAAAGACAATGCCGGAAATGCCGGTAAAATCGGTCCTGGCGATGTGCAATGGATGACAGCTGCACGCGGAATTCTACATGAAGAAATGCATGGGCGTGATTTTACAAAGAATGGAGGCACGTTAGAGATGATCCAGCTCTGGGTCAATTTGCCTGCCAAGGACAAAATGACAGCTCCGCATTATCAGGCAATTTTGAGCAAGGATATACCGGTGGTCAAGTTGTATGACGACGGCGGAATAATCAGGATCATAGCGGGCGAGTATGCAGGAACAAAGGGCCCTGCCTTAACATTCACACCTATTAATTTATGGGATCTGAGAATCGACGCAGGTCGTAAAATTGATCTGCATTTGCCGGATAGTTTCACCACAATTCTGCTGATCCTGCAAGGAAGCCTTCGGATCAATGGAACAGAAATGATTAAAGGGAAGGAGCTTGCCCGTTTCGAGCGCGAAGGCGACTTTATCTCTCTTGAAGCAACGGGCAACACTCATTTTTTGGTTCTGAATGGACAGCCCATCGATGAACCCATTGTGGGGCAAGGCCCCTTTGTCATGAATATGCCTGGTGAGATTGAACAGGCAATGGCCGATTACCGTGCAGGACGTTTTTAATGTTTTTTTGGCAGAATCAAACTCTAATTACAAAATAAAAGTAAGGAGAAGACCATATTTGATAAAAAATCAGTCTATAAAGCTGCCGAGTGAATGACAGCCATTTTTTCAATCTGCATGTCGCGAAACGTATAGGGAATACCACCGGTTCCATAACCGGATTCGCGTAAACCGGCAAATGGCATCCAGTCCACACGAAACGCTGTGTGATCGTTGATCATCACTGTCGATGCAGCCAAATGTTTAAACGCATACAAGGCGGTATCGATAGTTTGGGTGGCAATAGCAGCCTGAAAGGCATAGGGCAACGCATTCGCCTTTTCGATAGCCTCATTTATATGGTCATATTCATAAATGCAAACGACCGGCCCGAATATTTCCTGTTGACTGACCTTGCTTGTTGCAGACGGGTTAAATAGCACTGTCGGTTGATATAATGATGCCGAGAGTCGTCTACCTCCTGTTATCAGCCTGGCATTTTCGGCAATGGCTTCATTTACCCAGGATTCAACGCGATCCACTTCCCGATGCCGGATCAGTGGTCCCATATTCGTATCAATATCTGCTGGATTACCTACCTTCATTTTTTCTGCCAATATCGCCAGGCCGTCTACAACTTTCCCGGCAATGGATCGGTGTGCATATATGCGCTGCACGGAGACACACACTTGTCCGGCATGATAAAAGCCGCCTTTGGCTATTAAAGGCAAAATCTTTTCAAGATCGGCATCCTCCGTAATAATCACAGGAGCAACTCCGCCATGTTCCAGCGAACAACGCGTTCCGCGTGCCAGTTTAGAACGCAACATCCAGCCGACCTCGGCACTGCCGATAAAACTGAAGAAAGACACGCGCTTATCAGTCAGCAATTGTTCGGTAATTTTATTGTCATCAATCATTACTGCTTGGCACCAGGCCAACGGCAACCCGGCTTCGTGAAATAACTCAACCAGTGAAAAAGCGGATAGCGGTGTTTCCCGCGCCGGTTTGATAATAATGGGGCACCCCGCAGCGATGGCCGGGCCAACCTGATGAATGATTAAATTAAGCGGATGATTGAATGCGCTTATGGCAACAACAGGGCCAATAGGTTCCCTATGCGTGAAGGCCAGTCGATTCATCGATGCCGGATTTAACTGCATGGGTATTTCCGTACCGCGTTCGGAGCGCAGGCACGCTATACAAATCTTGATACTGTCGATGGCTCTTACTAGCTCAATTCGGGTATCCGAATAAGGTTTGCCGCCTTCGGCAATTGCAATGGCTATTAATTTTTCAGAACGTGCCTGTATAGTCAAGGCAACACGTTCCAGGATGGCAATGCGTTCATGGATCGGTAACCAGTTATTCCGGTCACGAAAAACCTCAGCCATGGTTTTTAGCGCGGCTTCAGCACCTTTGGCATCAATACATTCAACGGAGCCGACCGGTTTGCCGTCATAAGGTGAAAAGACTTCGATGATGCCGGAAGCCTTTGCGTTAGGTATGTTGATGGGATAATGCATATAACTCCTGGAAGCTTACCGGTCCAATTAACAGGTTTTTCTAAGGGTGATTCACAAAGATGCCATAGATATTGGCACTTCGGTAGTGAGCCAAACCTTTTGGCGCAGATGGAAAAATACCTTAGAATCTTGATGGATGGCAAGATCGTTGTTCGTACTGAATAATAGTTCTTCCTGATTATGTATAAGCTTCAGCCGAAATAGAAACGGTGATGATCTCACTAATTCCCCAAGATCGTCTCCCCGGGATTGCCGGGGTCCAGGTTACACGGATGTAAACCCGGCGGATAGCCTTCCTGATGAGTCACATCCCTGTGTTCTGGATACCGGCAATCCATGCCGGCATGACGGCTACTTGAGTGCTTGCTATTTCAGCTGAAGATTGTTGGTAATCGGGTAGTTCTTTGAAAGAATAGTGAGTTCCTGATCAGGAACAATTGTCAGCCCACTGGATTGAATGCAGACCTTCAACTAAATGTTTTCATACAGCTTGAGAACGGCCCCGGCCCCAATGTCACCAACAAGATATTCAATAGAAGCGCGTGCATACAATATTCTTGGCTGGGCCGCCCATGATTTTTGGGTATTAAGGGATGGACAAGGTAATGTTGTGGGTCAATTGCATGGACTGGCAACGAATCGTAAAAACGAGATTAAACCGATGGGTAGGATTGGCTATCAGCTAAAATTTTATCACTTTGGGTCTCGCGCCATTTTGTTTGGACTGAACCCGAATTCAAGTTTGAACTACGTGAAGGCCGATCAAAGATACCAGCTGGTTTTTACCGGAACGCCGGATGATGTATTGGCCCGATGGGATCATGCAGTAAACGTGCTCGATTATCTGAATGGTCTGGGAATACCTTACACCCCCTTTGCAATTCTTGGGTTAACGCCTATCAATAGCAACACAGCCTATGCGCTGCTGGGCAGACTAATGAACATACCTGTGTATGAATTTTCGGATTACTGGCAACCCGGCTGGCGAAATGCAGATAAAATCCTGACATCTTCACAGCTGGAATCGATTAGGTATCCCCATGCCCTATCAACTACTTACTTCATTGGATAATTTTTAGAGGATCACTTCACTTATAGCCAGCCAACTCAACATAACCCTGACCATAAATGGGCTTGGCGTTTTTTGCACCAGCCACGCTGACTGCGCCTTCCCAGTAACGATAACTGACATTGAGTTCCTGATCATTTATTAAGGGAATGATGTCTACCTCAAGATTCTGGCCAGGCACGGACAAGTGCCATCGCGACGGATAGGTTATATTGGAATGTGGGCTTTTCCAGCTATCAAGCGTTTTTATGGTGACATCGCGCCCCGACAGGGATATTTTGGTGTTGTCCGCCAATACTATTGAACCGGAACTGTTATTATCCATTTGACCATCTTTACGCCGTAATTGATAAAACATTAATTCACTATTATCAGATAGCTGTAAGGCAAACCAGTCCCATCCGCTTTGTTCATCCGCTAATGCGCTGGTACTCCATTCCCGATCCATCCAGCTTGCACCGTTAACTGAAAATAGTTTGTCTGCAACGCTGACAGAACCTTCAGTCACCAGGCGAGGATAGGAATAATAATAGGAGGCGTTACCGGGTTCCCGGCTTTTCTGGCTCAAACCCTGATCGCCTTGCAGAACATAAGCCTTTGGCGATGTTAATAAGAGGTCAATTGCAATGTCGTCGCCTTTAGCATGCAGCCGGAGCGGGAAGTCCGCCTCGCCTTCCGTTTTTGCCGACCAGTCATGGAGCCAGACCTGATATTTTTTATTGGAAGCCCCGGCAAGATCGTTTCCCGCCCTACTAATCCGCTCATCGGTATAAAAACGATCCATCTCGACATCGGTCAAGGTTAAATGCGCCATATACATCTGATTGGTACGCCAGGCCGATTTTGATTCAGCTATTTCAGGCTGCAGCGCAAATCGAAAAAAAGTCAGCTCGTAACCGAATTGCCGTCCTTCCGGATTTTTAAGATTGCCGGTGAAATACCACCATTCAGACCGGTATTGGGGATGCGGGCCATGATCGACCGGAAAGGAAAATTTTCGCGGCTTATACGCTCTTGCAAACCCTTTTTCTTTTTTGGAGAAAATCTTGCTAAACGAGTCATCCGTTTTAGAGAGGGTCGAACTGAAAAAACTATCCGTTACCCGTTTAATATCGGATAAGAACCTGGATGGCTGCCACCAAACAATGACAAACAGGAGTGTCAACACTACGGCAACCAACAGTTTAGTTCTCATTCTGTACGCAATGCTTCGGCGGGTCTGGTTTGCGCCATCTTGATGGCGGGAAAAACACCGGCAAGCAATGCCGCGAGAAAGGCAAAAACCAAGCCTTGGAAAAGACTGCCGGAATCAAAGAAAAACGCCATCGTCCAGCCGAATGAACGTTGGTAAACTACAAAAATCAATACATAAGCCACGATCAAGCCGACAGGAATGGCCAATAAGCCCGCAATCAGTCCCATCAACCCGGTTTCACTGATTATCAGCACCGTTAACTGTCTGGTGGTTATACCGATAGCCCGTAAAATACCCAACTGCCGTGTTCGCTCAAACTGTAAGGCCATTAATGCGCTGAATACACCAACACAGGCAATGGCTGCTGACAGCCAACGTAAAGTTTCAGTAATGGTAAAGGTCTGATCGAATACCTCCATGGATGCCTTATAAATATCCTGATCAGATTTTACGGATTGCGGCATGGTCAGCAATTGACTGATCCCGCTTTCCAGCTGTTTTATATCGGCACCTTCCCTGGCATAAACACCAATACCGGAGTAACCTAAATTCGGCCAATAGCGTTGGTAATTTTGCCGGCTCATGGCCAAATGACCTTGATCGCCGCTGTAATCAGCATAAATGCCGGCCACTTCAAACGAGTGCTCGCCCTGATCTGTTTTTAATAGAATTTTTTGGCCCAGCTTAACCGCATGATGATAAGCATAGGGCTCTGTTACAAGCAACGTCGGTTGATTCTCGAACCTGTACCAAAAATTTGCGGCAACCTTATGTGTAAAGATAAATCCCTGTCGGGATTTTAGATTCAACTCAAACGCCGACACTTTAGTGAGCTGATCATCAGCGATTAGCTTTGTATGAAATACGCTACTCAGCATTTGCACACCACCCAGGCTGGCTATTTTTTCCTTCAAAAATTGATCAGTCAAGGCCTTGCCGGCAGCCATCTTGTCACCCGGCAACGATACATAAAGATCTGCAGGCAAGCTGGAATGCAGCCACTGAGCAACCGTCTGGCGAAAACTGCCGATCATCAAGTCCATGCCTATTGTCGCAGAAACCGCAATCATCAATGCCGCTATTGCGATCCCTGTTCTGCTGATTTCAGCCGAGACCATGCGTACAGGCAATCGCCCCAAAATACCTAAAAAACGCCCGAACAATCGTTCAATCAGTCTCATCAGCAACAAGGTAAGCACAGGGGTTAGCAAACCAAATCCAAACAGTATCACGAAAATGCTGGCTAACCCCACGGTGATGCTTTTACCGGAAAACAAGGCCATAGCCAGGCTTGCGGATATCAATACAACACTGATTAATCCTATGGATTGCATTAACCGGCGGCTGTCCGATTCCAATCGGGATCTTGCCAGGACTTTAACGGGCGACAAGCGCGTCGCTTCAAAGGCTGGCGGTAATACCGCCAGCAGCGTAGCGCTGATACCTAACAATACACCTTTGCCGATTTGTAAGGGTGTAATCATTAAAGAAGCGGTGTCGATATGAAAATAAATAGCGTTTATAGTTCCTGAGATCAGATGTAACAAACCTTGTCCCAGCACGATGCCAAGTGCGATACCGATAAAAGTGCCGATAATTGCCAACAGGAATGCTTCGCCAATAATCACAAGAAATATCTGTTGCCGGGTGACCCCCACTATTCGCAAACTGCCGATTAAATGTCGCCGCTGGATAACCAGAAAAGTCATGGTGTTATAGATTAAAAACATGCCTACCAGCAGCGAAAGCAGCCCTAATGCCTTCAAGTTGATGGAAAATGCCCGGGTCATCTCCCGCATGGAGTCACCTTGATTATCCATGGATATCAATAAGGCAGAGCCGGGCAATACATTTTGTATCGTTGACAAGGTTTCAGTGGCATTTTTATCAACTAACACTTCAATTGAACTCAGTCGCCCAAATAATCCCAATACTTCCTGCGCTGTGGCGATATCGGTAATGATCAGTTTAGCCAGCACCTGTTCTGAAACGGCGTTGTTAGCGGAAATCAGGCCGATGACTTTTAATTGTTGTGTCCCGTGATCAGTAACGATGTTTAACGGAGCATTAACAGGCAATTTGAGTCTTTGCGCAGTTTTTTCACTTAACAGTGCGCTATTGGGTTCATTCATTAACTGTGTCAATAAATCCTGTTGAGAATTTTTTTTGTGCCCAGTTTGCCAGCCCGAATGTAAGGATTTTTCAATGAACGGATCGATGCCAATCAACTTAAAACTGTCTTCACCCGGTTGCTCCAGCTTTACATAGCCAGTCACCACCGGCGATAAATTGGCCAAGCCCAGACCAACTCTTAATCGGCTATACAGCTTTTCATCAAGTCCTCCATCACTGGCGATTATGCGATGCGTGGCATTTCCGGAAAACGCCCTAGCTGCTTGATTAAATGAACTGAGCGAGCTTTCCATTGCCAAATCAATAGCAATAACAACGGCCACACCCAAAGCTATGCCCAAGATAGCCAGCGCCAGCTGCCAGGGGTGCTGCCATAAAAAATTTCGGCTTGCGCGCTTAAGGATTGAATTCATTCGAGATGTAATGACTGGTTTCGGATGGAAAAAACCCGGTTCGCCTTACCGATGACTTCCTGACTGTGAGTCGCCATAATCATGGTTTTGCCAGCTTTTCTGACCAGAATATCCAGCAATTCCAATACTTGTTCAGCGGTATCCAGATCCAGATTGCCGGTCGGTTCATCAGCAAGTATCAGATCCGGGTCATGAATTAAAGCGCGGGCTATTGCCACTCTTTGTTGTTCGCCGCCGGATAATCGGTCCGGATAACTGTCCAGCCGATCGGATAACTTTAATCTATCCAGTAATTCGGCGACACTATCACGATCCTTGCGACTTGCTCGCCTGATTAACTCCAATGGCAACAGAAGATTTTCCGCAACCGTCAACGTCGGGATCAAATTATAGGACTGGAATACAAAGCCAATATGATAGCGGCGGAACAGCGTGCGATCATGTTCGGAAAGACTGGTAATGTCAGTACCGTTAATGATGATTTTTCCGCTGTCGGGCGGATCAATGCCACTGATAAGATTTAAAAAAGTTGACTTACCCGAGCCGCTTCGACCGAGTAAAACAATAAATTCGCCACGACTGACCCGCAGGGTTAATTCTCTGAATACTACATGTTGCTGATCCGACTCCCGATAACTTTTATTTAACTGTTCAAGTGATATGGCTGCTTCTGTGGTCATAGAGGCTTTATCATAAAAGTTCAAAACTAAAAGATTACAGTAAGTTTCATGATTGTGGAGAAATAAGATTGCTACCCTCCACTTCCTTTGTCTCGGGCAGCTACTCACTGAGGTCGCAGAAGAAAAAGAGATTCTGAGCTGTCAAAAATATTGAATTTAACCTAAAAAAATCAGTTGAAAGTCGTGAAATCCGTTCGTGCTGAGTTTATCGAAGCATGAGCGGGTTTCACAACCAACCCACTGGGTGAGCATTCCAAATCCCGTACATCCTTCGACTAGGCTCAGGACGAACGGGATTTGGAATGCTCATCTGATTTTTCTAGGTTGATGTGTATTCAAAAGCTCTTATATTTTTCCCGAATCATCAGGGAAGTTATTAATAGCCGTACCTAACCGATTTGACAGGAAAGTCCAACGAATCCAATTATCCATCACAGCAAACTACCATAACAAACGGTTAACACCATTTTCCGAAAACAAAAGCACATCATCAGGAAAATATTGTCTGCCAAGTCCGTCAACTTCACAGTGCTTGGGTAGCCCATAACAACGGACATCATCTTCACGCTGATCGATCAGAGCCGATAAGGCTAACATTAAGGATTCTACCTGCGTTCGTTTAAATTCTGCAGTAAATACGGAATACTGAACGGGCAATCCGCGTTTTTTCAGGCAGCGATGCACCCGCACCAAGCGTTTCGGATTGGCAATGTCATAGCAAATTAAAAATAAAGCATATTGATTATCCGCCATCAATAGATCTCAATCAGCCAGCGATGCAGCTTGTTCAATAAACCGGCGTGTAAATAACCAATCCGAGCTGAACGCCCATTATAAAAAGCCAGGATTTCCTGATGCTCTGGAAACGCTGTTTGCTTTTCCAGCCAACGTAACAAGGATACTTCGAAATCCCAAAAAATTAATCGGGAAAAATCGAGTGGCAAATTAAGCCAACGCTCCTGTAAAAGTTCGGATTTACCACTTAGACCGGCTTCCAGAAACAATTGAACCAACTCGGCTGTTAACAATCCTCGTATTTTGGAATAAATTACATTGACCGGTTGAATAGACAAAAAACGTTTTTGATTGTCGAAAAAATCATGTAATTGCCGCGATGACACGAACAAATGGGTATCTACCTGCAATTTTTTGGATGTACTTCGAATGGCCATCCTCTCCATTGCCTTAAACCAATCCAAATACAATTCCAGAGCGTCAGGCCGCCCCAATAAATCCCCCAGTCGCTGTAGACAGGAATGCCGTTCATTGCCTTTGCCAAGCCATCGGGCCCTTAATTCTCCATTATCGTCCAGGAAAGCCACCGAAATACCCCGATCAGCACAAGCCAATAAGGCATCTGTTTCCCATGTCGCAGTCCCACATACAATGACTCTGGAAATCCGTTGCAAAGGAAACAACCGATCAGCTTGATCGGGCACAATCACTCGTAAAGCTGGATCATCCAGTTTGATTAGCGTCTTGCTACTCGTGCTTACATACAAAGGCCGCATTCAGTAACTCTCACAGTCTGTCAATAATTGTTAAATCCTAGAAAAATCAGATGAGCATTCCAAATCCCGTTCGTCCTGAGCGCAGTCGAAGGATGTACGGGATTTGGAATGCTCACCCAGTGGGTGGTTGGTGATGAAATCAGCTCATGCTTCGATAAACTCTCGGCAACTGCTCCATGCGTCGCCTAAAGCGCCTACTGTCGGTGCTCTACCTCCTGCATCCCTGCAGTCGAGCACGAACGGATTTCACGCCTTTCAACTGATTTTTTTAGGTTAATTCAAAATATCGAGGTTTTTTTGTTTGTTTATTTATATATCTTTATTCGCATACTGGTTGACAAAACGTTGAGAGAGTAAATAACCGTATCGTCTCAATAGTCTGCGAACCGGTTTTGTAAACAGCTCATATTCGGCATAAAATCGTTGACGACCTGCTTTATTTAAAATAGTACGCCCGTTATCATCAGAAAAATTTTCTGGGCGCAACACCCGCTCTCGAAATAATTGCCAAACCCAGTTATCAAGCTCCGAGCGCAACACCTCTATAAAATCACAGGCTAGCGATTCTCGGCCAAAAGCTGGATCGTGATAAAAGCCGATATAAGGATCAAGTCCGGATTCCTGACAAGCTTTGACGGCATCAAAATGCAACAGGGTATAGCCTAACGAGAGACAGGCATTGACCGGATCAGTAGGAGGTCGGCGTTGCCGACTGTTAAATTGCAACGACGGCGCAAACAGCTGGGTGAAGGCCTTAAAATAGGCGGCTGCTCCGCTGCCTTCAAAGCCGCGCAAACGCTGTACAGAAAGGTTTTCATTCTCTACAGCCAATTGCTCCAGCAAACCATTGATCGAAGCCTGGGCATTCAGTAAGGCAAGCCGTAAATCCGGACGTTGTGCCAATACAGCAGTTAAAAAACGCTTTTGACTCCGAAGCTTGGCGATGACCAGCCAGCGACATAATTTCAATCTTTCTGCCGAATCCAGGTAGCAGGCATATTGGGCCACCCTTCGTTTACTGTCATTGTGCGGCTTACCCAGCAACGTCGCCACGCTCCGATGATTTCTGCCACTGAGCATCAATACGCCGATATTTTTGTCGGCAAGCGCACCCAACAGGCGAGTATCCAGTGTGACGTGTCCTCGAATCACTACTCTATTCAGCATGTGCAGCGGGACCGTACCACGCTTGTTACCTTTTTCATACAAAGCTATGCACTGACCTTCATAACTCAGCTTTAAATCTTTTCTATCCAGAAACAAAGTGCTCATTACTTACCCTACATAATAAAAAGAGCCATCCTGCGGTGGAACCGCTTTGCCAAGTATTCTCACTCGGCACCGCGTGTCCAGTTTCAGCAGCATGAACCGGTCCTCCTGGAGATTGATTATCGAGTTAATTTCTGCCAATAACGCCACTTTTTCACTGGTCGATAAATAACATTCATAAACTGATTTCTGACCGCCAGAGGCATACGTTCTGACAGCATAGAGTGCCTTGCGAAGCCGTTTGTTATCGGCAATGTCGTAAGCGGCGATATAAAGCTGTCGTTTTTTCATACAGCCATATCGTAATGGAAGGATATTCAAAAAGCTGAACTGACAAGCTTGTCAGTCACAATGAGGTTAAGGTTTTATATCGATGTATCAGTCATTGCCTCCAATCTAAATCGATTGGTGGCAATGGTACCCGCTCAGATTTACAATCACTTCTTTATTAATTCTACTTTGTCAGATTATGCTCAAGCTCGTCATACTCGCCTGGAGCGGGTATCCAGTGCCATGGATGGCGGGCTTAAACTCATCCATGACACCTGGATTCCGGCAATCCATGCCGGAAAGACGATAGTGGAAAATAGTGAATAGGTAATCTGACAAAGTAGAATTAAAGTCAGTGGTACAAACCACTAATCTGCGTCTGGTATCCCAACGGCGAGTGGTCTTAATCCCTTCTTTATAAGGTCAGTGGTTCAAACTATCAAATTCAGGTGTAGACAAGCCTGAAGCCAATTGTCTTAATCCCTTCTTTATAAGGTCAGTGGTTCAAACAACACGGGCTAGAATATCTCTAGCCCAATCATTGGTCTTAATCCCTTCTTTATAAGGTCAGTGGTTCAAACCTATCCAGAACTTCAAATAGCTGGATTTGACTCAGTCTTAATCCCTTCTTTATAAGGTCAGTGGTTCAAACTATTGTTTCTGTTGAACAATGGTTTTGAGGTTATGTCTTAATCCCTTCTTTATAAGGTCAGTGGTTCAAACATAACTGGAGTAGAAAATATACCTGAAATAACTGTCTTAATCCCTTCTTTATAAGGTCAGTGGTTCAAACGCTAATAGAAAAAGGCCTGCTTCCGGGCAGGCGTCTTAATCCCTTCTTTATAAGGTCAGTGGTTCAAACGTGGTGCTAGGCTTACATTTGTTAACGAAGCACAGTCTTAATCCCTTCTTTATAAGGTCAGTGGTTCAAACTGATAGAGTAAGGTAATTATGGCTAAATAATTGAATGTCTTAATCCCTTCTTTATAAGGTCAGTGGTTCAAACTCAAGCGCCCGCTTGGTTTCGGACTCTAGCTGAGTCTTAATCCCTTCTTTATAAGGTCAGTGGTTCAAACTTTAAACGGCTATAAAGGACATAAAGTGAAGTTCGAGTCTTAATCCCTTCTTTATAAGGTCAGTGGTTCAAACCGTAAAACCCTTGACCCTGATACAGGCTTTGTCTTAATCCCTTCTTTATAAGGTCAGTGGTTCAAACTAGAGTATGTAGACAAAAGGGAGATGGAGAATTTGTCTTAATCCCTTCTTTATAAGGTCAGTGGTTCAAACCCAAGCATCATGATAACCCAGCGTTTTACTTAAAGTCTTAATCCCTTCTTTATAAGGTCAGTGGTTCAAACACTCATTAATTAACCACAAAGACGGGAGCATATCGTCTTAATCCCTTCTTTATAAGGTCAGTGGTTCAAACCGTTCAACATCACTAGGCATGTTTTATAACATTGGTCTTAATCCCTTCTTTATAAGGTCAGTGGTTCAAACGACGAACAACGCAAGGATGCTAACGAAGCTATGTCTTAATCCCTTCTTTATAAGGTCAGTGGTTCAAACTCTACGGAGTTACAAGTATGAGAAATCAAGTATATGTCTTAATCCCTTCTTTATAAGGTCAGTGGTTCAAACGCTCGCAAATTGAAAAATCAAGATCAAGAAGTTGAGTCTTAATCCCTTCTTTATAAGGTCAGTGGTTCAAACCGATTTAGATACAAAGGAAATTGTGTTTGAGGGTCTTAATCCCTTCTTTATAAGGTCAGTGGTTCAAACTCTTTCTATATTGAGATTAAAGCTAGTCCGGCAAAGTCTTAATCCCTTCTTTATAAGGTCAGTGGTTCAAACTGTTCTAATTGGTAAACATCGTTTGATAAATCTGTCTTAATCCCTTCTTTATAAGGTCAGTGGTTCAAACCAACAATTAGCTTCTCATTTAGATCCTTATTTAGTCTTAATCCCTTCTTTATAAGGTCAGTGGTTCAAACCTAAAAATAACTGAAAGGTACCAACGCGACTTCAGTCTTAATCCCTTCTTTATAAGGTCAGTGGTTCAAACTTAACGAGTACCCAGGTATCGACTTTAAGTCTACAGGTCTTAATCCCTTCTTTATAAGGTCAGTGGTTCAAACGAGGCGTGGGAAAACAGCTTTATACGTGTTTTCTCAGTCTTAATCCCTTCTTTATAAGGTCAGTGGTTCAAACTGAACTTGGAGGTCTTCTAATTAACCAACAACACGTCTTAATCCCTTCTTTATAAGGTCAGTGGTTCAAACGATTCGACAAAGTTAAGGATTGGTCAAAAGTACGCGTCTTAATCCCTTCTTTATAAGGTCAGTGGTTCAAACGCGAAAACACACAAAACCATAGAAGCCACTTTATGTCTTAATCCCTTCTTTATAAGGTCAGTGGTTCAAACCTAAGAACAAGATTAAAAAGGTCTATTTAGAACAGTCTTAATCCCTTCTTTATAAGGTCAGTGGTTCAAACATAATGAGTGTAATTAATCAAGAGATCACCGATACGTCTTAATCCCTTCTTTATAAGGTCAGTGGTTCAAACTTAGAAATAAAATGAAAGATTAGTTTTCTCCGAGTCTTAATCCCTTCTTTATAAGGTCAGTGGTTCAAACCTTTTCCAAAGTTGTGATCGAATTGGGGCTTATAGTCTTAATCCCTTCTTTATAAGGTCAGTGGTTCAAACTTCAAAAAACTTAGACGTCAATCCGGATTAAGTGTCTTAATCCCTTCTTTATAAGGTCAGTGGTTCAAACACAGCATACGCCCCTGGCTGTGTCGTTGTCTGGACGTCTTAATCCCTTCTTTATAAGGTCAGTGGTTCAAACTAAACGCTAATACATTGATCAAATATATTTCCGTCTTAATCCCTTCTTTATAAGGTCAGTGGTTCAAACAGATCATTTTCGGTCTTTAACCGAACAATTGAGGTCTTAATCCCTTCTTTATAAGGTCAGTGGTTCAAACCAAACGACCGCAAAACCTTCCTGGAAGGATCAGTCTTAATCCCTTCTTTATAAGGTCAGTGGTTCAAACTCCATGCGCGGCATCAAGGGTGAGCTATACCCGTCTTAATCCCTTCTTTATAAGGTCAGTGGTTCAAACTGCGTAGACACTGAAGGCGTCCAACTGGTATGAGTCTTAATCCCTTCTTTATAAGGTCAGTGGTTCAAACATCGCTGAAATTGCGAAATCGCTAAACACGATAAGGTCTTAATCCCTTCTTTATAAGGTCAGTGGTTCAAACAGGTAGCACTATTAAACACAGATCAGGTTAACATGTCTTAATCCCTTCTTTATAAGGTCAGTGGTTCAAACAACAGAATATCCAGGCTTTAATGTTTTTAAAGGTCTTAATCCCTTCTTTATAAGGTCAGTGGTTCAAACCTGATGGAAGCATTGCACTTGTAATTAATTGCAGGTCTTAATCCCTTCTTTATAAGGTCAGTGGTTCAAACAGAGGTCAATGAACTGGATAATTATCCAGAACTGTCTTAATCCCTTCTTTATAAGGTCAGTGGTTCAAACTATGTCTGGATTTGAAAACCTGTCGATAGTTGAAGTCTTAATCCCTTCTTTATAAGGTCAGTGGTTCAAACCCTTATTTTTAACTTTGAAGAGGATTAATACAATGAGTCTTAATCCCTTCTTTATAAGGTCAGTGGTTCAAACTACTTGACAGCTTCAAACAGGGTCAAGGCAAGACAGTCTTAATCCCTTCTTTATAAGGTCAGTGGTTCAAACCCACGTTCAAAGGCATATCAGGCAATTAAAAATAGTCTTAATCCCTTCTTTATAAGGTCAGTGGTTCAAACTTACTTACGTTATTACATAGGGGCTTTGAAGTTAGTCTTAATCCCTTCTTTATAAGGTCAGTGGTTCAAACAACTGAGGCCGCCAAAGTAGCCCCTAAGCCGAAAGCGTCTTAATCCCTTCTTTATAAGGTCAGTGGTTCAAACCACAGTCTGAAGTTGATAAAGGCAATAGTGGGTACAGTCTTAATCCCTTCTTTATAAGGTCAGTGGTTCAAACATATATCAGGTTTTAAATTATCGTGTCACGACGGTCTTAATCCCTTCTTTATAAGGTCAGTGGTTCAAACCACGCTCAAAGGCGTATCAGGCTATTAAGAATAGTCTTAATCCCTTCTTTATAAGGTCAGTGGTTCAAACAGCTTGGCATTTTTCTCCTTTTGTTTTCATTAGGTTAGTGGGGTAGTTGACAGGATTTTTCATTTTTAAAAAGTTATCTCTTGTTAGTCAACCAGGTTTGTAAATGTTGCTGCAAATTACGCAGCTCGGTTTGGCAACACAATTGAATATTCAGCTCCTTAGCCCGAGCCTGGCTGGCTTTATCGAGCGGGTTAAAACTCACCAGCATGGCACGGCCCTGCAAGCCTCCCATCAAGTCGCGAAGGCTATCCATTTTATACAGCACATCGGCGGTTTTGTCTCCTTTAAATTGTTGGGTTTTGCATTCGATCAGATGCAGGCGGTTGGCTTTGATCAGGCCAATATCAATCTCGTTTTTGACCACCGAACGACCGGCAGGTTGCCGGATGAGATTAATGTTGCAGGCGACATCCTGTATGCCGCAGGCTTTTTTGAGGTTGAGGCACAGCGCATAGGTGTGTATTTCCAGCCAGCCGCCGTTGGCGGTAAAGCGAGCGTTTTCATCGGTAAAACGCAGGTTGTGTCCATCAGCTTTGCATAGTCCGGCAACTTCAAACAATTCCAGCAATTCCCATAACAACGGTCTGGATTGAGGTCCGGCTTCAATTTCGCTGGTCAATTGGAAGTTGTCGGCTTTTAGCGCCAGATAATTGAGTGTGCCCAGTTCGTTGGCATAGCGGTCGAAATCGGTCAAAAGCTGTTGTGTTAACTCACGAATGGGTTCTTTGACACCGGTGCGATCAAGTTTGTCCACAGGACTGCCATAGGCCATCAGGTAGTCTTCGAGTTTTAGCCGGTCGGACAAATCTACGTCCGGTAATTTGGGCGATAGCCAGATCAGGCGATCATGCTCGGGGTGGACGTAAAAAACTGGAAATTGGCAACTGCGAAAGGCCTCATAGGCGGCAATGCTCATTAATTTGGTACCGCCGGTGGCGTTTAGGGCAATGTCGCCATCCGGATACTGAGTGATCAACAAATCTTCCACTTGATCCCTGATGCTATCGGCATTCCAGGGGTCTTCGATCAGACAGCGTTCGACACTAATACCGCGCGGTTTAAAGATGCTTTCCAGGGCATTGCTTCGTTCCTGCATGTCATGACTAACCAGCATGACGACCTTTTTGGGTTTCAATACGTCGTCGAAGATGGGCGTCAGGTTGGGTATCGGCTGGGCGGATATCAGGATCAGGTGTGTGGTGATGGTCATGATTGCTCGGAAATGAGTTGATAAAGTTGGGCATCAACCTGTTTTAACAGGATTTCCTTATTGCTCCCGGATAGAAAACTATGTACATAGCCTTGTTTGATCATGGCTAACACATCCCACTGGCTAAGTTGGTTATTGATCATCGCTGCGGCTGTCAGATATTCGTCAGCTAAGGTAGTGCGACTAATGCCAGGGTTATCTGTGCAGATTGTCAGCGGCAAGCCTTTTTTCCACAACTCAAGTAATGGGTATTGCTTGTACTTTTTGCTGTCCGGAAAGCGAGGATCATAAAAGCCGACCACTTCACGATTTGAACTGGGACAAAGTTCCAGGCAAATGTTGCGATCGCGAAAACGTTGGGCCAGATTGGCATTGTCATTAACGGTCAAGCCATGGCCGATACGGTCGGCGTGCAGATGATAAGCGGCTTGCCAAATCGATTCTGCTTGTTCACCTTCGCCGGCATGAATGGTGATCGGCAGGCAATACTCAAAGACTGGATTAAACAAGTGGGCGATTTCATTTGGTTTGGTTTGCTGTTCATCACCGGCCATGTCGAGTCCGACCACAAATTCGGGAAGCAGTTCTTTAGCATTGACTGCGAGGGAAATTGTGTCTTTCAACTCCGTTTCTTCGCTACGGCGGTCGGCAATGATGATAAAGCGAAATTGTGGCGGGTTTGCAATTGGCAAGCTTGCAAGCACATCTTTAAGGGCATGGTGAAAGTTTATTAAAAATGCCAGGCCGTCGCCATATTTTTGCGGGCTGCCGCGCAGTTCTACATAAGCGAGGCCTTCGGCAATGGCTTGCTGAACAATGGCCTGGGCATAGGGTTGAATACCGGCGGGATGGCTTAATAATGCTGATCCTGTCAGTTCACCAGGTCGTTCATAGGCAGAAAAACCGGCGTGATGCTCGGTTTTAAGTGCAATGCGAGGTTCGGTAGTCTGCCAAAGATTATATTGTAATTGAGTTTCACTGGCATGAAGTAGCAAGGCGGCGGTGTTGTGGCTGCGAGAGCCTTTGATTTTGATCTGATCAGGCCATTGCCAAGGCCAGTCCGGCTTGTCTAGCAGTGGCTTGCAATTTTGGAGAGCTTGGCTTTGTTGATCTGGGTTTAGATTTTGCCAGATGGCTTGTGCCACCCGGCGCTGGTCTTCCAGAGCAAGGCAACCACCAAGGTGACGATGAAGATCGGCTTTGGGCAGGCGAATCAACCAGTCACGATCCTGGTCGGTTAACATCGTGTTGCGTAATTGGTTAATGCGACGTGGTGGCAACCGATAAAGGCTGCGCCAGTTTTCGTGACATTCATCGCGACTGATTTCCTGCAAATAATTACCAAACAAACGGCTGCTGGCTTTTTCGCGTCTGTTAAGTTCACAAATCAGCGTGGTCTGAGTGACTTGAAATTTTATAACGAGGTTAGGCTCAGGCAACTCCAACGGGTAGTTTGCGCATTGGATGGGGCCGGCTCCGTCGACCGAGATGTCGAGTAAATCACTACGCGTGGTTTGTCCGGCGATCAGTGGCATGATCAGCCCGGCTAACTCAGGCGGTAAAGCGTGGGTTAACAAATCAGGCTGGGTGCGAAGTGTTAGAGGCAATTGGTCGGCGCTGATGACATGTAGCAAGGCTTGACAACCAAACAAGCTACCCGCCCATTGCATATCGGCGCTCATGGTTTTGCGACCACCGGCCAAAGACAAGACAACTTGACCGCCGATACTGTGCTGCTGGGCTTTGAGACAGGCTCTGACAATCAATTCACGGATTTTGCCACATTCTTCCTGACTGGCGAGTTGATCGGTTTGTTCTGCCTGCCAGATTCTTAAAACCGGTGCTTGAGGGCAGAGCAAAATCCATTGTTGCAATTGCTCCAGGCTTTTTTGGGTTTGCTCGCCTTGTGTGGTGCAAACCCATATTTCATCGGGAGTCTGCAGTTGGTAATCATCTTTTAAGGCTTGCAGCTTGTCCCGTTGCGGGTGATTTTGATATAACGGCAAGCGTTCTGGCGCCAAAAAGGCATAGGCTTCGGGGATAACTGCCCAACTGGCGCCAAGGGTACAGAGCAGGATGTTTTGAGGATGGCTGATGTTTTTCATTGCATTTCAGATATAGCGGGTTGAGTTATAGTCACGGTGCCACCCTTGGATAATAATTTTGGGACAATTGACTTATTAAACCGACGAACAGCTTCTATTGATCACATAATTTTCTAGTCGTGCGTCGCATTCCATCATTTGCTCAACGCTTAATTCCATGCCGCGCCAATGTTCGGGCATAGTTAATGACATGTGCACGTAGTTAGCACCCCGGCTACAAACCTCTGAGGCCAGATTGACAGGCAGGCTGCCAATGACAGTATCACCCAACTGTATATCGTTGATGTCCAAATGGGCTAGCTGCCGGTCTACGGTAATGCCTTGTAGCTTTGCCCAGGCAATGGCGCCTGGGTGTCGGGTAATGAAATAGATGGTCATGGTAGTTTAATTTTGCTCATAAATTGCTTTCGCTTGTCTGGCTGATTTGCCATTTGGCTCATCCCACCAATTTTCAGCTTGCCATCGGTTTTTTATATCGGCCAAAGCCGACTTTTTCTCTTCGCCTTCCGGTAAAGCCTGCCAGGCTTCGGCTAATGCTTTTCCCCTTAGGATTCCGTTAAAAATAACTTCCCGAAAACGCAAAATCTCCCGGCAAGCCGTTCGTGCTGAGCTTGTCGAAGCATGAATGGCTTGCAAAGATATGAAAACACAAAAAAGTACGTCGAACAGCGACTGTTTCATGGTAACGCCATGCCTCCGAAGGGGGCTTATTTTGCTCAGGACGAACGGAAAAATTTTCTTGGCACCAGATCGGTAAGTTATTTTTTGCCATATCCTTAATGCGTCTTTTTCTGGACTGCGATTTTGCTGTGCTGAAAAAAACAACACAGTCAGGCCGCCGTTCTGTAATTGCGCTGACAATGGGTTGATGGCTGCCGCCAACGGTGCAGATGAGTAGTTGAGTCATGGTTTTTATTGCAATGTTTTTAAGAGATCTTTGGCTTTTCTGTTACCGCTGGCACCTATAAACTCCAGTAAAGGTTTGGCAACAAGTAATAAATCAGCTTTATCAGCCTCTGACCATTCAGATGCTTGACTGATCAGTTCTCGCAAAGCGCTGTATAGCGAGCCACCGATTAGCTCGCGGGTATTTGTGCTTTGTTTTTGCTGAAATTGCTGTTTAAGAGCTTCAATAAGCTGCTGTTCCTGAGACAGAGCCGCTAATTTTGCTTCTTGTTCCAGCTTTAACTGTAAAGCTTGTTGTTCTGCCTGAATTTTTTCCTGCTCCTGATGTTGGCGTAATTCGGCTTTTTGCCTCAGCGCGTTTTGTTTGCTTTGCTGCTCCCGCATCCAGTCGATTTGTTGAGGGTTGCCATTTTCAAGCCATTGCTGCAATTGACTATCCGCTGCTTTGGGATCAATTTCTACTAATACCCAACCAAAGGGTAATAAGGCCGTTTTGTTACTGACATCATCCGCTGCCAGCCACCAGGTTCTGGGTTGTTTTTCCCATTTTGGTTTCTCGCCTCGCCCCTGCATAATTTTAATGTCACGAGCACCATTCAGTGTTAAGGCTTCTGCGCCACTGTGGCGACCTAAGCGCAACAAAAATACCTTTCCTTCATTTAATCGTTTCAGTAGTCCATCACCTAATAACTGCTCCATTTGCAGTAGCCATTTGGCATCCAGATAATTACGGTCTTTCATGGCGGATATTTCCTGCCAGAACAGGCGCATGTAAAAGTTGTTACAGGCGTCGGCAATGTCTTTTGCAGTCCAGTGCAAAGACTGCTTGGGCAATTTAGGATGATGTTCTCCAACGGACTGCGTCTTCTGCAAGGTTAGGCTGCCCGTAAAGCTCTGGTAATGTTGGGGTGCTACACATTCCAGTAGTTGATAAAGATTGCTGGCTTCCGCTTGTGATTGAACTAATTTTCCATCTTTAAAAACGGGTTTACGTTTGCGGTTGACGGCAAATTGCACCTGACACGCTGGTTTTTCAGGAGAACCGTGCCAAGCCGCATCGCCGACCGATACCAACCGCAGAGGGTCTGTATGAAATTTTCCAGAAAATAAACGTTCCTGAAGCTGTTGATTGCGTTCATTACGGTCACGAAGCGGATTATCATCATTGATAGCATCCAGCAGTGCTGTGCGAATGGCACCTTTGATACTACTGCCGGGCAGCAAGGGTTTGCCATTGACCGGATTGAAGAACGTGCGTTCGATTTCCAGTTTATTGATAACGCGTTTGCCTTGTCCTTCATGTTGCGCGGTTTTACCTATTCGCTTTTCATACAAAGTTTTGATTCCGCTTGCAGTTGGCACAGGTGGCATCGCAAAGGCTACTAATTTTTCTCGCTGGTTATGAAAAAAAGCCTGTACTTTAGTCAGCATTGAGTCGTCCGGCTTGCCATTGACGATGTTTAAAAGCTGTTGTCGATCGCTGTCCGTTAAACCTGCCAGAGCCGCCTGACTATCAAAACTATACAAAGCGCCACCCGCTTCATCAATGACATAATTGCCCGGTTCATAACTTTCGTCAGCGCCAATATGCAAGGGTGATAGCGGCGTGTATTTAAGGGTATAGTGATTTAAAAAATGTGTCATGCCGGCACCTTCGGATTAAAGTTAATCGCAATCACTGGCGCATAACCTTGATGTACGGTTGCTGCAAGTGTTTTAGATAATTCACCATTGCCACCAATGCCTTGACCGATAAAACTGTTTTTTTCTGGAGTCATATAAATAACAGCGGCGGTTTGAGCCAATAACACTGGATTTTTAAAGGGCTTACCCTCTTGGTGGACGGCTACGTCGCCATGACGGCCAAAGCGAGTGAACAATTGGTAATAACTATGATTACTGTCAAAACCCTGTCCTTGCGGCGCACACGGCGCAAGAGTTAAACAGGCGTTGGCATTTGCTTGTGCTGGTAATGGTTTTTCTTGAAAATCTACGACTTCAAACTTTCCCAAACCAATGCTGGCATCTTTGCCAAAGCCAAAGTTGCCTATGTCTTTTAGGCACTGTTGAAAATCCGCCATGTTTAACAGGCCGGTATCCAGCAAGACATAGACAGTCCAGCGTAAGCCGGGAATAAACCATTCTTGTTCAACACTGTAAGGTGCAAAGCCGCCTTCGCCGGTCGTATTGGTCTGGCGATTGATGGTGTTATGGGAATGCGGGTGTTTTTCACTGAGGCTTGTCGCTTGTACTCGCGACGAAGGGGTTGTACCCGAATGTGTGGCTTCGAAAGATTTATTGCTTATCGATGAGGCAATCGTACTGGAATTAACGGCATGACGTAACCATTCGTTAAGCGGTTTCTGCAGCTCAACTTCTGGAAGCCAGGCAAGCTTTTTTACCGCTTTGCGATCTTCGCCTTCCGGGTGTTGGTAAAAGCAACTCGGCAATTTTGGCAGTGGCAGAAAACTTTCTGGAAACGCATCGGAAACCACGGCAAATGGTCGGTTGTGGTTGTAACCTTCCAGACAGTTGATTAACTTGGAATCACTCAGCCGATTACGAATCGCCCAGCACAATTGCCCAAACAGCGTATCGCCCTTTAACGGTGTAGCAAATGCTGATAAAGGTTTGAGTGTCACGCAAAAGCTTTGCATTAGGAAGCCTCTTGCAATTTGAGCCGTTCCAGTCTGGATTGAAAATCTTCACCATCCAGTTTCAGGTCAAGGAATTTTATTTTGCCGTAGCCGCGCGAACCGGAACCACCCAGGCCAGTGTATTCTAACAATTTAAGGCCAACCAGAAGTGTGTCAGTCAGGTCTTCGTTGTTATGAACTCGTATGGTGAGATTAAAGTCAAATTTTGCGGTGGCGGGGACACGCTCGGTGTTACGCGGATTCTCTGCTGTTCCTTTAATACGGTCGATGGTGTTTTCCGTTTTTACTTCGGTGAGCAGCAGATTTTTCTTGTCCATCTCTGTCACCCAATTTTTATCCAGTGCGCAATCCCAGAAAGCCAGCCGACTGGGGCCGATTTCTGCCAGTAAGGCCTGTGCTAAATCGCCATCAGGCGCACCGCCGAATAGTTTTATCAAGGATTTAGCTTTATCTAGTACTTTGTTATCCAATTTTTTTAGATGTTTAAAGCTTAAAGGCTGGCCATCAGTATGTCCGACGACACCCAATTGCCACTCCAGCAAACTGCGCATTTTGCCTTTGATGCTTGAGCCAGGAATATAAGGCTGTTGCGTAATCGGATTAGTGATTACCGGATTATCGGTCCCTCCAATATGAATTTCAGTGTTGCCGCTACCGATATGCAGTCCGCTGAGCAATTCAATTTGGCCAGTGAGTTTTTGAATGTTGGTGAGTTGCATAGTCCGTTCTCCTTAGTTGGGGCGTTCTTGTTTATAAAAGCCCATGAATGCTTCCATGAACAATTTGAAAGTATGTAATGTTTCAGGGTTGATGACTTGTTGTAAACAGCTATTTAGTAGTCCGACAAAATTTTCATCTACGAGTTTTCGGCCTTTGGCATATGCCGCCTTTGCATTGAGCATGCGGATAAAAGGGAGGTATTCATCGAATTTTTCCGGGTGCATAAGCACCTTGTTATCCCACAAAACAATTTCGTCATAGAATCTTCTTAGCTGCGTGGGTTTATTATCCGTTTTCTTAGGGTCATCGCCCGCGATACGTCGAGCAACGCCTTGAGCAACTGTGTTAAATAAATCCGGATCCAGTTTGTCGCCGGTTTTGCTGAGTTTGATGTCCATTTTGATCTCCTGTTTTTAAAAGTATGTAGCCTTAACGGTGCGCTTCGTACCTCAGCACACCCTACGCTGAATATAAATTGTTGAAGCTAATTAATTCCAAATGAATTAGTCACGCTGTTGGTACAAATGACAAAACAAAGCAAGCCGATAATTGCCACCGTGCCGGATAATTCCGGTGCTCGCAATTTCCTCAGCCAACTCCACTTGCCGACGTTTGCGTTGCTCCTTATCGAGCTCTTTCTTTCGCTCTAGCATCCGAACAGTACGGTAAGCAAAATAGCTGTGCCAGATAGCGTTTTCAGGTTTTTCATGGACCTTCTCTGCCATGTCAATTAAATTGAGCAAGCCATAAACGTAGCCGGTGCTGAGCGCATGCTCTTCACTCAGCTGCTGCAATCGCAGCCGGCGCTTCAAGGTAAGCTCAACAAATTCGTCCCAGAACATGAGCTGGTTAAAACAACTGACGGCATTTTTGGGCGCTGGTATTTGTTGATTTGGGTTATACGCTTTTGCCTGACCCAATGCATCTTCAGCCATATCGCCCAATTGAGTAATCGGTAAGCCGGGCTTGGTGGTGCTGATACCTGCGGAAAAGTGTACGTCCGGATTGCCGGTAACATAACGTTGAAAAGCTTGTCGCATATCACCGGCCAGCTTGATTTGTGACAGCCACGGACCGATTAAAAAGAAATCATCGCCACCGGCAAATACGGTGTAGGTATTCGGGTATTCGGTGTCACAAAGCCACGGCAAGTACACGGTAAAAAAGGCGTTGATTTGGCGGGACAATGCTGCTGTTTTGCTGAAACTAATATCGTCACTTAAACCGGATTGAAAAATCATGCCGAGATTGTCGACATCGCCTTTTAGGGTGGAGAGAGCGCTGATGCCTTGCCATTGATGATTTTCCTGCAAGGTTTGGTCTTCACAGGCTATATGGTTGAGTGTCTTTGCATCACCAATGTCCAATTCGTCCTCACCGGCATATTTTCCTAAGCCGGCTTCAGTTAGGGCTTTATTATCAAATAAAGGTACATAAGCGTTTATGGTTCGGCGGGCATAACCATTCCATAGTGCTTTATCAGCAGATTTTGGCAGGGAAAAATCCCAGGCTCTCAGTAAGTTGCCATTTTTGGCTTGTTCGCCGAATTTGCCTTGAGCATCTTCATTTTCTGCAAAGCTGATGTGATATCCGAAAATCGGGATTTTTAAGGCACTGGTCATGCCTAATGATTGTCGGGTAATCAGGATGCGTTCGCGACGTGTTAACCAATGACCTGCTTCTATTTGATCCCAGGCCAGTTTGCTAATGTAGGTGTTTTGTTCGAGCTGTTCACTTGCTGGAGAACGACCATCAATTTTGCAAACCCCTTTGTCATTATCAAAACTATCGAGAAAATCCTTGAAAACTATCGGAGCTGCTGAATTACCGCAAAGATTTAGGCGTTGATTTTTAATGATTTCCAACTGTGTGAACAGTTTTTTGATGAGTTCTTTATATGGGCTTTTTTTGGAAGCGACGCTGTGGTCGCGACCACCTATATGGCGACGAAAATCATTACAAGAAGCCTCTGTCCAGGCCAAGCCGACTCCAGCTTGCCCCCAGCTGTGATCTAAAAACCATTTATCAAGTTCTTTCTGCACATTTTTTAATTTTTCGATGGTAGCGTCAGTGTTGCCAGCAACAAGCATGAATTTTCCGGCGGCATTAATGACTTGGCTGGTGGAGGGTAAATCCAGAGCATCCAATACTTTTAATGCAGCGCATTCGCTGAGCAATGACACATAAAACGAGCGACCACGCAGGAGTTTGGCTGCGCGTTTGTTGGTTTCGCCGCCGCTGGCAAAAATGAAATCCTGAATGCCGAAAAAGTCGCCTTGGATCAGTAAAAACTTGTTTTCTTCCCAACTATATTGCTGATCTTTGAGATCTTTGGCAGCTTCGTTATCAGTTCTGCCAAGCTCATGGTGAAAACGCCATAACGCCGTTGCCAATGCCGCCGTGACTCTTGAATGGTCATATAACGATACATCCGGTCGAATATTGAACGCAGTTGCTGACGGTATAGCTTGGGTGTAAACACCCCACACCGTTTCAAAATGATCCAGCCATAACGACCAGTTGTTGCGGTGTGACTTTGGCATCAGCTTTAAAGCATCGGTAAAGCCTTGCCATAATTCGTTGTATTCCTTTTGGGCGGTTTTATCATCGTTACCTTCGCATTCCATGGCTTTGACAGGAAAGATGCTGTTCGGTGACAAAGGTTTGAGCGGATATCGGTAAACATATTTTTGCTCGGCTTTGCAATTCAGTCGAATTTGTTCAAACAAAGGGAGCTGTCTTGCAGTGTAGTGGTTTTTTCCGGTGGAAGTGCCTTCGTCCGCCTGGTTATATTCTTCAAACTCTTCTCGGTCAAAACCCGATGCCACTCGATCAGCTGTTGCGATAATCCATTGCAAGAAGCTTTCCGGTTTATGGTGCTTGGCCGCTGCATTGATAAACGAATCATCCACATCTTTAGTTTTCCACGAGCCGAAGGGCGCAAAATCCGCGCCTTTTAATTCGGGCAGATAATCTTCGATCAAGTCCATTGCCAAACCGGTGTAAGCCGCGTGAACATGACTAAACCAGCCTTTGTCGTCGGTAAATTGCTTCCGATGCGGGCAATACAGTTGTTTGTTGGTGTCCAAAATTTCCTGGTTTACAGGAATTTTTGCCCGTTCGGCAAATTTCCCCAAATCATGCAGGAAAGCCGCTAATGCGATGCGGCTTGACTGTTCAAGCAATGGATTGATGGTCATCCTTTTTTCTCCTGTTGATACTGAATCTGTTCTTTACTCAAATCTATCTGATAGCGGGTTCTGGGTCTTTTACCGACGGCGCTGATCAAATAGGCTGAAGCACTGGGTCCTAATGTTTCTTTCATTATTTTGTTAATTCGCGATTTACGCTGCTCAAAAAAAGCTTTGCTCATACCGTGCATTAATGTCTGGAGGGTACGATCGGCACCGCCCAGCTCCCCGCAAATGGCCCGATATTCTTTGATATATTGTTCGGCATAGCACTGTTCAGGCGCTCCATCGGCGGGGCAACCGGGATTATTCTGACCAGCTAGCTGGCGTTGCAGCAGCCAGTTGTAAAATGCAAATTCGGTTGGGCCTAATTTTATGACGGTGTTGTGGGCTTTCAGACTTCGCTGTTTGAAATCAATGGTTAAATGCGCAGGGCCTATTGCTCGCTGAGCTCTGGCAACCGACTCGCTGAAACTGCTTTTACCTTGCAGCAAGGAATTATCCAGGCCATGACGCAATCGCACAAAGGCGATGTCGGCAAGCATAACATCAGCGTTTTGGGTATCCAGGGGTTTTCGGGTGGGATCGTTACCATAAATAACCTGTGAATACGGCGTAGGATAATAAAACTGGGGATGCGATTCATAGTCAGCGGAGACCAGTACATGACTTAGGCGATCGTGTATGCGGCCATATAACGACAGCGCATAACCCGCATAAAACCCCATGGTTTTCCGGCCACCGGCGATGGATACGTGGAGAGAATTATCGGTACGGGATGTGAATGTTCTGATCCATTCGGTGATGGTATCGGCCATGGCTTGATTGTCGGTCTGTGTACGAATGTCGTCTAAAGACTGGCCATCCGAATTTTGCAAAACATGGATATTTTCTTCAGAGAATTCAGGTGGTGGAAGTTGATAGTCGCTATAAAATCGTGCAAGCCAACCATCGTTGATGAGAGTGAGTTGTGCCCGTCGATAACCTTCGGTAGTGGTCAGTATATGGATTTGGTCGGGTAGAATATGGCCTTGGCAATGCAAGGCAAACAGTGTTTCGGTAACAACCTGTGGGCTCAAGCCGGTCACGACCAATAATATATTGTTTATTTTTGTGGTTGCGTCCATGACTCTATTTTCACTTATGGATGATCAATTTTTTATTGTTGGCAAGCTTGTGGTTTCAATTCTGTAGGCACCCAAACCCATGCTGGTGCCTTTGCCGGTGTGTGTCCACTGACCTAGCCACAAATAAGGCCAGAAATTCTGTAAATCGCCATCGAGGGAAAACGAACCAATCAACCCGCCCATGTTCATTTTAGTTTGTTGCCGTGATGAATAACGAGTCCAGTCATGCCAGGTCAATTGTTGGTCCCGTAATTGAATCTCTCTAGCTTGCTGCATCAGTCCCGAAAAATTGGTTTCCAGTGGCGTATCGGTATGAAAGTAGGTCAGCATGGAATGTCGCCTCAACAAACTGCCAAAAAATGATGAAAAGCTTAACCGGGTTTCATTACAGTGCTTGCCCTCCTGTTTGATTCTTAGTGGCGTCTCCAGGTGAATTGTTATAGAGGACGGACATTTTGGGGCTGGAGCTGCCTTGGGAGTTCGGGGCTGTGTTAGCAAACTATTCTGATAGATGCAGGAAGCACTCAAATCCTCATTGATTTGGTCGACTTGAGTCAATTCAAAGATCTGTTTTCGACTGCCCATGCCCTGTTTGCCCGCTTTTGAAAAGGCATGAATGATATAGGGTAGGTAGCGGTGCCCCTGGCCAAATAAAGTTAGCCCAAGTTTGATTTCACCAGGATTCTCTGAAGTGTTTGAGGATATGTGAATAACAAATGGATGGGGAGCGGCTGTGTAGAGACGCATTTTTGTCGCATTCTCTGGGGGGGGTGTCTCGAATATATAGGGATACGCACAGGTCTGCTTGAGCATGCATTCCTGACAGGGTGTATTTCGAACCACGCAAACGGTGTGTTTAAGTGCTGTGCCGAAAGCGCCTCGCCACGCCGATCCTGAATACGGGGGCAAGGCATTGTTGCCTTCATATTTGAATGTAAACAAAAATCTGGATAGCGGAAGTATTGGGCCTTCAAATAATTGCATTGAATTCATTGTTTGATTTTTGATTGAGTTCATCCCTTATCCATCCTTGTTCTGCGTAAGCCTTAAATAAAATGAGAAAGGTGAAGACAAGTGTTTTTTGTGACTGGTTTTGACACTTCGCCGGATATCATCATAATCTCTGTAGCCTATTCAATCAAAGTTATGGCTGTTCTGGAATACTGACAAGCTTGTCGATCAGACGAAGCGGGATCTTCAATTGATTAATATGACAAACCAAGTTTTTCAAAATAAGGAGATTTATTGATTAATTCTGTCGGGACAGGGACTTTTTAAAACTTCCGAATGATATAACAAATTTCTCTGTACATGACAAAAATTAACAGGCCGCCGCCTTAATCTTAGCCGAATGTGCCGAAGGCACTGGTGACAGCAATGAAATCAATGTTCTGATCCGTTTGCTTGATCTTGAACAGGCGTTAAACCATTCAGAACCAATACAATCCAGCCTATAACTAAAAATGCTTGGGCTTGCGCAGGTGCGTTTTGATTTTTATGGGCAAAACACTATCGTGTTGCCAATCTCCACTTTGTGAGTCCAGCAAAAAGCCATCACCGGAAACACCCGAGTTTCTTGATGCGCGGGAGCCAACTACACGGGGTTCTTCGAGTCTGAAGCACCGCCCCTTTAAGAGCTGCCTCATCCATTGTTCGCCAATAACCAAGGGCACAAGAAAAAATATCGGTCAGCCAGAAGCCCCTGGAGTCATTTTTTGCCAAAACAATTGATGAAGCGCTTTAACATCGCCAGGCGTCAAAAATATAGAATTTAGGGAGCCTCTGAAAAATTATTCAATCATGCTTCGACAAGCTCAGCACGAGCGGATAAGTTGCTGATTTAACTAAACTCCCGTTCGCATTTATGCCCTGAGGGTACTGAGCCTGTCGAAGTGCAATTTTTAGCGGTTCCCTTTAATGTTAGATTTTCGTGCCAATTATCAAGTCGTAATGTTATCTCCCTTTACCGATCCCGCAGTTGATCCCGTAAAAACTGAGCGAACTCTTCTGCAGGTAACGGTCGACTTTTAATAAAGCCCTGGTAGGAATCACAACTTTTTGCTTGCAAGAACGACAGCTGCTCGGGTGTTTCCACGCCTTCAGCCAACACTTTTAAGCCTAGGGCATGTCCCATTGCGACAATCGTTGCAGCAATTTCCATATCGTCTTTGTTATGCGGAATCTCGTCGATAAATCTTTTGTCAATTTTCAAAACATCCAACGGAAAACGTTTGAGATAAGCCAGTGATGAATAGCCTGTCCCGAAATCGTCAATAGCCAGACGAATGCCTTGATCATGGAGGCTGTTCAGGATATTCGTCGCATTTTCCTGATTCTCCATCAAGCCCGTTTCAGTTATTTCCAATTCCAGATACTCTGCAGGAAAGTGGGTTTCGGCAAGTACCGTTGCAACCAGGGCATTGATATCGCTACGTCGGAATTGATGCGGGGAAACATTGACGCCTAAGGTTAATGGGGGTATTCCAGACTCCAGCCACTGTCGGCCCTGGTTACAGGTTTCTCGTAACACCCATTCACCAATAGCCACAATCAAATGGGTTTCTTCGGCAATAGGAATGAAAAGCGACGGTGAAATGAGCCCTTCGATAGGGTCTTGCCAGCGCACCAACGCTTCGGCGCCGACAATGTTGCCACTTAGAATATCTATTTGCGGTTGGTAATACAGACGCAGTTCCTGTTGCTCAATCGCTCTTCGTAGCCGAGATTCCAATGCTATGCGTTGTCGAACTGAATGCGTAAGATCCTCAGAAAAATAGGCAAAACAACCGCGGCCCTGATCTTTGGCTTGATACAGCGCTGCGTCAGCATGATCCATGAGTAGTTCAAATTGGCCTCCATGTTCTGGATACAGGCTGATGCCAATGCTGGCACTAATCCACACTTCATCACTTTGACTCAACTTAAAGGGCTTATTTAGATCAGCGACGATTTCTTCAGCCACTCGAGCGGCATCTTGAGGATGATTAATGTCTTCCAACAGCATAATAAATTCATCGCCACCCAAGCGGGCTACCGTGTCTACATCGCGTAATCGGCTTGTGATTCTTTCAGCGACCTGCTGAAGCAATTCGTCGCCCGCTAGATGCCCTAAGCTATCATTAACTGACTTGAAGCGATCAAGATCGAGCATGAGCAATGCCAGTTTCTTGCCTTCGCGTCGTTCTACCTCAATGCAGTGTTTTAACCGCTCCTTCAACAATCGCCGATTGGGAAGGTGAGTCAGTGGATCATAGAAGGCTAAATGCTTGATCTCTTCCTCGGCCAGCTTGCGCTCGGTGATGTCGACATGGGTCCCGACATAATGGGAAACAACACCGTCATTCCCTTTCACGGCAGTGATCGTTAACCATTGGAGGTAAAGTTCTCCATTTTTGCGGCGGTCCCAAATTTCGCCCTGCCAGGAACCGGTGCTGTTGATGCTTTCCCACATGGCAACATAAAAAGCGTCATCGTGGCGACCCGATTTAATTAAATTCATTTTCTGACCGATTGATTCGGCTGCGGTGTAACCGGTAGACTCAGTGAAAGCACGGTTGATCTGTAAAATGACCTGGTTGGCATCGGTGATGACCATGGATTCCTGGGTTTCAAAAGCAGTTGCAGCGACGCGAAGATTCGCTTCTGCTTGTTTGCGTTCAGTGATGTCAATTGCAGAACCCATGTAACCGGAAAACACTCCGTTTTCATTAAAGATGGGTATCCCTTTGTCTAATATCCAATTCCAAGTTCCATCAACACTACGTAAACGGTATTCCGATGTAATGGGATCTCGGCTTTGCGTGTTTTGGTAATACCCCGCGAAAGCGGTATCCCGGTCATCAGGATGTACCGTTTGGATCCACTCTTGGTAAGCTATGTGCGCTGAATAAATCCCGGTAAAATCACGCCAGGATTGATTAGCGAAAGACGGGTTTCCGTTTTCATCAGTAATCCAAATCATTACAGGCGAGTTGTTTGCCATGCGGCGAAAACGATCTTCGCTTTCCAGAAGCGCCGCTTCGGCTTGTTTCCGAAAAGTGACATCTCGCAAGGCGCTGGCGAAAAATTGACCTTGTTCCGTTTTAATGGGGCTTAAACTGATGTCCACGTCAAATTCACTGTTATCTTTTTTTAAAGCCAGTAACACGCGGCTCATTTCTGTCGTTTGAGAGCAGGGTGAGCTGGCAAATTGGGCGCGTAGTTTGGGATGGTTCGAACGAAAGCGCTCCGGCACCAAAATGTCAATCGACTGTCCGACTAATTCATGGGCCTTATAGCCCAGCAGGCATTCCGCTTGCTGATTAACCATGGTAATAATTCCCTGATCATTGCTGATTAACATGGCATCCGGCGTCGCATTGAAAATAGCACGAAGATAGGTTTCACTTGTTTTCAAGGCCTCCGGACTTGGCAACTGTAATAGTTTTGGAATCAACGGCCAAACGAGTAAAGCAGTGACGATTGAAACAAGTGCTGTTGCAAATTTGATGAGTCCTTCTAACCAGTAGTCCGGGAACCAAATGGTCCAGATACTCATTAAATGGGTTGTGCCACATAACAGAATAAAAATCCCAAACAGTACAAATACCCAGCGATAGACAAGATCTGTGCGTTTGTGAACAAAATACAACAGCGCAAAGGGAATTGAAAAATAAGCGAGCGCAATGATGGTATCGCTAACGATGTGTAACCATAAAACCGATGGGAGCCAGAGATAACAAGCTCCGTGTGGCATAAAATTAATTGTTACACCTAAAAATTCATTAAGCCAGGTAAACATGTATCCCCTTACTATTTGGCTAAGTGTTGATTTTGAGCATGCTGAGCTTCGTCGTGTTCGAAAGTATGCAGTTAGATGTCAGTCCTGCCGACGTTTTTATGACCGCATCCGGTGTTTGAACGTTCAATAGTGGCAATGACATGTCCGCTCAATTGACATAGGGCTGCCGAATTATCTTCTCGATGAAACCGGATGGCTGCTTTGGTCTCATGGTCGCCAATTAGCCAGTATGCCTTTGGAATCGAAAAGATCACGGAGGCTCATTTGCTCTTTTAGTATACAGGCAATGGTGTGGCGAATACGGTTTGGAACCACGGATAGTCTTCGTCCGTATACGGTTGAGCATGATAAGACACTTTGATATGTTCCGGGCGGTTGTCTGAGTCCATACTCTGATATCTGAGATTAGACCCAAAAATCGTTCCGGACTGCCTTGAAGATCTGGTTCGCCGGACAGGGCTTGATCCTGCACCCATCTATATTGAACGGTAGTGATCAGTCACGAACTGGAGCGATTCACCAGTCACATAATCATTCACTGACTGACTGCATATCAAGAACCCTTACAATAAAATCGACGGTTATTTACTCTCGAGTTGTCAAAATTTTTGTGACGGCCGACAGTTGTCCGAGGCTGTGACCCAACGATTGGATCAGACATAGACATATCACATGCCAAAGAAAATATAACCGACAATGGCGCTAGTTCCTATGCCGACAATTTTGACTTTGTCCAACAAGGTTTGATGACTCCAGAAATAAAGGCAGCTTGATTTCTTGCGCGTCCAGAATAAAAGCTGGCGCTTGCTCAATCGCATAAAAGCGGATGAGCCCAGGCGTCCAAAATAGTACAGGGCTATAAGTCCGAAGGTAACCAGCACATAAAACGCTATAACCTGCGTCTCGTGCGTGCCGGTATGGAAAAGATGTTCAATGACATGATCAAGTCCCATTTCAAGGTACTCAAAGACTAAGTGCAACATGTGCAAAAATATCTCAATCAGATGGTGGCCCACGTCCATCAGCAGATCCAATGCGAGGTCAGGCACAGTTAGAATGGCTAATGGGATGGTTATTATGGCGCCATTAACGAGGAATTGTTGTTTTTTTCTTTTGCCGACATGTTTATTCAGCAACTCGCTGTCCTCTGCCGTCAAATTGATAAACTGAGCGCCAATTGAATAAGGATGCCGGTTACTTTCATAAGGATTGCTGGGTTTGCAATAAACCACTTTGCAACAGGTCATTACAACTGTCATGCTGGACAGGAAAAGTATCCTGAGCATTAAAAAATCGCCGGCTTCCATCTGCTCCTTACAGGTAAAGGCGATGCCGCCAGAACTGATGTTAGCGTTCAGCGTATCGTTTTCCTGGCTTTGCGAATAGGGAAATGATGGCTCAACGGCCAAGCCTGCAGACGATTGGGATCGAGCAAAACTATTGAGAATATTATCGAAGCCGGGTTGCGTTTCGTTGAGCTGATTAAGCGCAATTTTTTGGTAGAAAAGATTTACCTGCTCATAAACGCGCAATGCAACTCTTTGATTTGATTTTTTGTCATTTACCTTGGAAGTGGGCATCGAAATCCTCAAACACTTGATCAATACAGTCTGTTCATAATAGTTGAATAAGCAAAATTCTCAATTCGGGGTTGACGCCATTTGGTAATGTTACCTTTTCAACTACTTCGCCTTGCTGGAGAGCACGGGTCCGAAAATGGCCGTTTTCTCGGGTCAACACAAGGAAATTCCCTAGTTACAAATGACAGTTGTAAAATCAGCGGTAAATAGCAGGAATGAATCGCCCAAAATAAGCATTCCTGATTACGTATAAGCTTCAGCCGAAATCAAAGAGTCATAAGTTTCCAAAAACTTCGCCCCGGCATGACGGAGACTTGAGTGTCTGCTGTTTCAACTGGAGCTTGTGGGTAATCAGGTAAGCATTTGAATGTTGCAAAGCTTCAGTTTTGCAAATCAAATCTCGTTTCCAGCTTTATTGCGGATTTCAAAGATAAATTGCATTGCAATCAAAATTTGATAGCATTCCCATTTGAATGCAACAACACACAAAAGCCTTCCATTTCGAATTCGCTTTATTACAGCTCACTTAAAATAAACACCCTTAATTCAAAAGCATAATATCTGCCGATGGGATTCAACATGTTCAATATTGTCAAAGGAGACATCTGGCTGTTAGACGAGCAAAGGCTTTCCCTGTCTAAAGGGGCAATCATCAAGTCGCTAAAAATAGGTATCTTGTCTGCACAGGGTTTCTCCCGCGATCTTTGTCCGCTTAGGGCTTCTGCATTAACACTTTATAGTTTATTGTCGATAGTGCCCGTCATAGCCATGTTGTTTGGTATTGCCAAAGGTTTTGGTTTTGAAAAAATGCTGGAGCAACGATTGATCGAACAGGCGCCAGAGCAGGATGCGCTGGTATTGCAGCTCATCAGTTTTGCTCAGAATCTTCTGGACAGCACTAAAGGTGGCGTTGTTGCCGGAATAGGTATTGTTGTTCTGTTTTGGACCATTATCAACGTCATTGGAAATATCGAAGAATCCTTTAATTTCATCTGGAAAATACACAGCGGGCGATCAATCAGTCGTAAATTTAGTGATTATTTATCGCTCATGTTGTTGGCTCCCATCCTGCTGATAGCGTCCAGCAGTATTACCGTGCTATTGAAAACAAAGATAACCTGGCTAATAACCGTTATTGAGTTACCGGACTTTGGCACCTGGCTAGTCATAAAGGCACTGGGCTTGTTGCCTTTGATTCTGATGATCGGATTATTTGCCTTTACGTTTATTTTTATGCCAAATCATAAAATCAATTCCAGAGCCGGAATAATTGCCGGCGTAGTGACAGGAATTCTTTACGATGTACTGCAGGGGGCCTATCTAAGCCTGCAGATTGGCGTATCCAGTTATAATGCCATTTACGGCAGTTTTGCAGCGTTACCCTTATTTGTCGTCTGGTTGCAAATGGGCTGGATGGTTATCTTATTGGGTTGTGAGGTCTCTTTTTTCCTGCAAAATTATGAAAATAATCGCAACAATAACCGGTTTTCTGATTTAAGTTTTTCCCTGAAAAAAGTTATTGCTCTCCAAATTACGCATTTGATCATCAAGAACTTTATTCTGTTGAATAATCCATTAACTGCGGCTGAAATAGCGACACGACTGGTTATCCCGATAGCAATTGTCCAGCCCGTTTTATCAAAGTTAATGGCAAGTCATATTATTGTCGAGCTGAACAATCCGGACGAAGATGATGATGTTTATATGCCTGCAGTCGATATCAACAGGCTCACAATTGCTTATGTTATTAACGCACTGGAACAGTGTGGACAAAATCATTTTCCGGATATCAATCAGGAGCAACTTTTTATGAACGCAGTTGAATATTTCCGGAAATTGATGGAAGATTCTGAACAAAATAATTTGTTAAAAGATATTTAAACCGGTCACCGCCGGTTTTTTGCGGTGAAAATCGAAGAACCATGGATTCAAGGGTGGGTCTTGAACCGGAAACCAGCTGCCAGGATGACACCCTGAACACATCTTTATCGGGATGCCGGCCATCCGCACCGGTATGGCGATTTAGCTAAAGCAGCTTGCCAACCGGGATGAGTGTTGGGAGTATTCGCAGAATAAGTTCCATAATCCCAAAACGCTAACAATGACCAGACCGGCACCAACCCAGCGTTTGAACAGCAAATCATTGCGCATAATGGCGTTATGGGCTTTCAAGCCCAGCACATGACCAATGGCGGCAATCGGTAATAATGTCAGTGCAGTTAGAAAATGCAAATCAACCGACAGCGCAATAAACGTTGTCATCTTGATGCTTACCAGGATGAACCATAACACAAACAGGGTGTCGCGCAATTTGTACTTGCTGACATTTCGCATGTAGACGGCTACCATCAATGGCGCCCCGGTCAAGGATGTTCCGGCAATATATCCTCCTAAAATAAGCAGCATTTTATCCGCCCAGGCATGATGGCTTTCAATGCTTCGGTTGAATACCCAGGTGAAGCCATAAAACAGGGTAATCGAATAAATAAAGCTATTCAGCCATAATACGGGAAGATTCACCAGACCGAAAACGCCCAGGATGGCCGGAGGAACAATGTAAATGGAAGAACGCCGCAAATAGGGCCAGTCAACATTATGCAAGCGGTTTAGCAGCGTTAAGCCGGAAAAAACCAGTAAATGCACGCTAATGATGGGTAACCATAAAAGCGGATTATTATGCACGAACAGCATCAGAGGCAGTCCAAGTGCTGCACCGCCAAAACCAAACCCGGTCCGCACAAAGCCGGTCCAAACGAACACCAGGGCAATTGACGCCATTTGGTAAGGAGAAAAATCCAGTAGCATGCTCAAGACTATTTTGAGTGATTGTTTCGGTTTTTGATCGATTGCTTCAACACGCCATCATTATTGATGGTTCTGTTGTTCGGCAGTATTCCGTAATTTGTTGAGTATTTGCTCAGGGAGCGCAGCTAGTCCCGGGCAAGGTTTGGGCATGTCCAGTACCTTGAGTAATTCAGTGGTCAAGCCAAAATACGGGGAACTGTTTTGGGCTGTTTCGGAACTACGTATTGCAATGCCTGTGGCAATTGAGGCATCGGAGCAAGCCAGCTCTCGCAGTTTGGGGTGCAAACTCTCCGTCCGGTAGGCAGCAAGCTGTTCAGGTTGGTGATAGTCACAGAGCAATAGAGCAGTTTTCGCACTATAGCAGCCTTTTCGACGGGGTGATTGATTAAGCGACATACGTGTGTCGGCTGACTGCAAGCGTTTCTGTAGGGCGCTAAGTTTTTCAGGATCCATTATGGGTTGCAGCATCGTTTCCAGTTTTTGTTGGTGGTGGGTATTCCAGTCGGCCTCTGCGCTCTCGACAAGATAAATGCCTTCGAGATTGGTTTGGGACCAGTCACTGCCGTGGACGCGAGTCTCCTGGAGTAGGGCACCCTGCAGATCGGCCTGCATCAGTTCCGAGCCTTCCAGTTTTGCATAACTGAGATCGACACCTTGTAACTGGGCGTTTTTCAGGTTGGCGCCCTGCAGATTTGCACCGCGCAGATCGGCGCCCTGCAGTTTTGTCCCTTGCAGGTTTGCCACCTGCAGATTCGCACCGCGTAAATCGGCGCTCTGTAATTTTGCCCAGCTCAGGTCTGCACCATGGAGATTGGCGCCACGCAGGTCGGCGTTTTGCAGATCGGCCTCAATCAAGCCGGCGCCTTGCAGTTGCGTGCCACCCAAAATTGCGCCTTGTAACTGGGTTTTGTCCCAGCCGATGATCCCCTGGAGTTTGGCTTTTAGTAATATCGCGCCTTGTAGCTGGACATGTCTCAGGTCCGCCTTGGGTAACACGGCCCCCAATAAATTGGCAAAGCGTAAATCACGATTTTGCAGATTCAGACCATCAAACTCCTTGAACGCTGCATCACGCACCGATTTGTCAAGGGCGATGGCTTTGGTCAGCAGTGAAAGCGAAACTTCTTTGGGAACCAGACGACTTTCTTTTAGACTGAGGTTGCGCGGGAAAAAACCTAAATTGAACCATGAGCACGGACCAAACATGACCTGAAGCGATGAGGCTTCCGTTTTTTCAGCCAGTGCCAGCGACGTGCAGAAAACCAGATCATTTTTGTGGACGGCAACACTTAGCCAGGACTGTGGGGCGCGCTGGATCAACCAGTCTTCAAAATAGGTTCTTGAATCTTCAGAAACTTTATTGTGGACTGTTGGATTGAAATAGGCATGGACGGTGATGCTTCCCGGTATTACGGCGACAATGCTCAGCAGTAACACCATGGGCAGGGAGAACAGCAAGACAACCATACCTTTGGGCTGAATGCCGTTATGCAACACCGCGTGCACGTCTAGTTCGCGCATGGGAACAGCAGGCCAACGACGCTGTAGAAAGCGTATCAATCGATTCCAGCCAAGTGCCAGCCAGTGCCGCAGGGTTGCAGGCCAGTAGCCCAGTAACTGGAAGGCAGCGTTTTTCCACCATTCCCGGGCACGATCCTGAGGCGAGGCAATTAAAGGCCACAAGGCCAGCAGCATGGCGGCATCTATCCAAACCGCGAGACGCTGTGACCAGGTGATGGCTTCGTCGTGGAAGGGCAGAAAGCGGATTTGTGCCGCGAGCAGCATTATTAAGGGGAGGGCGATGACCGTAATCCCGACTATCAAGGACAAAAGCCAGCGTATTAGCCAGACGCTGGAACGCCCCACAATGAGATGCGTGAAAGGGAAGATGAACAGGCGATCACGGATTTGCTGGCCTGATGTCGTGGTCGGGAGATCGCGGTCTAAATTCCACAGCTTGCAGGACAGCAGTTCCAGTTGCATGAGCAGATTGAAATGCAGCAGAACCACCATCCAGGGCACAACGCAGTAAAAAGCGGTTAGAGGCAATTCGACATCGAGAATCGGCAGTTTTACCGGACTGATGCGAAGTAAGTCTTCATGAGTGGTACCCCAGACAATGACGCCCAGATACGCCACAAAAGCCATGAACGCGATGTGCAGCGCCGCAACGGATTGCGATGCTGAATTGGCGGCATCCAGCAGTTTTTCGATATGCGGCGAAGTTTCTGCGTCAGGCTGGGAGTTGGGATGCGACATGGGAAACTTGGATTTGAGGAGAAACGGGCCCGTAGAAGCCCGCTAAATTAAATCAGCAGAGATGAAGTGCCAGCATAAGCGCGTCTTCGCGGCCATTTTCCGCAGGGTAATAGCCTTTTCTTATGCCAATTTCATTGAAGCCAACATCCTCATAGAGTGCGATCGCGACTGGATTGGAAGGCCGAACTTCCAGAAATACGGTTTCAGCCTGACCGCGAGCTACGTCAATTAGATTTTCCAGCATTTTGCGGCCAATGCCCTGGCCCTGTTCTGTGGGGTCGACAGAAATATTGAGGATATGCGCTTCTCCAGCGCCAACTGACAGGATGCTGTAGCCCAATACTTTATCGGATTCTTCGCAAACCCAGCAGTAATAACCGGCCCTGAAACAGTCTCTGAAAATGTCTTCTTCCCACGGAAATTGGTAGTTTTTTTTCTCAATTTCCAGGACTTCCGGTAAATCGGTTGAGGTCATTTTGCGCAAACGCATTAAATCCTTTCTATCGACCGAGTCCGGAAATATCTGGGCGTAGAAATCTCTGTCAGCATCATAAATTACAAAATCTTTTATTCGGTCCAATAACCCACGCATGATTAACCTTCAATTTCGTTATAAATTCGCATTGCTAAAAGCAAATCCAGCCAGGCCTTGTGTTTTTCGGACAATGATCTCAACAAATAGGCCGGGTGATAGACTACAACAACCGGGGTATCATTGAAAGTATGTTTTTTGCCCCTCAACTTGGCGAGCGGTGCATCGGTTTTTAGTAAGGTTTGAGCGGCAATGCGTCCGACAGCCAGAATAATTTTAGGCTTTATCAGGTTGAGTTGTTGCAGCAGATAGCCATGACAATTTTCAGCTTCCTCCGGTTTTGGGTCGCGGTTGCCTGGGGGTCGGCACTTCAATATGTTGGTAATGAAAACTTCGTCGCGTGATAGGCCGATGGCGCGTAGCATTTCAGTCAGTAATAAACCGGCATTGCCGACAAAGGGTTTGCCCTGCAAGTCTTCATGTTGTCCGGGGGCTTCACCAATGATCAGCCAGTCAGCGTTTTGGTTTCCGGTACCAAAGACGGTTTGGGTGCGGGTTTCACATAACGCGCATTTGGTACAGGCTGCAACCCGAGATTGCAAAAGCGTCCAGTCCGAATGAGCAGGATTGGCGGAGTTTGTATTGGATTGATCCGAAACAGGCTCTTCCGTCAGTTGTTGCTCGATAGGCGCGGCTATTCTGGGAATCCAGACGTCAACGCCCATGGCTTCCAGGTATTGCAAGCGTATCGAGTTATCCAATGAAATCTCCGCGAGTACAACGACAGACAAGATACCGCACCCTGACTCTTGCCTGTCGATAATCCTGTTTAGACATCTCCTTTTTGAGGATGTCTGCGTTGGTCAGGACTTTGCAGTTTATTAACGGCATTGATATAGGCCTTTGCTGAAGCAATGACGATGTCGGTGTCCGCACCCAAACCATTGACAATGCGGCCGGATTTTTCGAGCCGGACTGTGACTTCACCCTGAGAGTCAGTACCGTTGGTGATATTGTTGACGGAATAAAGCTCCAATGTGGCATTTGTCATCACCAGTTTTTCGATGGCTTTTAAACTGGCGTCAACGGCGCCACCGCCCTCGGAACTTCCTACCACTTCTTTATTCGCTATGCGCAAGGTGACCTTGGCATTGGGTACTTCACCGATTTCCGAACAGACTTTTAATGAAATCAATTTGATGGTTTCATCTTCCGCTTCAAAACCCGCTTCCGAGATTAACGCCTGCAAATCCTCATCAAAAATTTCGTGCTTTTTATCGGCCAATTGTTTGAAACGCGAGAAAGCATCGTTTAACTCTTCTTCCGATGTAAACTCATAGCCTAATTCGGTGATGCGGGATTTAAAGGCATTTCTGCCTGAATGTTTGCCCAGCACCATGCGGTTTGCCGACCAGCCAACATCTTCTGCGCGCATGATTTCGTAAGTCTCGCGACTTTTTAATACGCCATCCTGATGTATGCCAGCCTCGTGAGCAAACGCATTGGCGCCTACAATGGCTTTGTTGGGTTGTACAGGGAAACCGGTGATGGATGACACGAGTTTTGAACAGTTCAAAATTTCCCGGGTATCAATACTGGTTTGGCATTTGAATACATCCTGACGGGTGCGCACAGCCATCACCACTTCTTCCAGTGCGGCATTGCCTGCGCGTTCACCTAAGCCGTTGATCGTACATTCAACCTGGCGGGCGCCGTTAATGACTGCGGACAAGGAGTTGGCCACCGCCAGGCCCAAGTCATTGTGGCAATGCACGGAAAAAATGGCCTTATCCGAATTGGGTATGCGTTTGATCAGACTGGCAATCGTGGCGCCAAATTGGAGAGGCACGCTGTAGCCGACGGTATCGGGAATATTCAGTGTAGTCGCGCCGGCATCGATGACGGCTTCAAGAATTCGGCATAAAAAATCTTCCTCGGAACGTCCGGCATCTTCAGGTGAAAACTCCACGTCATCGGTAAATTGGCGGGCTCGTTTGACGGCTTTAACGGCATGTTCAATCACCTGCTCGGGCGTCATCTGCAATTTCATTTGCATATGAATCGGTGACGTCGCAATAAAGGTATGGATGCGTGAGTGCCTGGCACCTTTAAGTGCCGCGCCGGCACGATCAATATCTTTATCCAGCGCTCTGGCCAAGCCGCAGACTGTGCTGTCCTTAATAATATTGGCAACGGCCTGTACGGATTCAAAATCACCGGGGCTCGCTGCCGGGAAACCGGCTTCGATGACATCCACTTTTAAACGTTCCAAAGCCTTGGCAATACGGACTTTTTCTTCACGCGTCATAGATGCGCCGGGGCTTTGTTCGCCATCGCGCAAAGTCGTATCAAAAATAATTAATTTGTCTTGCATAAAAACTCCTTTCTTCGCACACCGTTTCGCTACTTTGGCAGACTTTTGGGTGATGAAGGGCAATCAACACTTGTATTGATCATCAACACAATGGGAATTCGTAAATAATTTTATTGGGGTAGATTAATGCCCATCAGGGCAGGAATCTGAAAGACAGGCACAAGAGCGAATGCAGGGTTACGCATGCAGGCTTTGTGCTATCGTGGGGAAATGCGAAATTCATAATGGGTTGAATAAACATGCAAATAACTATACGCCATTGGCTGCAGGTGCTCAAGTGGATTTTACATTTTGCGTTCCAGTAATCGGCGTTTTCTCATGACTAACGTAACAACCGGTCCTGAAATGGCATAGCCGAGCGAGATGAAGAAGAGCGTGGTTTGTGGTTGTGCCATGACGAAGGCTATGCTGAGCATAACGGCGATTGCAACAATAAAAGGGACTTTACCTTTTAAGTCGATTTCTTTAAAGCTGGAGTAACGGAAATTACTGACCATCAACAGGCCTGTGCAGATGGTTAATACCAGGGCAAAATACTTGATCACTTGAATGTCGTAATCATGTTCAAGACAAAACCAGATAAATCCGACCAGAATGGCAGCAGCAGCAGGGCTGGGCAGGCCCTGAAAATAGCGTTTGTCTGCTGTGCCGACTTGAGCATTGAAACGCGCCAGTCTCAATGCGCCGCCTGCCGTGTGAACAAAAGCAGCAAACATACCGGCTCGGCCCATGCTGGATAAGGCCAGGATATACATCACCAAAGCAGGCGCTACGCCAAACGACACCATATCGGATAGACTGTCATATTGCACGCCAAATTCGCTTTGGGTGTTGGTTAAGCGGGCAACCCTGCCATCCAGGCCATCCAGGATCATGGCGACAAAAATGGCAATGACGGCGGTTTCGAAGTGTCCGTTGATGGCGGAAGTAATGGAATAAAATCCTGCGAACAATGCGCCTGTGGTAAATAAATTGGGTAACAAATAAATGCCACGACGACGAATGGAGCGCTTCTCAATAGACATACTTTAATACAGCCTGTGTTTAAATAAATGGAGAACAATCGATTATACCGTGACCGGTAAGTCACAACTAGCTTAATACACGATTGTTTCGGTAATGTGACTGTAAATTGAATAAACAGGGGGCCTAATACTCAATGTCATTGATCTGACAAAGCAGTGAGTAGACTGGATCAGGTTGGTCTTGTGTAATATCCAGTTGTTGATGACTTTGATTTCCCCCGTGTTACGTTGCACTTCATAGGCTACCTTGTTGATCTAGCAACACCGTTTAACCCCCTGCCACTTTTCATCCTGCCATTGTTTAAAAAAAACTTTTTTGCTTAAGGGTTTTTCAGAATGGCTGCAACCATTTTGGTGATGCTCAGCAAAATGCTGCAAATAGCGTTCATAGGCATCGTCGCCGGATAAGCGACGAACGATGCGCCAAATAGCGTGTATTTTTCGAAGCATTAATCTCTCACCCATTCTTCAACCAGTTTTGTGACCTGATGGCCTGTCTCGGACAATGGCGGTACTGATTTGCCCGTCAAATAGCGATAACAAACCCGCAACATGTCAAAAACGATGAGCCATAGCAAGGTCACAAAAAACAGCGTTAGCCAGGCATCCAGATGCAGATTGAATATCAACTGTGGCGCGATGGCGACTTTTTCGGCAGATAATGTGCCTGCCGCCAGTTTGCTGGACAGGTCATCGGCGGCCGAAAAAAAGCCAACCCGGTTATCACTGCTGGTTATTTTTTCCCATGCGGCGGTTGTAGTGATGGTAATCAGCCAAGCTAAGGGCAGGCCCGTTATCCAGGCATAGTTGAGCTTGTCGGATTTAACCAATATGCCCGTTGCCACGCTTAAGGCAATCGCAGCCAGCATTTGATTGGCTATGCCAAACAAGGGCCAGAGAATGTTGACGCCGCCATTAGGATCAATAACCCCGATATAGAGAAAATAGCCCCAGCCTGCTACCACGACCGCGCTGGTAAGAATGACCGATGGCATCCAGGAGGTTTCTGCCATTTTTGGCCAGATATTGCCGAGCATGTCCTGCAGCATGAAACGGCCAACCCTTGTGCCGGCATCCAGAGTCGTCAGAATGAAAATGGCTTCGAACATGATGGCAAAGTGATACCAGACGGCGAGCAGTTTTTCACCAAAAGCACTACCAAAGATGCTGGCCATGCCAACGGCAAGAGATGGTGCGCCGCCTGTGCGGGCAAACAAGGTGGATTCGCCCATTTGTGTCGCCAGGGTTTGCATCTGCTCTACTGTTACTGGAAAGCCCCAGGAAGAAATTTTTGCCACGGCATCGATTGCTTCTTTTCCTACTACGCCTGCCGGGCTGTTGATGGCGAAAAATATGCCGGGTTCCAATACGGTGGCGGCAATCATCGCCATTATCGCAACGAAAGACTCTAACAGCATGCCGCCGTAGCCAATCATCCGTATGTCCCGCTCGTTCATCAGCAATTTTGGCGTAGTGCCGGATGCGATCAGCGAATGAAAACCAGAAATAGCGCCGCAGGCAATGGTAATAAAAACGAAAGGAAATAATTTGCCGCCAAAAATGGGGCCGGTACCGTCAATGAACTGAGTCAATGCCGGCATTTTGACTTGCGGTTGCAGCATGATGATAGCAGCAGCCAGCAAAGTAATGGTGCCTAACTTCATGAATGTCGATAAGTAATCTCGGGGCGCCAAGAGCAGCCAAACCGGAAATATAGCGGCCGCCAAGCCATAGGCCATGACCCACCATGCTAAATATAAGCCATCACGATCAAATATTAGATGCAATGTTTCATGCTGATCGACCCAACTGCCACCGACTACCGAAAGCAATAATAAAATGACGCCCAAAGCGGAGGCTTCAAGTACCTGGCCGGGTCTAAAATGGCGCATGTAAATTCCGACAATCATCGCAATCGGAATCGTGGCAGACACTGTAGAGGTCGCCCAGGGACTATGTTTCATGGCATTGACGATCACCAGTCCCAGAACCGCAATCAATATGATCATGATCGCAAACGTGCCGATCAATGCAGCTGAACCGCCCAATGGCCCCAATTCATCGCGCGCCATCTGGCCCAGACTCCTGGCATTGCGGCGGGTTGACAGAAACAGTGTGACCATGTCCTGAACACAGCCTCCCAAAACAGCGCCAAACAATATCCATAAGGTACCCGGAAGATAACCGAATTGTGCCGCCAAAGTGGGGCCGACCAAGGGGCCGGGACCTGCTATCGCGGCAAAATGGTGGCCAAAGACGATCCATTTATTGGTCGGTACAAAATCCCGGCCATTGTCAAGTCGCTCGGCGGGTGTTGCCCGTGTTGGGTCAACAACCAGGACACTGACGCTAATCCAGGCAGCATAAAAGCGATAGGCAATGGCGTAGATACAGAGCGCTGCGGTAATAAACCAGAGGGCATTGATGCTTTCGCCTCGGCTAATGGCAATACTGCCGACAGCCAATGCGCCAAGTATGGCTATTAATAACCAGATGAACAGTTTATTCATGGTTGATTTCCAGTTTGTTGATGGTATTCAATGATTGACGGAGATTATCCAGAAAAACAATATTTTTACTACAAATGAGTGGTTAATAGTGTCACGTCGACTGTAAATGCGTCATATTTTATGTTAAATGTCTCTGTTCTCTGATGAGTAAAGTTTATGCGAGTGTATAAAACTTGTTTACTATGGTTGCTTGAGAAACAAAAAAAGCGTAACAATCTTCACAAAAGTAGAAATGATGTCAAGTCAAGGTAATATACCCGTCGTATCAGTCATAGGTGGTGGGCCTGCGGGTTTGATGGCTGCAGAGGTATTAAGTCAGCGGGGCGTACAGGTAGATGTGTATGATGCGATGCCGTCGGTGGGTAGAAAACTTTTGATGGCTGGGAAAGGGGGGCTGAATCTCTCTCATTCAGAACCGTTTGAACAATTTATAAGCTGCTATGGCTTGCGTTCCGCCGAATTAAGGTCTTCACTTGAGGCGTTCGGCCCGGAAGCAATAAGAAACTGGGCGCGCGGACTCGGAATTGAGACTTTTGTTGGTACTTCGGGACGCATTTTTCCGGTGGATATGAAAGCTGCTCCCCTGTTGCGCGCCTGGTTACGCAGACTGCGGCAAACGGGCGTTACTTTCCATATGAAACATCAATGGTCAGGTTGGTGCGATAACGAACCCAAGCAATTAGCCTTTTTGACCCCTGATGGTGAAAGGTGTGTGCAGTCGGATGCTGTTATCCTGGCATTAGGCGGGGCGAGTTGGCCGAAATTGGGCTCAACAGGCGCATGGGTGCCAGTGTTGACTCAATGCGGCGTTGATGTTGCGCCACTGAAGCCTTCAAACTGTGGATTCGATGTTAATTGGAGCGAGCATTTCCGTCAGATGTTTGCGGGCCAACCCTTAAAGTCAATTGTTGTTTCCTTTTGCGATGTGCAAGGTAACAGATTTGCCCGTAAGGGCGAACTGATACTGACTGCCAATGGGCTTGAGGGTGGAATTATTTATGCCTTGTCGGCTCAATTGCGCGATCAAATCGAAGCAGCGGGTTATGCCGATATTACAATCGATTTATTGCCTGATATTCAATTAAAAGATCTTACGGAAAGAATGAGTGTGCCGAGAGGTAAGGTTTCTATGGCGAATCATCTCCGAAAAAAACTAAGATTGGATGTTGCCAAAACAGGGTTGCTTCGCGAGATATTGCCAAAAAATGACTTTGCTGAGCCACTTGCACTCTGTTCGGCCATAAAAGCGCTTTCACTTAGACTAATTGCCGCCAGACCCATAGAGGAGGCGATCAGTAGCGCAGGCGGCGTCACCTTTGAAGCCCTGGGTAGTGGGCTAATGGTTAAAGCCATCCCCGGTGTTTTTTGTGCCGGTGAGATGCTGGATTGGGAGGCGGCAACAGGTGGGTATTTGTTAACCGCCTGTTTTTCAACGGGCAGAAAGGCTGCTCAAGGTGTTTTGGCTTGGCTCCAGTCTAATCATCATGGTGAGTCAGAGTAGTGTCTGAAGTGGAAGTTTGGTCTTCCATAACGGATAAAGCAGCTACCATACCAGGAAGCTGAATAGAATCCTGATATGGTCAAGCAATTTTTATATTATTCCTTTAAGATCTTGGAACATCTTATTGGCTTCTCTTAATTCTTGCTCAGCCTCTTGCAATGCTTCTTCGCCAGCATGCTTTTTTGCTGCTTTTAATTTACCATTGGCTTTTGAACGTGCAGCATCGACTCTATCGTTTGCATTGATTTCTTTGCTCGCATCCAGCGCGGCTTTGATCAAGCTAGCGACTTTTTCCCCTTCTGAACCGCTGGTAATTGCATCAAGTGCCACTTTGATTTTGCTCGATACCAAATCAATCGCTTCAGCCGGAGCGTAAAGAGTCCTGTCATCGCCGCCTGCCAACGCAGATGTTGAAATTGCGGTTAGGGATGATGCTATTAATAAAGATAATAATAATTTTTTTAACGTTTTCATGTTGTCCAATCCTCATGATTGTTATTGTTTCGGGTAATATTGGCGAATCACTATGTGGAATAGCTTTTTACCGTGGGCGATTCTACCACATTGTGAAGTGTTTTTAAGTGCTTCAGCAAAATAATAAAAATTCGACCTTTTTTGAACAAACAATTTTGTTTTTCACGCTAATTATTTGAATGTCGCTGTTAAATTAGATTGGTAGTCTTCGATGGCTTTAGTAATGAGCAAGGCCGACACGGTCTGATTAAAGTTGTTATCTTGAGGCGGATTGTCATCGGAGACGTAAAATAACACCATTGGCTTTTTGGGGCTGATTAACATGTTAAGGGAATCAAGTATTTGATGCTTAATGGGGTTGCTGATGAATTTTCCGTCATAGAATAAAGCGAAAGCTGCGGTATTTGGGCGGTTGTCATTTTTTAGCAGGTTAACCGGTATGCCAGGGTTTGTGTCCAAATGAATTTGGCCGCGGCTTCTTAAGTCTTTGGCGTAAGATAGAGCAAGTTCGGGGTGGTGATAAAGACGTTTGTGATCGTAGCCTTTAACTATAAATAGGCGCACCGATTTGCCTTCATTATTGGTATAAATGCGTTCAAGCCAATCTTTGCTGCCAAAAGTTTCTTCCCCATACCCAGCATTTCGTTTGCTGGGTGATGAAGTGAAATTTTCCACAATGGGGTTAATCGTTTTAACAGTAACTCCATCATCTTTTGTCAGGCCAAGATAATTATGAATAACAGTCGGTATAGTTGCCAGTGCCAGTATGATTGCAACTGGGCCTGCATAGCGGCTTGATATCATAAAGGTTTATGGGTGGCTGGTGGGGCTGGAGCAGGATTTTGTCCCAGGAAAAAAATAATGGGTAATGCGATCATGAAAGTGAGTAATCCCGAAATTTCATGGGCTGACGTTGCCAATACATCCAGTCCGAACCAATTGACCATGAGCGTTAGAAGCAAGACGCGCATGATATTGACAGCGATGGCAAGAGGGGCGGCTATCAGTAAAACAAGTATTTTTCGACGAATATCATGGCAGAAATAAGCCGTGAGTATTGCAATAGTGACAGCCGCATAAAGCGTGGCAAAGCCACTGCATGCATCTGCTACCATCAAGGAACCATTTTCCACTTCGAGCAATGTACCTGTTGAAAACACAGGAACCCCGAATAGTTTAAGTAGCCAGGCAACACTTTGGGTTGCAATATGCCGTAGAATCAGGTGAATGGATTCGGTAAAAACTAAAGGAATCGGTAAGGTTAGAAGCAATATGGCTAGTGGAAACAGGATGGCTTTGGTGCGATCGCTTCCAAAAAATAACAAAGAAAATCCCGGGAGAGACAGGATTAATCCTGCGGCAGCTAACAGCTGGGAGTGCATCCCGGAGTCCAGCATGTGGAGCAGTAAGGGTGGCACTAATATCGCAAATCCCCAGGGATTTGAGTTTGGAGGTAAGGAGCGATGTTTTTTTAGTTCTCGGTAAATTAAGTAAACGACAAGACCGGAAACAAGAATGCCATGACCATTTTGCCAGACGCTCATGGTCCAGCGCTCCCAAAGCCACAAAAATGTTGGGGCAAACAAAAAAACAAATTGCCCGATAATGAACCATAGCAGCCATTGTGATGAGTTGTCGCCAGGGCTAAAGTTGTCCATTGAACTTGAGGTTTTCATGTCGAGGGCCTTGTTTAAGGTTTTGATGTACTCAGAGCAAATCAGTGAATCAACGATCTACTGCTATTCCATTAATCTGCATGCCGTACTTTTCAAATAGCGTATAGAGTGTGGGTCGTGTAACGCCCAGTAGTTTGGCGGTATGCGAAATGTTATTGTTGCAGTATGTTAATGCTCGTTTTATGGCGAGAGTTTCTGCTGCTTCACGGACTTCTTTCAAGTTGAAAGGCATGGATTCATCTTTTTTTTGTCCCAGCTCAAGATCATCGAAGGTAATGTTGGTACCCTCGGACATAATGACGGCGCGTTTGATTTTATTTTCAAGTTCCCGGATGTTTCCTGGCCAGGGATAGTTTTCTATTGCAATGGCCGCTTCTTGAGTGAAACCTTTGGTTTTTTTGTTATTCAATTTGCTAAATCTTTGCAGAAATGCGGTTGCGATGATAATGGCATCGCCAGGGCGTTCCCTTAGGGGAGGAATATTTATCGTTATTTCACTAATCCTATAGTAAAGGTCCCTTCTGAATTTTCCCTCTTCGATCAGCGTTTCCAGATTCTGATGTGTCGCGCAAATAATGCGAACATCAATGGCAATTTCCTGTCTTCCCCCAATGCGTTCAATGGTACGTTCCTGGAGAAAGCGTAGTAGCTTTGCCTGCAGTCCAATGGGTAAATCGCCAATTTCATCCAAGAAAAAGGTGCCTTTGTGGGCGAATTCTATTTTGCCCTTGGTTTGTTGTGCGGCTCCTGTGAACGCGCCTTTTTCATAGCCGAACAATTCACTTTCAAGCAGATTTTCCGGGATGGCGGCGCAGTTTACAGCGATAAAAGGCTTGTTGGAGCGGTCACTTAAGCCATGGATTGCTTTGGCAATGACTTCTTTACCTGTGCCGCTTTCTCCAAGTAGCAATGTTGTTGCATTGGTGGGCGCAACTTTTTCAATCATGCGCGACAGGTCCTGCATTTTTTTGCAGGATGCTATTATGCCGGATAAAGGTTCTGTGCTGTTTTGCTGAAGCTTTAGGTTTTCCCTTTCCAAGGCATCAAGCTGAAAGGCGCGCTCAATAATCAGCGTTAAAACATCGATATCGATGGGCTTTTGATAAAAATCATACGCACCTTGAGCGACGGCTTTAATCGCATTTTCTCGATCGTCGTTACCTGTTACCACAATGACTTTGGTGGACGGGGCGAGTTCCAGGATCTCTTTGAGCGTGGCAAGACCTTCGCTAGCGTTTGCCGGATCGGGTGGCAAGCCAAGATCAAGTGTAACAACTCTGGGCATAAATCGTCTTAAAGAGGCTATTGCTTCGGTTTTGTTGCCGGCAATAACGGGTTGGTAAGCTTCAAAACTCCATTTCAGCTGCTTTTGTAACCCAGGGTCATCTTCGACAATGAGTAAAATGTTATTATTGTCCAATCTATTACCCTCTCGTAGTCAAAGCGTATATTTTGTCACAATCAATGTTTGGACGGGTTGATAGCAGAAATATAGATGAAATCCATGAATTAATCAGCCGAAGTCAAGTAGTATGTTGTGTCAACGCAATTTAAAGCAATTGTTAAAAATCGAAATGAAGCGAGTGAGTCCAATTCATTCGATGAAGAATATCTGCTAGCGGGATGGCTAGTGATCATGAGAAATTAGCCATTGCTCCAGCATGACTAAAATCCAGATCATGACGCCGTAATATGAAGAGTGGCCTTGCTGGTGCAATTGGATAAGTTTTGTTATGTAAGTGGGGTTTAGAAAATCACGCTTTTTGATACTTTCCAGGTTTGCTTCCGCAAACTGTTTCAGTTCCTTGTCACTACTCATCCAAACGCCAAACGGTAAGCCGAACCCCTGTTTATTTTTATTCAAGGTTTCTTTGGGTAGAAAGTTTTTTAGCGCTTCTCGATAAAATGATCGAAGCTCGAACCCTTGCATTAACCATTCGGATGGAATAGAGGCGGCGAACTCTACCAGATTCTCGTTGAGCATCGGGTAATGCACTTTTATACCAGCCAATTCGCACATGCGGTTAACTTTTCTTAAATCGTTATCCGCGAGAGTAAACTTGCCGTCCAAGAACAGCATTTTCTTGATTAAATCGTCAGAGGGCGAGCGGTTGTAGGTCGATGTAAGATATTGCAATGGCAGTGTCGGGTCTATCTGCTTTAGGAACTCGTGCTGAAAAATTTCGTCGAGGGGTGTTCGATGCAGGAAATTATAGGTCTCCATGCGCTCGGGCATGGCAATTTTGGCTTGTTCAATATAGCTCTTAACTTTTCTGAGAGGGTGTAGTTTATATGCTATTGGCTCGATGAGTGACTTGAGGATGCCCGGGCAGTGGCGATAAAGATTAAATAATTTTTGTTTTGCGTAACGGGCGTTGCCGGCAAATATTTCGTCACCACCATCGCCAGCAAGCAGTTGGTTCATTCCGTGTTCTTTAGCGAATTTGGCGCAATAGTAAGTCGGTATGGCGGATGCGTTGCCAAAGGGTTCGTCATAGGTTTTGGCAATTAATGGGATCGCTTTCAAAACATCGGCTGGCGTGACATAGTATTCATGGAGATTGACTTTAAAGTGTCTGGCAGCGGCTCTGGCGTATTCGGTTTCGTCATAGCCGTCGGCTTCAAAGCCCATGGTGAACGCATCAATTTGATGCTTAGCCATTTTCTGATAAATACCCGTGACGGTGCTACTGTCAAGTCCACCACTCAGAAATGTGCCTGTGTAACTATCCAGGCAGTATTGGTTTATCGATCGTTCGAGTTGAGGTTGTAATTGTACAAGTAGATCTTTTTTTGATAGTTTGTTTTCGATATAGGGTAGTTGCCAATAAAAGTCGCGAGTAGTTTTTCCGTTTGCAATTTCAAAGAACTCTCCGGGCTGGAGTTTCGAAATACTTTTGTAAACACTCCCCGGGCTAGGGCTCATATGGAAATAGAGATAGTTATAGAGCGCCTGTGGATCAATTGAGGCAATAACGTTTGGGTGACCAAGAATCTGGACTATTTGTGATCCAAAAACAAGTAAGTCGTTCTTTAAATACAAGGCTAAAGGCTTTATACCAAGTCGATCTATGGCGAGAAGCGCATAGCGTTGTTCCGGTTCGATTATGCAAAATGCAAAGGGGCCACGGATTTTGTTAAGAATTGACCGGCCATGAAGTAAAAAGCCCTCTGCTAAAGCATGAGCTGCATTGCGGCTAGTGGCGATGCTAGAAAGGTGCTGATCTGTCCATATTGGATTGCCATCAACAATAACGAGTAATTTTTCGGATGTAAAAAAAGGCGGTGCGTTAGGATTGTCGTGGCCGCCTAATGCCGAAGAATTATTGTACCCAGAACACGCAGAAGAGCTTGCATTAAGACAATTGCTTGCGTTGCGTTGATGGTCAATAAGTTTACCCGATAGACCTAATTCGGATGTAGATAAAAATCCGTAGATTGATCCCATGCAAAATGTGTTCAAATAATCAAGAATTCGCTAACCCTTAGCTTTATTAATTATAAGTGCAGGAAAAGCGGTGAAAGAAGTGCTGTATCTTCTGAGGCCAGACTGTGACTAAAAGTTAAGAGTTTAAGCTGCGAATCTTCATTTAGTTTATGCCATCTACGCCTTCAATCGACCAGTTATTAAAATCAGAGGAGCCTTCCTCATTATCACCATTCTTATAGTCAATCCTGCATGCATATTTTTTTGTGCTTGTGTCAGCATTATTATCGGAGACAGTAATTTCTGCGTTGACAACATAATGATAATTGCCTAAGGTCCAGATGTTAAGGGGTTTATCAGCAAAAGTGACAGTGATATCAGAGCCAAGTTCAGATTTGATATAGTCATTGCAATGGATGAAAGCAAAATTAGTTAATGATGTCGAAACCGGAAGTTGGCTGGCTAAATCCTTATTCTCGACGAGGAACGCATCAGATTTAACGACATCAAGTACAATGGGCATGATAACTTTTTGTTGAAAAAGAATTAATACTGCCAAGCCGGCAATCAGAATTAAAAAAATATATTTTTTCATAACTGTTTGGAATTTCATTATTAGTTGTATTTGTTAGAAAGTTTGGCAGCCAAATTTTATCAGAAATCAATATTTTAGGGGTATATAAATTTAAACGATATCAAACGGAAGCAAGGATAGTGATGCTGAGAAATAATTTAGACTTGACAAGGGTGTTCGAACTGGTAGACTGACTGTGCACTAAATAGAGTTAGTGGCATTGACCAAACTATTTAAGTTTAGTTCAATGGGAAAAAGGAGTTGAAGAAATAGGCTCTCATTTGAAAATAATGAGAAAATTATAATTTTTAGGAGGTAGAAATGGCAGCTACAACTGAATCAGTGAAAGCTGATGCTGCGGAAGCACCGCTGTTAAATAAAAGAAATCTGTTCTTTGCGGTCGCAATTTATTGCGTATTTTACGCATGGGTACGTTGGTACGAAGGTGTATACGGTTGGTCAGCAGGTCTTGACTCATTTGCGCCTGAATTTGAAACATACTGGATGAACTTCTTGTACATTGAGTTTGTATTAGAAGTGTCAACAGCTGGTATTTTGTGGGGATATCTGTGGAAATCCCGTGATCGTAAAGTTATGTCAATTACTCCAAGAGAAGAATTGAGAAGACACTTTACACATTGGGTTTGGTTGGTAGCATACTCAGTTGCGATTTATTTCGGAGCTAGCTACTTCACAGAGCAAGATGGTACATGGCATCAAACAATTGTTCGCGATACTGACTTTACACCAAGTCACGTTATCGAGTTCTATTTGAGCTATCCAATCTACATCATCACTGGTGGTGCGTCATTCATCTATGCAAAAACTAGACTGCCTACTTATAACCAAGGTTTGTCTTTGCAATATATGGTAGCAGTAGTAGGTCCTTTCATGATTCTGCCAAACGTTGGCTTGAACGAATGGGGTCATACTTTCTGGTTTATGGAAGAATTGTTTGTTGCTCCTTTGCACTATGGCTTCGTATTCTTCGGATGGGCTGCTTTAGGTGCATTAGGTGTTCTGAATATCGAATGCCAAGCAATAGCGAAACTTCTGAAAAAAGATTTGGCTTAATAGAAATTTAAGTACAAATCGTTAGTTGTAATAATACTATCTCCCTAAGCTGCTTCATCTTAATTTCCGGGATGAGGCAGTAAAGTCGGAAGATAGATAAATAAAAATAATTTATTCCTTTAGGAGGTAAGCTAATGAGCGCATCTCAATCAGCTGTACGTTCACGTGCTGAAGCAGTAAAAGTTTCTCGTACGTTTGACTGGCTAATTCTATTTGCATTGTTCTTTATAATTCTTGGTGGCTATCACGTTCACTTTATGTTGACTGGTGGCGACTGGGATTTCTGGACTGACTGGAAAGATAGACGTCTTTGGGTAACAGTGTTGCCAATCGTTGGTATAACATTCCCTGCTGCTGTTCAAGCTGTTTTATGGTGGCGCTACCGCTTGCCATTTGGGGCTATTGTTAGCGTGCTGGGTCTGTTGTTCGGTGAGTGGGTAAACAGATACTTCAACTTCTGGGGATGGACATACTTCCCAGTTAATTTCGTGTTTCCATCACAATTCGTTCCAGGTGCAATCGTACTGGACGTTGTTCTGTTGTTGACGAACAGTATGATCATCACTGCTGTAATTGGTGGCTTGGCTTACGGTTTGTTGTTCTATCCTGGTAACTGGCCAGTAATGGCACCATTACACATTCCTGTTGAATACAACGGTATGATGATGACATTGGCTGACTTACAAGGTTACCACTACGTAAGAACAGGTACACCAGAGTACATCAGAATGGTTGAAAAAGGTACTTTAAGAACATTCGGTAAAGACGTTGCTCCAGTATCAGCATTCTTCTCTGGATTCGTGAGTATCATTATTTACTTCTTGTGGCATTTCTTTGGAAAATGGTTTGGAAGCACCGCTTTCACTCAAGCTGCTTAAGAAATTGTTATTCAGTATATAAAAAAGAACTGGTGGCATTTATTATGAAAGTCATCAAGATACTCAAAAAACCAATAGATTCTCTATTTATAGAGGAGGATATATGAAAATAATAAAAGACAAGGTAACAAAATTATCCTTTGTCGCACTGCTGATTACAGTAACAGCAGCGATGTTTTATGCTCCAACTGCATCAGCACATGGTGAAAAGTCGCAAGCCGCATTCATGCGTATGCGTACAATTCACTGGTATGATTTGAACTGGTCTAAAGATACAGTTCCAGTCAATGATACTATGACAGTTACTGGTAAATTCCATGTGTTTGCAGGATGGCCAGAAACTGTTGATAAACCAGAAATATCGTTCTTGAACATCGGTATTCCAGGTCCTGTGTTCATTCGTGCTGGATCATGGATTGGTGGTCAATTGGTTCCGCGTTCTGTTTCTTTGGAATTGGGCGAAACTTATGAGTTTAAAGTTCTGTTAAAGGCTCGCCGTCCAGGTGACTGGCACGTTCATTCAATGATGAACGTAAAAGGCGGTGGTCCAATTATCGGACCAGGTAAATGGGTAACAATAACGGGTTCAATGAGTAACTTCACTAACCCAATTACTACATTGACCGGCCAAACAATTGATCTAGAAACATGGAATCTGGGCAATACATACTTCTGGCATACATTCTGGTATGTCTTTGGTATTGCCTATGTTGCTTACTGGGCTCGTAAACCAATGTTTATCCCACGCATCATTGCAGTAGATGCAGGCAAAGCTGATTCACTGATCACTCCGTTAGACAAAAAAGTAGGTTTGGCATTCGGTGTAGCTGCGATCGGTATCGTTGCTGCAACAATGGTAAGTACAAACGAACAGTATCCTGTAACAACTCCATTGCAAGCAGGTTTGTTACGTGGTATGAAACCAATTGAATTGCCAGCACCAACTGTAAGCGTTAAAGTTGAAGATGCAACTTACCGTGTACCTGGTCGTGCAATGCAAATGACTCTGACCATTACAAACAATGGTGATTCATCCATTCGTTTGGGTGAGTTCAACACAGCGGGTGTTCGTTTCTTAGACGCAGCAGTACATGTTGATGAAACTGGATATCCAGATGACTTGTTAGCTGAAGAAGGCTTGACTGTTAGCGATAACAGCCCGCTTGCTCCAGGCCAAACAAGAACAATCAACGTAACTGCTTCAGATGCGGCATGGGAAGTATACCGTTTAGCTGACTTGATCTACGATCCAGACAGTCGTTTTGCTGGTTTGTTGTTCTTTACAGACGAATCAGGCAACCGTCAAATGGTTACTGTTGATGCTCCATTAATCCCATCATTCAGTTAAGATTGATTTAAAAGGGATTAAAATATACCCCCACTACCTGAAAAGGTAGTGGGGGTTTTTTTTACAACATAGTATTAGAAGCATGATATGGATTAATTCTATTTTGTAAAAAAATTATACATCGAAGGATAGGTCGATTATGACAACGATTAAAATAATGTGTAAGTGCGGAATATATGAATTGATGTAAAATATCTTGAAGTATTATGAAATTAATCTAATTAACATTGAGTCAATTTGTAACAAAATCTAACATGGCAACTATCGAAAAAATAAATGTAGAGAAAAAGTTACAGACATTTATAGACCTAAATCATGGCCATGATTTGGTAACTTCAAAATCAGTGAAGACTATTGAGGTTGACGGTAGCAAGATAAAAATCAAACTCGAATTAGGTTACCCTGCAAAAACGTATATAAATGTCTTGCAAACGAACCTTAAACAGCACTTGCAAACATTAGCTGGCATCACCCAAGTAGATATAGATGTCAATGTGAAAATCGTATCCCATGCAGTGCAACAAGCGCTCAAACCTCATCCAAACATAAAAAATATTATAGCTGTGGCATCAGGTAAAGGCGGCGTTGGAAAATCAACAACTGCGGTAAATTTAGCATTGGCATTGGCATCAGAGGGGGCGACTGTTGGTATATTAGATGCCGATATTTACGGCCCTAGTATTCCGACAATGTTGGGTTTGCAGGGTTATCCGATGAGTGAAGACAATAAAACCATGATGCCAAAGATTGCTTATGGTATTCAAACGATGTCAATTGGATATTTAATTGATGCCGATCAACCTATGATTTGGCGGGGTCCCATGGTAACGAATGCATTATTGCAACTATTAAGGGATACCAATTGGAAGGATGTTGATTACTTGGTTATTGATTTGCCACCAGGGACAGGTGATATACAGCTTACTTTATCTCAGCAAATCCCAGTAAGTGGAGCGGTTATTGTTACGACACCGCAGGATATTGCTTTGGTTGATGCTCAAAGAGGTCTTGGTATGTTTGAAAAAGTAAATGTTCCCATCCTTGGTATCGTTGAAAATATGAGCATGCATATTTGCAGTCAATGTGGACACGAAGAAGCAATTTTTGGCGAAGGTGGAGGTATCGCGATGTCGAAGAAAAATCAGGTGGATTTACTCGGAGCATTGCCGTTGGACATAAATATTCGTAAATCGGTTGATGTTGGAAAACCAACATTAGTATCTGATCCAGATGGTCGTACAGCGCAAATTTATCGTGAAATTGCTAGGAAAACTGCAGCTAGACTAGCGCTAAAAGGCAAGGATTTTAGCACTCGATTTCCTAAGATTATCGTTCAAAATACTTAATTTTACGTTTAATTATTCGCTGAACGATTATAAATTTTTATTAACCAATTATTTAGCACTAAATGAGCATTAAGTCCGACAGATGGATACGCCAAATGGCAACAGAATACGGTATGATTGAGCCATTTGAGAGCGGTCAAGTTAGGGATTCAGGCCATGGACGAGTCATATCTTACGGTACTTCCAGTTACGGGTATGATGTGCGTTGTTCAGACGAATTTAAAATATTCACAAACATAAATTCAGCAATTGTTGATCCTAAAGACTTCGATTCGAATAGCTTCGTTGATGTTAAGTCTGATGTTTGTATCATCCCGCCAAACTCGTTTGCTTTGGCTCGTACAGTGGAATATTTTCGAATTCCACGAGATGTGCTGACGGTATGCCTTGGAAAATCCACATATGCAAGATGTGGGATCATAGTAAATGTCACACCACTTGAGCCCGAATGGGAAGGTCATGTGACATTGGAGTTTTCAAACACAACAACGCTGCCGGCAAAAATATACGCAAACGAGGGTGTTGCGCAAATGCTGTTTTTTGGCAGTGACGAAGTATGTGAGACTTCGTATAAAGACAGAGGTGGGAAATATCAAGGACAAATTGGCGTAACACTGCCTAAAGCATGACGAAATTAAGTACTCGCGAATCTGCCGCTGCCAAATGAGATGAATTAGAACGTAGTTATTGGTACAAGACGGGGGCATCAAATTTAGTCGGTGGCATTTGAACAAAGAAGCCTTTCTCATTTAAGCTTTCAATCACTTTTGCTGAATTTTCTTTTGCCAGTTTACGTTCTGGCGAAAGTTCCAGTTCCATAACAAACTCCAGATTGCCAAGGCTACTAAATAGAGCTACAGGCACTTTTGAAAAATCATCCTTAATTTTTAGGTACAAAAAAAGATATTCATTTTTTAAACTTTTATAGATAAAACATTGCATAAGATTGTGCGTAAATAATCAAAGTAACCATTTTAACTTTTTTAAATTAATGCTGTAAGTGAATATCATTAATAATTTGCCAGTATGACTGAACCAAAATTAAATAAGGATGATTTTTTTAAAAAGGCCTGTTATTTCGAGGCTTCACTTATTTTGGTGGCAATTTTTTTAGGTTGGATATCAGGTATAAATCCATTTGAGAATTTACATTTCTCTGAAATTGCAATAGCTTACGGCCTAATAGGAACCGCGCCGCTATTTGCAATGTTCCTTGTACTTGAACATATCCATCTAAATTCAGTTGTGAGGATTAGACAACTACTATTAGATACATTGGGTCCTGGATTGCATCGCTATCATTGGACGGACCTATTGATTTTGGCGGCAGTTGCCGGAGTATCTGAAGAAGTCGTATTTCGCGGCGTTATTCAGCCATGGATGGAATTAAGCTGGGGGGGGACAACTGCAGCACTCATAGGAAGCAATTTAATTTTTGGACTGGCTCATGCTTTGACACCACTTTACGCAGTATTGGCTGGATTAGTGGGCATATATTTGGGGCTATCAATGGATTATGTCGGGGATAGAAATTTAATAATCCCCGTTGTTATACATGGCTTGTATGATTATCTGGCATTTATTTTACTTATGCGTGCTTATCGATTAAAAGCAAATGCTAAAACATGATCAATCCGATTCAAAAGCTTAGCATATCGCGCAGGTCCAAGTAAAATACATGCAATTTAGCAGAGAAGATCAGGGCCTAAAAGCGCCCCTTAAATTGCCATGGATTGTTTTCGGCATAATGTTATTATTACTGCTGGTGGCAATTATCTTCTGTCAAGTGTGGGGTGAGCAATATCAAATTAATTGGCCGGAAGGTAGGCGTATTCGGATTAGAACACTTTTTTATTTAGGTTCAATTGTGGCATTACCCGTTACAAATCTGATTCGCCATATACAATTACGATTAAATGAAACTATGCCTGGGAATAAATCAGCTGACAAGCGCTATTTGCTAACCATTAGTGTTTCAATGATCATCATTGAAATCGTAGGGGTTTTGGGTATTATTATGTTCTTGCTGGGTGATGGTTACAATACACTTTACATATTTATCGGCTTATCGACATTAGGATTGTATTTGTATCGGCCCAAATTGAGCGAATATACCCGAATAAAAAGGGTTTTGGCAGCCACTAATAAAAATCCCGATGGCTGATTTAATCAAACAAGAGTGTGAAATTGGTCTAATTACTACTTACTAACCTACTTGCAAAAAATAGACAATTGATATGGAATCTCCTGCGAGTTTATTTGGTTCATCCCAGACAGGGCGCAAGTCGAACCGTAATCAATAGAAAATTGTTCCGCCAATCGTTTCCCGGTGCTTTGGCAATTTTGATCGCTGTTAAGCCGTTACCTGTTGTATAACGATTTGATCTAAAATCACTGCTACTCTACAAAACACTCCCTGATGTAAATCCGGGTCTGTCTCAGAATTTTAAAAAAACTGAAAAATGGCCCAATTTTGTAAGTAAATATTGGCGTAGTTAATTTGGCCATTTGCCCCCTCCAAACATCCCCATCCCTATAAAATTTAGCGACTTTCAACAGCCATAGATTGTTGCCCGCAAATCGTGTTGCGACAAATACTATGGAGTTAAAGCCACAGCTATTGCGTATATCGTTTGGTGTAATAACCCTCTGCTCAATCGCCAGTAAAATAAAGGATAAATATCTGATATTGGAAAGTTTCATTAAGCAGATTTGATAGATACAGTTATTAAGACCGTTGTACGTGTTTAATTTAATCAATTGATCTATGAACAATGTACAAGTATTGTCTAATAATAATTTGACATACTTGGAATTAATTGTTACATTCTCTTTAAGCCAAAATTATTTCGATAGCATTTTTAGTCAAAGTTAAAACTAAATGCTTTATGGGTTGTCTTATAAGTTGAGTGTTTTACATGGTTTTGTTAAAGCGATAAAATTGACAAAGTCACGACAATTACATTATTAAAATTCTCTGTGTGCGAGGATGGACGTTATGGAAAAATTGGATGAATGCCCCTTCAAACAAGGCTTGGCAACTGTTGTGAATATTAATATAGGTATCGGAACAGACAGTCGGAAAGCCGAGGTTGTTGTTTTGGGGAAAAATGAAAATATTGAAAAAAATAACTTCCGAACCGCTCAAAAATTAAAAGATGCAAAATCAAAACTGATCAATGCACTCGCGAAATTTCCAATTACGGCGTTATGGTTGCTTAATGAATATGAACAAAATTGTAACAAAACCACAAATGAACAATTTAAAGAATCGTCAGAATTAGCACTAAGCCTTGAAGCAGTAAAAAAATTGTTTGAATCTTCATCGGCGTCTTTTGCATTGAAGAACTGGGCCACGACAAGTTCGTTTAGCGATGATATATATCATTTAAATATTGAATTAGGCCGTTTTCCATATACATTTGAGGATCTAGTAAAACTGGTAGATGTCATTGTTTTTGCCTATAAATACAGAGAGCTAAGTTATCAACCGATTAATAGCAGTAATAATCCTAACGCTGATATTGTTATTAAACGCCTGGTAGGAATGGGACGGCGAACCCGGATAAGTGCCGCTAAATTTTACGATTTGGTAAAAGTGTCGAGCGAACAATATGATGAGCAGTTCCTGTTTTTAACGGCGTCTGAAATGCAAAAATATTTTAGCGATGTCGTTTTGTCCGAACACGATTGGTTGAATGCAAGGCAACAGTTGACAACTGCAAACACTAAGCTGGTGTTGTACATAGCAAACCAATATAAAGGCTCATTTCTAGGTTTTGATGATCTGGTGCAAGAAGGACAAGTAGGACTGTTAAAAGCGGTTGACAGATTTGATCACCGGTTAGGCTTCCAGTTTTCGACCTACGCCGGTTACTGGATAAAACAGTCAATTTCGAGGGCACTTTCAAAGTCAGAACGATCGGTTCGCGTACCTTGTGGGCAAGTAGCAAATATCAATAGAGTGTTTCGTGCCAAGGAGGAATTATATTCAAAAACCGGTACTGAAGTGAGTGTGAAGGAGTTGGCCGAATATACCAAATTTACCAAAGACGAAATTAATACGATATTATCGATTTCGCAATCACCCTTACCATTAGAAAACTTTGATGCTAGGGAAGAAGAAAAATCATACGCCCCCATCGACTTTTTGGAGCAGCAGGTCTTTCCTCATCCATTAATAAAAATTGCCGAAACAGAACTTGAAAATTTGCTGGCAAAAGCTCTTAAGATGTTAAGTTCACGCGAAGAGAAAATAATATGTTGTCATTTTGGTATCAATTGTGAAAATGAAATGACCCTTCAGGACATTGGATCAGAACTAAACTTGACTAGGGAGCGGGTAAGGCAAATTCAGGTGAAAGCCCTGAACATGTTAAAACTATATTATGGAAACCAATTGATGAGTTTTCTTTGAGTAATGTTAGTTTAAAGCAGCATTGTTAAATTTTAATGTGAGTAGATTGGGTCAAAATTTGCAATAACAAATTTCCAAACTGATTGAATAAGAGAAATCAGTCGTAGAGTATAATCGAAAGGCAAGAAATATTTTATTAGTACTTATATGCATAAATGTGGATAAAAACTATTAAATTAAATTTTAGTATTTTGATAGGAAAAAAAGTAGTTCAGTCTATTTCAGATAGCGGCATCTAAGGATATCGGGCGGACTGTATCAATTTATCGCAACGCTAATGCCAGTACCTCACAAAGGTCGGGAGATCATAATGAAGAAACATCTTTTAACCATACTTTTTTGGAGCGTTGTCCTTACGGGTGCTTTTCTGATTTACAACCGTTTAAACACTACGCCACCTATGCAAGATTCGATTGCCTATTCTGAATTCATTACCAAAGTGAAGAATGGACATGTGTCCCGCGTAGAAATGGTAGGGCAAACAATTAAAATCCGCACCACTGACGGACAAAACTTTGAAACCTTTAATCCCGGCGATACACATTTGATTGACGATCTTCTGGATGCCAATGTTCAGATCAGGACAACAGCACCACCACAACAATCCATGTTCATGCAGATTTTCATATCGTGGTTCCCGATGTTGTTATTAATTGCGGTTTGGATCATCTACATGCGAAGAATGCAGGGTAGCGGTGTTGGAGGCAACAATTTCGGCAAAAGTAAGGCCAAGATGCTGGAAGAAGACAAAATGACGGTCACGTTCAATGATGTGGCGGGCTGTGAGGAAGCTAAGGAAGAAGTGGCTGAACTGGTTGATTTTCTAGCTGATCCACAAAAATTTCAAAAATTGGGTGGAAAAATACCCCGGGGAATTCTAATGGTAGGTCCCCCCGGTACTGGAAAAACCTTGCTTGCCAGAGCTATTGCCGGCGAAGCAGGCGTAAAGTTCTTTATTATCTCGGGTTCTGATTTCGTCGAGATGTTTGTTGGCGTCGGGGCGTCAAGAGTAAGAGATATGTTCGCTCAAGCCAAAGAACATGCACCTTGTATCATTTTCATCGACGAAATAGACGCTGTTGGCCGTCAAAGAGGTGGTCCTGGCTTCAGCGGCGGTAATGATGAACGCGAACAAACTCTCAATCAGCTTTTGGTGGAAATGGACGGTTTTACCGGCAATGAGGGAGTCATTGTGATAGCCGCAACAAACCGCGCTGATGTTCTCGACAAGGCGTTGCTACGCCCCGGCCGTTTTGATCGCCAGGTCAATGTTGGCTTGCCCGATGTGAAAGGCCGTGAGCAGATACTTAATGTACACATCAAAAAAGTACCCGCCGCTGCCGATGTTGAGCTGAAATACATAGCGCGAGGCACGCCTGGATTTTCCGGTGCTGACTTGGCTAATGTTGTCAATGAAGCCGCGTTGTTTGCTGCTCGAGCCAATAAACATGAGGTCAGCATGAACGACCTCGAAAAGGCGAAGGACAAAATTCTGATGGGCGCTGAGCGTCATACTATGGCGATGACAGAAGATGATAAACTTTTGACCGCCTATCACGAAGCGGGGCACTGCATCGTCGGTCAAGCTTCACCTGACCATGATCCGGTGTATAAAGTCAGTATTATGCCCAGAGGTAGAGCATTGGGTATAACGATGTTTTTGCCGGAAAGAGATCAGTACAGTGCCAGCAAGCGGAAATTGGAAAGTCAAATCGCCAGCCTGTTTGGCGGCAGAATTGCAGAACTGATGATATACGGCGGAGACCGGGTGACGACCGGGGCGTCCAACGATATCGAAAGGGCGACAGAATTGGCTCGGAACATGGTTACTCGTTGGGGATTCTCCGACAAACTGGGACCATTGGTTTATGGTGAAGAAAATGGTCAGCCTTTCATGGGCTATCCTGGATCGCAAGGGAGCAAAGTTTCCGATAATGTGGCACACCTGATAGATGAAGAGATACGTTCTGTCATTGATCGCAATTACAAGCGTGCAGAAAACATTTTGCAGGAAAATATCGATATTCTTCACAAAATGGCTGAAGCATTAATGAAATGGGAAACCATCGATAAGGCACAAATTGATGCACTGATGGCAGGAAAAGAGCCTCAGCCTCCGAAAGATGATGACGATTTACCCACCAAGTCAATATTTACAAAGCAGGAGTCTGTTGAAAAGAAAGAGGTTATTACCAATATCAACAAAAATAGACCTGCCGGACAAGTTTGAGGTGCGCTCATTTTGTGGGGGCTTTGTAGCCCCCTTTTTTTGAATTTAGCGTTTTACAAGACATTGTTTATCAAGGGCGATCATTGCATTTCATAATGATCGCCCTTAATCCTGGTGATACCGAAAGCCTGCAAGTTGAGAGGCGATTGACAGGAATTCGTGATGAGTCAGACTGGATGTACAGAAGTCAGCCGAAAAGCAGTGACTGTGCACGACTAATCGTAAGCATTCCCCCATATTCTGTAGACGATTAAATTTTATGCAATAATAATTGGCTTGATTTTCGTATTGTCTAAATTTTAACACTTATGTCGAATAGAAAAATTCTTGTTACCAGCGCACTACCATATGCCAATGGCCCTATTCATCTTGGACATCTGGTTGAATATATTCAAACGGATATCTGGGTTCGGTTCCAGAAACAACGCGGGAATGAGTGCTATTACGTCTGTGCAGATGATACTCACGGTACACCTATCATGCTCAAGGCCGACAGGGAAGGAATAACTCCGGAAGAATTAATTGCGCAGGTCAGTAAAGAACATACCAGGGATTTTAAAGAATTTGGCGTCGCATTTGATAATTACCACAGTACACATTCGGAAGAAAATAAACAGTTCTCCGCATTAATCTACAAGCGTCTGCAGGATGCCGGTCATATTAGTTCGCGTACCATTACCCAGGCTTACGACCCGGTCAAGCAGATGTTTTTGCCGGATCGTTTTATCAAGGGTGAATGTCCGAAATGTGGGGCAGCCGATCAATACGGCGATAACTGCGAAGCGTGCGGCGCCACGTACTCGCCCATCGAATTGAAGAACGCTGTTTCGGCTATTTCAGGCAAAAAACCTATCGAAAAAGACTCGGTTCATTACTTTTTCAATCTGGCTGATTTTACCGACATGCTCCGGGGCTGGATACACGCCGGTCATTTGCAAAATGAAGTGCGCAATAAAATGGCCGAATGGCTGGAAGGCGGCTTGCAGCAATGGGATATTTCGCGTGATGCCCCTTATTTCGGATTTGAAATCCCTGATGCGCCCGGCAAGTATTTTTATGTCTGGCTGGATGCGCCAATCGGTTACATGGCCAGCTTTAAAAATCTTTGTGAAAAACAGGAGCTGGATTTTGATGCTTTTTGGTCTAAAGACAGTGAGACCGAACTGTATCATTTTATCGGTAAGGATATCATTTACTTCCATGCTCTGTTTTGGCCGGCCATGTTGAACGGTGCGGGATTCAGAACACCCAGCGCCATTTTTGCACATGGCTTTTTAACCGTTAATGGTGAAAAAATGTCCAAGTCACGTGGCACCTTCATCACCGCAAGAACTTACCTCGAGTACTTGAATCCTGAGTATCTGCGCTATTATTTTGCCGCCAAGCTGAATGCTGGTGTCGATGATCTGGATCTGAATTTCGACGACTTTAGTCAACGGGTGAATGCTGATCTGGTGGGTAAGGTTGTCAATATTGCCAGCCGTTGCAGTGGTTTTATCACCAAACGATTTGCCAATGCCTTGGCTGATCGCTGCTCAGAGCCGGCCATGTTTCAGGATTTTGTCAACGCCAATAACAGGATTGCTGATTACTACGAAACGCGCGAATTCGGCAAGGCCATGCGCGAGATTATGGCTTTGGCTGATAAGGCCAATCAGTATATCGATGACAAAAAACCCTGGCTGATAGCAAAAGAATCAGACAAGGAGCAGGAACTGCACGAAGTCTGCTCGATGGGCATCAATTTGTTCCGCCTGCTCGTGGCTTATTTGAAACCGGTTATTCCGGTTTTGGCTGGAAACACGGAAGACTTTTTAAATGTTTCCACGCTTGCCTGGCCGGAAGCGGCTCGGCCCCTATTGAATCATGCCGTTCATGAGTTCAAACCTTTGATGACGCGGGTTGAAGCCGATAAGATAGAAGCCATTGTCGCTGCGTCCAAAGAAAATCTGGAAAAAACTGCCGATAAGCCCAAAGCGAAACAATTCGAGCCGATTGCCGATACGGTTGAGTTTGAAGATTTTGCCAAACTGGATTTGCGCATTGCCAAAATCATCAAAGCCGAGCATGTGGCCGGGGCTGACAAGTTATTGCAGCTGACCGTCGATATCGGCGACGAAACGCGCAATATCTATGCCGGTATCAAATCGGCATATGCACCCGAAGAACTGGAAGGCCAATTAACCCTGGTTATTGCGAATCTGGCGCCCAGAAAAATGCGCTTTGGAATATCGGAAGGCATGGTGTTGGCGGCAGGACCTGGGGGTAAGGATATTTGGGTATTAAAGCCGGATCAAGGTGCAGTTGCTGGGATGCGGGTGAAATAACGGCTGTTAAAGACCCAATTCACTCAGTCCTGGGTGATCGTCTGGCCGGCGTCCCTGAGGCCAGAGAAATTTTCGCTCACTTTCATGAATGGGCAAATCATTGATGCTGGCAAAGCGCACCCGCATTAAGCCATTGTCGTCGAATTCCCAGTTCTCATTGCCGTAAGAACGGAACCACTGACCTTGGTCATTATGCCATTCGTAGGCAAATCGGACGGCTATCCGGTTGTCGTCAAAGGCCCAGAGTTCTTTTATTAACCGGTATTCGTGTTCGGTTGCCCATTTGCGGGTCAGAAACTCGATGATTTGCTCCCGGCCCACTGGAAATTCGGCACGGTTTCGCCAGCGGCTATTGATGCTATAAGCCATTGCGACGCGTTGCGGGTCCCGGTTGTTCCAGCCGTCTTCGGCCATACGGACTTTTTGGACAGCAGTCTCACGAGTGAAGGGCGGAAAGGGGGGGCGTGCTTCTTCGTTGGGGATCATGGTCATGGAAACTCCTTGGAGGGGATCAGTATTGGAATGAGTGTAATGGATTGATCGCTTTTATGCAGCGCCTTCCTTTTCGTCTTCTGAAGCCAATTCAGAAATTTCTTTGAGCCTTGAAATGGCTTTGAAATTAATGCTGTTTTCAGGATAGTTGCCTTCGCCGTCAAGCGTCCCCATCGCTTGTCCGGTTAATAATTCTAACGTTTCCTCGACATTGCTGACGGCGAAAACCGAGAACAAGCCTTGCGCAACGGCATCGATGACTTCCTGATTGAGCATCAGATTACGCTTGTTAACGGCAGGAATGATAACCGCGTGCTGGCCATCCAGGCCACGTGCCTGACACAACCTGAAAAAACCTTCAATCTTTTCATTGACGCCACCTATGGCCTGAACTTCACCGTACTGATTAATGGAGCCGGTTACGGCAAATGACTGCTTGATGGGGGTTCGCGTCAAGGCTGAAATAAGACAGCAAAGTTCAGCTAACGATGCACTGTCACCGTCGATGAAACTGTATGACTGTTCGATGGCAATGCTGGCAGAAATGGCTAATGGAAATTGCTGGGCATAAAAATGCCCAAGATAACCGGTTAATATCATGACGCCTTTTGAATGAATGGCCTGACCCAGTTCCGCTTCGCGTTCAATATCGACAATGCCTCGAGAGCCCGGATAAACGGTTGTGGTAATGCGGGCCGGTGCACCAAAGTTACTACCTCCCACTTCCAGGACAGTTAATCCGTTGATTTTTCCTATGGCTTCACCCGCAGTATCAATAAGAATGGTGCCGTCCAGCATGTCTTCAAGAATGTTTTGGGATATCCTGCCGTTACGATTTTCCCGCGCAGCCAATGCCAGTTCGATATGTGGACTGTCACAAATTCCATCATGAGCCTGCCTGCAAAACTGATTGGCTTCGGCAATGATCTCCAGCGAATCCTTGATCCGGGCTGAAAAATAATGCTGACTTTCTGCCAGTCGGCAGCTATGTTCTATAAGCCGCTCGATAGCGGCGCGAGTTAATGGCCTGGTACCTAGATCGGCTGCTTGTTTTATCATAAGCATGGCAAAGTGCTTAAGCGTCTCATCCGTCAGCGGAATTTGATCATCAAAATCTGCGAGAATTTTAAACATCTCGTTGAATTCATCATCGAGCTCCTCAAGTAAATAATAAATGTCGCGCGATCCGATCAGGATAACTTTTACGTTTAACGGAATGACCTCGGGCTTGAGCGTGATTGTGTTAATGCCTAATTCCGAATAGGGTGACTCAATTTCGATGCGGCCGGATTGCAAGGCTCGCTTAAGACCGTCCCAAACAAACGGATAGGTCAGTAGTTTTTCGGCATCCAGTATCAGATAGCCGCCATTGGCTTTATGAAGGGATCCTACACAAATTTTCTGATAATTGGTGACCAGTGTACCTTGGTCGCTGGCATATTCAATACGGCCAAACAAATTTTGATAGATCGGATGGGGTTCATAAACGACGGGTGCTCCGGTTTCCTTTTTCTGATCGACCACGATGTTGGGGGCATACAACTCGTTGAGCATCAGGCGCTTTGCGGAGCTATCACGGGGTTCTTGCGTTTTGCCGGGTATTAAATAATCAGCGATAGTGCTGTCGAGATTGTTTTTAATTTCTACCAGATAGGTGATGACATCTTCGACATCCTCGTATTTATCCTGTAGTTCGGCAAACAAAGGATCAATCGCCTGAGTGATGGTCTCGTTATCCAGTTGTTTTATTTTCTCAACCAGATTCCTGCGCCACTGCGGCAATTCCAGCAACACGTCGCTCAAATATTCTTCCAGTTCTTCGACATGTTTATGAAAAAGCTCGCGCTCAGAGGGGGGCAATTGATTAAATTGTTCTTCGTTCAGCGATTTTTTATCCTGAACCGGTGCGAAGGAGATGGACTCGCCATCTTTGAATAATGCAATGTCCAGCATCTGTGCTTTTATGTCAACCAGATCGATGGCATTGTTATAAGTTTGGTTAAACTGGCGTTCAATTGCAGTTTTTTTTTGCTGATAGGTAGGGCTTTCAAATGCAGCTGGAAATGTCGCCAGTAAATCATCGATTAATTTTTCGATATCCTTACTGAAAGTTTGACCCTGCTCGGCAGGCAACTGGATGGCGACGGGTTCTCTAGGGTTGGAAAAATTATCGACATAGGCATAAGCCGGTGGTGCGGGTTGTGTATGTGCAAGTGCCTCCAGATGTTGGGTAATCATTGATAGCCGGCCCAAGCCGGGTTCGCCCATCACAAAAATATTGTAACCGGCGTTGGGCATGGTAATGCCGAATTCCAATGCTGATTGAGCCCTATTCTGTCCGAGGATGGACAGGTGTTGTTTTGGTGCTTTGGGGATGTCGAAATCTGCCAAATCAATAGTTAGTTTGAGTGATGCAAGTGGCAGCTTTAAAGTAGTGGGCATGGATACAGGATTGTCGGAGTGCGCAAAATCAGTCATTCTATCATTTTAGGGTGATTGTTCGATATTCTTCAAATAGCGACTGATTTTGTTGGTTGATTTGGAGACAATTGCTTATTTGACAAATTGGAGTATCAGAATTAATAGTTATCCTTTCGTTTTCGGATTTCTGTAAATACAGCAATAGGCGGCAGGCCCTTCATATTTAGCGCTTGTTGAAGGCTAGGGCTGTTTTCTCTGAAAAATGGATTTGTGGCAATTTCCTCGGCGATCGTTGAGGGTACGGTAGGTTGATGCAGCGTACGTAGTCGATCGACGTGTTGCATTTTTTGCTGTAATGCCTGATTGTCGGGTTCGAGACTCAATGCAAAGCGGCCATTTTGTTGAGTGTATTCATGCGTACAGTAAATGCGTGTTGACGCTGGCAGGTCTTTGAGTTTTTGCAATGAATGCCAGAGTTGATCGGCGCTGCCTTCAAACAAGCGGCCGCAGCCCATGACAAACAAGGTATCGCCACAAAACAGCAGATCGTCTTCATTAAAATGATAGACAATATGGCCGCTGGTATGGCCGGGCGTAAACAGAACGTTCGCCTTATGCCGGCCCAGTGAAATAGTATCGCCTTCGGCGACGGCGATATCGATGCCGGGAATCCTGTCTCTATCATTCGCTGAGCCGATGATCTGACAATGGGTGGCAGCTTTGATTTCCAGATTACCGCCGATATGATCCCAGTGGTGATGCGTGTTCAAAATGTAGTTAAGTCGCCAGCCCTTGGCGTTTAGGGTGTCCAGAACAGGTTGGGCAAGTGCCGGGTCGATGGCTGCGGTATCACCAGACTCGAGATCGTGGATCAGATAAATATAGTTATCATCCAAAACGGGAAGTTGCACGATTTCCATTTTGATTCTACTCCGGCGGAAGCGATGAGCGGAAATGGTGTGCGATGCACAGGCATTCGTCAGTAAAGTTATACTTTTTTGAGCAGGCTGTCCAGCCAGGACATGGGAAGTATACGTTTAAGAAAGGCAAACAGGTAAGTAGGAAAAGTGACGTAGTAGCGTATTTTGGGCCGCTTGGATTCCAGAGCATGAATCACTTTTTCGGCAACAGCGGTTGCGGGTAATGTAAAGGCCACGGCTGGACCTTCCTTTTGCAGACGTTGCTCCATCGCGTCATAAGCTGGCCTATGAAAGCTATGCGTAGGATCAATGTTCTTTTCGTAAAGGGCAAAGGCGTTTTTTCTGAAATTGCTCAGGATGGGGCCGGGCTCAATCAGCGAAATGTGGATGTTGGTGCCCTGAAGTTCGAGGCGTAATGTATCAGCCAAACCTTCCAGTGCATATTTGCTGGCGTTATAGGCGCCACGGTAGGTCATCGCAACTAAGCCCAACACTGAACTGTTATAAATGATGCGGCCATGGCCTTGCTGTCGCATCAAAGGGATCACTAAATTAGTCAGTTCGTGCGTACCGAACAGGTTGGTTTCGAACTGATGACGTAAGACTTCACGGCTCAAATCTTCAACGGCTCCCGGTTGTCCAAAGGCCCCGTTGTTAAATAGGGCATCGATTTTTCCATCAGTCAGTTCGATGGTTTGTTTGACGGCTTGTTGGATACTGTGACTGTCTGCGAGATCCAGCTTTAGCGCTGTAAAACCTTCCTGCTTTAACTTTGCTACGTCTTCAGGTTTTCTGGCGGTAGCGATAACGCGATGACCACGTTTTCTTAATTCATGGGCTGTTGCGTAGCCAATTCCGGAAGAACAGCCGGTGATTAGAATGGTTTTTGGTGAAGCCATGCCGATTATGACGTTGTCAATTCCAGCTCGGTAAAGTAGAAATGTTTTCCACTGCTGCAATCAACCAGAAATACCAAGGTATTTTTTTTGCTTTTGATGTTCAGCTCCGACGATTCTACGCGCGCGCATTGCCCGGAATTTAAGGCTTTTTCTGCGGCCTGTCTTCTCATCCGTTCAATGTCCGACAACCTATCCTGATAGGTTTTTACCAATGCGGACAAATTATCGGGGACATATGGCGGAATCGCATAAGCAGAATATTTGTCCGGGTTATTTTTTATGACAAATTGATTTTTTGCACTTTCCTGGTTGGCATCATTGAGCAGCTTTTCCTGTCTTTGCTGTTGCGCTTGTTCTTCAAGCTTTTGTTGTTCTGTTTTAGCCTGCTCTTCCTTCTGTTTTAATTCTTCTTCGCTTTGTTTTTTGTTCAGGTCAGTTGTTGCGCCTGTTTTTAAATTGATTTGAATGTTTTTATCGCCAACAGCACAGGGCTTTGAAAGATACTTTGTGTTACCTTCGCTATCCGTGCATTTATAAATGCCGGCGGTAGCATGGGCAGAAAAAAAGCAGCCAAGAATAAGTAGTGCGAATCTCATTTTCTTCCTCGGTTTGGCAATTTTAGAAGAGACATTAATTGCCAGTATAGGTGATTTTGGGTGTTTTGAGTATCGGTAAAAGGTTAAATTGTACGGACTACATGATTGATTGGGCATGAATAAGCATTTTGCTAGCCAATCACATAGACTAAGTCTTCTTGCCTTTGATATAATTGAGGAGTTTTCGAAATGTTCCGGCACACTTGTTGCCTACTATTTTCACATCATCAGTCTCTGGAGAAACTCAATGCCAATTAAAGTTGCAATCAATGGTTATGGTCGAATTGGACGTAATATCATACGTGCATTATACGAATCAGGCCGCACCAATGAAATTCAAATTGTTGCTGTCAATGATTTGGGCGATGCCAAAACCAATGCTCACCTGACCCAATATGATTCAGTTCATGGGAAGTTCCCTTTTGAAGTCAGCACTGATGGCGAAAATATTATTATCAATGGCGATAAAATTAAGGTTTTTTCTGAAAGAGATCCATCAAAATTACCTTGGGGCGATTTGGGAATCGATGTGGTTCATGAATGTACCGGTTTATATACCAGCAAGGCAAAAGCTTCTGCTCACATCAAAGCGGGTGCTAAAAAAGTCATCATTTCAGCGCCGGGTGGCGATGATGTGGATGGAACCATCGTATTCGGTGTCAACCATAACACGCTGAAAGCTTCTGATACCGTTATTTCTAATGCTTCTTGCACGACAAACTGTTTGGCGCCACTGGTCAAGGCATTGCACGACACGATCGGAGTTGAGCATGGATTAATGACAACGATTCATTCTTACACGAATGACCAGGTACTGACGGATGTTTATCACAGCGACTTACGCCGAGCTCGTTCAGCAACTCAGTCAATGATTCCTACAAAAACCGGTGCGGCGGCTGCAGTTGGTCTGGTATTGCCGGAATTGGCAGGAAAGCTGGATGGTTTTGCCATGCGGGTGCCGACCATTAACGTTTCGGTTGTTGATTTAACTTTCCAGGCATCCAGAAGCACCAGCAATGAAGAAATTGACACTATTCTGAAAGCAGCGTCTACAGGATTCCTAAAAGGCATTCTTGAAGTCAATGAGAAACCACTGGTTTCCATGGATTTCAACCATAACCCAGCTTCTTCCATTTACGAGGCGCCATTAACAAAAGTGTTGAATGGCAGTTTTGTAAAGGTTCTGTCATGGTACGACAACGAGTGGGGTTTCTCTAACCGTATGTTGGATACAACAATTGCTTTAGTCAACGCGAAATAACGGAATAAATACATAGAATGTTAAGAAGAACCAAAATTTTAGCCACACTGGGTCCTGCCACAGATAAACCCGGTGTACTCGAAGGCTTATTTAAAGCCGGTGTTGATGTGGTTCGCATGAATTTTTCTCATGGTTCTGCGCAAGATCATATTGACAGAGCCAACAAAATTCGTGAACTAAGCAAAATAACAGGACATCGGGTTGGCATTCTTGCCGATTTGCAAGGCCCTAAAATTCGTATCGCCCGCTTCAAAGATACCAAAGTTATATTGCACGAAGGCCAGGATTTTGCGCTGGACATAAATCTGGATCCAACAGCTGGAGATAATACCCAAGTGGGCATTACCTATGAACCGCTGGCGTTGGAAGTCAAACCTGGCAGTCGATTATTGCTTGATGACGGGCGTATTGTGCTCGATGTTATTAATGTCGAAAACATGCGCGTCAATTGTACGGTAATCGTTGGTGGTGATTTGTCAAACAACAAGGGTATTAACCTGTTGGGTGGCGGTCTTTCGGCGGCGGCTTTGACCGAAAAGGATAAAGAGGATATTAAAACAATCGGCATTATGGGATGCGATTATGTTGCCGTTTCATTCCCGCGTTGTGCTGAAGATTTACACGAAGCACGGCGGCTGCTGGAAGCAGAAGGTTGCTATGCCGGTATCGTTGCTAAAGTTGAACGCGCTGAAGCGTTGGATGTCATGGATGAAATTATCCTCGCATCTGATGTGGTGATGGTGGCCCGTGGTGACCTGGGTGTTGAAATTGGCGATGCTAATCTGCCGGCTGTACAGAAAAAATTGATCGAACGTACCAGAGAACTGAATCGTATTGCCATCACTGCGACGCAGATGATGGAGTCAATGATTGAAAACGCAATTCCAACGCGAGCGGAAGTTTTCGATGTTGCCAACGCGGTTTATGATGGTACCGATGCCATCATGCTCTCAGCCGAGACTGCATCAGGAAAATATCCGGTCAAAGCGGTTGAAGCGATGGATCGAATTTGCCTGGAAGCGGAAAAGCAGCCTAGAGTTCGAGTTTCTGATCACCGTGTCAATATTCAGTTTGACCGTGATGATGAAGCTATCGCGATGTCTGCGATGTACATGGCCAACCATACCAAAATTAAAGGTATCGTTGCCTTGACCGAATCCGGTTCGACGCCACTATGGATGTCCAGAATCAGTTCCGGTATCCCCATCTTTGCCTTAAGTGGGGAGGAAACCACGCTTGGCAAAGTGACCCTGTACCGTGGTGTCTTTCCTGTCTACTTCAAAATCAACCCGACTCATGATCATGCCGAAGTGAATCGTGAAATTGTGAAAGAGTTGAGACAGTGGAATCGTGCTGCGGATGGTGATAAGTTCATCATCACCAAAGGTGATCTGACCGGCGTTAAGGGTGGTACTAACGCTTTGAAAGTGGTAGTTGTCGGACAAGGTCTGACGCCATAAGTTCTGCAAGTTTATGCTGATGACCCTATGACCTGGAAATCAGGTTATAGGGATTATTAAATCCCTGCCGGCATGACAACTGTTTTTGTTGGCGATGCTGCTCATCATCAATTTTGCATCATTAATATACTCATTTGATGCATGAGATAGGACAGGTGAATGCCTGCATGTCAAAGATTCCCGCGCTGCCCGCACTCTGGACTCTCAGCTTAGCCATCATTGTTGTCGTGTTATGCGTGGTTCCTGCGGTTCCCCAGGATCCGAGTTATCACAATTTTGCCGATCAGCGCACGATTTTTTTTATCCCCAACTTCTTTAACGTTGTGACTAATGTGCCATTCATCGTCACTGGCTTGATGGGTCTACGTTGTGTTGTCAGCAATGGTTTTTCGGGTGTTTTGCCGGTGCTAAGGACAGCCTACGCGACATTTTTTTTAGGGATGGTAGGCGTTGGTTTTGGATCGAGTATTTACCATTTAGCGCCGAATAATCAATCGTTGGTCTGGGACAGACTGCCCATGACAGTGGTTTTTATGGCCTTTTTTTCAATCATTGTCAGTGAGAATATCGCGCTTGCAACTGGAAAGAGACTGCTTTTGCCGCTGTTGGTCCTGGGTGTGTTATCTGTTGTCTATTGGTACTGGACTGAACTGCAGGGTAATGGCGATCTTCGGCCCTATGCGCTAGTGCAATTTATGCCTATGCTGTTGATCCCTTTTATGCTTTTATTAGGTCAAGCCCGTTTGGCAAATAATCGGTATCGGTGGGCGTTATTGGGTGCGTACGCCGCCGCAAAGCTTGCAGAAGTGGGTGATGAGGCTATCTACCGTCTATTGGGTATGCTCAGTGGTCATTCAATTAAACATTTACTTGTCGCTGCCGGTGTTTGGATTTTTTACGTTGGTCTGCAGAAACGAGAACAATTAACATGACTTTAAAAATAGCCCTGGCTCAAGTTAACCTGATTGTAGGTGATATTAAAGCTAACAGTCTCAAAATTGTTCAGACGGCACTTCATGCCAGGGATCAGCTCGCTGCCGACCTTGTTGTCTTTCCGGAACTGACAGTTACCGGTTATCCGCCGGAAGATTTGTTGTTAAGACCGGATTTTATTGCTCAGGCCGCTCAGGCGGTAACTGACATTGCCCGCCAGGTAGCCGGCATAGATGTGGTCCTCGGTTTTCCCGGCAACTACCAGGGACGTCTGTTTAATACGGCGGCTGTATTGCGAGATGGTGCGATTTTGGCGCGATACCAAAAAAATGCGTTGCCAAATTATGGTGTCTTTGATGAGAAGCGCTATTTTACTGCCGATAACCAAAGCTGTTTGTTTACGTTGAAAGATACTAAAATCGCGATCACTATCTGCGAAGATGTCTGGCAAGCCGGTATATTGGCAAACAACAAGCAGGCAGGAGCCGAAATAGTCCTGACATTAAATGCGTCGCCTTTTCATGCCGGTAAAATACATCAACGGGAGTCGGTTGTTGTCGATCAAGCGAGAGCACTGGAACTCCCTCTGGTCTATGTGAATCTGGTGGGAGGGCAGGATGAATTGATTTTTGATGGCGCATCGTTTGTCGTCAATCATTACGGAGACATTGTTTTTAGAGCCGAGGAATTTAAAGAGCAGATCAGTGTGGTCGAGTTTGAGAAAAGCGCTTCAAGTAACCAATCCATGCCGCTATCCAATACCTGTGCGCCACTTTATAACGAAGTGTCCAGTGACTATCAGGCGCTGGCCCTGGGCATAAAGGATTATGTAAGCAAAAACGGGTTTCAGGGTGCTATTTTGGGGCTCTCCGGTGGCATTGATTCGGCCTTGGTATTGGCCTTGGCAGTTGATGCCTTAGGCCACGATAAAGTCGAAGCCGTTTTGATGCCGTCTCGCTACACGCAGGATATGAGTATTGAAGACGCCAAATTGGAAGCTGAAGCATTGGGCGTGCGATATCACGTCATTCCCATAGAGCCTGCTGTGACTGCCTTTACCGGAATGCTGGCCGAGGTGTTTGCAGGGACAGCCAAGGACACGACGGAAGAAAACATTCAGGCCCGTTGCCGTGGTGTTATTTTAATGGCGATGTCCAACAAACAGGGCCGACTATTACTGACAACCGGCAATAAAAGCGAAATGAGTGTCGGTTATGCCACATTGTATGGCGATATGGCCGGCGGCTTTGCGCCGATAAAGGATGTCCCCAAATTGCTGGTTTATCAATTGGCTCACTATCGTAACTCACTGTCCGCCGTGATACCGGAGCGGGTTATCACCCGTCCGCCATCGGCAGAACTGGCGCCCGATCAGATAGATGAAGACTCCCTGCCACCTTACGATATTCTGGATCCCATTCTCGAACGCTATGTCGAACTGGATCAGTCGGCTGACGAGATCATCGCGGCCGGCTTTAAACGGGAAGATGTTACCCGAGCCATCAGCTTGGTTGATCGAAATGAATATAAACGCCGTCAGTCGCCACCTTGCATCCGGATAACGCCTAGGGCTTTTGGCCGGGACCGGCGTTATCCCATTACGTCTGGATATAGAGGTATTTGATTTGGGGTAACCATGAAAAATTTCCGTTCCTGCTTTCGTCACTTCTCAGGACAGGTTTCTGCAGGTTCATTATGAAAGACTAAGCGGCTGATTTACCCAGACATCTGTGCGCTAAGCTTGTCGAAGCGTAATTTTTAGAAGGGACCAATTTATAAAGACTGACCGGAGGTTATTACGCCCGTAGAGATACAAGATCCTGTGTCTTTAACAGTCGCAGCACGATTATGGTTTTATGCACATCCGTATGTAACAACGCCTATTTGATTAAAAATAAACTCGCCAGCATCAAGACAATAAAAAATCCCATTGAATCGGTGATGGCGGTTAGCATAACGCTGGCGCCGACGGCGGGATCTTTGCCGAATTTATGGCGAAATAATGGAATGCCGAGGCCAACCACAACGGCCACCATCAGATTGATGAACATGGCTATCGCCATAACAGCAGAAAGTGCCCAGTCCCGATACAGCAGAAAGCCAAGAAAGCCCATGATAAAGCCGATGAAGATCCCGTTTAATACGGCAAGAGTAAGTTCTTTTTTAATTAATCGGTGCACGTTGGAAGACGAAATCTGCCCGAGAGCCAGTGACCGGATAATCAACATGCTGGTCTGATTGCCGGTATTGCCGCCCATAGCCGCTACGATGGGCATTAGGGAGGCCAGCGAGACCAACTGTAGAATAATATCTTCAAACAGCCCGATAATTCGAGTCGAGGCAAACGCTGTGATGATATTGATGATCAGCCAGCTCCAGCGGTTGCGTGCCGATTTCCAGACACTGGAGAACAAGTCTTCTTCTTCACCTACCCCCGCCTGAGTCAGGATATCTTCATCCGACTTATCACGAATGAAATCTAAAATAATATCAACGCAAAGTCGTCCCTGAAGTTCGCCATTACTATCGACCACTGGCGCTGAAATCAGGTCGTATCGTTCAAACGCGCGCGATGCTTCAGAAATCTCCTGATCAACCTGAAACATGACGAAATCGGTCACCATGACATCGGAAACGTGTTTGAAGGGAGAATGGGTGAGGAGGCGTTGCAACGGTAATATACCTTTCACCCGATTATCCTGGTCAACGACGAATAACTTATCTGTATTACTGGGCAGTTTGCCGAGTTTACGGATATAGGCCTTGATGGCTTTTAAATTGAGATCATCTCTGATGGTGATCATGCCAAAATCCATGCGCGAGCCGACCTGATTTTCCTGATAAGCCAGAATGGTATTCAGATGCAAACGTTCTTTGCTGTTTAGCGAGCGCAGGATTTTCAGCATTGCCCGCTTTGGCAAATCGGCCGCCAGATCGGCAATCTCATCGGTATCCAGGTTACTGGCAACGGTTGCCAGCTCTTCGGCTTCCATGCCTGAAATCAGCGTTTGTCGCACGGCGTCGGATACTTCCAGCAACACTTGCCCGTCAAGTTCGGATTTTATGGCATCCCAGGCAATCTCACGTTGATCCAGCGGTAACGATTCAAGAATATAGGCAATATCCGCAGGATGCAATTGGGCGAATTTATCCTGCAGACGGGTTTTGTGCTGTTTATGAAGTACCGCTTCAATCAACTCGTGATTGGTTGCCGGTCCTCTTTGCACCAAAGATGTTTCCAGTTGCTGTTTGTCCAGGAGTGTGATGACTTCCTGCAGTTGATGCTGTAAAAACTGTGCTGGACTGAGTTTGTCTGAGGGTACCGTCATAAGGATCTCAATGAATTTGCTTTGCTTCTATGGGGCCCCAGTGAAGTCCAAATGGGTAAAGTCTAAACGATGAAAGTGTTATTTACTAATACGAGCCAGAATTTCCCGCCAAAGTTCATTATAAGCAAGGGTTGAACGGCTTTTAGTAATATAGCCGCCTAACGGCATTCTTGCCAAACCCATTTGCTCAATATCGCTGGCATAAGGAATGGCTGTTGTCAAAACCTCCGGATGCTGAGCCTGCAGGGTATCCATAATATCACGATGCATTTTTTTGCGGCGATCTGCCATGGAAAAAAAGGGGATCAGTTGTAACATGGCAAGGTCATGATTTTCGATAAATTTTTTTAATTGTTCCAGTGTTCTTAACGATAACGTGGTTGGGATAATGGGTGAGAGCAGCGCATCAGCAGCAGCAAAAACAGCTTCCGACAATAATGAAATATTGGGAGGGCAATCCAAAAAGATAAAATCATAGTCGGCTGCAAGTGGAATGAGCAGCTTTTTTAATTGCCTGGTTGGCTTTTTTTTGTCGTCCAGAACCAAGTCAAGATTTCTGAAGGAAAAATCGGCTGGCAATAAATCCAGATTTTCAAAGTCAGTGGCTTTAATCAGGTCATCCAGCTCTCGTTTACCGGCGATTAATTGTTTGCTGCCACCTTTAACTTTGGGTTTGATACGAAAGTAATAACTGCTGGCCGCTTGCGGGTCAAGATCCCAAACCAACGTTCGAAAGCCGGATCGTGCAGCAATAAAAGCCAGATTGACGGTTGATGCGGTTTTGCCTACACCACCTTTAATGCTATAGAAAGCCAATACTTTCATACTATGCGCCTCTAAAACCGCTTTTTAGGTTATGGTTAACAGTATTTCTTAACGGCATGAAACGCGCCCACGACACTCGTCATTACGCTGTTTTTCAATTGTGCCGACAGAACCGGCAACCCATGTGTGATTAAAAGGGCTTGATTTAACAACTGAACTAGAATCTTTGCTTATTTCTGTTTCGCCAAAAATCGGTTGCAATCTGTTGTGCCAGTTGTTGCGAGTCCGCTTTCCCTAACAGCTTGATAGCTATAGCCGCTGTGCCGATGATGGCGGCTTCGGCAAATTCATCCTGTGACTTGCCTTGCCAGACTAACGGTAATTGTTGGGCGTCCAGTTGATCCGGCTTAACATGGCGATGCGCGAACAGGGCGGGCCAATGTTCATCCGATAGCTCGCCATTGTGTACACTTTGTACCAGACAGTCCATATCCGGATTGCGCTCCGTTTCTCCCCCTTCACCTTTTAATACCGCCATATGCGGTTGTTGAATCAAAGCAGCGGCTTGTTGATGAACAGGGCGGTACCCAGGGTGAAAAATTCCCTGAATGCTGTATGGGGCATTAAATGGATTTAACATGCGTACCAGCGTATGCACTGGAGAGCGCAGACCCAGTATCGGTCGTAATTCAATAATCTCATGCAGCTTTGGACAGAACTTTTCCAATGACAAATAGCTGAAGCGCTGTTGATGAAGTTGCTGTTCGGCCTGTTCCATATCTGTAGCCGCTTGCAAACCCAGGAATCCGAGCATGTCTTGCGTGTAAAGCCGACCTGCGGAATGGCCGCTGGAACCGTGCATGAAAACGCTGATGCCGTTTTCGGTCAGCAATAGCGCAGATAGCAAAAACCAGGGTAAATGACGGCGCTTGCCGGCATAGGTAGACCAATCCAGGTCGACGCTGACGGAATGAGGGGCTACATGGCTTGATTCTTTAGCAGCCTGAACAAAGCCGGCCAGTTCTTCCGGTGTTTCTTCCTTGACCCGCATGAGCATTAAGAATGCCCCCAGCTGTACCGGGAGTACCTGATTAGCCAGAATCATTTTCATGGCCTGATAGGCTTCATCCTGAGTCAGTGGTCGGGAGCCTTTTTTGCCCTTACCCAGAATACGAATGGTTTCGGCGAACGGATGTTCTGGGTGTGGGGTTTGCAGGTGGTGGCTGAATGTCATAGGGTGATAAAAAAGTAATGGTCAACCAGCAAAATGGCAAACAGGAGGGTAATATATATGATGGAATAGGCGAACGTTTGCATGGCTGTTTTATTGTCTTTTTTGCGCATCATCAGAATGGCCAGACCAATGAAAATGAGGCCCAGTGGCAGCGCGGCTGCCAGATAGATCAGTCCGCTCATGCCTGTCAGATAAGGCAGTAGCGTGACGATTAACAATAACACCGTGTAAAGCAAAATCTGCAGTCGGGTAAAGTCAGAGCCGTGGGTGACCGGCAGCATCGGGATATTGACCTTGGCGTATTCTTCGCGTCTGGCAATGGCCAGTGCCCAAAAGTGGGGAGGCGTCCAGACGAAAATGATGAGCACCAGGAGCAGAGCATAGGGGTGGATACTATTGCTAATGGCGCACCAGCCCAATAAGGGAGGCGTGGCGCCGAATGCGCCGCCTATGACAATGTTTTGCGGTGTTGCTCTTTTGAGATAAAGCGTATACACAATGGCGTAGCCAAACAGCGACAAAAAGGTCAGTAACGCTGTCAGGACATTGACCTTCACGATCAGCAGAACCATTGAGCTGATGCCCAGCAACAACGCAAAGCTGAGCACATTGGTGGCCGTTAGGTGACCTTTGGGTAATGGCCGTTGTTTGGTGCGTGCCATTTCGGCATCGGCTTTTCGATCGATAAACTGATTGATGGCGGCGGCTGAAGAGGCAGAGAGCGCAATCCCCACGATGCCATAAACAAGCTTGTCGAGCGGCGGCAGTCCTGGAACGGCCAATAACATGCCAACAGCCGCAGTAAACAGCATTTCCAGAACAACATTCGGCTTGCACAGCGTCAGATAGTTTTTCCAGGAAATTGCAGGAGTAGAAGTAGCCATCGTTTAAAAACACCAGATTTATGATTATTCTATAGAATACAGTGAACCAATCATTATTGAAATAGTCCGACGCGCTATCATTTTTATTTAAAAGAGAGAGTTATGAATAAACAATTATTGTATGCCGCTCTACTGTGCTTGCCCGTGATGAATTGCGGCGCGGCGACAAAAGCATCTGAACACATTCTGGGCAACGGTTTAAAAATAGTGGTTAAGGAAGACCACCGTTCGCCTGTGGTTGTTTCCCAAGTCTGGTATAAAGTTGGCTCCAGTTATGAGTCGGGCGGCATTACGGGTATCTCTCACATGCTCGAACACATGATGTTCAAGGGAACAGACAAGCATCCTGCTGGCGAATTTTCGCGGATCATTGCTGAAAATGGTGGTGATGAGAATGCATTTACCGGTCAGGATTATACGGCGTATTTTCAGACCATGGAAGCAACTCGATTGGCCGTCAGTTTTGAACTGGAAGCTGACAGAATGCGGCATCTGCACTTGCTGGCCGATGAGTTAAAAAAGGAATTACAAGTGGTGACAGAAGAACGCAGGATGAGAACCGATGACAATCCACAGGCTAAAATGCAGGAGCATTTTGCCAGCGTGGCCTATTCAAACAGCCCTTACAAAAATCCGATCATTGGCTGGCCATCGGATATCGCCGGTTATACGGTAGAAGACATACAAGCCTGGTATCAGCGCTGGTACGCGCCGAATAACGCGATAGTCGTTGTTGTTGGTGATGTTAAGACACCGGATGTCATTGCATTGGCGGAAAAATACTTTGGTGATTTACAGAAAAGTGACATTAAACCACTGAAGCCACAAGCCGAAATAGAGCAGTTAGGCATGCGCAAAATGAAGGTAAAAGTGCCGGCAAAACTACCCTCCATTGTTATGGGTTATAAAGTACCGGTATTAAAGTCGGCAGAGCAGGAATGGGAAGCTTATGCATTGGAAGTGTTGGCGGGCGTTCTGGATGGCGGAAGTAGTGCCCGTTTAAGTTCGGGGTTGGTACGTGGCAGGCAAATTGCCGTTGCTGCTGACGCTGGCTACAGCTTGACAGAGCGTCTACCCAGTCTGTTTGAACTGGAAGCGACACCAGTCGAAGGGAAAACTGTCGAGGAACTGGAGGCAGCGTTGAAGGCAGAAATCACCAAGTTGCAGGATGAATTAGTAAAAACTGATGAATTGCTACGGATTAAAGCACAGGTGCTGGCCAGTGCTGTTTATGAGCGGGATTCCAATTTTTATCAGGCTATGCAACTGGGCATGCTGGAAACAGTTGGTTTAGGCTGGCAAAAAGCCGATGAATACGTCCCTAAAATAAACCAGGTGACTGCCGAGCAGGTGCGTGATGTCGCCCGAAAATATTTGATTGAGGATCACCTGAATGTGGCGTATCTGGATCCTCAACCCATCAATGAAAAAACGGACAATAAAGGAGCTAAGTAATGCGTATTGGTTTAGCAGGATTCATGTTGCTGGTATTCAGTTCGGCAAACTGGGCGGCAGCAAAAATTGAGCATTGGCAGACGTCACAAGGCAGTCGGGTTTATTATGTTCAAACCGATGATTTGCCAATGGTTGATATTCAAGTGGTATTTGATGCCGGTAGTGCTCGGGATGGTTCTTCGGAAGGTGTTTCGGCATTAACGACGGGCCTGCTGGATACCGGCGCAGGAACCTGGAATGCCGATCAGATTGCACAACGCTTTGAAAGTGTTGGTGCACAATTTGGCGCCAGTTCGTCAATCGATATGGCTTCGTTAACATTACGGACACTGTCGGATAAAACCTTGTTCGACAAAGCTCTGGAAACGATGCAGGTGATACTGACCAAGCCCGGTTTCAACGAAGCGGATTTTCAACGCGAAAAAAACCGGACCTTGGCCGGATTGAAACAACAGGAAGAATCACCGGCGGAATTGGCTAGCATCGCCTTTTATAATGCGTTGTATGGGGATCATCCCTATGCTCACCCAACCTCCGGCACTATCCAGACAGTCTCCGGCTTTAAAGTCGATGATCTGCGCAAGTTTTATCAGCAGTACTTTGTAGCGGCCAATGCCGTGATTGTAATTGTGGGTGATGTAAACAAGCAGCAGGCGGAACAAACCGCTGAAAAGCTGGTTGCGGGATTGCCAGTTGGCCAAAAACCCGAACCTTTGCCCGATGTTGGACAGCCAGTCAAGGGTAAACTGCAACATATTGAATTTCCATCCACGCAAACTCATGTACTGGTCGGTGTGCCGGGAACTTACCGCAAAGATCCTGATTATTTTAATCTCTATGTCGGTAATCATATTCTGGGCGGAAGTGGTCTTGTATCCAAACTTTTTGAAGAGGTTAGAGAAAAGCGCGGGCTGGCCTATAGCGCCAACAGTGCATTTATCCCATTAAGTCGCCCAGGCCCTTTCCTGGTGAGCTTACAAACGCGTAATGACCAGACCAAAGAAGCGTTGCAGGTACTCAATAAAACATTGACCGACTTTATAGAAAAAGGGCCAACTGATGTTGAATTGACTGCCGCGAAGAAAAATATAACCGGCGGTTTTGCGATGCGTTTTGATACGAACAAGGAACTTGCCAGTTATGTCGGAATGATTGGTTTTTATGACCTTCCTCTGGATTATTTGGACAAGTTCCAGGAAAAAATTGATCAGGTGACAGTTGCTTCAATCACTGATGCTTTAAAGCGTCGAGTCAAGCCCCAATTGTTGCAAACAATCACTGTAGGTAAGGCCGCGGGTGAAGTCAAAACGTCTCGCCGTTCAGAAAGAAAGGGCCGGGGACATCGCAACAGTGAAAAATAAGGTCAGGATTATCGGTGGTGAATGGCGTAGTCGCCAGTTGCAATTTATCGATGCGCCTAGTTTAAGACCGACACCATCGAGAGTTCGGGAAACCTTATTCAACTGGTTACAACATGACATTCCAGGCAGTCATTGTCTGGACTTGTTTGCAGGAAGCGGTGCCTTGGGATTTGAAGCCGCTTCCCGAGGTGCAAAATCTGTTGTCCAGATTGAGAATAATCCGCAGGTGTGTCGATCACTAAAGGAAAATGCAATCGCATTGTCTGCAAGCCAGATCAAAATTGTACAAATGGATGCTTTGCGGTATTTGGCGGGCAATGCCGAATTGGCCGATGTGGTTTTTATCGATCCGCCGTTCGGACTGAATTTAGTGTCAACAAGTTGCCAATGGCTCGAAGACAACTTATGGTTGGCGCAGCAGGCAAAAATTTATATCGAGGCGGAAAATACCTTAAAACTTGAAAACATGCCAGCAAACTGGCGATTGCTCAAAAGTAAAGTGGCGGGGGAAGTAAGCTATTATCTTTATGAACGAGCTTAAAAGTGCCTTGGTTTATAATTTCAGGTTTCTTGGGGGTGGGGTTACTGATTGAATCGAAAATGGCAATGCATCGATACGCCAGTTCAATGGATTAGCTGATTACGCAGGAGGGGTAAATCGGGGAATGCCTTTAACAGCCATTTTTTTCATGTTGACATATTGCAAGCCAATTAAAGTGCCGGAGTCAGCAATGGGGTCAACCCAAATGATTTTGATTTCACCCGCCAAATCCAGGCGTTTAAATTCAAATACAGTGATAATCCCTTCTTCAACAGTGATTTTCTCGTCAATCCGGATCATTATTCCTTCCACGGAAACATTGACGGCATCAAACTCGTGATATTTGCCGCCCAGTAATATCTGTCCAGGCCCCGGCATGCTTTTTCGGTAGGCTTTTCTTTTATACAGCAGGTTATCCACTTCGTAGGTTACGTTTTTAAATTCCAGGGCAATCAGTATGTGATTGTCCTTGAGATCGACCCGAATCACTTCGGCTTCACCCGCCAGGCGCAATTCCGGTAAATACAGGTCAATGACGGTCGATACCAATAACGAATCGAATATGCTTTTGATATCTCGATCATTGCTGTTGCAATTTAATTCGGCTAGTAAACCGGTTATTGAAATATTTTTTACGGTAATTCCCTGTTCTTCTCCGCCCATATATATCAAACCATGCGACGTTAAGTTTCTGCGATGAGGTCGACTGGGCCCTAAATTCATTATGCATCTCCATAGTGAGCAATTTAAGTTAAGCTTATTGAAAGCAATTATAGTAACTTAATTAAGATTCACTGGATTTTCTTAAGCTTGTTTCTCAGGGTGCCGATACGCTGTTAATAACAGATCCGCATGCCGGCTTCAGCGCAACGTCCAGGTTCCGCCCCTCACCACAAACAGTTTCCACATTAAACCAAATGTCCCCATAAATCATATTCATCCGCCTCTTCGAGTTCGACTTCGACGAAATCACCGACGTTCAGGCGGGTTGCTCCATCAATGAAAACCTGCCCGTCGATTTCAGGTGCATCGGCCTTGCTTCTGGCCACTGCACCTTCTTCTACGACCTCGTCAATTAAAACAGTTTCGATGCGGCCAATTCGATTTTGCAGGCGTTGCGCACTAATATCGGCTTGATGTTCCATAAAACGCGCCAGACGTTCCTGTTTGAGTTCTTCAGGAATGGCTCCTGGTAAATCATTGGCTACCGCGCCTTTGACCGGTGAATAGGCAAAACAGCCGACTCGGTCGAGTTGTGCAGCGGTCAGAAATTGCAGCAATTCTTCAAATTCCTGTTCCGTTTCGCCTGGAAACCCAACAATAAACGTGCTGCGCAAGGTGATGTCCGGGCAGATTCCGCGCCAGGCTTTAATACGCTCCAGATTATTCTGGCTGGCGGCTGGACGTTTCATCAACTTGAGAATGCGGCTGTTGGCGTGTTGAAAGGGAATATCCAGATAAGGCAGGATTTTACCATCTGCCATTAATGGGATGACATCGTCAACATGCGGGTAAGGGTAAACATAATGCATGCGCACCCAGATGCCGAGATCGCCTAGGGCCTTGGCCAGATCATAGAATCGGGTTTTGATGGCGCGGCCGCGCCAGTCACGAGGCTGATATTTTAAGTCCAGACCGTAGGCGCTGGTATCCTGCGAAACGATCAACAGCTCTTTTACCCCGGCATTCGCCAAACGTTCGGCTTCCTGCATGACATCGTCAACCGGTCGGCTCACCAGATCACCGCGCATGGAGGGTATGATGCAGAAGGTGCAGCGATGATTACAACCTTCGGAAATTTTCAAGTAGGCATAATGACTTGGAGTCAGTTTGATGCCTTGGGGCGGGACCAGGCTGATAAACGGATTGTGTGGCGGCGGCAGATGTTCATGCACCGATGAGACGACTTCATCAATAGCATGTGCGCCGGTGATTTTTAATACTTGCGGATGACGGGCTCGAATTTCGTCTTCTCTGGCGCCCAGGCAGCCGGTGACAATGACTTTGCCATTTTCAGCCAGGGCTTCGCCAATACTGTCGAGCGATTCTTCAACGGCTGCATCAATGAAACCGCAGGTATTGACGACGACCAGGTCGGCATCTTTGTAATTGGACGAAATGCTGTAGCCTTCGGAACGGAGTTTGGTCAAGATTTTTTCGCTATCGACCAGGGCTTTGGGGCAGCCCAGACTAATAAAACCAATATGCGGTGCAGTCATTAATATCTCGTGAATAATTAAACTTGGGTAGTTTAGCGGATTGACGGTCAGTACGTAAGACCGCTGACAACAAATACAAGCAACCGCAAGCGGGGCGGTAAAAATCCAGGCTAATAGCCTTGTGAGTTCAGTTGCAGACCTTTCAACGGTTCTTGCAGGCGAATGACAGTCGATTCGATACGGCCATCATTATAAAGATCTAGTGTCCGGTAACCGGGGCCGATGGTGTCCAGGCCGAAATCGCGGCTTTTCGGCTTAAACTGGAAACAGGTAGAAGGTGTACCGAAAACCCGGATAGTATTTATTGTAGTATCCATGACCTGATGAATATGGCCGGTGGTAATGGCCTTTATTTGCGAATAGTTTTTGATAATCGAAAAAAAAGCCTGACTGTTGGTTATCGTCATGGTATCCATCCAGGTACTGTTTGTTTCCAGACAGTGATGGTGAAATGCTATTAACGTAGGTACATCAGGATTGTCCGTCAGGCATTGCTCTAAAAAAATCAATTCCTCATTGGCTAAACGTCCACCCGGAGAACCTGGAATTTGGCTGTTCAGGCAAATCAATTGCCAGTTTCCGATAAAAACTTGTTTATTGCAGCTGATCTGATCGGTGTTAAGAACTTGCTGCATCAAAGAATAATCATCATGATTGCCCGGCAAACAGACGCAGTGGGTTTGATAAGGCAACAGGCTGTTCAGAATTTGCTGGTAACTGGCCGGGCAGGGTTCTTGAGCGAGATCGCCGGTGAGCAAAATCAGATCATAATGCGGACGTTCTGCAAAGGCGGCAGCAAGAACCGCATTGAAATAATAGTTCGTATTAATGCCCAATAACGTATCTTCCGGGCGAGGCAAGATATGCATATCCGTAATTTGTAAAAGCGATAGCCTGCCGGGAATCTGAGTCATGGAGAAAGTTAGTAAATATCTTTGTAAAGAACTTTTGAGTTTCTTTGTGGATTGTAAAGTTTCTTCAGGGGTTCGGGAAGAAAACTGATATCAGACGGTAAAAATCCCCGCTCAATAAACCAGTGCATGGTCTGCGTAGAGAGCACATACAACTTGTTTAATTGCAGTTGTCTGGCCTTTTCATAAGCGTGTTCCAGCAGTCGATTGCCACGGGCTGATTTCTGGTAATTCGGATGCACCGCTACACAGGCGATTGCACCGAACTGGCCTTGCGGATTCGGGTGTAAGGCGCTGCAAGCGATGATCAGGCCATCCCGTTCAATGACGGTATAATCGGCAATTTCCATTTCGATTCTTTCTCTGGAGCGGCTGGCCAAAATACCTTGTTGTTCCAGCGGCTTGATCAATTCCAGGATGCCGCCGATATCGTTCAGGGTTGCCTGGCGTAATTCCTCAAAGGGTGTGGCGCTGATCAAAGTGCCGATGCCGTTATGCGTAAAAAGTTCGAGCAATAAAGCGCCATCTGTTGCTCTATCAATCAAATGTACCCGGCCGACTCCCGTATGGCAGCTTTGGATTGCCGCTGTCAATGCTAGTCGAACGGTATCGGAAAGTGTGGGGTATTGCGCCAGAAAAGAGGTTACTTCCGATGCAGTCATTTGTTGAATGGATAGGCCGCTATCGGGATAACAACAGTTTTGCTCGGTTAGAAGAATTAATTTTTCAGCTTTCAATTCGATGGCAACCGCCGTCGCAACTTGTTCAGCCGATAAATTGAAGACTTCTCCGCTCGGCGAATAGCCAATCGGCGAAATCAACACGATGGTATTCTGATCCAATTGTTGATGCAGCGCGGCCCCGTCGACACGCCGGACTTCACCGGTATGCTGGTAATCGATGCCATCAATAACGCCAATCGGTTTGGCGATGACAAAATTGCCCGAAGTCACTTTTAGCCCATAACCCGCCATCGGCGTATTGGCCAGACCCATCGACAATAGGGCTTCAATTTCAACGCGCACCATCCCGGCCGCTTCCTTGACACACTGCAAGGCCAGATCATCGGTTATCCGCAGATGTTGATGAAACGCCGGAACGACATTAAGCTTTTTTAGCCGTTGATCGACTTGCGGACGAATGCCGTGCACCAGTACCAGACGAATACCCAGGCTGCTGAGCAAGGCGAAATCATGCACCAGATGATCAAAATCAACGTCCAATAATGCTTCGCCGCCGAAGGAAATCACGAAGGTTTTATTGCGATGTGCGTGGATATAGGGAGATGAATCTCTAAACCAACTGACGAATGATTTTTGTGGTTCCATAATTATTTGATTAGTGTGCAGGATGGCTGAATACTTGAGTTGTATCATTCATTTAGTCAGGCGGTTAAGCTTTTTATAGACATCGTCATCGTTGCGTTTTCCGATGATCAATACTTGTAAATCCTCACCCTGCACCTGATAAACAATACGGTATTCACCAAAATCAACACGCCGATACGGATAACCTTTGAGCAAACTGGAATCTTGAGGTGTTGGGTTTTTTAATAAGTTGAATAGTGTATTGACGAGTTGTTTGAACTGTTTAGCAGGCAAATCATCCAGGAATGATAGCGCGGCGTTGGTTAAATTAAGCCGAAGCATCGATGCGTTCTTGCAAGCGGCGCATGGTTTCATCAGTACCCGCCAAACCGCCTGCTAGCGCCTGCTTTGCCCGTTCACCCCAATAAGCATCGTCCATTGCCTGTAAGCGCTCATACTCGGCAACCGATAACATGACGACCGCGGGCCGGCCTGATTTTTCAATCATGACGGGTTCGGTCAAAGCGCTTTCCATGTATTGGCCTAGTCGTTGTTTAACTTCGGAAGCGGCTATATGTAGCATGGGTGAACCTGATGCGATTGGATAAAATAGCTAATATAGACTATTTTGGGGGTCGCGGCAACTCGTATTGGCGTGCCGAAAAATCCAAAGTGTAGGGTGGATTAGGCGCGCAAATAAGTGATTTTTCCGTTTTGATTGAATTTCGGGCGCGTCGTAATCCGCCCTACGGCCCTGGAATATAAACGCGGCGGTATTCGGTCATTTTTCTATTCAAATCCTCCAATCGCTAATGTAGGATGTGCTGAACGCAGTGAAGCGCATCAATTCCGCAGGCATAAATGCGATGCGCTTCGTACCTCAGCGCATCCTACGAGATCAAAACTCCAGCGATTCCAGTGTGGCTGACAACTTTCCACCCCAAAGATCCTTTCGCATTGATAGCGATGATTTTTTGAATGACTCCGCTGACGGTTCTTTTATAAAAGAATGTAAATCTTCAAGCACTTCATCGGACGCAAATAAAATAGCGTTGTGCCACTCTGCTTTTATCTCGTCAATTAGTTGTTCTTGTGACTCAAAGTCACGGCCAAACTTTTTAAGTCCCTTACTTCGCTTGTCGAAGTGGAGGAGGGTGTACATCATCATGATGGTACATTTGTATCGTGTGTCTTTGAACTCTTGTTTTTGCAGTTGCGCTGAACTCTTTTGTTCCCAAACGATACGAAAATAAGTGCCAAGTGCCCCACCGATACCGAGCAGGCCTAGAGCGGACAGAACATTTTCGACGGTCAGTGTCATCTAAATTCTCGAAATATATTGAGTTATGTAGGGTACGCACCGCGTACCGATTTAGGCGGTACAGGTAAAAAAAGCCTTAAAAGGTACGCGGTGCGTACCCTACATTCAATCCAAATTATCCGTCACCGCACCCAAAGAAGCCGAACTCACCAATTTGGCATATTTCGCCAACACGCCTCTCGTATAACGCGGCTTTGGTTGCTGCCATTTTTCAAAACGGCGGGCGATTTCATGTTCGTTGACGTGCAAGGTTAACTGGTTGGTTTCGGCGTCGATGGTGATTTGATCGCCGTCCTTGATGATTGCCAAAGGGCCACCGACATAGGCTTCGGGCGTGATGTGGCCAACCACGAAACCGTGTGTGCCGCCGGAAAACCGGCCGTCTGTAATCAAGGCCACTTCCTTGCCCAAACCTTTACCCATCACCGCCGATGTTGGCGACAACATTTCTCTCATGCCAGGGCCGCCTTTCGGGCCTTCGTAACGGATGACGATGACATCGCCTTTGGCGATATCGCCGTTTAATATACTTTGCAGCGCCTGTTCTTCGGCATCGAAAACTTTGGCTTTACCGGTAAATACCAAGCCTTCCTTGCCGGTGATTTTAGCAACCGCGCCGCCAGACGCCAGGTTGCCGTATAAAATAACCAGATGACTATCTTTCTTGATGGGATTGTCCAACGGGCGAATCATGTCCTGACCATCGGGATAAGGTAAAACATCTGCGAGATTCTCAGCCAGCGTGCGGCCGGTAACAGTCAAACAGTCGCCGTGCAGAAGACCACGACTCAACAGTTCTTTCATCAACGGCTGTATACCGCCGATTTCTATCAGTTCGGCCATTTGGTAACGACCGCTGGGTTTTAAATCGGCGACCATCGGCACATGCTGGCCGATACGCGTGAAATCGTCGAGCGTCAGATCAACGTCGGTGGCATTGGCCATCGCCAGCAGATGCAAGACCGCATTCGTCGAACCGCCCAAAGCAATAACGACCGTGATGGCGTTTTCGAAAGCCTTTTTAGTCATGATGTCCCGCGGTTTGATGTCATTTTTCAGCAATTCCATGACCGCCGCACCGGCGCGCTCACAATCCAGACGTTTGTCTTCGGAAATGGCGGCCTGTGCCGAACTGTTGGGCAAGCTCATGCCCAAGGCTTCGATGGCCGAAGCCATCGTGTTGGCAGTGTACATGCCGCCGCAGGAACCGGCACCCGGAATTGCTTTGGCTTCGATTGCTGCCAGCTCGGCATCATCAATTTTATTGTTGGCTCTGGCACCTACGGCCTCAAACACTGATACCACATCCAGCTTTTTGTCGTTGTGACAACCGGGCAGGATAGTGCCGCCGTAGACGAACACGCTCGGGCGATTCAGTCGTGACAGCGCCATCATGCAGCCCGGCATGTTTTTATCGCAGCCGCCGATGGCAACAATGCCGTCAAAACCCTGACAGCCGACCACGGTTTCAATGGAGTCGGCGATGACTTCTCGCGACACCAGCGAATATTTCATGCCTTCCGTGCCCATCGAAATACCATCGGATATGGTGATGGTATTGAAAATAACTGCTTTGCCTTCGGCCTGGTTAACGCCGCGCGCTGCATCGTCAGCCAGTTTATTGATATGCATGTTGCAGGGCGTGACCATGCTCCAGGTTGAAGCAATGCCAATTTGCGGTTTTTTGAAGTCTTCGTTAGTAAAGCCGACCGCATGCAGCATGGCCCTACTCGGTGCTCGTTCCATGCCGTCAACGACAAGTGATGAAAATGCGCGAGGTTTTTGTTCGTCGGAATTAGACATGTAATAGCTTCCTGATGTTAAGTGTGTTGAGGCATAAGGCGAAGGAGTCTTATGCCTTGAGCCCTTTCGTCTTGTGACTTTTAATAGGTATCCCAGCCACTTTTGCGGCGCCAACCCATTTTGGGCAGAACAAACCCTAAAACCACACCAAATAGAGAAAGTAAGCCGCCGTATAAAAACCAGTCCTGTTTGGTTGAGTCTTTAAGTGCCTGATTTTCGAGTTTGAATTGCTGTAAGTCACGTTCAACGTTAACGACGCGTTCCTGCAGTTCATCGCGTTCGGTTTTCAATTGCACAACATCGGCAGACGCCTTTTTGAGTTCGTTAAGTTCCCGGCTTAATTGATCGCGTTCAGTTGCGAGCGATTGTTCAAGAGGGGTTCCCGGCGTGATGGATGCTCTAACCGTGCTCAATTCCGCTTTTAACGTTGCGTTTTCCGATTGTAACGCCGCCAGGTTTTTCGTTATCGTTTCCAATTGAAAACGGCTGGGCAATTCCTTCATCGTGTTTCGGGCTGAAATAAAGCCTTCCGTACCATCTTCGAGTTTGACCTGTAAGTAGCCAGTGCTGCTGTTCTCTTTGATGACGGTTAAAGGTGTGCCGGTTGACAACAATTTCAGCACTTTGCTGTGGGCGTTTTCTTCGCTCCGTAGCGACAGATTGACATTGTCGGTCACATAAACAGTGTTTGCCTGTGCCGCTCCATTAACGAGTACCAAGATAAAAAATGAATGAATTATTTTTTTCACTGGTAGACCTCTGTTGTTAGTTTTTAAAGGTGAAAACTAAATTTAATGTTTGCATAACAGGAATTCAAGCAAGGCTTTTTGGGCATGCAGCCGATTTTCAGCTTCTTGAAATACGACACTTTGTGGTCCATCTATGACTTCTGCGCTGACTTCTTCGCCACGATGCGCGGGTAGGCAATGCATGAATAAGGCGTCATCGTGGGCCTCATTCATGATGGCTTTATTGACCTGATAGTTTTTGAAATCCCGCTCGCGTTGTTTTTGCTCCTGTTCCTGGCCCATGCTTGCCCAGACATCGGTTACACATAAATCGGCATTTTTTGCGGCCGCCAGGGCGGTATCAAATAATTTGACCCGAGGGCCTGCTGCAGCAACAATCGCCTTGTCCGGTTGATATCCCTGTGGCGAGGCAATATGCAGATCAAAATCGAGCACCGTGGCGGCATGGATATAAGAGTGGCACATATTGTTGCCATCCCCGATCCAGGTAACCGTTTTGCCTTTAATATCGCCACGCAACTCAAAATAGGTCTGCATATCGGCCAGTAATTGGCAGGGATGCTGTTCATCGGTCAGGCCGTTAATGACAGGAACACGAGAGTGTTCAGCAAATTTAGTGACTGTTTCATGCGAGTGGGTTCTGAGCATGATGCAATCGACCATGCGGGAAATGACGCGAGCGCTGTCCTCAATGGGTTCGCCCCGGCCTAATTGGGTGTCCCTGGGCGATAAAAATAATGCGCTGCCGCCGAAATGAGCCATACCGGCTTCAAATGAAATGCGTGTGCGTGTCGATGATTTCTCAAAAATCATTGCCAAAACTTGTCCTTTCAACGGTTGGTAATCAGGATCGCGATGGTTTTTAAGATAGATGGCGCGCGCAATCAGCTGATGTAATTCGTCGCGGGATAAGTCGAGAAGGCTGATAAAGTGTCTGGTATTCATGTAGTAGGCGATTTTCGTTACGTAATATTTTCAACTGCAAGCAGAGTCAGGGCATTAGTAAAATCTTATTGGTAATATCCTGCTATTAGGCAGGTGATATATTTGCTATGGGCACAACAACGGCTGTAAATTGATTAACAAGGCTTGATAACGTTTCAACCAGTTGTTTAATTTGCTGGTTGTTAATGATCAAAGGCGGCAATAACCGAATGGTATTTTCATTGGTGACGTTGATTAGCAGGCGCTCTTGCAGGGCCAATTTAACCAGTTCAGCACAAGGTCTATCCAGTTCAATGCCGATCATCAAACCTTTGTTGCGTATTTCAGCAACATGCGGATTGTTATGCAAATGCGATTTCAGACCGTTGGTAATCGCAGAGCCTTTTTGTTCGGCAGTAGCGATTAAATTCTCAAGTTCCAGCGTTTCAAGTACCGCTAGGGCAGCACTGCAAGCCAGCGGATTGCCGCCAAAAGTTGAACCATGCGCGCCGGCAGTCAGTAATGTAGCTGCTTTTCCTTGTGCCAGACAAGCGCCTATGGGGACGCCGTTACCCAATGCTTTTGCCAATGTAAGGACATCGGGGCGTATTCCGTTATGCTGAAACGCAAATAATTGACCGGTACGACCGATGCCCGTCTGAATTTCATCCAGCATCATCAGCAGACTATGTTCATCGCACAGGGTGCGAATCCGGTTTAAATAATCGGTAGCCGGAATGTTGACACCGCCTTCACCCTGGATCGGTTCGACAAGAATGGCAACAATATTGGGGTGTTGCTGAATGGCTGTAATGATACTGTCAATATTGTTGTATGGAACCCGTATAAAGCCTTCAACCAGAGGCGCAAAGCCCTGTTGTATTTTTGTGTTGCCCGTGGCGCTCAAGGTCGCCAGCGTACGGCCATGAAAACTCTTCTCCATGACAACGATGGCTGGATTTTCAATGCCAAGCGAATGACCAAATTTACGAGCCAATTTGATGGCGGCTTCATTGGCTTCTGCGCCGGAGTTACAGAAAAACACGTTATCCATGCCGGACTTTTCGATGAGTTTATCAGCGAGTTGTTCCTGAACCGCAACGCCGTAAAGGTTTGAAGTATGCAAAAGCTTCTCGCTTTGTTGACAGATAGCTCTATGGATGGCGGGATGGGCGTGACCCAAACTGCATACGGCAATGCCTGAAAGGGCGTCCAGATAGCGATTATTGTTTTCGTCCCATAGCCATGCGCCTTCACCTCTTACAAAAGTGACCGGTAAACGGCTGTAGGTTGGCATGATGTGGCTGGTCATACGCTGGGCTCTTTAACGAAAATGAGGTAGAAAGCAACTACCTTTAGGAAAAATGACCGATTATAAGTTTCATTGGGTGCTTAGGCAATATTTTGATTGCAAATATAGACTTTTTCTTGTAGTGGACGTTAACGCGCAAGTGCAAAAGCCAAACAAAGCTGATATGATTACTGGGTTTTAAGATAAAGGTGGCTATTACCATGAATGTTATAGAAAGAATTAAAAACCAGATTGAAAATAACCCTGTCGTTTTATTTATGAAGGGTACGCCTGATTTTCCACAATGTGGTTTTTCCGGTCAGACAGTACAGATTTTGGAGGCATGTCAGGCGAAATACGCGGCTGTCAATATCTTTGAAGATCCAGAATTGAGAGATGCGTTGAAAGAATATTCCAATTGGCCGACTTATCCACAGCTTTATATCAATGGAAACTTGGTAGGTGGCTGCGATATCGTGACGGATTTGTATAAAAAAGGTGAATTAGCGGCGATGTTGGCGACTGTGAACGCAACCGTCCAATAAATGACTGCGAGGGTGCCGAGTTTTCTACCTGATCGGCACTTTCGTGACAATTTCCAGCGGTCAACTGTCGCGCGATATTTGGGCAATGCTGCAAACTTATTGCACCTCAAGCTGTTTCCAGCGATTGACGATCCGGCAAAAAACTTCAGCGGTTTTTTCGGCATCATACAGCGCAGAATGCGCCTGCTCATTGTCCCATTCCATGCCGGCGGCCTGAACGATTTTTGACAGGACGGTCTGTTGATAGACCAGTCCACCCAGTGTGGCCGTATCAAAGGTGCTGAAGGGGTGAAAAGGACTTCGTTTGATCTGCGTTCTTTGAATGGCGGCATTCAGAAAACCGATATCAAATGCAGGATTATGACCTACCAAGATGGCGCGGGTGCAATCGTTGCGCTTGACCGCATCTTTAATTGGTTTAAATAACAGGTGAAGTGCCGCCGCCTCTTCAACCGCCATGCGAAAAGGATGATGCGGATCAATGCCGTTGAACTTAAGTGCGGACTCATCCAGTTCGGCATTTTTAAAAGGAATGACGTGTGCGGAGTGGCGTTCGGTGATTTCCAGTTCATGTTGATCATTAAATTCAACAATGACGGCGGCAATTTCCAGAATGGCGTTTTTTTTGGGATTAAACCCTGCAGTCTCAATATCGATAACGATGGGTAAATAACCTCTAAAGCGTTTATCTATTGGTATCGCCGGTTTATTCATCTTTGAGTGGATTTTATGAAAATTGGTCTACCAGTTTACTGTATTTTCCATCTCAGCTCTTCATTAGCTTTAAGCGGTGTAATTGACAGATCGTTTTCACCATACCGTTCAGGCACTTTCCAGGTGGCCCTTTCTAAGGTCACGGTGCCGTTATTTCTGGGTAATCGGTAAAAGTCAGGCCCATAAAAACTGGCAAAGCCTTCCAGTTTATCCAGCGCATCGGCTTGCTCAAACGCCTCGGCATATAATTCCAGTGCCGCGTGCGCACTGTAACAGCCTGCACAGCCGCAGGCGTTTTCTTTTAATGATGTATGGTGCGGGGCGCTGTCGGTACCCAGGAAAAATTTTGGATTTGCGCTGGTAGCCGCAGCAACGAGTGCCAAGCGATGATGTTCGCGCTTTATTACTGGCAGACAGTAATAATGGGGGCGAATGCCACCCGCCAGAATGGCGTTGCGGTTAAATAGCAAATGTTGAGGGGTAATGGTGGCGGCTATGTTGGGGCCGGATGATAAAACAAATTGTACGGCTTCTTGCGTGGTAACGTGCTCGACGACCAGACGCAAATTAGGGAATTGACGGGTGATGTCGATAAGGCTGTCCTCGATAAAAACCCGTTCCCGGTCAAAAATATCAACGCGTTCGTCGGTTACTTCGCCATGAATCAGTAAAGGAATGTCATGGTTTTGCATGGCTTCCAGTAGGGGATAAATAGTCTTTACATTACCAACGCCGGCATCGGAATTGGTTGTGGCGCCCGCCGGATAAAGTTTAAATGCATGTACATGTTCGGATTCCGCCACTTTTTTTATTTCAGATGCGGGCGTTTGTGCCGTTAAATATAACGTCATCAACGGATTAAAGAGCAGGTGGTCAGGGATAGCCCGCAGAATTTCGTCTCGATAAGCCAGTGCCTGAATCACGGTAGTAACCGGTGGTTTGAGGTTCGGCATGATGATGGCACGGGCAAATTGTCGCACCGTGTGCGGTATCACGGTTTTTAACATTTCGCCGTTTCGGACATGCAGGTGCCAGTCATCAGGTCTTGTGAGTGTTAATGTTTTCATTTTTAAGGCCTAAATCGGTAAAATGGCAGCCTATTTTATAGCATGCGTCTTGAAAAACTAAACCGCCCCCCTATCTTATTAATTATTTATTGTTTTTGGAGAAGTAAATGCCCATTTACGAATATCAATGTCAATCCTGTGGTCATGAACACGAGGCCTTACAAAAATTGAGTGCTGAACCCTTGATTACATGTCCGGCCTGCAGTAAACCGGAATTGATGAAAAAAATTTCAGCGGCGGGCTTTCGCTTAAAGGGCGGCGGCTGGTATGAAACCGATTTTAAGAGCGGAGCCAAGAAAAATGTAGCAGGAGAAGCCGGAGGCTCATCACCTGAGGCTTCCAAATCAGGCAGCTGTTCCAGCGGCGGCTGCGGTAGTTGCTAGACGACTTGCATAAGCCCGGTTAACTACGTAATATCGACCAATTTTTGAGAATAATAGAGAAGACTTATGCGTACCCACAAGTGCGGAGAAATAAATATACAACAGTTAGGGGCAACCGTTGAAATATGTGGTTGGGTGCATAGACGAAGAGACCATGGCGGCGTCATCTTTATTGACCTCCGTGATCGCGCTGGCCTTGTGCAAGTCGTCGTTGATCCGGATGTGGCAGAGGCATTTTCAATTGCCGAACACGTCCGCAGCGAATATGTGCTGAAAATTAGTGGTGTTGTCCGCAATCGGCCGGCTGGCACCATTAATACTAATTTACACTCAGGCGAAATAGAAATTCTGGCCAAACACATTGAAGTCCTCAATGAGTCAGAAACACCGCCATTCCCGGTAGAAAGCGATATCGAAGTCAACGAAGAACTGCGCTTGCGTTTTCGTTATATCGATTTGCGCCGCACGGCCATGCAGGAAAAAATGAAAGTGCGTCGCGATGTGACGCGCAATTTGCGTCAATACCTGGATGATCACGAATTTTTCGAAATTGAAACGCCGTATCTGACCAAAGCCACGCCGGAAGGTGCGCGTGACTATATCGTACCCAGTCGCACGCATCCAAATTCATTTTTTGCCTTACCGCAATCACCGCAATTGTACAAGCAGTTGTTGATGGTAGCCGGTATGGATCGCTATTATCAAGTGGTACGCTGCTTCCGGGATGAGGATTTACGTGCCGATCGTCAGCCGGAATTTACTCAGCTCGATATCGAAACCTCGTTCATGAATGAACAGGAAATCATGGAAGTGATGGAAGAAATGATCCGCAAGGTCTTTACTGACATCCTGAATGTCGATTTGGGCAGCAAATTTCCGGTCATGAGCTACGACGAAGCGATGCGCCGCTATGGTTCTGATCGTCCGGATCTTCGTATTCCACTGGAATTGATCGATATTGCCGACGAAATGAAAAATGTCGATTTCAAGGTTTTTTCAGGTCCGGCTAACGATGCCAATGGCCGTGTGGTCGCAATGCGTTTACCCGGTGGTGGTGACTTAAGCCGCAGTACGATTGACGAATTGACAAAATTTGTAGGAATCTACGGCGCAAGAGGCTTGGCCTATATTAAAGTCAATGATTTGGCCGCTGGCAGCGAAGGTTTGCAGTCGCCGATCGTCAAATTTGCGCCGGATGAAGTGTGGGTCAAAGTGATGGCCAAGGTTGGTGCAGAAAATGGCGACCTAATTTTCTTCGGTGCCGATAAAAGCCAAATCGTCAATGAAGCGATGGGCGCCTTGCGCATTAAGTTGGGTCTGGATCGTAACCTGCTGGTTGGCGAATGGAAACCATTGTGGGTGGTTGATTTTCCGATGTTTGCCTGGGATGAAAAAGCGCAACGCTTCACTGCCATCCATCATCCGTTTACTGCACCAAGCTGTTCCGTTGAAGACCTGGTTGCCGATCCTGGCAAGGCGCTGTCACGTGCTTATGATCTTGTGCTGAACGGCACCGAAGTTGGTGGTGGTTCGATTCGTATCAACCGTACCTCAATGCAACAAACGGTTTTCGATATTCTTGGCATAGGTCATGACGAAGCGCGTGAAAAATTTGGCTTCCTGCTGGATGCCCTGAAATACGGTGCACCTCCGCACGGCGGTATCGCTTTCGGCTTGGACCGATTGGTGATGCTGATGACCGGTGCGAGCTCTATCCGTGATGTCATTGCATTCCCTAAGACGCAAACAGCGGCGTGCCCGTTATTTAATGCACCGGCTTTGGTTAGTGAAGAGCAACTGAAGGAGTTAGGCATTCAATTACGGAAACCCGACAGCAAGAGCGAAAAGAAGGTCTAATAAAGCAAAGCGGGCAAATCGGTTTTTCCCGCTTTTTTACTTGCCAAGACGCGATTCAGTATCAAGGATGAGCTGGGTTGTTTTGAGTACCGTATCAGGATTCAAACTTATTGAATCTATGCCGATTTTAACTAAAAACTCGGCCATTTCCGGATAATCCGACGGCGCTTGCCCACAAAGACCTATATGCCGTCCATTCCGCCGGGCGCCTTCAACAGCTAAGCGGATAATTTCCTTAACGCCGGGATCGCGTTCGTCAAAAGCTTCGGCGACGATGGAGGAATCTCTGTCAACGCCCAGTGTCAGTTGCGTCAGATCGTTTGATCCGATTGAAAATCCGTCAAAAAACTGTGAGAAAGCATCAATCTGAATGACATTATTCGGAATTTCGCACATCACATAAATTTTCAGGTTATTTACGCCTTGTTTTAAACCCAGCGTTGCCATATATTCCAGCACACGCTGCGCCTCCTGGATGCGACGGCAAAACGGTATCATCAGAATGACGTTGGTCAGTCCCATGGTGTCGCGGACTTGCTTCATCGCTGCACATTCGAGCGCAAAACCTTCGGCATAGGCAGGATGCGTATAACGGGACGCGCCGCGAAAACCAATCATCGGATTGGCTTCTTCGAATTCAAACCAGCGACCGCCCAACAACGTCGCATATTCATTGGTTTTAAAATCGGACATTCTGACGATGACAGGCTTGGGGTAGAATGCGGCAGCGATGGTTCCAACGCCTTCTGACAAGCGCTGAATAAAGAAATCGGCACCAGTGGCGTAGTTTTGCATGAGCTGACGGAGCTGTTTGGCCTCGCCTTCATCCTGTACCCGCTCAGTGTGAATCAAGGCCATGGGGTGGGCTTTGATAGTTTCGGTGATAATAAATTCCATGCGCGCCAACCCCACGCCTTCATTGGGCAAAAAGCTGGTTTTAAAGGCCAGCTCAGGATTGCCGATATTGATCATGATGTTGGTAAGTGGGCGTTTCAGGCCGGATAAATCAATGTTTTCGACGTCGAAATCCAGTTTGCCGGAATATACCTTGCCCACATCACCTTCCGCGCACGAGACGGTAATTGGCGAATAGTCTTTGATTTTTGTCGTTGCATTGCCGCAGCCGATAACAGCAGGAACGCCCAGTTCACGCGCAATGATGGCGGCGTGGCAGGTGCGCCCGCCCCGGTTAGTGATAATGGCAGCTGCCATCTTCATCACAGGTTCCCAATCAGGCGTCGTCATGTCCGCTACCAGGACATCGCCGGGTTTAAAGTGGCTGAGCTGTTCGACATGCTCAATAATTCTGGCGTTTCCAGTGGCAATCTTGCTACCTACTGCATGGCCGGTAACCATAGGGATTCGATGAGAGGCTTGCAAATGGTATTGTTCCAGGATCATTCCCCGCATTTGCGACACCACTGTTTCCGGGCGCGCCTGAACGATATACAACTGGCCGTCGATGCCGTCTTTGGCCCATTCCATGTCCATCGGCTTTGCTTGTCCGGCCTTAGTGCTGTAATGCATTTCTATTTTGATGGCATAATCGGCCAGTGTCAGGACATCCTGATCATTAATACAAAAATGGTTGCGCTCTTCGGTCGAAGTAACGATATTGCGTGTCGCTTCTCGCGTGCTGCCATCGCTGTAAATCATTTTAATTTTTTTAGCGCCCAGTGTGCGTCTCAAGACGCTTCGATAGCTTTGAGCAAAGGTGGGCTTGTGGACATAAAACTCATCCGGATCGACGGCACCCTGGACAATATTTTCGCCCAAGCCGTATGCCCCGGTTATGAAAACCACATCGGTGAATCCAGATTCGGTATCCAGCGAGAACATGACACCACTGGCAGCCAAATCGGAGCGCACCATTTTCATGATGCCAATCGATAAGGCCAGTTTAAAATGGTCAAAGCCCTGGTCAATCCGGTAATGAATGGCGCGATCCGTGAACAAGCTGGCAAAGCAGCGTTTACAGGCTTCAAGTAAGGCCTGGCCGCCCCGAACATTTAAATAGGTGTCCTGTTGTCCTGCGAAACTGGCGGTCGGCAAGTCTTCGGCGGTAGCGGAACTGCGCACGGCCACGCTTAAATCATCGCCGTACTGTTGCCGCAATGTGGTAAAAGCGTCTTGAATTTGACGTTCAAGGTCTTTGGGCAAGGGAGCTGCGTAAATAATGTCACGTGCCTTGCGCGCGCGTTTTGCCAAATCTTCAACATCATCGGGATCAAGATCGTCCAAGGCTTCATGCAAGGGTTCCCAGGCGTTCGCCTGATCCAGCAGATATCGATAAGCTTCCGCCGTAACCGCAAAGCCATTGGGTACATTAATGCCTTGCCCGGCCAATTCGCGGTACATTTCGCCAAGTGATGCATTTTTACCTCCAACAAGGGGTACATCATCAATGGTTAATTCATTAAACCAGCGGATATATTGGTTTGAGTGCGACATTTATGTTCCTCATCTGAGTTTATGCATCGACGATTCGATTGCTCAAAAAGTTGGATATTATCGCTACATTTAAAGTTCAACCAAACAATTAAGCACTTAGCGAGTTATGCACAAAATCTGTGGATAACTTTGTGCATAAGGCATTTATAATGCCGACGAAGACCGATCCTATCAGGTGCGGAGTTAAATTGTAGTATTTTTATACTTTATAAAAATAATTATAATCATCAATGTCTTATGTGTTTAGTGAATTACTTTGCAAGGCATGGCTCAAATTCAAATTGCTTTTCTTGCATTTAAAGTTAATCTGTGTGTAAGCGGCCATCGTAAATCCTTGGGGCGTCATTATTTTCGTTCGATAGTGACACATTTTTGTTCCATATCAGCAGCGTTTTAAAAACTACCATGCCAGTATTCATTGTCCTTAGTCTTTGCTTGAGTTATTTGGTGGAAACAGCCAATCCTTTTCAAAGCTTATTTATATCGCCTTTAGTGGTATATGCCGGTTCTGCGTGCGCTGTGGCTAGCATGGCAGGGATATTCGTTAAAAGATTTCAGGAGAATCTTTGGTATGACATTTTTTTTAGTAGTACTTTGCTAACGTGGTTTGCTGCCTGGAAACCGCTTTTTAGTGAAGATTCACCGATGTTTTTTTTCTTCCCGCTTTATTTTGCGTTGGCAACAGCATTTGTATGGTTAATCGTCATCGGGGGAAGGCAGCAAATTGATCGTCAAACCTATGATTACATGCGGGCTTTTGTCGAAAAAAGCGGTATCGAGCCCTGGATGTTGATGGTGCTGGTCATGGGTAGCCTGGAATTGCATCAACATTTCATGTTATTTCCTGTCTTGATGACTCTGCTACTGATTCGATTTACGTTATCCGGTTGTATACAACCGCGTTGAGTGTAATCCCAATCCCAATAAATTCGCATACTATCCCTTCTCCAGCGGGAGTAGGTTGGTTGAGGGGATAGCAGCTTATTGGGATTAGTACAATTAAGCCCCATCAACAACGATTCGTATATCGCTATGAACTGGCGCCTTAGAACACCACTCAGAATCAATTGATGAGTCATCTTCTTTTCGGGCGCGGCTTGGCAGCAGCCACTGCAGCTTGAGCTTCAATCCGTTAGCAGAATATCTTCGTTTGCGGTTATAAAACCTTCAATATATCAAACCAGCCTGTTTGGTTTCTTCCCGAGTGTGATTGCGTTGATGATTAACTCACCTTTCTCTTCGTCCCCCACGATCTCTGACTAGTTGCGCTGTAAATTTATCCGACACGTTTGCCAGTCTGGCTGACGCTAAATCCGGCTGTTCAGGTATTTAGAAAATTCCATCTTTTGAACATTTTAATGAAGTCCAGTTTAATGTAGCCCTATCAATTTCATTAAAATGCAGCTACCAGGTTTTGAACTATATTTATGTCTACCAATGTCGGTTTACTAGCAAAACCTAGTGAGCTGAATTCAAACTTTTCGCAGACCCTAATGTGGGTTATTGAAATATTCGATGTCTATTTTTACATGAGAAATCAATTAATAAACTTGTTCGAAATTATCATGGCCTTGGTTATCTGGGGCAGTTTAATGCTGATGTCGGATTTAACATTCGCTGAACAAGTTACTTCCGATAGCTGGCGAGTTTCACCGCGTCTGGCGAAAATAGCAAACCCTGTAGCTGCCGACCTGTCCTCTTCGACTACAGGTAAAAATCTATATCTTCGTGAGTGTCAGCAATGTCATGGAGAGACCGGTAAAGGTGATGGAGCGATCGCGGCTTTCTTAGGTAAAAAAGTTGCAAATTTAACGAGCACTGAAGTTTTAAGACAGACTGATGGGGCGATTTTCAATAAGATTAGAACGGGCAGAATGCCTATGCCTGGTTTTAAAAATTCCTTATCAAAGGATGAAATTTGGCATTTGATTAATTTCATGCGTTCCGAGTTTGGGTCTGCCGATGCCTTAGCGCATGTCAGTTCGAAATCGATCAATAACTCAGCCTATTTATCTGGAGATAAAGCGCACGAAGTCCTGTTTAAAAAGTCCGAATTTCCATCCGCGCAAGAATGTGGTGGCTGTCATCTACAAATTTATCGTGAATGGTCGGTGTCCCGTCATGCGTTCGCTCAGATCAGCCCCACTTTTTTGGCCTATCAAGCGACCTTGGTGAAATTGACACAAGGTACCTTAGGCGATTTCTGCGAGCGATGTCACACTGAAGTGGGCATGTTTACCGGCGAGCCCATTCTTGCCGGCAATAGTTCTCGTGCCAAGGTAGCCTTGGAAGGTATTACCTGCGTTGTCTGTCATCGTGTGCCTGAAGCCTATGGCAAAATCACGGGCCGCTTGCCGCTTGAACCGGGTGATATCCATAACCCCATTTACGGGCCCAGGAAAGGTGACGAGTTGCAGCATGTGCTCGATACGCATGCGGACAACCCGCCCAAAACGCATCGTGAAGCCCGTCTTCTTGAACAAGTGTCTCAACCAGGTTTTTGTGCGCGCTGCCATGATGTTCGTTTAGTAAACGGCGTCCGGTTTGAAGATCTTTTTAGCGAATACAAGCAAACCCCGGCGGCTAAAAAAGGCGTCACATGCCAAGGCTGCCATATGGGGCCGACGCAGGGTGTTGACTCAGACTATCCACTGGCATCGGCTGCGATTGTTCGAGGCACCCCCACTCGGCCAGCACGACGCACCAATCATATGTTTCCCGGGCCTGACAGTTCCATTGTCCATCCCGGCATCTTTCCGATTAACCCCGAGGCGCAGGAATTCGCAAGGCCGGAGGAATGGCTGAGCTTTGATGTTGAAGCTGGATGGGGTACCGACACATTTGAAAATAACGTTTCGAAAGATGCAAAGTTTCCGGGTATTTGGGCGGATCCGGATGAACGTAAAACCGCACGCGAAATCATCGAACAGCAATTGACGTTGTTGGCTGAGAATAGAGCAGAGGCGACTACCCTTATGCGTAACGGTTACGGTCTTGGCGCAGTCAATATTGTTGAAAAAGAACATGGACTCAAATTCGATATTGAGGTGAAAAATCTAACGGATGGGCACAGCGTACCCTCCGGCTTGATCGCAGAACGTAATGTTTTTTTGCAAGTGTCTGTCACGGATGCCGATGGTACGATCATGTTCCGCTCCGGTGATCTTGATCCCAATGGCGATGTTCGCGATACCCATTCGTTGTATGTCCACAATGGCAGCTTACCGAAGGACGATCAACTATTTAATCTGCGTTCACCGATTTTGTCCGGAACACTCCATGGCGGTGATCGTGAACAGGTGTTGCCAGCTAATTATTCTTTAAGTCCACTAATTTTTATGCGGCCTTCGGACACGCCATCGCTCTTGTTTGGCGGTATCCGTGACCTGCGGCTGCAAAAGAAAAGCATCGAAGCGCTGGGTAAGCGCTGGGCCAGTTATCAGGTTGAACCTGAAGCCCTTACCGGTCGAACACCTTACCATGTAAACGTTAAGCTCGTGGCTGGTCAACTTCCGCCACATTTAATCAATGCCATTTCCGGAGTAGGTTTTGAATACGGACTCAGTGCGCGCGCTATTGGCGATAAGCTGGTTGAACTTTACCGTGTCCTTTGGGAAAAACAAGTTGTTATCAAATAAAACATCATCGAGTCGGTATTTTAGGTGGCTGCTTTGGATTGCCATGGGTTCGATCCTGGGTAGTCCTTGCTTGTTAGCCCAAGAGCATCCGCAAAACAGCAAATCGTCCAGTCAGTCGAATACCCATAATCAAGCAGAAAAAAAAGCCATTCCCGAAGGTCGTGCTGCCCTTGAATTCTATCAGGACAAAGCGCTAATGGGAAAAGACGCGTGGCGCCTATCAGATACGGTTCTGAAATATCCGGTCGACCCTGTAGAACGGCTGCGACCGCTCTTTGAGCTTGGCGACCCATTTCTAGGTAACGGGCCAATCAGGCCAGGCATAAAAACGCCCACCGGCCAAATGCTCCAACCCTGGTTTTTATTATTCGGCAGCTTCAGGAGCGCATTGCAAAGTTTCGAACAAGATAATCGGCAGTCCGCTGAATGGAGCAACCGCCTCGATCTACACGGTAACTTGAATCTTTCCGGAACCGAGCGAGTGCTGTTCTCGATGCGGCCGCTTGATAGTCAGTCAGGAAACACTACCGGCTATAATTTTGAACCCGCCAATAGTGACGGATGGCAGGAAGACTTCAATGCCAGGCTGACCCAGCTCTATTTTGAAGGCGATTTAGGCGAAATATTTCCAGGATTGGATCCGACCGATTCCCATACCTATGATGTGGGGTTTTCCATTGGTCGACAACGCCTACAGCTCCAGGATGGCTTACTCTTGAATGATATCATTGATATGGTCGGCATTACCCGTAACTCGCTGGTGTTTGATGGGATATCAAATCTACGGATAACGGGTCTTTATGGTTGGAACCATATCAATCGTGGCAACAATGATCTAGCCCACAACACGAATTTTCATTCTGCCGACCTGTTTGGCCTATTGACTGAAGCAGATACCGCCTGGAATAACACACTCTCCCTGGATTTTCTGTATATGCGGGAAAATCGCGATGATAGTGCCTGGTATGTTGGCGCTGGATCAACCCAACGCTTTGGCTGGCTGAACAGCACCTTTCGGATTAACGCTTCCATTCCAGAGCATAAGGAGTCGCAAACTGTGGGCCGCGGCGTGCTCTTACTGTCTCAATTGTCGAGCACGCTGCCTCATACCGACAATATCCTCTATTTCAATACGTTCTGGAACATCGACCGCTTCACATCGTCGGCGCGTGGACCTGATCAGGGAAGTCCTGTTGCCAATCTTGGCATCTTATATGGCCCTGTGGGTATGGGTCGCTATGGTGTACCGCTAGGGCAATCGATTGATCATACCCTTGGTACGGCAATCGGTTACCAGATGTTTCTCGATGGCATAAATAGTCAGCTGATCTTTGAAGTGGGTGCCCGCACCAGTAGCCAAAGCGGACGAGACGAGAGCGCCATAGGCTTTGGCGCCCGATATCAGCGTGTCTTCGGCAAACGCCATGTATTGCGTTTGGATGCGTCTGTCGCCGAGCGAGAAAAAGAAGAGATATCTTACGGATTACGAACAGAGTGGATGGTTAAGTTTTGAACTAATTCAACTCTGAACCTTCCTTCAATACGCTGCAAAATTCAACCAAGGTAAAAGTCATGGGCGAGTCGAATTACCGTTCTGGAAATGATCGACGTTCTCTATCTGATAAAAGAACGAGCGCATATAGGCGTTTTAGAAATCTTTCCATTAGTGAAAAAATTTTAAATACCTGCTTTCTGGTGGCAATAGGCATTGGTTACCTGGTCGCGTTGGCACATATGTATTCTACACATCAATGGCATGATGGCCGCCCCGGTTTATCTATAGACGATGTGATGATCAACTACCACGGTTCACCTGAACAGACCCGCCTGGGTTCTGCCATTAAAGGTGTAATGGCAAGTAATTTAAAATACAAAAGCGATCAGGATGTGATCCTGGAATGGATTCAAAATGGCGCGGCGGAACCTGAATATAACGATCACATAGCGCCGATTTTGAACCGTGATTGTATTGTGTGTCATTCGCCAGCCGTTAATCCATCATTGCCGAATCTGACCCATTATGCAGGCGTTACAGAGGTTGCCCATGCCGGAGGCGTATCGTTTCCGTCTTTACTGCGCGTTTCGCATATACACCTGTTCGGCATTGCGTTTGTTTTGTTCTTTATAGGTAAACTCTTTATTCTTTGTGATATGAATGTTACCGTCAAACGAGTTCTCGTCATGATTCCATTTGCTGCAATGTTAGTGGATATTCTGTCGTGGTTTATTACGAAAGATGTTCCTAAATTTGCCTATGTTGTTGTTGCCAGTGGTGCCTTGATGGGCGTTTCCATGGGGTTGCAAATCCTGGTCAGCATTTATCAAATGTGGTTTTATTCTGGCGATAAAATCTTAATCCCGAATGAAATCAAATTTACAACAAGGTTATCGAAACTCAGACAGAAAGCAATCCTGAATAGATCTTTTGAAGATACCAGTTTGATTCCTTGAAGTAGCTTTTTAGCTGAATACAAAAAATCTGGTAGCTATCCATTACGCTGATAAATGATCTTACAATCTGTGTCATTCCGGCTTCTGAGGGCATGGCAATAATTTGTTTATGGGTTGAATGGTTGCGAACCATTTCAACATGATAAAACCCTGATCCATAAAAACTGCTGATTCGGACTGATGTTTGAAGTCGTTCGAGTTAAGCTTGTCGAAGTTCAATTTTTAGAGGCTACCTGTAATGATTGCCTGGCCCGGTCCAAAATATAGCCAATTAGCCCAATGGTAAAGAATGAGATCATGATTCGGCTGATAAGAAATAGCTGGCGGAATTCTATTGGATTTTTTCGTGTCGCAATTTTTATAAAGGGAACAAGCCAGGAAGGGCCGTTTAAATTATAAACTTTAATTTGTTGGCTGTTCATTGTTGATATCTCCAGATAAGTGTTGTCTCGAATAATTAATTCTTATTAATGTTGACAGCATAGAGAATGCCAATAATCTTAAGAGCATGATTTCACGAGAAAAATGCGGATGATAGTAAAAACTGATGGTTACCAGGGAAGCATTTTTGTAACTTTTTTGATACGGAAATGGAGCGAACTCAAGAGAAATATAAAGCGAACTTAGGCGGAATCGAAGTTTCGTGTACAGAGAAGTCAATGTAACAATTGTGATACACGCGACGGAGAGCTTGAGAGACGTGGGCTGTAGTTAGATTCCATGGTGCCTGCGTATTCTGATTAATTTGAGGGTAATGGGTTAGAACAGTATTTTCCAATCCAGACATGAGCCTGAGTGAGGGGTGTTTATGAGAAATGACTTAAGCGGTGCTTTGTTGGGATTTATTGATTAATTGAACATGGGTATCCCTTTAACTGCTGTAGCTACTATGGGTAGTGTTGTCAGCACATAACCAAGCCGACTTATGCACATGATGTAGCTTTTACATCAGTTAAAGGGATACCCAGATAATTGAAAAAGTTTTGCCCTTTCCTCGGTGAGGTGTTGGGCAGCCTCATTATCGCTGCATTTGGCGGCCAATGCGTCTAATTTTTCCAGGGTGGTTCCCAATTTGAGATAGCTTTCCGCTGCGGGCAGTGAGCGGAATTGTTCATAAGGTGTCATCATGTCCTGATAGAGGTAGCGTTTGCGTATTTTACCTTTCTTATCCTGATATTCCGTTGGAAAGTGGCAAAGGCGGTGGTAATTCAGGTAAGGCGACAACACCTCGGCAGTGAACGTATTCAGCTGATTAGCCAAGTGTTGTGGAATATGGCTATAACCGAGATATTTCCGCACGGTTGAGGCATTCTTGCTCTCGGCCAGCGCGTTATCGTTGGTCTGCCGCGAACGTGATTTGGTTTGCTCGATACGCAACTTCTCCAGCAGATTGGCGACCTTGTGATTGATGTACTCTGAGCCGTTATCCGAATGGAAGCCGCGAATCACGAACGGAAACGCATCCATCATGGCCGCAAGCACCGGCAGCAAATAGGCTTCGCTAATGCGCTCCACGGCAAAAACCGCCTGAAACTGGGTCACTTCGTCCACGGCATTGATGAGGTATACGCCTTTGATGCCGTCATATCCGGCTTCAATTGTCATTAAGAAAAGACTCTTAATAGTTCGCACTGTCAGCTTCATAAATCATGCCTTTTTCTTTTGCCTGGTCGCGGATTGCGCCATATAACTTGACATCGAGCGAGTCCTTTTTTCCGCCTTCAATAACGACTTTCTGCCGCAAATAGTCGTTACGTTGCCCGGCTAGTATTTTGATTTCCGATTCCAGCTCGCTCCGCTCTTGTTTAGCTTTGCCAACAAACACTTCCTGAGCAGCAGTCGAAATGGCTTGCAAGCTTTCAGGCAATGTTTTTTTAGGGAGATTTGAAAGTTTTACCCGCCCGCTAGCGACCGCGTCCACCAGTTCATTTTCCCCAAGTAAATTGGCTTTGCCGCTTGCCGAAGCGTTAAAGGTTGCACGGCGTGCTTGCGATTCAGTACTGGCCTCTTTATGTAACTTATCGGTCGCCGCCATTTTGCTCGCCTGTTTTGCCTTTTCTTCATCGTTGCCATAGAAAAGGCGGGTTTTGTCCAGTTTACTGGATAATTCCGCCAGTTTTTTATCGTAAGGCGTGGCAATGGCGACGGCATTTCCGGATTGCCCGACTTGAAAATAACGGCCTTGCCCCAAACTGGCCACTTGCTGCCAATCAGCCGTGGCGCTGTTGTCCTGTCCGCATTGAATAGCATTGACGATTATGCCTTTTTGTTTAGCTAATGCTACTGTGACTGGATATTTAACGTCATCCTGATAATCCATGTGCGGAGGCGCATCGCCCACCAGAAAGATGACTTTGTAGGTGTTGGAGTTTTGGTGGCTCCAGGTAATCTTATTCACGGCATCGTGCAGCGCCTGATTAACGCTTTCTGGGCCATCACCACCACCGTCCGCCTGAAAGTCCATCAACTTGGCATACATTGAATCCAGGTCGCTGGATAAGGGGATGGTTTGGGTCACATAAGCATCACCTCGGTCGCGGTAGGCAACCAAGCCCATTTTAATGTCTGGAGCGGTTTGCGCGGAGGCCATCGTGCTGGCTATCGACCAGATTTTTTCTTTTGCAGCCGATATTAGCTCGCCCATGCTGCCAGTCGTATCGAGCACAAACACAACTTCGATTTGTGGGCGTTGAATGTTGACAATCGGCGGTATGGCAAACAGATTAACGGCATTCGGCGGTGTATTGATCATTTTTGTTGTCTTAGCGATAGCCTCTTGGGTGGCCGGAAAATATGCGACCGTCGCGGCGGTTGCGACAAAAACTCCGATGGCTAATGGTTTGGTTTTCATAAGGGTTTCTCCTAGTTAAAAGTTGAAAGTTTACGTACAGCAGCTTCCGCTGCCTGGTAGGCGCGGTTAAAATCAGTTTCACTGTTGCTGGTTAAATCAGGATTCTGACGTTTTCTGTCAGTTGGGATAAATACAAACAAAGCTTGCAGCAGAAAGAAACACCAGAAGGTTAAAAATATACTGCCGGTGTGATGTAAAGCCCAGACTGCGGATGCGATGCTGAACGCATTCAACACAAGGTCGGCCAGGGATGAAAACAAACTGGCATAACTGTACAGGGAACGGACCAGCCATATGGCAAGCACATGCAATACTAAAAACAACGTCAAGGGCGGGTAAAACATCCAAAGCATTGCCAACAAGATGAACCAGGTCAACATGAGCGTGATCCAGCCAGTGCATTCTTGACTGCGGCGAATTAAATAGAGCATGTAAGCAATTGCCAAGCCGCTGATTAACAGCCGGATAACAAAGTCTTCAGAAAGCGAAAGTGTTAAAGCAAAAAAACTGATGCTGCCGATAACGCTTGTGAGCAGAGTAATGAAAACACCTTCCCAAAAGGTGACATTTTTCATGATTCACTCCATTTTTGTTTTTCATATAGGAAGGCGACTTCAATATCTTCGTCACGAACAGCAGCAGACTGATTATCCCAATCGCTTGTACCACTTTTATTCTCATCCAAGAATGCATCGGCTTTTTGCTTCATGCTTGTCAACTTGGCTTGATGCTCTAAAATCCGCTTGGTTAAACGGGATATTTTTTCCTTTAAGGAAGTCATTTTCTCAGCCAGAAACAGCTTGGTTTGCTGCGTTTCCAGTTTCCGTTTGATCAATGACCGTGCTAGGTCGTCCTTATTGGATTTAAAGCAAAGCGATAATTTATCTTCCAGTTCGGTTAGAGTCTCAGTCTGTTGATCGTACTTGTTGGCTAGCTGTTGTTGTTCGTATTCCCAGCACCTGATTTGACGCTCATCGGTTGTGATGGACTCTTCCATTTCCCGAATGGCCTGCTTGAGCAACAATTCGGGTTCTTCTATTTTGTCCAAGACAGCGTGCATATCGGCTTGGAACAGCCTTGAAAGTCTTGCGATTAAAGCCATAGTTTTTTCCTATTGGGTAAGTGATCGACGGTGTACAGTCTATGCGCATGACAAAACAATATGTAGACACGGCTTTGTAAAACTTTCAGGCGTAGTTTTTACAAAAGATTTACAAGCTAAACGCGGGGAAATCACTTCCTCTTGCTAAACTATCAGAATATATTCGGCCTAAGATTTCCTATGCCCCGTAAATTGCGCCTACTGATTATTGAAGACGAAGCCGCCATACGTACCGGGCTGATCGATGTGTTCGTCTACCACGGTTACGAAGTCGATTTTTCCGGGCATGGCGTGGAAGGATTGAATAAGGCCTTAACCGGCAAATTCGATTTGATCCTGTTGGATGTGATGTTGCCCGGTATAAATGGACTTGAAATTTGTAACCGGATCCGTGTGAGGGATCGCAGTCAGGCCATCATTATGCTGACGGCAAAAAGCAACGATGAAGACATTATTGAAGGCTTGTCGCTGGGCGCGGATGACTATGTCGCCAAGCCGTTTTCGGTGGCGCAACTCGTACTTAGGGTGCAAGCTGTCTTACGTAGGACACGTAACGGGACATCTCAATGTCAAACATTACAATTGGGAGATGATTTGTCGATTGATTGCCAAAATCTGACCGGACGGCGTGGTGATGAAAACCTTAGCTTCACGCGGCGCGAAATAGAGTTACTGCAATACTTACAATTAAATTGGCACCGCCCTGTCCCACGCGAAGAATTGTTAAACAAAGTGTGGGGCTATGCCAATCATCATGACATAGAAACCCGCACCGTCGATATTCACATCGTCAAACTCCGCCGCAAAATTGAAGTCGATCCTGCCGAACCCCAACTACTGATAACAGTACGTGGGGCAGGATATAGGCTCATCGGTCAATCGCAATGAAACGCAATCATCTCAAAGGCCTAGATAAAGGCAGGCTTCGTTGGTGGTTGTCAGTGTTTTTCATCAGCTTGGCGATACCTACAACGTTATTAATCCAGCAATCTTACAACCGCTTGAAATGGGAAACGTTTCACCAGCATCAGGTAATGGCGGACGAGTTGACCCACCGCATCAACAACCATCTAATAAAGCTGATTAATGCCGAAGAACAACGGCCATTCACGGATTACTCCTTTTTAAACGTGGCAGGCGTTCCGTCTGCAAATTTTTTGCAAAGGTCACCGCTTTCCCAGTTTCCGGTTCAAACTGAAATTCCCGGGTTGGTCGGTTATTTCCAGGTGGATGCGGAAGGCAGGTTAGTGACGCCCTTTATTCCTGAAGACATCGAAAAAGCGGGAAGTTATGGCATTGCCAAAAGCGAACTGTTGGCAAGAACCGACTTACAAAATCGAATAAAACAGATATTAAGCGAGAACCATCTGGTCATGAATCAAGCACAAAGGAAGCGTGATAAAGCTGTGCACGGTAAAACGCTTAACAGGCCAGACAGCGGTTTGTTAGAAAGCGAACAGGATGCAGTGTCCTTAGATGAAAGCGCTGCGAGCAGTAAACTTGAAAAATCAGCTACTGCTCCCGCAATGGAAGGCCAAGCGGTTTTTGATGAACTAAAAAAAATGTCTCCCGCGAAAAGCCAGCAACAAAACAAATTGGGTCGGTTAGAGGATGTGGAATTAAATCAAACATTTCAAGTTGAAGCTGCCAAACCTAAGATGGCGGAAAGCGATGAAAAGCTAATAGGTAAAGTACAAAAAAAAGCGCGTACTGAGCAAAATGTATTGCCCGAAGCCATTGAAAAGGAGAAACAATCTTCCGTTTATCCGATGGAAGAATACCGCCTTCCAGCAGCTTCCGTCATTCGGCCCGATGAAAAACCATTACGTATCCGCACATTTGAAAGTGCCATCGATCCTTTTGAATTCAGCCAACTCGACAGCGGCCATTTTGTCCTGTTCCGTAAAGTGTGGCTGAATGGCCAGCGCACTATCCAAGGGTTGTTGATTGAAAATGACGCTTTTCTACAGGGTAATTTCAGCGCTGCTTTTCATGCAATAGCGTTGTCGCAAATGAGCGATATGCTGGTTGTTTTTCAAGGCAATGTGCTGTCCGCTTTTACAGGCCGAAGTCCGCGCGGCTATTTATCCAGTGCCAGCGAGTTGAACGGCGAGTTGCTTTATCAAGCGCAATTGTCTGATCCTTTGAGCGAGTTACAGCTTATTTTTAGCATCACCCAGCTTCCTGTAGGCCCGGGTGGATGGGTCATTATTGGGTTGTCGATGGTGTTGGGCATCGTATTTTTGGCCGGATTTTATGTCATGTACCGACTTGGAGTCGGTCAAATAAACTTGTTCAATCAACAGCAGGATTTTGTTTCGGCGGTTAGCCATGAGTTGAAGACTCCGCTAACCTCAATCCGCATGTACGGTGAAATGCTGCAAGCAGGTTGGGTGGAGGAAGCCAAGAAGAAATCCTATTACGACTTCATATTGGATGAAAGCGAACGCCTGACCCGCTTAATCAATAATGTCCTGCAGCTTGCCAAAATGACCCGTAATGACTTACAGCCGGATTTTAAATCCTTAACGGTGGCAGAATTAATGGATGGCATTCAATCGAAAGTCTCAACCCAAATCAAGAGCACAGGGTTTGAATTAAAATTATCATGTAGTCAAGAGGCATCCCAAGCCAAAATCAAGGTGAATCCCGACTGGTTGATGCAAATCATGATTAACCTGGTAGACAATGCCATCAAATTTTCTGCTAAGGCGGATAAAAAAGTGATTGAATTGGGCTGTAACTTCTTAGACAACAGCCATATTCAATTCAAAGTTCGTGATTACGGCCCAGGCGTAGCGAAAGATCAAATGAAAAAAATCTTCAAACTGTTCTACCGTACGGAAAACGAACTCACCCGTGAAACCGTGGGCACCGGTATAGGGTTGGCACTGGCGCATCAAATGACAATGAATATGAAAGGAAAGATAGATGTGGTTAATGTCAAGCCGGGGGCTGAATTTGGAATTGCTTTCTCTTTGGATAAATTTTCTAGGAATGGTTAATTAACCAGGACCTTATGCAATTTCGAAACATTAATCAATTACATAAAACTGTCACTACGCCGCCAATTAGGTGTTTCCTACAACACCGCCTGGAGCATCAAACAGAAGTTGATGCAGGTCATACCCAAAGGGCACAAGTGAAGGAGCGCGATGATAGCCAGCCACTTTCCGGCATCATCCAACTGGATGACGTGTATTGGGGTGGTGAACAACGGGGCGGTAAACGGGGTCGAGGCTCTCTCAACAAAACACCCTTTGTGGCCGCTGTGTCAGTCAACGAAAAGGGCCATCCGATCGCCATGACTATGAATGTAGTCAACGGATTCCGCTCCAAAGAGATCGCCAAGTGGGCTAAGCGCCATCTTGACGCCGATAGCCTCGTGGTCTCGGATGGGCTGGCCTGCTTTGCCGCGGTTACCGATGCCGGATGCCAGCACATCGGCATCGTCACCGGTGGCGGCCCGGAATGTGTTTCACTGGAAGCCTTTACTTGGGTCAACACCCTGATAAGCAATGTGAAAAGGTCGATTGACGGCGCGTATCACGCTATTAATCACAAACACCTCCCACGTTATTTGGCAGAGTTTTGTTATCGCTTCAATCGACGGGTTGTTCTTGAGGATATGCTGCCCCGTCTATGTTACGTTGCAGCCAGAACACCGCCTATGCCCATGCGGTTGCTGAAGATGGCTGAGTTTCATGAGTAATCAGGTAACTCTATGATTCGTCGATCCTTAATTAGGATTTCATCAATCCTAAGTCAATACGGACTCAATAAACAAATGTTTGAAATAAGTTGAATTTCGCATCTATAATGTACATTATTTTGCACATATTTGAGTTTCTATGAAACAAGCCACATTTACAGAAGTCCGCAACCATGCGAAACAATTCTTTGATATCGTCGAAGCTGGTGAGTCTGTGCGCGTACTCCGTAACGGGAAACCAATTGCCGATATCGTTCCAATAGTGAACGACCTACCATCATGGAAACGCCGTAAAGCTCAGCCTATCATTTTGGATGGCGTGTCAGTCACTAAGATGATCCTTGAAGAGCGAGAAGAAAGTTAGAATTTAAGAGCAACTATGATGTTGGTTTTTTTTGACTCGTCTGCCTTTGTCAAACGCTACATAAATGAATCTGGAACGGATCAGGTCCTAGATTGGTGTGATAAGGCTACGGAAATTGGTTTGGCAAGCATTATTCTTCCTGAAATCATATCCGCCTTTTGCCGGTTGCGCAGGGAATCCAAAATTTCCGAGGCCCAATATAGGCAACTTAAATCCTTGTTACTGACTGATATCGAAGATGCCTCCTTATGCGATCTGGCGCCAACGATCTCAGCACTTGAAAATAACACGCTAAGAGCAATGGATGCTATTCATATTGCTTCAGCAATAATAATGAAAGCTGATATTTTTATATCTGCCGACAAACGGCAATGCGAGGCAGCTGTCCAAACTGGATTAAGGGTGGAGTCGCTTTTTTAAACTTTAAAGCGGCAACAGACAAGCAAAGCCTAACACTACCGCGCCACATCTCTACTCTTACAAAGGAAACCTATTGGTTTTGCAGAAAATTGCGTTATTCATTATTTCTTGCCGTAAGTACTGTCATGATCAGGGGTAATAGACAGTAGGCGTATAAATTCACCATCCCGATAAGCTGTAGCTCGCCTCGAATTAGTAATTCGCAACGAATAAATTGCTTCGATCTCTTTGGGTAGTTTGACGCTGATGATCTTTTCCCAATTGAGGCCACCGTCTCGATAAACTTGGTTCCAGGTCATCTGCCGAAGTTTGTTGAGCGTATCTAGAGCCGCATGTCTTTCTGGTTTTTGCAACGTTAAAAGATTTTCTTGAAAAACGGGATTATTAAGATCAAGCCTGACCAATTTATCTTGATCAATCCTGGCCACTAAACCTGTCCAGAATAGTATCTAAATTATTATCGTCAGGTGAATTTGTTTGCGCCCATGACAAAGCATTTTGCAAATCCGTAGCGGCTTTTGGTTGATGTAGCCAAATTTCGTTATCCGGAATGATAGTAGCTGTTCGAATCAGCCAGACACCAGGTTCTCGCTCTTCCACGAGTACTTGCCGTCCAGCGTACAGTTTACCTAGTGAGATTTGTCCATTTGCGCCAATAACTTTGACGCTTGGCGGTGTAACGACTGAAGCCATATAGAACTCCAAAGCAATAAAATACTAAGGCACTATAGCACTAATACAGTAAAAATAATAGGGGCTTACAAATTACGATAATTTCCGTCTGAAGCCAGAACAGTATCTACGTCGCAAGTTCTAAAGCCCATTTATCGAAGGTATACAACTAAAGTAGATAACGAGCATACCAAGGTCGGAATAGCAAAAGATTGCTTTGCATCACGGAAAAAATCTTATGTAAGCTCGTTCGATGGAGAGGTTATATTTTTACCCGTGGCAGAAGTAAGCCTGGAATTTCTTGAATCAGTGGAACAGAACATTCTCAATAGGTTGTCATCACATTTCAATAAAGTCGGTTACGCTCGTGAATGGTTCAATACTGCCGACAGAAAAATGCATTTGAGCATTATTAACGAAATTGTCGGTTAGCAGTACCGTAACGTTTTATCAAGGCAGTGGCTGGGCTTTGGCGGGTAACAAGTTGATCAAGTACGCGCCGCTCATTGGTGGTTTTGAAATTCATTTAATTATGGCTTCGTTCAAGCTCTTTGAGTTGCGCGGCCCCACCGAACCGATTGAAAGGAGAGAGACATGCGTTTTACATTTTTAATTTCCATTGTATTCGTAGCTGGTTGTGCTTTTACCTACAAGCAGCCAGTCACAGTTGCAGTTGAAGCTTCAAAAGAAATTGTTGCAAGTCAGGCGGATATTTTTCGCGCAGCAAAACAAATTCTTGTTTCAGAGGGCTTCCAAATAACAAATTCCGATGAATCGGCAGGCGTTATATCAACGGCACCGCGAAATTTTAGCATTACACCTGAACATGTAAATGCCGGACAAAACCCGCAGAAAAATGCCGGAAACAGTCAAATACGATCTTCAGAAGTAATTTTTCAGGTTGGAAAATGTGTGGGTTTATTTGGGTAGCAAACCGTTAGCAAATTACTCGCGAGTTTGCAAAGCTGAAATTGGCAAAAATAGCTAAGATGTTGTAAAAAGAGACCGCCAATAAAAACGGCATGACATCGACAAAACCTGCCAGTTAGACCCGATGTCATGCCCCACACCGTGCTGGGCACGTGTGCAGAGCCAGTATTCCACTTGTGCCTGCGGGTATAAGACGACGGCTCTGTCGATAGTTCGTTGGCACCACGGATGCCAACGATGGAATTAACCAGCTGATTATTTCTCTGTGCCTGCTGCTGCCAGCAAGTCCACATTTGTAGCCGCTGCGATCGAGGTCAGATCTACTGTTCCGGCGATTGCTCTCAAGCCGCTCGCCACCGCTCACTGCGCGATGCCGGACGTCGTTATCAGCAAAGTCGCCAAGGTCGCTTTCGACACGCGGAACGGACGCGCCGTTATCGACGACGAAAACAACATGTGACGCATCAGGGTTCTCTGGTTTCGGCAAAAGATGATCTACTAACGGTGAACTCGACATCGGTCGAAAAAGGCGCTGTTATAGACTCAAAGTCGCCGCACTGCAGCGTTCTTTTGTGGAAACGACGTCTCTGACTTTGTTCGTTACGGTTTTCTAGACCGCCGCCGGGTTCCTAACTGTGTTCAACTAGACCGAAGAGGCACACACTATGGCCATTCCCCCTGAACTCGAAGCGCAGATTCTGCGTTATTATCATGCCGAAAAATGGCGAATCGGCACGATAGCGACGCAATTGGGCGTCCATTACGACACCGTCAGCCGTGTCCTGGCTCAAGCCGGGCTGCCCAAGCTCGGTGCGGCACGCCGTGCGTCGGTGATCGATCCGTATTTACCGTTTATTCGTGACACCTTGGAAACATTCCCGAGACTGACCGCGAGTCGGCTCTATGGCATGGTGAAGGAATGCGGTTATCCCGGTCGTCCCAGTCACTTCCGTCATTTAATCTCGTTGCATCGGCCCCGGCGGAAAGTGGAAGCCTATTGTCGTTTACGGACTTTGCCCGGCGAGCAAGCGCAAGTCGACTGGGGACATTTCGGGTATCTTGACATCGGCCGTGCCCGTCGACCGTTAATGGGCTTTGTCATGGTGCTGTCCTGGTCGCGGATGATTTATCTCCGGTTTTTTCTGGGCGCGCATATGGAAAATCTCCTGCGCGGCCACGTGGGTGCATTTACAGCGTGGGGCGGCCTTCCGCGTGACCTTTTGTACGATAATTTGAAAAGCGCCGTACTTGAACGGCGGGGTCAGGCCTTGGTCTTTATTCTGCTGATGGGGCGGAATTGGCCGGCATCCGATGGAGATTTTGAAGAAGTTAAAGACTGATGTGTGGAATTGGATTTGGGTGAGTTGCTGGAGCGAATGCCGTCGGGCACTATGCAAATGGTGGGTGAAACTGGATGGCAGTTTTCGCACGGTGAACGTAGTCGTATATTCTTGGCAAGAATGTTACTACAAAATACGCAATTGACTATCCTGGATGAAAGTTTTGCTGCCCTAGATCCGGAATCACTGGAGAAATGTTTAAACTGTGCGTTTAGGAGAGCAAGGACTTTACTTGTGATTGCGCATCCTTGAATCCTTTTCGTGCTGAAAACTATTAGGTTTTCTGTAAAAAAACATAAAATGAAAGGGAATGATGCTTGGGCATATCACTCCCTTGGCTCGATTGGACTGACTGTTTATATGCCTGCACAACGACTAACAGGAACAACCACGTCTACGCTGCTATCAGGACTCAGTCCTTTTTTGCTATTGCTTTTGCTATTAATGCCACCGCTATTGACGCCTCCGGCACGCACATTAGATTTAACTTTCATTTATTGCTCCAATCTAATATTTGTTGATTGTTAAGCCATTCAAACAGAATGGCGATTTGCGTTTCTAAGGGTGGATTCCGTTTGGTTGTACAAAGGTTCAATTGCTAAAAATTTTTTTTATGGTCAGAATTTTTTTGCAAAACAATCTCGCTATTTTCAGTAATCTCAATACTGTCTTTGGCTATGGTTATTCGAATATTGAATAACTCTTCAATGACATCGGTCAGGTAGGCAAGTCGCTTTTCCGCATCGCCATTTAGCAAATTGTGTATGTTAATATCAGCTACATCAAAAGCGTGAAGCGGGGACGGTCTGCCTAAAAGCTTGTTGATAGCCATTTGGGATTCTTCGGCCAATCGTAAAATGGCCTGCGCTTGAAGAAAGTAGTTCATTAGACAAGTCAGTAAATTTTCAATATCCCGGTTTTTGGGTGTGTGCAACATCCCACATTTTCGTTGTAATATTGTTCGTAATTGTTTTAAAACACGCTTATGGCGTGTTTGCATTACGGGCGCAATCTGTTCAGTTAATGACTTTTGTTCATGCTCTAATCCCAAGCCGATTACGCAATAGTTATAAATGTCAGAATAGCCCCGTTGACGATTGGCGCGCAAATCTTCTGTGGCGTGATATGTTCGGGTTTTCAGAATATGAATCTGGGTTTGTAAATGTTGATGAAAGGTAGCCAAGGTATCTGTTTTGTTTGCGGGCCATGATTCTATAATCTCCCATAGTTGTTCATAGGTTCGCGTCATCACCGGCCAGATCGAAAATACAGTTACATGTGCCATATGGCCATAAAGACCGTATTCAAAAGCTGGGTTGATGTTGTCCAGAGCAATTTGAACTTGTGGGTCCAATATTACGGCTTCAGCATCTTTGATGGGTTCTCCATTGACGATGACATTCAAAAATTCATCAATCATGGGTTTGGGGCCTGCGCAAACGCCATGCTCTGACGAGAACGCGTGATTGCGTTCGGAGTATTCGTATATTTCAGTGCTGGTGATGGGCGTGTGCGCCGGTCGAGTGGGTTCGCCAAAAGGTACAAAAATCATCTGGTGCATGATCATTCTGAGGCCATCGGTCACTCGGAATAGCGATGATAAGGCGGGATGCAGTTCGCCGTTTGGCACACGTTGCCTGTGACGCATCAAAAGATAAGTCGGTACGGCCAATACAAGTGTAGAGAAGGCTTCTAGTCGCCCAACTGTCCAGCCCTCGGGACCCAAAGGAAAGCGTTGTAAATAGGCGTTACGTATCTGTAGTAATGCAACCATCATCTGCGACCAATTAGTTCGCATGCACTTGAGAGCAGTGATGTTCATGGGGCGCTCGTCAAGGTAACGACTGCCAGGATAAGGGCAGATTCGCCATTCGGTTGGTATTTCGAACCGTAGTGCCTTTGGAAAAACATTGGCTTCGCCAATTTGCCGGCCTTCAGCATCCATAGCGATATGAGCAACCCGAAAAACTGGTATGACCAATTCTAAATAACTCAGATCTAATGTACGTCCAGTTAGTACACTAGTGATGGCTTCACATTCAAGCCAGGTATGTGGCACTGAGGTAAATGCAGGGGGGAGCGGTGAAGGTTGTTTATCCTCAGGTGTAATGATGGGTTCTACATCTGTGTCATCGGCATATTGTAGAATGCCTTCGTCGATAAGCTGTTCAAGTAGTCTTTGAATGCGCGGCCAGTCATAGCATTGACCCCATTCAGTCGCAGTCTTCGCAACAAAACGCGATTGTTTCGCTAAATTTTCGCCGAATTCAAATAATTCGGGCTCATCAAACGAAATTTCTTTATCACCATAGTAAAGATGCAGTTCACGTGATCCTGAGGAGTCTTTAGAATACTGGACAATAACTCGCTTATGCAAGGGGAAAACAAGTTCGTCATCGGCATTTAGTGAATTATGTCGCATGGGCACGCAGTATTAGGGATTAATAATTCTTTTTGCGTTGATCAATTCCATTGATATTGCTGTGGACGATCACTATTTTCTTCAAGGCTTGAGTGCCTGAAACAAAATTACTTGACAGGCATAATTTCAAGCTTTTCTTGAGTTAATTTCCAATTAGGGGGCTAAGGTTCAAAACAACAGAAATTTAATTACACGACACTTAAATGATTGTGCGTACAAGAGTGAAATTAGAGTAATGTTCAATTCAAGTCGACCGGGGAAGTTGGTCGCCTGTATTCAATTTTTAAATTGCTGTTATTTGGGGGCTTAAATCTGTTGGTGCTTGATAAATGTAAGAGTGAAAACGGGGAATGTTAGTCAAGCTAAAAGTCAAAGCCTTCGTGACATGTAATTGGTGAGGGCTTCAACAGTCAAGGCTTTAAAGAGTCTTGGTGCTTGGGAAATCATGTGGCGCTACTCTGCGATTGCCCTGTTGGTGCTCCAACGGATTTGAATGAATTTAAGTTGTCAGTGATTTTTTGGATCATCAACTTTGTCACGCAAACCACTTAAACAGTTGCATTAACTTCCATGCCTCTGTTTCATTATGGAGGTGATGAGTGCACCACAAATGGCGTTTGAGGTGTCACGACTTAGGATTCCGTTAAAAATAACTTCCCGAAATCACAAAATCGCCCGGCAAGCCGTTCGTGCTGAGCAAAATAAGCCCCCCTTCGGAGGCATGGCGTTACCATGAAACAGTCGCTGTTCGACGTACTTTTTTGTGTTTTCATATCTTTGCAAGTCATTGATTTTACAAATACAAAAAAGCTGTTTCTTGAGAGCTTGTCGAAGCATGAATGGCTTGCTGCGACGGAGCGGAATTTTTCCGTCCATCCTTCGACAAGCTCAGACGAACGCAAAAATTTTCTCGGCACCCAATCGGTAAGTTATTTCTTGCCATATCCTTAGTGTAATACTAGGATTTCTTAGGTATGACCGGTCCATCAGGGTTTACATTTCTTGGTCTAAGGCCTGAAACACCTTTTTTGCCTGCTTGAATATTTGTTTTAACTTTCATGCTTTTATTACTCCAACGTAATAGAATTGTAACTTTCCGCTTAGTGACGGATTGCAAAAGCAGAAGTTTCGATCTCCTTGTCAGTTAAGGGAAATTACGCTGATAAAGGTTCAATTAGAGTTAAAATAAATTTTATAACTCAATGATTTAAGAGTTTTTAAGGATGGTTTCCGGCTTTGGGTGTCTGCATGCCATTGCATTTTCACGAAAAAAGCTTGTCGGTTAAAGATAAACAACTTTGGATTTTCCTTCGGATTCAATCAATTCGCCAAGGCTAAAGGTAGTTTCACCCCATGCGGATAAGGTGGTGATGGCTGTTTGTTCATCTTCCGGTGCGACACAAACGATCATCCCTATTCCGCAATTAAAAGTAATCAACATGTCGGCTATGGAAACATTGCCCTGTACTTGCAGCCATTTGAAAATTTCAGGAAACTTCCAAGCATTGAGCTGGATGTGAGCGTCAAGTCCGGTTGGTATTACTCTAGGCAAATTTTCGGTTAATCCGCCGCCAGTGATATGTGCCAGTGCATGAACAGGGACTTGTTCAATCAGAGATAACAGTGATTTCACATAAATCCTGGTCGGTTCCAGCAAGGCTTCGCCTAAGGTTTTTCCATGAAATGGATCAGAAAGCGAAGAGCCACTATGTGCGATAATTTTTCTAATCAGTGAGTAGCCATTGGAATGCGGGCCCGACGATGCAATACCGATCAGTTTGTCGCCAGCTTTCACTTTGCGTCCATCCAGAATTTTGCTCTTTTCCACAATACCTACGCAAAATCCCGCCAGATCATATTCACCATCAGCGTACATGCCAGGCATCTCGGCGGTTTCGCCGCCGACTAACGCGGCTCCGGCCTGTTCGCAACCCTTGCCGATACCTTCAATGACAGCTGCTGCGATATCAACATCCAGCTTGCCGGTTGCAAAATAATCCAGAAAAAATAAAGGTTCCGCACCCTGTACGATAATGTCATTCACGCACATGGCCACCAGATCAATACCCACCGTGTTATGAATGCCTAATTCAATGGCCAACTTGAGCTTGGTGCCAACGCCATCGGTACCTGAAACCAGAATTGGATTCTGATAACGATCCAGCGGTAGTTCAAACATTGAGCCAAATCCCCCCAAACCTGCCAATACACCGGCGGTTCGGGTTCTGGCTGCAATGGGTTTGATGCGCTCCACCAGGGCATTGCCCGCCGCGATATCGACGCCTGCACTTTTGTAATTCATGCTTGCTTTGTTATGTTCAGTCAACGTTGCGTTCTCTTGCTATAGTTAATATTGAATCTGCCGATATTGTACAAGACATCATTGGTTTTATGTGAGGGTTATGCGCGTGCTTTTTAGAACTTTGATTATTTGCATAGTATGCTACTGCTCGACGAGTATGGCCGCCGAAGTTCAAGGCTTGTATGAGACAGAAGTGATTGCAAAAAGCCAGTCGCCGGACGACAGAAATCTTGCGTTTAAAGACGCCTTATCGAGTGTTTTGAACAGAGTTGCTGCGGGCAACGACATTATAAATGACCAGGCTGTCCGTACCGCTTTGTCGAATGCCTCGTATTATGTAAAGCAATATCAATATTCTCTCGTAGAGAATCGTTCCGTATTTGGCAATGGTGGCAGTGAAGCCAGAACGATGCGGGTATTGTTTGACGAACAAGCGCTATTAAATTTAATTAATACCGGAAATCTGAAGATATGGGGTGAAAGCAGACCGGAAACGCTCCTATGGTTGGTAGTTGAAGAAAACGGGCAACGCTTGTTTTTTAAACCAGAAACCATGCCGGCTGTCAATGTTGCTGTGATCAATTCTGCCAAACAAACGGGATTGCCTGTACTGTTTCCCTTGATGGATCTGGATGAACAAAGACTGCTTTCGGTGAACGATGTATTAAGCGCTTATCCACAAAATTTACTAGCCGTTTCAGAACATTATGGGGTTGTATCAATCTTGGCGGGTAGGGTTGTGAAAACCCATGACTGCTGGAAGTCTGATTGGGCTTTTTATTTTGATCAGAGAATTGAACAGTGGACGAAATCTTGCGGCACCTTGCACGATGCCATTCTTATCGGCTTGCAGGGTGTTTATAACAAACTGGCTAATTACTACGCGGTCAAGCCTTATGTTATCGAAATGAATGTTGTAACTCTGAAAATTTCCGGCATACTGGGTATGGATGACAGGAACAGAATTACACATTATTTAAAATCATTGAAAATGGTGAAATCAGTCAACTGGATGAATAGTGATGCCGGTATTGATCGTTTTAAAATCAGTTTTGAGGGGAACAAAACTGATCTTGAGGAGATGGTTGGTTTGGGGCGCGTTTTAGATCCCAAAGACACGAGTACACATGGCACGAATGAGCTTGATTATCATGCAGTACCCAACCGATTTCACTAAAACCCCAACACGGCAGCTTGAGTTTCATTGAAAAAATAATTAAAGTGCGTTCAGTAGTCTGACAATAATAAATAACTTAAAAAGTCTGAGGAAGAATTCATGAGAGTATCAAAAGTAAGCAAATGGGTCATGTGTATTGCCATTGTTCTTTCCAATGGAGTTGCCAATGCCTATAGCCCGGAAATGCAGAAAGAAGTTTGTAAAAAGCCAAAATTCAGAGAATTTGACCTGCCTGAATATAAAGCACCCGACTATCCGGAAGTAGCGCCGGAATCAGAATTTTCATTCACACTGTCTGCTTGGGCAAACCCTGAAACCATCAAGGTGATGGCAAAAAAACAACCCGTGCCATTTACTGTTGAAACTACCACCACCTATCATAGAGTGAAGGCAAGATTGCCGGCTAGTTTGACCGGGCAACATGTAAGAATTGATGTTTCCGTCAAAGCTGTTTTGGGCTGTGACGATCAAACGGGCTGGTTGGTTAAAGTAGCCGAGAAAAAATAACTGCTAACACGCTAATCGTTATGATCTCTCGGCTATGTCGAAGAGGTATCTGACCATTGAGATTCCAGAGTCGTTTAATAGAGCACCTTGTCGGACAATTTCTTCCAGACATTGAATGGCTCGTTGGCAGTTGGTAAATCAATATGTTTCATCACAATACTTCGTTCTGACGGCGGGATTGCAATTTCCTGATAAATATAGCTGTCGTCAAAATTGGCGGCAGCCGCATCTTCTCGACTACAGGCAAAATAGACTTTTTTCAGGCGAGACCAATAAATGGCGCCCAGACACATGGGACAGGGCTCGCAACTGGTGTACAACACACAGTCTTTAAGTTGAAAGTCATTTAATTTTTGGCATGCCAGACGGATGGCCAAAATTTCTGCATGGGCGGTTGGATCGAGAGTGCTGGTTACTCTGTTGCCGGAGCTCGATAAGACACAATTATCCTTAACGATTATGGCGCCGAACGGTCCGCCTCGTCCAGTGTTGACATTGTCGATAGCCAGTTCTATGGCCTGGTTAAGAAAGTTCCGGTGCATCAGAAGCCCAACGGATTGTTGGGGTCAATACCATCCATAAAGGGCAGTCGACGATCTTGATTAGTGATTTGATAAACCTTGCCCAGCCAATTATTGAATACGGCCTTGGCTGTATCTCGCCAAGTGTTGTCGATGTGTTCCAGCACCCGATTTTCAGGAAAATAATTCAGTGTTTGATCTGTTTGTTTGGCCAGCCTGACTTGAACTTCGTAGTCGGAAAAGATTTCCTGAACGGATGCATTAAAATAGTTTTCAGGAAACGGAGGATACTCATTCGCTTCGCCGTTATAAAAGCGGAAGACTTCACGTTTGTATTCCTTTAATAAGCTTATGTCATCGTATTCGGGATGGCCTTGAAAAAAAACGATTCGGAAGCCATCCGGACTGACGGCAAGGTGTGCACCGGCTTCCTTACTGCTAGCCAACACTTTCAGTCCGCAGCTCTCCATATCACTCTGAAATATTTCATTAAAGCGCGAATGTGGTACATCAAAGCGCGTATTGATTTCGGCCACCAACGGATGTGTCCGTTCTGTCAATTTATGCGGATAGACACCCCAGCGCTTGGCCGGCAAGCGTGTGCGTTCGATGCCGTAACAGTATTGAATAACCGCATGTGTGGCAAGACAGGAGCACAGCACGGACGTTACATTTTCTTTGGCCCAGGAAAAAACTTCAGTTAACGGATGCCAAAAATCTTCTTCCTGTAAATGGGGATGCGTTACATTAGCGCCGCTGATAATAAGGGCATCCAGGCCGTCCAGCTTGATTTTATCAAAGGATTCATAATGCTTGTCTATATGCGCCTGAGCCTCCGGGCTTCTTTTCAGGCCCTCGATGGTAAATGGGTGAACATGAAATTGAGCGATTTGATTGCAAGCACCCACCAGACGAAAAAATTGTCGTTCCGTTGCTTCAAGCGCCGCATCCGGCATCATATTCAGCAAACCAATATGCATTTCTCGAATATCCTGCTGGCAAGCTCGATCGGCAGCTAATATTTCTTCTCCCTCCTCTCTAAGACGCTGAAATGTTGGTAAATCAGTATGTGCAACTAAAGGCATTCGTATAACCGCTTAAATTAAATGGGATGTTTTGCGATGGCATCGGCAACTAACTGAATAAAATCGGCTTCGCCTGTTACACCAGTGATTGCATTGCCATTGATGGTGTAACCATAACGATCGGCAATGGCTTCGTAGCGCGGTAGTCTGGATTTGAATAATTCCGGAAATACCCAGGAAACAAATTCATCGGGTGGTATCAACTCGGTACCTGAATAATTCTTTAATTGCATGAATTCAGCCAGTTTTTCTTCCAGAAAGGCTTCCCGGTAGTAGAGTGGTTTCGGATCTGCTTTAGCCCGGTCAATAAGGGTTTGCTCAAAAGAGGTTGGAATTTTAATGTAAACAATCAGTGTATGCTTTGCCAATAGCTCCATGACGTCGGGACAGTCCAGTTCACAGACGCTGCCACCGGCATCATTGATAAAATGTTTATAGCCATAGATGTCTTCCGCCTTATGAATAAAATCCGGCACATCATTCATGGCAGAAATCTCTGCCTGATGATGTAATTTTTGTCGGCGTTTAAATTCCTGCAATGACAGCCCACCCTGGTTAGGGTCACCCAGTTTTCCCAGAAAACTGGAGACAGGGGCGAGATTATCGACTGTGATGCCACTGCCGATGTAAATGGAGTCAGAAAGCAACAGATCGCGCAAAAACGGGACGCGCATGGCCTGACGTTTAATATTGTCCAGAATGGGTTCTTTAAGGTATTGAGTGCCAATTCTGTAGTCACCGGAATAATGAAACCATTTGGCTTTCGGCAATTTATTGGCCAGCGTGGTTTTACCCGCTCCCGACATTGCCAGTAGGGTGATCCTTTTTGATTCCCAGTCCAAAAAGTCCTGCGGACTCATTCGCATAGTATCAGTCCTGATCAGTCGAGGTAATCATCAATATCCATGTCTTCAGGGTTCGGCCGATGTTCATCGGTATCCGAATAGCCCAGATCATCGCTTTCCATATCATCGAAAGGCGCACTCCAATCTTCCGGCGCTTCAATATAGTCGAAAGTTGAGTTGTACCAACTATCGTAATCATACTCGCCGATATCGCCATTCAGATACTGTACTTCGATGGAATCGTCGCCATCTTCAATATTGATGATTTTAAACTTCAGATTGTTTTCCAGGTCTTTGTACCAGCTGCCAATAATGGGGTCTGCCACGGTTGTCATAATGATTTCCTCAACATATAAAAAGCTAGAAGGGATTATTAATGCGATGGACATTGGTAAAACTGTCGCCAAAAAAATATTGACGCAGTTTTCGCAACCGCCAAAGCGGCGCCTAAGTCCATACTATAGGTTAATTCTACGGTCTGTTTTATCCAGGGCCAAGAATTTTTGCATCGCTATTTATAGAATAACTGCTGCTTTCTTGCAAGCATCGGCTGTGCTACGATGCCTCTGAATGATTCGAACTCTGGGGAGTTACCATGCAGGAAATTATGATTGGCGGACAAAATGGCAAACAAATTCTAATGAATGCGGCCATGGGTAATCGTCACGGAATGATTTCTGGTGCGACTGGCACGGGTAAAACGATTACCTTGCAAATTTTGGCAGAAGGGTTTTCAAAAATTGGCGTGCCGGTTTTTCTTGCCGACATAAAAGGTGATTTGTCGGGCATTATCGCTCCCGGTCTGCCTCATGAAAAAATTACCGAGCGTATTCAACAAATTGGCATTGATAATTTCCAGCATCGCGGCAATCCAGCCGTTTTCTGGGATATTTTTGCCAAAACCGGTCACCCGGTACGAACGACGATCTCCGATATGGGGCCGTTATTACTCAGCAATCTGCTGGAATTAAACGATACCCAGAGCGGTGTACTTTACAGCGGCTTTAAAATAGCCGATGACAACGGATTGTTATTACTGGACTTGAAAGACTTGCGCACGATGCTGACCTGGATGGGTGATGAAGCCAAGGAACTGCAATCCGGATACGGCAATATTGCCCCGGCTAGTTTGGGTGCTATTCAACGACAATTGCTGGTGCTTGAACAGCAAGGTGCTGAACATTTCTTTGGCGAGCCAGCCTTGCAAGTGGCTGATTTATGCAAAACCGATTTTTCCGGCAATGGCGTTATCAACATCCTTGATGCCACAGATCTCACCATAAAATCACCGCGCTTGTATGCCACATTTTTACTCTGGCTGCTGTCCGAGCTGTTCGAAACCTTGCCCGAAATAGGCGATGCCGATCGCCCCAAACTGGTACTGTTTTTTGATGAAGCACACTTAATTTTTGATCAGGCCCCCAAATCGCTTTTAGACAAAATCGAGCAAACGGTGCGTTTGATACGTTCAAAAGGCGTTGGTATCTATTTTATCAGTCAAAGTCCGCTGGATATTCCCGAAGATATTTTGGGGCAACTAGGGCTCAAAATTCAGCATGCCTTGAGAGCTTATACGCCAAAGGATCAAAAAACCATCAAGAGTATTGCCGGTACCTTTCGCAGTAATCCTAAGATAGATACGGAAGCGGCTATTCAGGAACTGAAAAATGGCGAGGCTCTGGTTTCAGTTCTTAACAAAGACGGCAGTCCCGTGGCTGTTGAACAGATTTTAATTCGCCCGCCAGAATCTCAAATCGGCCCGATTACTCAGCAACAACGCGAGGAAATGATGAACCGGTCGCCGTTTAAGGATCGCTATGACCAAGCTGTCGATCGCGAATCCGCCTACGAATTGTTGAAAAATAGAGCCGCGCAACAGGAACAGGAGGCTATGGATCAGCAAGAAGCCAAGCAATACGCCAAAACCGTTGCCAGTCGCGCTAAGACTCGCGATAGCGCAGGGGATATCTTATTGAAAAGCGCCGCTCGAAGCATTGGAAGCGCGGTTGGCAGACAGATTATTCGGGGCGTGCTAGGGTCACTATTAGGAGGGCGGAGGTAAATGATTGTTGGGTCGAGTATTTAATTGAGATGATAGCTCAGGAATTAATTAAGGTAGATGTCTCCGGATAATTGCCTCCAACAGGGAATGCATTAAATTTAAGCATATTGAGGTTTATTGATGGACATACATCAGACATTGCCGCCTAAAACGGGATTGGCCGGTTTAAAGGAAAACTGGCGTAGTGACTTGCAGGCCGGATTTTTTGTATTTCTGATTGCTCTGCCGTTGTGTTTGGGCATTGCCATCGCCTCCGGTTTTCCGCCATCGGCAGGTATTATCACGGCTGTTGTCGGCGGTGTGGTGGTGTCGCGGCTTAACGGTTCTTATGTGACGATCAATGGCCCGGCGGCGGGGTTGATTGTTGTTATCATCAGTGCCGTGCAAGCCTTGGGAGAGGGTGATGCGCTGGCAGGTTACCGCTATACGCTGGCAGCCATTATGCTGGCTGGCGCTTTGCAGGTTGTTATGGGCCTTTACAAGGCCGGGCAATTTAGTGCATTTTTTCCGGCTGCCGTGGTGCATGGCATGTTGGCGGCGATAGGAATTATCATTATTGCCAAACAAAGCCATGTCATGCTGGGCGCTTATAATGGGCCCGGGAGCATTTTCTCGACGATTGCGCAAATCCCGCACAGCTTTCTGAATCCCAATTTGAAAATCGCCTTTATCGGGATGAGCGGTTTGGCGATTTTAATTGGTTGGCCGAGGGTAAGGCATCCCAGATTGAAACTGATTCCGGCGCCGATAGTTGTGTTGATTTCCGGGATAGTGTTTGGGCTGCTTTTCGGTTTGCAGCAGGATTTTGATCAATCCACCGTCTCTGAAAAACAGCTCATATTTCCGCAGTTCCTGGTGGCGATTCCTGAGGATCTATCTGGCTATTTTTATCTTCCCGATTTTTCAAAACTATTTACATTTGCTTTCTGGGAGGCTGTGATCAGTATCTGCCTGGTCGGTAGTCTGGAAACCTTGTTAAGCGTCAGTGCTATTGATAAGCTCGATCCCTACAAACGCACGTCTGATTTTGATCGTGAATTGACTGCAATCGGTTATGGTAATGCCTTGTCGGCATTTTTCGGTGGATTGCCAATGATCGCTGAAATCGTGCGCAGTTCTGCCAACATTCAATACGGCGGTAAAACCAGCTGGGCTAATTTCTTTCATGGTTTGATTTTTCTGGGAGTTGTTGTGCTGTTTCCAACGGTAATCCAGAATATTCCGTTGGCCTCGCTGGCGGCGTTACTGGTTTATACGGGTTATCGTTTGGCCTCACCGAAAACATTTAGGCAGGTTTTGGATATTGGTGTAGAGCAGTTTTGTTTATTTGCAATCACCATTGTTGCCGTCCTGGCGACCGATCTGTTAATCGGGGTTGCAATTGGCATTATCGTTAAATTCGTCATTCACATCGCGCGTGGTGTGTGGTTAGACAACCTGTTTAAAATTCACTTTAGGATTGAACGGGGAGAGACAGGCACGATCATCGTTAAGTTATTGGGGTCTGCGTTATTTTCTAATTTTCTGCCGCTAAAAAATGCGCTCGCCGAATTGGAACAAGGCCAAACCATTATTTTTGACTTCTCAGAAGGTTATTTAATCGATCATACCGTGATGGAGTTTATTAATGATTTTAGCCATCGGTATGCAGCGCAATCCGGTGTTTGCCGCCAAGTGGGCCATGCTCTGGAAAGGTTTTCGGATCATGCGCTGGCGGCGCGCTTAATGACAAAGGATGACAGAAAAAATTAACTTGGTTTGTTGATGTTTCACTATTGGGAACCTCTGAAAATTGCACTTCGACAGGCTCAGTACCCACAGGGCATAAATGCGAACGGGTGTTTAGTTAAATCAGCAACTTATCCGTTCGTGCTGAGCAAAATAAGCCCCCCCTTCGGAGGCATGGCGTTACCATGAAACAGTCGCTGTTCGACGTATTTTTTTGTGTTTTCATATCTTTGCAAGTCATTGATTTTACAAATACAAAAAAGCTGTTTCTTGAGAGCCTGTCGAAGCATAATCGCATAATCTTTAGAGGTTCCCTATAGTTTAAAGTTAACGTATTTTGAACTTGTCGTTTTTCCGATCGATAGATCGACTTTGAATAAGGAATCTTATGGATATTCAGCAATTAAATACTGAGTATGGCATTGCAGATCAGCTTGAGTTTATCAAGGGCAAAGGCGGTATGCCCTTTATCGTCATTAGAAATCAATCTGCAACGGCGTTGATTTCTCTGCATGGTGGGCAAATACTGTCATTTAAGCCCTTGAATGAAGAAAATGATTTGCTTTTTCTAAGCAGTCAATCGGATTACATTGATGGCAAAGCCATCAGGGGCGGCATGCCGGTGTGCTGGCCCTGGTTTGGGCCGGATCCTAAAGGCTTGCAACGGCCCAACCATGGATTTGTTCGAAATCACTGCTGGTCGGTAGCGAGGACAGCAGCAGCCGATAACGAAACCAAAGTGTTTCTACAATTTTTCGAGGACTACAAAAAAGAGAAAACCTGGCGGCAGCCGTTTGCGCTGACACTGGAAGTGACGGTTGGAAAATCGCTGCGCTTAAAATTGATTACGCGCAACACAGGTGATAAGGCGTTCTCGATCACGCAGGCATTCCACAGTTATTTTCTGGTAGGGGATATTAACCAGGTACAGGTATCAGGTCTGGAGGGATACGATTATTATGATAAGCTGGATCAAGGCACACAAAAAACACAAACAGGAATATTGACGATTGCTGAGGAGATTGACCGGATTTACACGGAGGTTAAAAACGAATTGATTGTCAATGATCCTTCTTTGCAGCGACGGATTCAGATCGCTTCGCCCGGCAATGAGACCGTTGTGGTGTGGAATCCATGGCAGAAAGCGTCTGAAAAAATGGCGGACTTAAAAAACGATTCGTATCAACAGTTTATCTGTGTTGAGACAGGCAATATTGCGTTTGATCTGGTCCAGGTTTTACCCGATGAGGAGGTTTGCCTGGAAACGCATTTTAACATCGTAAGAGATTGATAGACCTGATCATCAGGCCATTTCGATAGTGCCTTTTTATTACAAGGCGATCTGCATGGGCTTGACGGATTCTATATTTAAGTTTGGTAAACTGGCGATGGCTTCACACAGTTTGGTTTCCCAACTACGTCTTAGTTGCAGCAAATAATCATTGCCGTCGTCAAAACAGTAGTATTCATACAAACTAAAGCTGTCTTTGCGGTAAATGAGTAACTCAACAGGTGGGCCGACACTGGCGTTACTGCGGATGGTCGAGTCCATCGAAACCAGGCAGCAGCGTGCCGCTTCGACGATGGGTGTATTCAATTTCAGAAATCTGTCCAGTATGGGCTTGCCGTATTTGCTTTCACCAATTTGTAAAAACGGTGTCTTGGCGGAACTGGTAATGCTGTTGCCTTCCGCATAAATCATATAGGCGCCATGCGGTTCGCTGCCGATTTGACCGGCTAAAATAAAACTGGCGGACGGATTAAATGCCGATTGGCCTTCGGGATTGAGATGCTGTTTTTGTTTTTCCAGGCTCACATGCCCCAGATAGGCGGCTGCTTCGGACAAACATTCAACCGTATTCAAATTGGTGGGAGCATTTTTGATTTTATCGCGGTGCAATTGCTCCAATACCGCTTGCGTAGTGGCGAGATTGCCAGCGCAAAGCAAAATGATTTTACGATCCGGATTCGTGGCAAACGCATGCATTTTGCCGTGCGTGCTGACATTATCGATGCCGGCATTGGTTCTTGAATCAGAAGCCAGAATCAGCCCTTCGTTGATTGAAGCTGCAATACAATAAGTCATGAGCGTTTAGCCGAAAGTGTTATAGGTAGATAATAGATGAATTATCCAGTAAATCCACTCGAACGTCCATTCCGTTCAATAAACAGCCGGAGCCGAATTGATGAAATACCGACACATCCGCCGCGTCGCGTCCAAACGCAATAATGACTCTTCCGCCGCGCAAGGTGTTTTGTGTCGGGTCGAAGGTATACCACTTGCCACCAATGTAGGCTTCAAACCAGGCATGTAGGTCCATTGGTTGCAAATTGTAATAATAGCCCACTACCAGGCGGGCAGGAATGCTGATGCTTCGGCAGAGGGCAATTGCCAGTTGCGCCAGATCTCGGCACACGCCATGCCCACGCTGGTGCACTTCAACCGCGGATACCGGAATGTCACTGGAGCCCGGTAAGTAATGCACCGTTTTCTGAACCCAGGTGTTAATCTTGTTGACCTGATCGTAACCCGGCAGTGTATCGGAAATGATTTCTCGTGCAAGATCGCCAAATCGATCAGATTCACAATAACGGCTGGGCAACAGATAAGGCAATACCTCATTGGGAAGATGCTGAATTTCAATAAACCGAGCGCCGGGCGCAACATCGACTCTATCAATTACCATGACTTCAGCTGATGTGTGAATCAAAAAGTCCCCGATAGGTGCAACCAGACGCTGACGGGAATTGCCAAAACTGTCAGTGCTTTCTATCATCGGTATGGCCGGTTTGATGGTATACACTTCGCGATTGATCCATTGCTGAATACCTCGAAAGGGACGTAGCATTAGAATCAAAACGGTTGCTTCGATCACCTGGAAACGGAGATTACAACTGACTCTCAATTTCATTCTTGGAAATTGCCTATGTTTGAAAGTTTAGATATTGAGCATATCGAATTCTTTGTAGGCATGATTCAGCCAGATTTTAATGCGCTGCCTTTCCAGTAAACCCAAGGCATTGGCGCTGTCGTTGTCTTTATTTTTTGCGGCCCAAAAACTGTAGCTGTTACTATCAATCTTGGTCATGGCGGGTGCGTGAAGTCGCTTGAGTGTGATAATTCGGGCATTCAAATCCAATGCCCGATCCTTTACACCGGAAAACTCCAGAATATTAAAGTTATCGTCGCGAAGCTGGTTTTGTACCAGAACATAATTCAGGCGGGAGCCAAATTGATCGAGCAGTTTTCTCAACAGATCGACACAATCCTTGCCCGAATCCATGACGTTCCAATAACAAATCGAGATGCCGAGCTCGTCGGCCAATTCCAGAACACCGGATTCTTCTATCCACAAAGCCAGCGGATAATGCGTTTGTGCCGCTAAATCGACCAAAATGCGTTGTTCAGGCTGTGCCGAAGCGGTTTCGATGATCGTATCCAGGCTTTGATAGTTATCGATAATAGTCGGTGATGCGAAGTCGGTGTAAAATCGCAGTAGTGAGCCGTGAGAGCGATCGGTATCAAAGCCGATAAAAGGAATGTCGTGATCAATCATATATTGCGCTAGTAATCGGGCCACGACAGATTTACCGACCCCCCCTTTTTCACCACCGATAAAATGAATAGTACTCATAAAATTAACTCCATTGATTTAAAAATGTTGTAGGTAAAGGTTTTAGTTCCAAGGTTCAAAAAAGCCGGTGCACTTTTAAACTTGGAGTTTTCACCGCAATTATTCCAGTCGCAATACATCCACCGATACGGACAGCGTGTGTTGTCCGCCGCCGAACGCAATGCCTTTTAGGGGAGTGACATCCGCATAATCACGGCCCCAGGCCAAGGTGATATGCTGATCCAGGGGGACCGTATTGTTGGTGGGATCAAAGTCTAGCCAGCCAATACCCGGTACATAAACCGAAAACCAGGCATGTGACGCATCGGCACCCACGATGCGGGGTTTGCCGGATACAGGTCGGGTTTCAACATAACCACTGACATAGCGGGCGGCAATGCCATAGGCTCGAAGGCAGGCAATCGCCAAATGGGCAAAATCCTGGCATACCCCCCGACGATGACTGAGGACATCGGAGAGCGGTGTTGCAATCGTGGTAAACGTAGGGTCATAGGTAAAATCATGGTGAATACGCTGCATCAAATCGCGTACGACTTCCACCAGAGGGCGATTGGGCTGGAAAGAAGGCTGCGCATAACAGCCAAGATCATAAGTCGTTGTGACCATCGGCGAGTCGATCAGATACTGCCGGGCATCCAGTGTGTCCAGGTTTTGACTTTGACTTTGACTTTGACTTTGACTTTGGCCTTGATTTTGAGACTGAGCCGGCATCGGTGATTCTTGTAATAGACTACGTGCCTGTTCCCACGAAAGCTGATTAAATAATTCGAAAATGTGTTGCTCGGGAAAAATGGTCACGTCACTGATGGCGGTGACAACCAGTTGTGTGTGCGCCTGCTGGATTGCAAAATAAGCCACATGATTTCCGAAGTAATCGATGCGTTCACGAAAATCGCAAGGCATCGGATAAATTTCAAAATGGCTGGATTCGCATTGTTGCCGCCAGAAATCACGAGGTTGCAAACGTGCTTCGTTCTGGCAGAGGTCTACCGACTGACTGTAATTATAAACGGTAGTGTGGGTTACGCGGTATTTCACGGCTCATCCCCGGAAGTTTTTGTCATCATCAGCTGTGATGTCTGTGAGTGGCTAAAATACGTTTTTGTCACTACATCGGCAAGTTGCCACAAGAGATCTGTCGTCGTGGACAAGACAGTTTCCAGACCCCCATATATGCCAGCATTGTCGCTGGCTTGAGTCAATTCCAGAACGTTGATCAGTCGAACGTCGGTATAGGCTTTAATAATCAGGCATTCTTCCGGACTTAGCTGGCTTTTTCCATTGGGTTTCGGTAAGGCGCCTATGTGCGATGATAATTGGCGAAGATGATAGGCAAGCGATCGAGGATGGGATTCATCCAGTACCAATAATTCCAGCACCATCGGCAACTGGATATAGGAACGGTAGCGACGTTGATAAATCGTCAAGCTGTCGGTTGAAATCAGTACAGCCTCAAGTACCTGACTCTGCAAGGCGTCATCGAGACGTAGCGCCAGTGTTGAACGAAGAAGAGCGATTAATGTCAGCGCCCGTTCAAGTCGGCGGCCACTGTCCAGCATCAGCCAGGCAGCTTCCCGTGTCATGCTTTCACTGGTAAACCCGGTAAAGGCGACGATATAGGTAATGAGTTCGTCAAGACTGCTCTGGAGTTGATCAATGCTACAGTCGTAATTGATGACACGTTGTTGCCATCGGCGTTGAATATTATCGACACTGCGCCAGGTGTCGTGAGACCAGAAATCCCGAATACTGAATGCGGAATGTACGAATGCCTGTATATTCACACTCAGTGAGCCTGAGCGGCGATTATCTTTGGCGAGTGACAATAATTCAGGCTCGGGTAATTTCAGCAACTGGGGATTACCATTGACAAAGCCCGGATAAGTTCCTGTAACCTGGGTTAACGTGCGTAATAAGATTGTTAGACACTCATTGTCGACAGGATCCTTGAACTCAAGGGTCTCTCGTAATTTCAGTATAACTGCGCGCATCAATTGAGCGCTCGCATCAATGCGTTCAATATGCCGTCCTGTCCAGAAGAGATGATCGGCGGCGCGGCTGGTCAGTGGTTCGATGATGGCTTCAACGCGTTGATTCTGAGTCAGTTTAGTCCATAGGCTCACCGGTTTTTCGGGTTCTGATGCCAGAACCCAGGTGTCTTTGCTGATGCCTCCCGCCTGATTGGAAACGATAAAATTATCTTTTTGTCGGGCTACACGGGTAAGTCCTCCCGGCATCACGACATAGTCATTGTCGCTGGCAACGACGAAATTGCGTAACACGGCATTACGCGGTTCGATGTGGTGGTCGATAAAGGCTGGCAAGGTAGAAAAACTGACTTGTTCCTGACCAATGAATAAATGCGGCTTTGCCAAAATCTGGCTGCGCAGGTGGTCTTTTTCCTTGCTGCTTAACAGGCCGCCGAAGAGTGCATGATTATCCTGTCCGCGATTGATGGGTTTAATGACTAAATTCTCGATATTTTGCAGCACAAAATTACGTTCACGTTTTTGGCCGCACCACCAGGTTGCAACCGACGATAACTTGAGATCCTGTCCTAAAAAATGTTGGGATAGCCGGGGTAAAAATGCCAGCAGGCCGGGATTTTCCAAAATACTGCTGCCTAAGGGATTGGCAATGGCAACGTTGCCGCGACGCACAGCTTCCAGCAAACCGGTAATACCCAGGCGAGAACTGCTGCGTAATTCCAGCGGGTCGCAAAAAGTATCGTCGACGCGTCGCAAAATTACATCGACGGCTTGTAAACCGCCCAGCGATTTAAGCCAGACACGACTGTCACGAACGGTCAGGTCACCGCCCTGAACCAGTGTATAACCTAAGTAGGATGCTAAATATGCATGTTCAAAATAAGTTTCATTGAGCGGGCCAGGCGTTAGTACAACAATGCGGGGATCTTCCTTGTTGTGCGGCGCAATATCGGCCAAGCCCTTGCGTAATGCCTTGAAAAATCCGGATAAGCGATGCACTTGCGTTTCACGAAAAATATCGGATAGCACGCGGGTCATGACCGTGCGGTTTTCCAGCGCATAGCCGGAACCCGAAGGCGCCTGGGTTCGATCATCCAGTACCCACATGCGTCCATTGGGGCCACGTGCAAGGTTGGCTGAATAAATGATGAGCTGGCGCTGTAGATTTTGCTCTGCACCGACACAGGGATGTAAAAAACCGTCATGTCCGTAAATCAATTCGCCCGGCAGCAAACCTTTTTTTAGCAGGTGTTGTTTGCCATAAACATCCTTGAGTATCAGGTTAAGCAGTTCAGCGCGCTGCTTGAGGCCGGCTTCGATAATAGCCCATTCTTCGCTACTGATTAATAACGGAACAGGGTCAAGTCGCCATGGCCGGGTGAGCTTTTGCGAATCGCCATAGACATTGTAAGTGACCCCGTTTTCTCGTAGTAATCGTTGTGCTTCACGGCGCCGAATTTCAAGCTGTTCACTACCCATGGTTTCGAGTGCTGCCATAAAGCGTTCCCAGTAGGGGAGCGCCTTATTTTCGGTCGCATACATCTCGTCATAGATGCCAAGCTGGGTTGCGTAATATTGCTTGCCAATATCATTGGCTGGATTATTGGCTTCGGACACGCATTATTCCATGAGGGTGTTCATGATCGGTTGGATACCTTTACCCGTTTATAAATGACCAGAGGCAGTGTTCGCGATGCTAAGTACTTGCGGGTCCAGTCTGCCACTTTCACCTGTCATTGACGGTTATCGATATCTCTGTAGTGGCGAATGGATTCGCCAACATATATCTGGCGTGGTCGGTAAATAGTCACTGTTTCACTGTGTATCATTTCACGCCAGTGTGCCAGCCAGCCAGGCATGCGGCCAATAGCAAATAAAACGGTAAACATGTTAGTTGGGATGCCTGCTGCACGAAGAATCAGGCCGGAGTAGAAATCGACGTTCGGATACAGCTTTCTGGAAATGAAGTAATCGTCCTTCAGCGCAATTTCTTCCAGTCGTCTGGCGATATCGAACAAAGGATCATTGACACCCGGTTTATTCAGTAATTTGTCGCAATGTTTTTTTAGCACTGTGGCGCGCGGATCGAAGTTTTTGTAAACGCGATGACCAAAACCCATAAGCCGATGTGGTGAGTTTTTGTCTTTGGCCTGATTAATAAATTCGGAGCCATCGCCGCCTTCGGCGTGAATATGCTCCAACATTTTAATGACTTCCTGGTTGGCGCCACCGTGTCTGGGTCCCCATAATGCGGAGATGCCCGCCGAAGCGACTGCATAGACATTCGCCAAACTTGAACCAGCGGTTCGTACCGAAGATGTACTGCAGTTTTGTTCATGATCTGCATGTAAAATCAGGAACATATCGATGGCTCGAACGATATCGTCATCCAGTTGATAGTCGCGAACCGGTGATGCAAACATCATCGTCAGAAAGTTACGGACAAACTTGAGTTTGTAGGAAGGATAAACCAGCGGTTCGCCGATGGATTTTTTATACGAAAAGGCCGCGATGGTGCGGACCTGCGAAATCAGGTTGGCGACAATTTGGGCTTCTGTGGTGGCATCGAGCTGATCGGGAACCGGATAAAATGTCGATAAGGAAGCAACCATCGTGGCGAGAATACCCATCGGGTGAGAGCCGCGCGGAAAGCCATTAAAAAAATGGTGCATGTCTTCATGAATGATGGAAGATTCATTCAAATGCCTTGAAAATTGATCCAATTGATTACTGTTTGGCAATTCGCCATGCAAAAGCAAATAAGAGACTTCCGTGAAGCGCGAGTTTTCAGCCAACTCTTCAATAGGATAACCGCGGTAACGGAGGATGCCCTTTTCGCCATCGATATAAGTGATGGCACTTTCGCAAGCGCCGGTATTGCCATAGCCATCGTCCAGCGTTACATAGCCCGTTTGGCTTCTAAGCTTGGTAATGTCGATCGCTTTTTCGCCCTCTACGCCACCATAAGTGGGCAACGTATAGGTTTTGTCATCAAGTGTTAGTGTAGCCGGAGTCAGCAATTTCAATTTATCGGTCATATAAAAAATTCTCCAAATTTTATGGGTGCGATGCAGGATGGTCGTTGCTAGAGTTCGCTCAGATCATTCCTGATGATCACGGTGCAATTGCAATTAATGACGGCGATGCCGCAAATCCAAAGTGAATGGATATTCTGTTCCCAACTCTTCTGCAGGCGGAGCCATGGCTCTTGGTGCGGCGTCACTGAGCGTAAACCTTGCCAGCAGCGGCTTATCGGACGCTGCCAGAGTTGTTCCTGCCAAAGGCGGTCTGATTATAACACCAGGTGTATGACCGTAATCCCAAAAACGCGTCATACGACGGGTTTCCGCAGCGTAATCATTAACCGGGAAATCATCGTAGCTGCGCCCGCCGGGATGAGCTACAAAATAGGTACAACCGCCAACCGAGCGGCCATTCCAGGTGTCGATGACATCAAAAACCAGTGGTGTATGCGGTGCAATGGTCGGGTGCAGCGCCGATGGCGGCTGCCAGGCGCGATAGCGAACACCGGCGACAAACTCACCCTTGCGTCCGGTATTACGCATCGGCAGGCGTCTGCCATTGCAGGCGATAACATAGCGTCCTTCAGTAAATCCGGTGACGCAAACCTGCAAACGCTCTACCGAAGAGTCGACATAACGTGCAGTGCCGGTACTGCTGACTTCCTCGCCAAGTACATGCCAGGGTTCGATGGCAAAGCGCAATTCCATATCAATACCATCAATGAGAGTGTTGCCATAACGAGGAAATCGGAATTCGAAGAACGGCTCCAGCCATTCCAGATCAAAGCTGTAACCGGCACGTTGCAGATCCTTGACAACCTGTTTCAAATCTTCGCGAACATAATGTGGCAACATAAACCGGTCGTGCAGTTCCGTTCCCCAGCGAACCAGTTCGTGTTTGTAGGGTTCACGCCAGAACCAGGCAATCAAAGAACGAAGGAGCAATGTCTGAACCAGGGACATGCGGGCATGAGGCGGCATTTCAAAGGCACGCAGCTCCAATATGCCTAAACGTCCGGTTGAACTGTCAGGCGAATACAGTTTATCAATGCAGAATTCTGAGCGGTGGGTGTTGCCGGTAATATCCGTCAATAAATGCCGCAACAAGCGATCGACCAGCCAGGGTTCGGGAACATCGCCTTCCGGTATCTGTTGAAAGGCAATTTCCAGTTCGTAAAGTTTTTCATCACGACCTTCATCAACACGGGGTGCCTGGCTGGTCGGCCCAATAAACATGCCGGAGAACAGATACGATAATCCTGGATGATGTTGCCAGTAGGTTATCAGACTGCGCAATAAGTCCGGGCGACGCAACAAAGGGCTGTCGGACGGTGTTTCTGCGCCCATCGTGATATGGTTGCCGCCGCCGGTTCCGGTATGACGGCCATCCTGCATAAATTTTTCCGTGCCCAATCGAGTCTGACGGGCCAGATCATACAGAATCGTCGTTTTTTCCACCAGTTCTTCCCAGGTTTTGGACGGATGAATGTTCACTTCAATGACACCGGGATCCGGCGTAACCATCAAGCGTTCAATTCGATAATCGCGAGGCGGTTCATAGCCTTCCAAAACAATCGGTAAGGCCAGGCTTTCGGCCGTGGCTTCAATGGCGGCGACCAACTCAAGATAGTGTTCCAGTAAAGTCAGTGGCGGCATAAAGATATGCAGTCGGCCCTCTCGTGCTTCAATGCAAAGAGCCGTATGCGGTACTTCAACTTCTTTGGCGATATCATCGCCCGGTTCCTGTTCGATGACTTCCGGATGATCAGGTTTTTTGGTATCAAGGTGACTGTACCGACGCGTTACCTCACCATAATAGTCACCGAGTTCGGGTAATTCCTCAAACAGGCTTTGTGGCTCCTGGGTGTCACGTTTGTCCGGGGCTATCCAGGGTAGGCTGGCTAAGGGCAGGCGCATGCCGATTGGTGAATTGCCTGGAATCATGAACATGGCGCCACGTCTGAAGTTCCAGGGACCACTCTTCCAGCATTGGTTATACCAGTTCCACTTGATGGGCAATGCAAAGCCAGCGGGTTGATCCAGCCCGGTATCCAACAAACGCGTTAATGTTTTACGTTCAATCGAATCCTTTAAATTACTTTTCAAGGGATTTATATTTTCAGGCAGTGTGCCCTCTTGCCACAGATGATAGAAACTGTCTTCAAAAGCGGTGGCTATATAGCGGGTTGGAATACCCAGTCGCTGACTTAATTGATGAATGAATTTCTGTGCCTGTTTGACCGTATGGCCATAATCTTTCGTGATATCGGCGAGCAAGCTAGGATTTCTCCAGATTGAAGCTTTGTCCTTGCGCCAGAAAATGCCATATTGCCAACGCGGCAAGGGTTCGCCTGGATACCATTTGCCTTGCCCGTAGTGCAGCATGGCGCCTTTTGCAAACGTATCCCGTAAACGAATGGTCAATTGTTGTGCGCGCTCGCGTTTGTTTGCACCATCGGCGTGCGTATTCCATTCTGCGCCTTCCATGTCGTCTATGGAAACAAAGGTGGGTTCGCCGCCCATGGTGAGTCGGACATCGGCATCCAGCAACTGTTTGTCGACCGCCTTGCCTAAGGCATCTATGTGATACCACTGCTCATCGGTATAAGGTTTGGTGACACGGGGATCTTCGTGCATCCGCTCCACGGTGTTGCTGAAGCCGAATTCAACTTCGCATTCGTCAATGCCGCCCGTGACGGGGGCTGCGCTGGCTGGATCGGGTGTGCATGCCAGCGGAATATGACCTTCGGCGGTCAATAAACCGGAGGTGGGGTCGAGTCCTACCCATCCAGCTCCCGGAATGTAGACTTCTGTCCAGGCATGTAAATCGGTGAAATCCTGCTCCGGTCCTGACGGTCCGTCCAGAGATTTTATATCGGCCGTCAATTGCACCAGATAACCGGATACAAAACGAGCTGCCAGGCCGAGATGACGCATGATCTGTACCAGTAGCCATGCGGAATCCCGACAGGAACCACTGCGTTTTTCCAGTGTTTCTTCACAGCTTTGTATGCCGACTTCCATGCGAATGTTGTAACTGACTGCTTCAAAGACTTTGCGATTTATGTCAACGATAAAATCATTGATTGAGCGTTTGCTGACATCAAATTCCTTCAGCCACTGCATCAGCAAGGGGCCTTTTTCAGTTTTTTCCAGGTAGGGTTGCAGTTCTTTCAGGCTTAACGCATCGTAGTTGAAGGGATAGTTTTCGGCATAGTCTTCAACAAAAAAATCAAAGGGGTTGATCACCGTCATGTCGGCAATGACTTCCACATCAACACTGAGTTTTCGGCATTTTTCAGGGAATACGACACGCGCTAGAATGTTGCCAAAGGGATCCTGTTGCCAATTAATGAAATGAGTTTTTGGCTCAATGCGTAAGGTATAGGCTTTGATGGGCGTTCGGCTGTGTACCGCCGGACGCAACCGGAATACATGAGGCGACAGTGATACAGAGCGATCGAAACTGTATGTCGTTTTATGGCGAATGGCTACGCGAATAGTCATGAATGTTTTTCCTATTGCCCGATGGTTAGTGTGGCTTTTGTCGTTACCGTGTGACGGAGTCTGTGGCTAATGATATTGTAAGCATGAATCGTTCCATGTATAAGGTGCATTTTAAAAAATAAAAAAGACTTGAATTAAACAGCATGCATCAGTCGATGTGTGGCGAAAGGTCTATTTAAATTTCGGGTTGACAGAAGTCGGTGGACTTTTTTAGAGCAAAAAAATCGGTGATGTGAACAATATGGTGCAATGCATCGGATCGTCGGCAGTTTTCTCGATTGCTGAGGCTCATCCTGCTGGTTTGTTGGGTTAGGAGGAAAGGTATTGGCGTGATTCATAAAGTAGCTACTTAAAATGGCATAATAACTGCTTTAATTATGCTTGGCCAAGTGTTTTTGAGTTATTGTTTGTTATCTTCGGCCGTGCCTAGATAAGTCGCTGGCATTTCCTTTTCGACTAAAGCGCATTACCAGAACGCAGAGCGTAACAGTTAAACATGAAATCAGATGATAGACATAAGAAATTAGCGGTTGTTTTCCAACAAGTCCAGGACATCATCTTAAATCGGCAGGATTGGGTTACTGGTTTATTGCCGGCCAGTACCGCCGTTACCATTCATGGTAACTACACGGATGCCTGGGTTAGGGATAATGTATACAGTATTATGGCGGCATGGGGATTGGCGCTGGCTTATCGACGCGTCCAGGAAAACGAGGGGCGTACCTATGTACTTGAACAAAGTGTTGTCAAGCTGATGCGCGGTTTGTTGACGGCCATGATGCGGCAGGCAGCTAAAGTGGAAAAGTTCAAGCAAACCCAGAATCCGCTGGATGCGCTGCATGCCAAGTACGATACCCGCACCGGCGCCTGTGTTGTCGGTGATCATGAATGGGGTCATCTGCAGCTTGATGCAACATCTTTGTTTCTTTTGATGCTGGCGCAAATGACGGCCTCCGGACTGCGTATTGTCTTTACGATTGATGAAGTGAATTTTGTGCAGAATCTGGTTCACTATATCAGTCGCACCTACCGGATTCCTGATTACGGCATTTGGGAGCGCGGAAATAAAATTAATCATGGCATTGCTGAACTGAATGCCAGTTCTGTCGGCATGGCAAAGGCGGCGCTTGAGGCCATGTCCGGCTTTAACCTGTTTGGCAAGGACGGCGGACAGGCGGCTGTCATACATGTGATCAGCGATGATATTGCACGAACCCGGATTGCGCTGGAGTCACTTTTACCACGAGAATCGATTTCCAAAGAAACGGACTCTGCCGTTCTCAGTATTACCGGATTTCCTGCGTTTGCGGTCGACAATCAGACGATACGGGCAAAAACCGAGGCCATTATTTGTGGAAAACTGGAAGGTCGCTATGGTTGTAAACGGTTCTTGTTAGATGGGCATCAAGCCGCAATAGAGGATAGTCATCGTCTTTATTATGAACCACATGAGCTTAAGCAATTCATGCATGTCGAGTGTGAATGGCCTTTATTTTTCACTTATTTGCTGCTGAATCATCTATTCAGCGGCAATGCCGAAGCGGCTGGTCATTATCGTAACAAACTGGAAAGTTTGTTGGTTGAGCAAAACGCACAACAATTATTACCGGAACTGTATATTGTTCCGAAAGAGTTGATTGCCGCAGAAAAAGCCAATCCACGCAGTCAGGAACGTGTTCCGAACGAAAATATTCCCCTGGTCTGGGCGCAAAGTCTTTTTATCCTGGGGTGTCTGATTCAGGATGGCTTGCTTGAACTGGAGGATATAGATCCGCTGGGCCGGCATAAAGTTGTTGCGCAAAAGCAGTGCAAACTGCAAATTGCGCTGCTGGCACAGGATGAAACAGTACAGAACAATTTGATGGCAGAAGACATTGATACACAGACGCTGGCAGAAATTGTACCCATTCAGGTCAGGGAGGCGATAGAGCTCGCCGAGGCTTATACCCATGTGGGTAGAAATGATCGTATCGGTCTGACTGGGCGTCCTTTGCGGCAATTGAGAACGCTAGCCACATCCAAGGTCTATGTATTATCGGGTGAACGCCTGGTGTTTTTACCACAATGTCTGAACCAGAAAGGTTTTTATCTTGCGATGGACAACCGTTTGCTGATGCAGCGTTTGCGTCTTGAATTTGCTTATATTTATAGGCATTGGGATCGGCAGGGTAATCCGCTCGTTGTCATGAATATCAAACAGAACATGTTGGGCAGTCATAATCGTGAAGTTCTTATCGGCTTCATCAGGGAGTTGCAAAGTGGCTTGACGCAAGGTATTTCGGTGCAATTGGGTTTACTTTCCGATTTTGCGGAAACAGCAAGTTATGAAAAAATCAACTACCTGCATGATTTTCAATTTTCGATGGCTTCCTGGGAGGAAGCCGAGCGCTCATTTTTTCAGACGTTGCCAATAAATAGTGATCCGCCAGTACCTTTGGATACACAAGTATTGAGGGAGTGGGAAATTAGTCAGGAAGATACACTGATCGAACAACTAAAATGCAATGCGAATCTTTACGCACAGCTTGAAGTGCTAACCTTGCTCAGTACGCGACATGGTCCGGGTTACAACACCGGCCTGACAGCGATAGATGGTAGACCAGCTTTGGTACGCGATTTACTGGATGAAATCTACGAGCGTGCCGGTGATCAGCATGTTTGGTATGTGGTCAGGCGTTGTGCGGGCCTGTTAGGCAAATACGATATCAATCTGGAGCAGGCGGCCACCGAGATACTGGTCAGGCAACATGCACTGACCCTGGGTCGTGCCTACAGCGGCAAGGCTACATTGAGACGGCCAGCGGATTCATTTGAAATCTTGCAGATTATTCGCACATATAATAATGATGCGAGTGAACATATCGTCATTCAGGAATTGATTCTGTATTTGGGGATGCTAATCAAATCGAATCCGGAATTGTTTACCGATATTCATACGATCAGGGTCGGTCATATTCTGCAATTGATTATTGTCAGGCAAAAGCGTGAATCCGGTTGCGCCACATTGGATGAGGCGTTTAATGCAATTCTTGCCTTATCGCCGTATCAATTGACGATCAAAGTCAAGGAAACACTCGAAGACTACAGCAACTCCGAGGATCAGCTGGAATTGGCAGGAACCCTGCATTATGAAGGAACATTGTCTCAGTCTGGCAGTCCTGATCTTAGCCGTACGCGTTTTTCACAAAGCATGAATCCCAAGGATAGTGGTGGCGTCGTTGGGTGGTATGAGTGGCGCGAACAGCAAGGCAGTTTGGGTCGGGAAAACAATGCATTTTTTGCAAATGTGTGGGATATTCTGCATCATTGCAAGGGCTTGATGATCGGTGAAATGCTCAACAGCAAAAATCGTCTGGATAGTGAAAATATCTTGGCACAGATGACATCCGGTGAACAAAGTTTTAAACTTCACGTCAATCATTTGCTGAATAAAATTCAATCGGCCGTTTATCGGCAATTAACGGTGGAAGCCTTGAAGGCAATTGCGTCCATTTTTCGGGATAACGCATCTTTGCACATTGATGATACCTTGCTCATCGACATTATCATTGAACATGCCGTGAAGATTAATTGGTTACAGGGCCATCCGGAAAGCAAAGACAATTATGACGAGTGTGTATCGCTGGCATGGCAGGACTTTTATCAGTTACCACCGCATCATGTGGCAAACAGCGTGTTGGATGCATTAATTCATTTACTTAATAAATAAAATTAGATAAGTAAAGTAACCTGTGATTTGTTCATAGCCATAATAAATAATTAGCAAGGAGATCATTGTGATTCTGGCAGGCGATATCGGAGGAACCAAAACAGTTTTGTCCCTGTTGAGCAGAGATGCCGACGGTTCTCTTGTCTGTGTGCAGGAGCAGTCGTTCTCAAGTTTACAATTCGCTGAATTTGATAATATTTTGACGGCTTTTTTGCCGGCTGATGTAACCATCAAAACGGCCTGCTTTGGTGTTGCCGGACCCGTTGTCAATCAACGTTGTCAAACAACCAATCTGCCTTGGCTACTGGATGCCGCCGAGCTTAGAGTAAAATTGGGCACGGAAAAGGTAAAGCTTCTGAACGATCTGGAAGCGATGGCTCTGGGCATGTTGTACCTGCCGGAGCAGGATCTGATCGAGTTGAATCCTGATGCAGTTGAGCAAACGGGCACTATTGCTGTTATTGCAGCCGGAACAGGTTTGGGAGAAGCCATTCTGTATTGGGATGGCAATAAACACCAACCGATGGCCACTGAAGGCGGTCACACCGATTTTGCAGCACAAAACGCTCAGCAGGATCAGTTGCTGGCGTATTTAAGATGTCGCTATCCGGAGCATGTCAGCTGTGAGCGTTTAATTTCCGGTATCGGTTTCAGTCATCTGTATGATTTTCTGTGTGAGCAGGGATTTGCGTCGCCTTGTCGTGATGTGCCTGAATGTCAAGGGGATGTCGATAGGAATGCTGTCATATCGCGGCTGGGGGTTGCTGGAGAAGATCCCTTGTGTGCGGAAGTCGTGCGTCTATTTGTGGATCTTTACGGTGCAGAAACCGGTAATTTAGCCTTGAAGACTCTGGCGACGGGAGGGGTTTATGTCGGTGGCGGCATTGCACCTAAAATTCTTCCGGTTCTGCAGTCAGGTCAATTTATCCAATCGTTCAAGGCAAAAGGCCGTTTTTATAACTTACTGAACACAGTTTCCGTCAAAATATCGATGAATCCGCGCACTCCATTAATTGGCGCCATCCATTATTTCGAGCAATAGCCTCAAAAACAGCGACTGAGCCTCGGTATCGACATGCCGCCGAGGAGGACTTTAGATATTCAGCACGAACGGCATGCCGAGTATGGCGCAAGTTCGCGAGCTAGTTTTGAAGGAATTTTGAGCCACCTCTTATTTCCATGGGTATTTTCAAGTGATAAGCGTAAAGTCAATAACGCACTAAGGAGTGGATAGTGCGTAGGTACGGCTAGCGATGATGCGCTTTTCATTGCACCAAACTGGGTCGATAGGTTGGGCGCAGGTGTTTTCGTGGTGCAAAAAGTAAGTGTTGTGGCCTCTAGCTGGCGAATTTACTGGGTTTATTCCGTGTAAACTCTACGTCTGACAACGTTGGCATGAACTATGCTTCACATAAAGTGAGTCATCCTCCTCGTGTGTTGTACCTTCCTTGGCGCTATTCCTAAACAGAACTAGCGCCATTTTTTATTAACTTTGCTGAAAATTAGATCTATCCAGCCTAAAGCGTAAATCGGAGATTAGAAATGACATCATTATGGGATCATTACACAGTCACCAACGCCTACGATGAAATGCGGTGCTCCTCAAACTTGGCCCGGCCCTCCAGTTCACGGTTAAGCCATTATCTGAACAGCCTGGATGGCAAGGCTCTGGAGGCAAGAAAATCCGCTGCGGAAATGGCGATTCTCGAAATGGGCATCACGTTCACTGTTTACAGTGATGAGGGCAATATCGATAGAGCCTGGCCATTCGACATTATTCCGCGCATCATTGAATACAAGGAATGGCTGCACGTAGAAAACGGATTAAAACAGCGTCTTAAAGCATTAAATTGTTTTATTGACGACATGTACAACGAACAGACTTTCTTGAAAGAGGGTTTAATCCCCGCAGAAATCATCACTAGTTCGAGAAACTTTATCGAAGAATGCGTTGGCATGCATCCTAAGCACGGTGTTTGGGCCAACATTTGCGGCACCGATCTGATCAGGGATACAGATGGTACGTTCTATGTCCTGGAAGATAATTTGCGTGTTCCATCCGGTGTGTCTTACATGATCGAAAATCGTGTCATCACCAAGCGAGTATTTCCGGAACTGCTTCAGGATTTGAATGTGTTGCCTGTCGACGGTTATCCTGCGCATCTTCTTGAAATGCTGGTTTCGATTGCACCCGAAGACAAGAGCAGGCCGCGCATTGCGGTACTGACGCCCGGTATTTATAACTCGGCCTATTTCGAGCACGCCTTCCTTGCGCAACAAATGGGTGCAGAGTTGGTTGAGGGTGCTGATTTGGTCGTCAAATCCGATGACTGCGTCTATATGCGCACGATAAACGGCCTGGAAAAAGTCGATGTGATTTACCGCCGTATTGATGATCAGTTTCTGGATCCTGAGGTTTTTCGCAAAGATTCCTTATTGGGCGCAAAAGGTTTGATAAGGGCTTGGAAAGCCGGCAATTTGGCACTGGCGAACGCCCCTGGAGCAGGGGTTGCCGATGATAAAGTGGTTTATTCGTATGTGCCGGACATGATCCGCTACTATCTAAATGAAGAGCCGATCATACCTAATGTAGAAACTTATCTTTGCAGTAATCCGGATCATCTGGATTATGTTCTTAAGCATTTGGCCGAGTTGGTCGTAAAGCCCGCCAACGAATCTGGTGGCTATGGCATGCTTGTGGGACCGCACGCATCCTTCGCAGAAATCATGAAATTTCATAAAATCATTCAGGAAAATCCCCGGAATTACATCGCTCAGCCCACCTTGGCGCTATCAACTTGCCCGACATTATGTGACAATAAACTGGAACCTCGGCATATCGATCTGCGACCATTCATCCTGCAAGGTGATAGCAGTTTTGTGACGGCTGGCGGACTCACCAGGGTTGCTCTGCAAAGAGGGTCTCTGGTCGTTAATTCCTCGCAAGGCGGGGGTAGTAAAGATACCTGGATAATCAACACGGAGACCTAGACTATGCTGTCCCGCTCGGCCGAACGACTCTACTGGCTCGCCCGCTATCTGGAACGGACCGAAAATTCGGCTCGTCTTCTCAGCGTTTACATGAACTTGATGTTCGATTTGCCTTTGGGCGTGGAAATGAGCTGGCGCTATCTGCTTAATATTTGTGGCGCTGAAGAGGCTTTTTTTCACCTGTACCAGGAACCGAACGAACAGAACACGATGAGTTTTTTGCTGACAGAAACTGCGAATCCTGGGTCGTTATTCTCATCCTTGCAATTTGCCCGCGAAAATATTCGCACGTCTCGTGATCAGATGCCCGACGAAGCTTGGCAGCTGGTCAATGAAATGTATCTGTATGCAAAAAATAATTCGGCGCTGGTGTCGCAACGCAGAGGACGAGTCTTGTTTCTGCAGGAAATAATGCAGGGTTGTCAACGCTTTACAGGATTTCTATCGGGCGCAATGAGCCATGATCATGCCTTACGTTTTATTCGTCTGGGTCGAAGTATTGAACGTGCCGATATGACGACGCGCATTCTGGATATTGGTTCATTGCTGTTGGCTGATAACCGAAGCGAAATCATGCGCGAATATGAAAGCTCACTCTGGATCAACGTTCTCAAGTCGTTGAGCGCGTTTTTGATGTACCGAAAGCATCGCCGCCACCGCATCAACAGTGACGATGTGCTGGACTATCTGCTGAAGGATAAGGATTTCCCTCGCGCTGTTGTCCATTGCATCAAAGAATTACAGCGATATATCTATCTATTACCTAACGCAGGCGGGCTCAAGGAGAGCCTGATCAAGCTGGAGCTATTTTTGCTGGACGTCAATATCAAGAAAACGACGCCAACGCAATTGCACGAGTTGCTCGACTATATTCAAGCCCATCTCGGTGACACACACAACCAGATTGCTGCGGCGTGGTTTTTGCCGAAGTATGGTACGTGAGCATAGATATCTATACAATTTTTCACCGCAACACAAACAAGCGAAATTCAAAAAATTATCCGATCATGGTAGGAACATGCTTAGAGCGGAATTACTGGGATTAGTTATCGCTCCTTTCCCTTAGCGCTCAGAAAGCAGAGTTCGGTTGGCAATGTATATCGTCAAAATCGGCAAGGCAAAACCTAATAACATGACGGTAAAAAATAGTCCGCCTAACTGGCTGTAATCCGCCGGAACTGAAACTACGCCGGTCACTGTATTTTTGATTTCCCGGGTAATAACAAATTGCTGGTTAAGCAACTTGGTCAACAACTGTGACAGCGAAAGCGCCAAGTTTATCAGAGCGGCCATCACTGCAAAATAAGTAGCTTTTAATTGCGGTGGTGCAGAGTTGGCAATCCATGCCAGGATGGGAATCATGGCAATTTGTCCTAGCGGCGATTCCAGAGCCGTATCGACCAAAGCGATAAATCGTGCATCAATGAAGTTTGCGATATGGGCTTGAGTCCATTCATGAAAACCATAGAACAGCGCTATTTCCGGTAAATTAAGCACGGTAAAGGTAACGGTCAATGTGATAATAATGTCGGTGATCGACCGTTCGGATAGATATCTGCGAAACAAGACCATGCCAAACAAGGTCAAACTGCTGGAAATCAAAGATAGTTTCGATAAAAACGCCTGATCGAAACCTAACTCGTCGATCATCCACCAGGTGGACCCCGCTCCCGTGGTCGGAACGGCACGAAAGGCGAAGATAACCAAAGCGGTACCGAACAATTGCTTTTTATCGCTGGAAGAAAGTTCATTGGTCAAATGCCACATCAGAAACAGTACAATTGACAGAGAACCGGCAAAGATCAGTTCCTCGTTATACGGAACATTGGAAATTCCCATAACAACGGCAAAAAAGGTAAAGCTGAGGCTGCCGACTAAAATTCGCCAATCAATATCGGGCAACTCATTGGGCCTTGCCAACAGACGGTCAATATCTTCAAATTCATAGCCCTGTGCAGCGAGTCGCCATTCCTGATTAGAACGAAGGTAAGCAGCAAGAAAAACACCAAAGACAGAGATGACCGGAATCACCAACGCCCATCGATAGATCTGCACATAAATCGCTGCCTGGGCAGGAGCATCCATGTTCGCCACGTCTCTGAATAAATAGACATTGGCTAATGCCACTATCAGTGTGCCGCCGATAATAGCGACTCTCCCCAGGGTTTGCATTGTGGTATGCGCCAGTTGTATTTGCTCCACAGGAATCGGCTTGCCATCTTCATCAAATCGGGAAACTGCTTCAACGGTCATGGCATCAGCCACCGTATCCTGAATGACATATCCGATAGGCGCAAGCAAAGTCGCCACTACAAACCAGGTTTCCACGGACAGTCGACTGGACATCGAATTCGCAGAGGTAATAAGATTCAGCATGATCAACAAGCTGGCTGCAATCAATGCTGCGCCCAGATAGATTATTTTTGCCTTGTGCCGCCAAAGTAAGTCGACCAAATGACCAATTGGCATTTTCATGGCCCACGGCATCATGGCCCAAAAACCGAGGGTTGCAAGAAACTCGGCGGTTAGTCCCAGATAATCCTTCACGAAAAAAGTCCCTACGATCCCGGTTAAACCGGACACGCCGGCTGCCAAATAGATCATCATAGGGGGCACATAACTCAAGCGCATTTGCCGGACAAGATCGAAAACACTCCTGTCAATCCAGACTTGCAGGCGCTGAAAAAAACCAGTTAATTGCAATAAGCCACGACTAAATTCAAAGTCATTTGACATTAACATTCCTCCCAAATCAAATCAATCAATGGCTGCTAAAAAGTCAATTGCTTGGATATAAATTAACCCAGAAAATATGTTTTGTTTCAGCGGATTCAGACAGTCGCGATGATAAGGTTTGATACGCGGCGTGTAATCAGAAATGGGCGGAACCGCGTGCTGAAACAAAACCATTGACAGCGCCTGCTAGCGCTTGTTCAATCTGCATCGATTGAATGGAAAATGAATCATCCTCGGGCGTATCTGCAAACAGCTCAACGCTGACTTCGTCTGGCGACAATTCGCCAAGATAAACCTGCAAACTGAACAGATATTGATTATCCTGGGTTTCCGGGATATTGGTCTGTATATTCAGCTCGCGCGCATATACATCCCTGACAAACTTGACCAGTCGGTTGCGATTTTTGGCGCGCAGGTTCCACAATGCTTCATCAGTCGCTCGGCTGAATTGTTCAGACAGATTGGCCTGCCCACTACACCAGCGGAGTTTCCCGGATAAATTGGTCCAGAGTTTATCCGCTTCCATCGAATCCCAGACAGGAACATGAACGCCTTTGGTAACATGCGTGACAGGCGTTTCAAAACGAGACCCGTTGGGGAACAGTGGACTGAACATTTGCCGGCTGACTGAGCCATGCAAACGGCTGGCGCCAATGATACTAGCGCTGCCTGCCACGGGCCATATTGAACGACGAATCAGCTCTGGTTGAATAGGGATTTCTGCCCAGATCGAGCAGTGCTTCCATATCAATGCCCAGTTTTTTGATATAAGGGCGAATGGAGGTTGTGTTGAATTTATTCACTTTTTTCCGTTCGTGGTCGACTGCATGGATGCAGGAGGTAGGGCACCGACAGTAGGCGCTTTAGGCGACGCAGGGAGCAGTTGCCGAGACCCCGTTGAACCACAGACTGAAATATTGCATGTGTACCTCAGCAGATAAAAAATTAGAACGGCAACACGATATCCGGCTTAATTTTTGTCATTAGCACTCTGAACTGCTCCTGTATGCTGAGCAATGCTTCCTGGGTGTCCGCTTCAAATCGAATAACCAATGATGGCGTCGTATTGGAAGCGCGCACCAATCCCCAGCCATTGGCGAAATCGACACGCATGCCGTCGATATTGTTGATTTTTCCAGACCTGAAATTCGCTTCGTTGAACATGTGTTCAATAAATTTAAAGTTTTCGCCTTCAGCCATGCCGACATTTAATTCGGGCGTGTTGATACTGTCGGGGAATTGGGCAAAAACTTCGGCCGTACTTCGACTGTCATTGGCCAGTATTTCAATTAAACGAGCGGCTGAGTACAGCGCATCATCAAAACCAAACCAACGGTCATTAAAGAAAATATGACCACTCATTTCGCCTGCCAGTTTGGCGCCGGTTTCTTTAAGTTTCGCTTTCATAAAGGAATGGCCGGTTTTCCACATGATAGGCCTTCCTCCAAATTTGGTAATTTGATCCGCCAGATGTCGGCTGCATTTAACATCGTAAATGATTTCAGCGCCTGGTTTTCCTGCCAGGACGTCTTTGGCGAACAACATCATCTGCCGATCAGGCCAAATGATTTTACCGCTGGAATCAATCACTCCCAGACGATCGCCATCGCCATCAAAGGCAATGCCGAGATCGGCCTTGTAGTGCTTGACGGTTTCGATGAGTTCAAACAGATTTTCAGGTTTGCTTGGATCCGGATGGTGATTGGGGAAAGTGCCATCAATTTCGCAATACAATTCGATGACTTCGCAACCCAGAGTTCTCAGCAGGGCAGGTCCGAGTTCACCGGCAACGCCGTTGCCACAGTCCAGGACGATGACCATCGGTTTTTTGACGCGAATGCTATCGGCAATGGTTCCAATATATTCCTCTGCAACACGGGCGTTTTTTTCTATAGTGCCGGTTGGGCCGGAAACATAAGCATTATCTTCGATGCATTGTCGAAGCTGCTGAATTCTGTCTTCTGCCAGTGTTTCACCGTTGATAACCATTTTCAGGCCATTATATTCGGCTGGGTTATGGCTGCCGGTGATCATGACGCCGGATCGGCCTTCGGTATGTTGAGTGACAAAATAAAGAACCGGTGTGGGCTCCATACCGATATCCAGCACATTGCAGCCAGTTGTTGCGATGCCCCTAGCCAATGCATCGGCAAAGTTCTGGCTGGACGTGCGTCCATCCCTGCCAACGACCAGGGTGTTGACATGCTGTTTCTTTGCATCCGTACCCAGCGCGCGGCCTATGTTATAAACCATTTCGTTGGTGAGCGTTTTGCCGACAATTCCCCGAATATCATAGGCCCTGAAAATCTCTGATAGCGGATTGATTTTCGGTAGCTCCAGTAATACTGACAAGTCATCGGTGATGGATCTTGAATCTTGATGAATTTCTTTCACGGGGACAGGCTGTTTCTCTGTTCCTGGATTTTCGATGATGAGGGGGCCGCTGAGGTTAAAATCTTCGGAATCATCAAAAAAACCATCCATAGGCAGATCATCCTCCTTAAGGATGGAGTTGTTATCCTGGTTATCCAGGACGCGTTTAAATTGCACTAACGTGGATATGAAGCCATGCATCTCGGTCATTTTGACGGGATAGTTCCCCTGCATTTTACTGGTCATCATGTCTTTAAATGCTTTCATGACGCTGCTTAAATCGGCGGAGATCATATCTGAAAGACGCCGGTAGCCTATAAAAAATGCCAGTGTGACACATAAGGCAGGAATGATGATAAAGCTGAAAATGAGTGTAAATTCGCCAAAATTTGCGCCCTCTGAATACCAATAAGTGAGATCCCAATTGGTGTTGGGGACTTTCATTTCCATTTTTGGGTTGCCCTGGGAGGCGGCTTTATCGCCGGATTCCCCAATAGTCAGCGACGATTGCCTTAATTCGAGATAACCGTCAGTTATCTTTGCATCCTGGACTGTTTTGCTGATGAAGTCATATTTCAAACTGGCTAAAATAACGCCAATCACGCGATTATCCCTGATGATTTGATGAGTTATGGCCAGGTGTCGATCCGGGCCAACATCGCCTTGTATGCCGGGCATTTGATTGTCAGTGAATGTTTCCTTGACCATATCCAGATCGGCAAAGCCCATTTTGGGGACAGCATTTTCATCCAAGTCATTCACACCGGGCAATAACAGCCTTATTTTCAAGGCATTTGGGACATATTTTTCAAGCTTGGTGGCGGTTGCACGGAGTTGAGAGGGGTCGGCTGACAGGACCGCTGTGATGACATCCGGATCTTGCGCAATTTTTTCCAGCGTGTTGTTAAGCAACAGGATTTCTCCTGATAGAGTCAAGGAGACCGATTTGGCAAGGGCTTCTGCGGAAGATTCCTTTGCGTTGCTGATCACTGATGATGCCATCCAATACACTCCTGCACTCGCAATAATGATCATGGTAGCAGTGACTATTGAGAGCACCGAAAATAGACGTAGCATTGTTATACCTTAATAAATTAAAAACAGATTAATGCTGACCCGTATGACCGAAACCACCGGTTCCTCGGGAACTTTCATTGAATTCTTTGACCTGTTCAAAACCGACCTGGACAACCGGGACAAACACCATTTGCGCTATTCGTTCGCCGATATTGATAATGAAGGGAGTATCGCCTCGATTCCAGCAAGAGACAAAAATCTGTCCTTGGTAATCTGAATCAATCAGGCCAACCAGATTGCCGAGCACAATGCCGTGTTTATGGCCAAGGCCGGATCGCGGCAAAATGACTGCCGCCAACTGATGGTCATCGATGTGGATGGCTAAGCCAGTGGGAATCAGCAATGTTTCGCCAGGCTTTAATTCAGTATCCTGATTCAGACATGCGCGTAAATCGAGCCCTGCCGAGCCGGAAGTTGCATAATCCGGAAGCGGAAAATCAACACCAAGACGCGCATCCAGTATTTTGAGTTGTATTTTTTGCATGAAATTCTCTAAGTTGTAGCCTGAATCAGGTTATCGTTTGAAATGTTTTATTTTTCGGACATACAGTCTGCGATTAAATCGATTAATTGCATTGCTATCTGATTTTTGTTCGCCATTTCCAATGTTTTTTGTCCGGTTTTCCAGAAAACCTGGAGTGCGTTCTGTTCACTATCGAAGCCGCCTTCATCATGGCCCACCCAATTGGCTGCGATCATGTCCAGATTTTTTTGAGACAACTTGTTTTTAGCGTAAAGTTCCAGTTCATGCGTTTCCGCCGCAAAGCCAACCGTGTAGGGGCGCTTGTCAAGCGAGGCCACAGCGGCCAGAATATCCTTGGTTTTTGTCAGGGTAAGGGTTGTCAAATCGGCTGATTTTTTTATTTTTTCATGTTGCATGACGAGTGGGCTATAGTCTGCAACCGCGGCTGCTCCGATATATACAGCATGGCCCGCAATGTTTTCCATGACTGCCGCATGCATTTCTGCGGCAGTTTCCACTCGTATCACCTTTGCACCCAGAGGTGCAGAAAGCGAGACCGGTCCGCTGACCAAGGTGACTTGTGCGCCGGCCTTTAAAGCCGCGTGAGCAAGTGCGTAGCCCATTTTACCGGAACTCCGATTGGTGATGTAGCGCACCGGGTCCAAGGGTTCGCGTGTGGGGCCCGCACTGATCAACACCTTATTTCCGGCCAGGCTCAAGCGATCCGGATCAGTTGCACAGAGAATATCACAAATTTCCGATGGTTCGGCCATTCTGCCCAAGCCGTTTTCACCGCAAGCCTGGTCGCCTTTTCCCGGACCAATCACCTTAACTCCGTGGCTTATCAGTTTTGTAATATTTTCCTGCGTTACGGCTTTATTCCACATGGCCTGGTTCATGGCAGGTGCTATATAAACCGGACAAGTGGCGGCAAGGTACAGAGTGGATAACAAATCGTCTGCCAGACCCTGACTGAACTTTGCGATGCAATTGGCGGTAGCCGGTGCGACCAGCAAGACATCGGCCCAACGGGCCAGATTGATATGGCCCATGGCATTTTCCTGAGCGCTATCCAGTAGCTCGCTGTGCACAGGATTGCCTGAGAGCGATTGAAAAGTGAGTGGAGCGACAAACTGAATTGCGGCGTGTGTCATTACCACTCGAACTTCTGCACGCTGTTTGCGTAGCAGACGGACTAATTCTGCCGATTTGTAAGCTGCGATGCCACCAGAAACAGCTAATAAAATATGCTTATTAATCGTTGCGCCCAAGAATTTAAAAAAACCTATTATGGCAAGTATGGGGAAATTCTTCTATCCTTAAATTTTTTACTTGTAAGGCGGACCTATGACTATCAAGGATTGGCCTGCAGAAGACAGGCCCAGAGAAAAACTACTGCAGCGCGGCTCAGGTGCTTTGACCGATGCTGAATTGCTTGCTATTTTCCTTAGAACCGGTACACATGGGAAATCGGCTGTTGATCTGGCTCGTGAATTATTGAGCAGTTTCGGTTCCTTGAAAGCCTTGCTGGAGGCGGATCAGCAACGATTTTGTCTGGCCAATGGATTAGGGAGTGCCAAATATTCCCAGTTGCAGGCTGTTCTGGAAATGGCGCGTCGACATTTCAAAGAGGTACTTCAACGAGGCAATGCCTTAACCAGTCCTGAAATCACGCGAGCCTATCTCAGTGCCCAGCTCCGAGGCTATAACTACGAAGTTTTTGCCTGCTTATTTCTCGACAATCAGCATCGTGTCATTCAGTTTGAGGAACTGTTCAGAGGCACGATCGATGGTGCCAGTGTTTATCCACGGGAAGTTGCCAAGCAGGCTTTACAGCATAACGCCGCCGCCGTAATTTTCGCCCATAACCACCCTTCCGGCATATGCGAACCCAGTCAAGCCGACAGACACATTACTGACAAACTCAAACAGGCCTTAGCCTTGTTTGATATACGAGTTCTGGATCATTTCATCATTGGTGACGGTGAGCCGTATTCGTTTGCAGAGCATGGTGTGCTTTAATGCTGACATTCAATGGATTGACGCAATAACTTTTTCAATTTTTTTCATTCTTGGGGATCGCCTACAACATTAAATAGGTGTATCGTTGAGCCTTGAGTTATTCGAGAATTGAGTAATTCAAATCAACCATAAGATGATAAAAATACTCAGTAGAAAAATTATAAAAACTATGGCATATTCGCCTTAAATCTTTTATTTACAGTAGCTAAACCTACCTAAAGGTAGGGGCAGAAAGTCGCGGATCCCATACAAACGGAAAGCCGGACTGCCGAATGTGACTTCGTCAAAGTCATGTGAAGCAGTTCGGCTTTTTTATTGGAAAAAAAATGGATTTACGGCCAAATATTTAGGGAAAGTTTCAAAATATGAAGAAGAGGAAAAAAAATAATAACAACAACGTAAAGGAGTGTGAAATGAAAAGTAATCTACGTGCGTTTTAAAGATATTTTCAGACTTCATCGAGTCTGACCAGAATGTTTCCTTTCCCATGAAAAACTGGCGTTGCTTGCTAGCGAAGTCATCATCTTGGCAATACGTATTAACGACATAACGCAAGCAGTTACCGGTTCTAGGACTCAATTAAGAGGAGTAGACATGAATATTTTCAAACAACACTACAGACAAATCATTGACGGTAACGTCTTATTAGTAATCCTGATAGCTGGATTGCTCGCGCTTTCATCCTCGGCGGCATCCGCCCCTTCAGTTAGTTATCCCTACATGGTCAGAGTCATTTACATGGTTCCATCCAACAGATCACCACAATCTGGTGCACAGAATCAACTTATAGATTATGTTCTCAGAATGAGGGCGTGGTATGGCGAAGAAATGGCACGTATGGGCTATGGCAATAAGAACTTTATTTATGAAACAGAAGCTGATGGTGTAACGCCTAAAATCAATATTGTTACGGTAACAGAGAAAGATACATTTTTTCAGGGCGCCTACCTGGATCGCTGGGGTAAAATTCTGGAAGCCATCACTGCTGCAGGATTTCCGGCATGGCAACGTGGGGAAGTATTGCTGGTGGTCGCAGATACCCATATTCAGAATCCTGATGGCTCGATGAACGGGGACTTTGTTGGTGGAACGAGTGGCTGGTTTACCGACTTTACAGGGGTTGGGGTTATATCAGGAGAATTCTTGGCCCGATTTCCCGAGGCATCTCTAAAAGACGACAGACCTTACAAGGGATCAATTTTGCTAACAATAGGACCTTACCTATTAGTCCAGGACGTCACCTTTCCCTGGTTTGAAGGAACAACTTTCAGCTCGGTCAGTTCGAGTGCTCAGGGCGCTGCACTTCACGAACTTAGTCATGGTTTTGGGTTGGAACATGACTTCCGGAATGATGAAAATTTCAACGGAAACCTCATGGGTAATGGGCTGCGAGGCGTCAGGGGGGCGCTCTATCCCGATCTGTATCCAACGGATGACATGCGTTTGTCTGGCAGTGCGGCAATGCAATTAAACTATAACCGTTTTTTTAATGCTGGCCGGGTGTTTACCGAAGACAACCCGCCCCAGGTAAATATTCTGACTCAAGGTAACGTTGCACCGGTTAATGGACAGTGTCCGGTCAGGTTCTCTGCTTCGGATACAGATTCCACCCTGGCGGGTGCTCTCTTGTTAAAAGACGGTATGGTTACAGCAGACATGCGCCTTAGTGGAAAAAGCATAACGACAACTATAAGCACATACGATTACGTTCCTGGCCAGACCAATCAATGGAGTCTTCAGGTCTTCGATACACAAGGAAATGTGACACTTTCATCAGGGGTATTGCTTACGTGCGCCACGGGATTCAATCGGGCGCCGCAACCTACTATACGAATCACTAAAAGACGACTCAAGATTGGCGAAGCGGTTGTGTTGGATGCTGGACGTTCCTTGGATCCGGACGGTAATACTTCGAGAATGACCGTGCAGTGGGATTTGAATGGTGACGGGATATTTGATACGCCAGCTTCAACAAGGAAGACTTTTACCGCGACCTATAATACGGTGGGGGTCTATCAAATTTCTGCAAGACTGACCGATCAGCGGCGGAGTACGTCTAAGTCGATCCCTATTGGCATTCGGGTTGAGTGATAAACTACCGGGAACCAGGAGTCCGTGCATCAGGATGGGCCGAATAACATGCGGCGCATCAGTTGAATGATAGATCTCGCTCTTCAGTCGATTTTAGGCAGAAGATTTTCGCCTATGGTTTAATCGGCCAACTGCGTTTGACTACTAGAGGTCACTATGTATAGTTATCCATAGTGACCCGGGTTAGCTCAGTAGTTCAATTTTCTTGCCTTGATTTGCGGATTGCAGCGCAGCAACGATAATCCGGCAGTTGGCTTTGGCGTCGTCCAGCGACAGCAGCGGCGCTTTGCCATTTAATACACAATCACTAAAATGCTCAATTTCCAGCCGGAAATGATTAGCTGGCGGCAGGCGCTCTTCACTTTGCCGGCCGTCTTCAGTCCACCAGGAAATCACCGGGACATCACCGGGTAATTGCCAGACGACGTGGCATTTGATACCGCCTTTCGTACCGATAATTTCGTATTCGCACTTGCGCGCACGTTCAAAGCTGAAATCGAAATGAGCGAATTTGCCGCTGTTGAAGTCGATAACGCCGCTGGTGGTGATGTCGGCCCCGCTGTCAGCGTAGCGTGACAGCGCTGTCACAGCAACAGGTGTTTCATCAAAGAATAAGCGCGCGGAATGGATGGCGTAACAGCCAATGTCCCATAGAGCGCCGCCGCCGCGTTCGATGTTTTCGGTAAGCCGGTACATGCGGGCCGGTCGCATCATGAATGAGTAGCTGGCGCGCACGGATCGGACTTCACCAATTAATCCGCTGCTAAGCAATTCCAGTACGCGTGCATGTTGCGGATGAAAGCGGTACATGAAGCCTTCCATGACCGTTACTTTATGGCGGCGGGCGGCCGAGTCGATTGCCTCGATATCAGCCACAGTCAAAGCCATGGGTTTCTCGCAAAGCACGTGTTTGCCTCGCTCAATGGCACGCAATGTCCATTCGGCATGCTCATGATTGGCAAGTGGCAAGTAAACTGCGTCAACGTCAGGATCGTCGAGTAGCGCCTCCAGATGGTCATAGGTACGCGTATTTTGTTGTTGCGGTGCATACTGAGCCAGCGTTTGAGCGGCTGCACCGGGTCGCCGGCTGGCAATAGCGACCAGTTCGGCATTGTTGGCTTCGACAATGGCCGGCAGTAAGCGCTCATTAACGCGGGCTGCGCCGAGAATACCCCAGCGCAGCTTCCTTGATGGTTGATCCATGATCGTTTGCTTGGTTGGTTGATTGATTTGCGTTATTCCAGATTGGCGTGTCTGGATCTCATGACTTCTTCAGCAATGCCTTTTTCGTGGATCAAGTGCGCAACCAGTGCTTCCAGGAATGACAAGGTCGATAGTTCAAAAGCGGTTCCCATCGGCATGCCCAGGATTTTGCCATATTGCTCGGCTTTACCAATCTGGAACACGGCTTCAGACATATCGCCAATCGTTGAATTGTCTTTCGCAGAGATCAACACAATTTTGGCGCCGACTTCCTTGGCCTTTTTAGCAAATGCAATGAGCTGTTCGGTTTCACCGGAACCCGAGATAATGATCAGCAAGTCACCTTTTTTAATACTGGGTGTCACGATCTCGCCGACAACACTGACATCGTAACCACTGTGCACCAGTCGCATCGCAAAAAATTTGCAGACCAGGCCGGAACGCCCTGCGCCAGAGACAAATATCCGCTTGGCTTTATCCAGCAATTTGGTGAGTTTTACTTCATAGGCTCCGTCTGTAACTTTCAGGATGCTGGAGACTTTGTCAAGAATGAGTTGCTGATGGGGATGGACTTTTTTTCCGTCAGCCAAATTCCGTATTACGCGCGCGGCATCAGCGGGTGACTCAGCACCGTAAATGGCGGCACCGACGACAATAATATCAGCTCCCGATTCAACCACTTGCTGAACGGTAGTGTTTTTGATGCCGCCTGCGACGGAGACTCTCACGTCCAGGCCCAGACTGGCAATATCCTGCAAGTCGGCGAAGGGGGTCTGTCCGGCTGCCTGCGCATCGAGTCCAGTGTGTACGCCAATGATGTGAGCTCCCAATTTGGCCGCTTCTCGAGCACATTCCAGTTTGTTCGGTACATTGATCAAGTCGATTTGTGCTTCGGCGTTATGCGCTTGTGCTGCTTTGATCACGCCGGCGATGGTGGCAAGGCCCGAAACGCCAAGTACCGTACAAATATCGGCCCCGGCTGCGTAGAAGGGCGTGGCTTCATATTCGCCGGCATCCATGGTTTTAAGATCGACCAGAATTAGTTTATTCGGGAATCTGGATCTTAGTTCCCGCACCAGTTTAACGCCATTGTGTTTAATGCAGGGTGTGCCGATTTCAAAGATATCGACGTAAGGAGCTGTCTGTGTGGCAAGATTGACGGTTTGGTCGAAATCCAAAGAATCTAATGCCAATTGTATTAATGGTTTGGCCATGATGTTTTCCTCCGATGGGTTTATAGTTATTGTTGTTTTATACTATCAGAATCGGAAATTCTAAAACAAGACGATGGGTATTTGCCAGATCTATTCGTCGTCAGTTATTCGTAAAGGCATTCACTTAAGTCGGGTGAGTTTTTCAGCTTTGCAGTTCGGCGGTGCTCCGTGTCGTCATACAGCGATTCACCACTCTTACTTAGACGCAAAAGTGCGTGCAGCTCTACGCATTGAAAGGCTTTGTCAAAATCGGCATTCACGAAACCCCGGCTTAGGTGAACACACAAACAATAAACGGCTGAGTAGTTATCGGGCTCGCCGGATGAGCAGTCATTGATTTTGTCGGAGACAATCCGCATGACGGATAGAACAAAGCCGTCCAATCGCCATTCGATGGGTTGATCAACAATATCGGCGCCCTGCCTGGCAAGAGCTGCCAACGCGACATAGGCCAGATCAATCAATCCGAGCAAAATTTCAGCCATTTCGCCTGCTTTAATGGCTTTTAGCAATTCGCTTCCTGCTTCCATAAGCAATGACTGAAATTTGATGATTTCCATGTCTGACAATTTCATCGATTCCCCGGGCACTGCTTGCGGGACATTCAGACGCTCGTGGAAGGTTCTGACGGATTGCAGGTGCTTATTCATGGCATGCCTCCTTGATGTTGCAGCTGGCAAAGAATCGGATAGGTGCTTGGCAGTTAATCCGGGGAACGTTATTGCGATATGTTAAAGGATAGAGGCCTGTTTAATCACCCGGTTTGCTCAACATTTTGCGTACTTCGCCGATATGCATCTCTTCCTGGGAAATCATGCGACGTGCGTACTCTTCCAGTAACACATTGCGCCCGTTGACCAATTCCAGAAGCTGTATATAGGCCGATAAAGATAATTGTTCGTGGTCAAGCGATTCCCTAAGAATATCACCCACATCGTGGCGATGCGTTTCTAGTAACGGGCCAATACCCAGGGAGGGATGACTGCCCAAATGCGTAATCAGTTCGCCGGCCTGGTTTGCGTGAGTCAACGATTCAGTTGCCTGGTTACGCATCCAGGCAACAATCGGAATACGACCATAGCCGCAAATCATGAATGCGTAATGGGTATAACGCACAACACCAGCCAATTCGGTTTCAAGTATCTTGTTGAGTATCGTAACGACGGCGGTTTTATCGATTTCTGTGGCACTCATAGAGCCTCCTGAACAGGGCTGTTTAATTTGGGAGCATTTTATGCCTACCGCGTGAAGATTAAGGTAGTGGCAAAAATGACGAGAATACAACTATATGCCCATTAGTGGGTATTGAATAGTGCGAGTATCCCTACCGTTACGATTGGAGATTGGATGTTGTGGAAAGGTTCAATACTTTATTGATGGCGGTGATGATTGTTTCGGCCGCCAAAGTTTCAAGGCAATGACTTCGGCTTTGTCGATGCCTGTCACAGCCTTCTAAATGACAGGGGACACAGTCGGCTTCTCCTTGACAGAGCAGGATATTGTTAACCTGTTGATTGCCCACTTTATGAAAAGGATTGGTGTTTTGGTTAAAGTTGTTAGGCCAGGGTGCCCACTTGACCGGGTTGGTTGGTCCATAAAGCGCAATGACCGGGACGCCTGTTGCTGCTGCCAGATGCGTGATGCCGGTGTCGGGACCAATGAATAATGTCGCACCGGCAATGATGGTCGCCAGTTCGGCTAATGTAACTTGCCCAGCCAGATTAATGACGTTTTCTGGAAGTTGATCGGCAATTTCATCAATGTAGGCTTTTTCTGAATCTGCGGGGCCGCCCGAGAGGATCAATTTATAGCCGGAGTTGATTAGATAATGACTGATGCTCACCCAGCCCTCAATTGTCCAGCGTTTGTAGGTCCACTGCGGATGAGGGTGGAGTACCACATAACGTGAACCGTCAGCTAGACAGGGGAGTCGAAGAGCCAATTGCTGCGCATCCTTGATTTGCGGCGGGATCAGTGAAAATTTGCGGGGAATTTCGAGCAAGTCCAGTAATTTCAAATGTTGTAAGACGGTATGTGTATCGTTGTCATCGTGTTCTAGCCAGCGTTGCATAAAATAGCGCTTCCACCAGCCAGTAGATTTCTTGGGTGGAACGACGGAGACACGAAAGGGCGATGCCAGTACGCTATACAAAAAGGGTCGATCTCCCGTTTGCAGTGTTATCGTGACATCATAGCGCCGAAAAATTTGAGGCAATAACTGCAAATAATCAGTAAATTTGGGCCGGTTTGGCGTGGTGATCGCATAATTGATATCCGGGTTGCCTTCCAGCATGGCGACGGTGTTACGATAGACCAAAACATCAATTCGGGCCTCGGTATAATGGGTTTTCAATGAGTGTAATAAGGGTGTTGCCAGCAATACGTCGCCGAGGTATTGCATGGCAATCACTAAAATCCTTTCAGGAGGCGCCTGTAAGGGTTTATTGCTTTTCAATTTATACAGTCGCCGAGTTTAGCCAAAGATCGTGTTTGTTGCACATACTCAATGCATAAACGGGGCCGCTGTAATTTTCAAGGGTATACGAGGATATGGCCGTTTTGTCCTGAGTTGGATTGAACAACTTCTCATCGATGAAGTGGTAATCTTTATCCAGTAAAACATGCTTGACAATGTAGTGCTCATAGCCATTCATTTCATGCGCGGTCGTGATGCTTACCGTGACTTTCCCGCCTGCTTTTTTCACTTCGATATTGGGTAGATGCGTTGCAACCTTGGCAGCCCAGCGCCCGGGAGCTTCCTTGGTATAGTAAATGTCTCTGGTTGCCGATGCTGGGGCGGCAGACTCTGCCGTTACTGTTGATGGTGCAACAATTCCTGCACCAATGCCTGTTACACTGAGACGAATAAAATCACGACGTTCCATACACACTCCTAGTTGATTGATTAATCATTGCTTGCTTTGTTACTGATACATGATTTGCTGATCGTATATGCGTTTGTTCGGTTGGAGTTTGTCAATTTAGCCGATCATGGCTTGTGATGCAATAATCTAGTCGTCTCCGGCACCTTGATAAGCATTTTTTCCCGATTTTATTGACTTCAGCCACTCTTTGCTATTTTTCGCCCATTTGAAAATCAGAGGGGCGCCTCCAATCGCAACGGCATCCACCAGGCAATACCAGGCCGCGACGCCACTGGGAGGATTGCCCTGAGGCAACTTTAATACGGGATCAATGGCAGCCCATTTCCAGGTCCCAACTGCTGTGCCAATTAATTCCAGCCAGGTCGTAATAAAAAATGCAGCCAGATAAACCATGGGCGATCGGCCTTTAAACAAATAGACTAGAAATACGCAGAATAACAGGGCGCCAACCCAGTCACCCTGATCGGCAAATCCACTGATTCCCCAAATTGACCATGCGCCACACACAATGACGACGAATGCCGCAATTTGCCTGGCATAGCCTAAAAAAAGTCCTGAACGGGCCAGAGCGACAGCAGTTAAATAAACCATGCCATGGCCGGGAGGTACATACGCAGGAACGTTTCCAAAGCGGTAGGTGTAGCCCCCCATAAAAGGTGATGCGAAGTGCTCGCCGAGGGTTGCGAACATCACGGCTATGACAACCTGCACTCTCACTTCCCGATTTTCGCCCAGTAACAGGCCAATCAGAAATACCCATCCGCAAACACCCAGGGCATTTTGTTTTTCCATACTTGCATTAGCGTCGCTCAATAGACAGACAGCTACGCAAAAAAAAGTGAAAGCTGCAATAAAGTAGTCACGATTTTTATGAGTATAGGCAATATCAGTGTGTGGAAAATGGCGAAGCAAGGCGACCTCTTTCTATGTTTCTCTGTGCAGGTTGAATTAATAATTGGCAAAAGTCATTCGGATTTGTTAATGCGATTAATAAACGGACGGTGTTGATTCTTCGTGTCAGCCACAAATTATGCCTCAACCACCAATTAACTTGGGAGCATTGGGGTGTAAAGGGTATTTGAAAATAGGGCGGACTTTTTATGCCAGCATCCAGGCTATCAGTGCATATCGGCCAAATTTGCCAGCCAAGATAAGCAAGCTGGCCGGTAGCCATGGACATTTTAACCAGCCACCGGCAAAGCAGAGAGCATCACCAATTAAAGGCAGCCATGAAAACAGTAGCACCCATAGACCTCTTGTCTTGAGGATGTTGAGTGCTTTTTGCCTCTTTTCAGGTAAAAGACCGGCAACCGGAAATTTTTTGGCGGTCAGGCGTCCCAGTCCCCATGTCGTCATGGCTCCCAGTGTATTGCCGATGGTGGCAACGATGACCAGTAATTCAATCTGATAATGTTTTGCCGATATCATATAAGCCAAAACGGCTTCTGATCCGCCCGGCGCAATCGTTGATGAGATAAATGCGCTTAAGAACAGCGTCCAGATTCCGGTTAGCGTTTCTAACATTCAGATAATTGAAAGCCCTGCATTCTAACCGAAAGCAGGGCTTTAATTCCTCTATGGATGTGAATTTATTTTCCAGGCAGGATTTTACTCTTATTGGAGGAGATAAGATTAAAGAGGCTGTAAATCAATTTCACGACTAATTCAATGCCGTTTCTTAATAACTCAAAGATAGTAGCGACAATTTCTGATGCGCTCATGCCCTTGAATTTTCTTGCTAACAAGGGGGCGGCGACAAGCCCAATCGCCAAACCTATTACCGTTGTGCCGGATACCCACGAATCATCCGAGGTGGTTTGCAAATCTCCTGCTGGTTTGGCGGATGTCTTTTCAGCTGCTTTTGCCGTTGCTGCAGCTGTTACCGCCAAAGCGGCTGCTTCAGCTTTCGCAGCCGCTGCTTCCAGGGCTGTAGCGATTGCCGGCAGTCCCGCCTTGTAATCATCCTGAACCACAAAAGCGGTTAATCCGGGAATGCTTGGTAAGTCACCATCACCCTTGCCAACTTTTAACTCAGCTTTCATACCTTTTTCCATATGTTGAGCGATATCGCAATGGACCAGGTAGGTTTTGTCACCTGGAGGTAGAATCAAGGTTCCTGATATTTTTCCAGGCCCTGACACTTCAAGGTGGAACATCCCCTTGGGGTATAAATACTTGGGTAAGCCGTGCATCATCCATTGGTGACGGATGTTATCTTCATTGAGAAAGTGAACGGTTAACTTGGTACAGGGTTTAAAGCTAAACTCCTGAGTATCAAAGGCAAACATTCTGCCAGGGAATTTCTCTGCAAACTTATGGCCGGCATGGACTGTGACTTCCTTGGTTTCTGAGATGCTATCGCATCCTCCAGGCAAGGTATCTTTATTCTGCCCCATGACCATACCGCCAGCCATATCCATCAAATGGCCGTCGCCATGATCCATTAGCATACCGTCATGGTCTTCGTACTCAATAGCCACGACAGGCATAGCGACAAGAAAAGCCAGTATGCCAACCGAAAATAACTTCACCATTATTTAGTTTCCTCTCGATGCCTGAAAAAGCATTGTTCACGTGCAATAAAAAATTGATAATAATTAGCTCATTATTTTCTTGATGGTATCATCAACTTTTTGTTTGAAACCAGCGCTGCTCAAGTACAGTGCGTACAAGCCAGCCAAAGCGGCCAACACATAGAGAAATAGGCTGTTTTTACTCACAGTCTGACCGGAGCCGGCTTTAAAACCCATATGAACGTCCAGCCTTTCACCTTTATCAGGTACCAGAGTGATATGGATTAAATATTTACCTGCTTCAGGCACACCTTGAGGCAATTTTAATTCAACAGTACCTTTTTTATGTTTCGCCATTGGCAGAAAATACACCTGAGTTCCTTCAGGTTCTTTCGTAACTTCAAACTCCACATTATCATCCCTGTATTTCATATCCTGATAATCGAAAACCAAGATAGTCATTTCGTTTGTGTTTGGTACGTTGGCACAAAAGTCTTCGGCGGGAAACGCATTGGGTTGATAAGCGGTGTAATGTATCCAGTGTCCTGGTTCCAGTTCAAATTTACACTGGTCAGTGTCTGTACCCGCCGCTCCACCATGAGCCCACACGGTGGCGGAAAAAAATAACCCCACGAGCCCGAGCAGACCTTTTCTTATTAGTTGTGATTTGTTCATAATACCTTCCCGTTTTAATAGATAATTATTATTATATGAATAACTGATTTTGCTTGTTTATAGTTGAGTTAATAGAAATAATCTCCCATTTGCCACGTTGCCTTAAGTATACCAGTTGCCAACTCTAGCACATCAACTTTTCCAAATAAAGGAATTGATGGAAAGAATCCTTTAGTCTGCATCAGATTAGCAATGAGTAATACACTGATCGGCTCTTGCTATCCTCTCATCATTTTCGTAGACTTAACACACGATCTTAAAATACGGAGCCCTCACCACATGTCTTCTTTGACTGAATCAAAAGCCTGGATTGTATTAAAGAATCATTATCACCAAATTGAAAATATTTCCATTCGCAACGCTTTTAAAGAAGACCCCAATCGCCACAATAAGTTCTCGCTTCAGTTGAATGACATACTTTTTGACTATTCAAAGAACAGAATAACCGATGAAACCATGCCTTTACTCTTTGAGTTGGCCAAGCAAGTGGGCCTGGAAGCAAAAATCAAGTCCATGTTTGCTGGGGAGATTATCAATACCACTGAACATCGGGCTGTGCTTCATACGGCTTTACGCAATAGAAGTAATCGACCCATTTACGTGAATGGTCTTGATGTCATGCCGGATGTTAATCGCGTGCTGGCGAAAATGAGAGTATTTTGTGCATCCGTACGTTCAGGTGAATGGAAAGGCTATACCGGTAAAGCCATCACTGATATTGTCAGCATAGGGATTGGTGGATCCGGATTGGGTCCAAGAATGGTTTCAACCGCTCTGGCTCCCTATGGTTCGGATTCATTGAAGATCCACTATGTTTCCAATATTGATGAGGCGGACATAATGGAAAAACTAAAGCATCTTGCGCCTGATAGAACATTATTCATTATCGCTTCCAAAACATTTACCACCCAGGAAACGATGATGAATGCCTTTGCGGCAAAAAACTGGCTGCTGGAAAGCATTAAGGATCCAAAAGCGATTGCCAGGCACTTTGTGGCGGTGTCAACAAACACCGAAAGTGTTGCAAAGTTCGGTATTGATACGGACAACATGTTCGAGTTTTGGGATTGGGTTGGCGGACGCTATTCGTTGTGGTCATCAGTTGGATTATCTATTGCGCTGAAAATAGGGATGGATAACTTTGAAGAACTCTTGTCAGGTGCGCATGAAGTGGATGAGCACTTCCGGACAACTTCGTTTGAAAAAAATATTCCTGTGATCATGGCGCTGTTAGGGGTTTGGTATAACAATTTTTTTGATTGCCAGTCCCATGCCGTATTACCGTATGATGAATCCTTGCGCTACTTTCCCGATTACCTGCAGCAGGGAGATATGGAAAGTAACGGTAAAAGCGTTGATATGCAGGGTCAAAATGTAGATTACAGTACAGGCCCCATCATCTGGGGAAGGGCCGGTACCAATGGACAGCATGCCTTCTTTCAGTTGATTCATCAAGGCACAAAGCTTATACCGTGTGATTTTATGGCTGCAGCAAATAGCCATTACTATTTGCCAGAACACCACAAGGTTTTGATTTCAAATTTTTTTGCGCAGCCTGAAGCCCTGATCAATGGTCTTACCCGGGAAGAAGTCAAACAGCAATTAACGCCAGGCGAGCAGGAAGATTCGGTTCTGGTTGCATCAAAAGTGTTTGCCGGCAACAGGCCTTCAAATACATTTCTGCTCAAAAAGCTGACGCCCAAGATTTTGGGTTCTTTACTGGCACTCTACGAGCATAAAATTTTCGTGCAAGGTGTGATCTGGAATATTAATTCCTTCGATCAAATGGGCGTTGAGTTGGGTAAAGTGTTAGCTAAAACAATTTTATCGGAATTAGAATCGGGAGAACCGATCGAAAGCCATGATTGCTCTACGAATGCGTTGATTAGTAGCTACAAGCAAATGCGGGACTGCTGAAACGTGGGCTTTACAGATAGTTTCTTTTCCCTCGATGGTTGACCGCTCCGTTCGCTGTGAGGAATCAAATAAAGTGCATCAACGCCTCTCAGCGAACGGTCAATTTGGTAACAAAACCGCTCTTAGCGTTTAGCCCGGAAAAAATCCAACAGAAGGGTCGAGCATTCGGTTTCCAGGATGCCTCCGGTCCAGCTTATGCGGTGATTTAGAAAATCTGCGGCGGCAAGATTTAGGGCATGGCATACGGCGCCTCGTTTGGGATCAAATGCACCAAAGACCAGTCGGTTTATCCTTGCCTGGTTGATGGCGCCCATGCACATGACACAAGGCTCCAGCGTTACATATAGGGTTGTTTCCGGAAGCCGGTAATTCGTCAGTGCCAGCCCTGCCTTTCGAATAGCGATGATTTCAGCGTGAGCCGTTGGGTCGTGTGAAGCAATGGGTGTATTCCAGCCTTCAGAAATACACTGCCCATCTTTTACCAGGATTGCTCCGATAGGGACTTCGCCGTGTACTTCTGCCTTCTGCGCCAGTCGGATGGCATGGCGCATCCAGCTTTCATCGATTTCGGCTATTCCCATTCAATGGTGGCAGGTGGTTTTCCGGAGATGTCGTAAGTGACTCGGGAAATGCCCTGGACTTCGTTGATGATGCGACGTGAAATCAAGTCGAGAAATTCATAGGGCAGATGCGCCCAGCGCGCGGTCATGAAATCGATCGTTTCGACAGCTCGTATTGCAATGACATAGTCATAGCGTCTGCCATCGCCCATAACGCCAACCGATTTGACGGGCAGAAACACCGCAAATGCCTGACTGACTTTGTTGTAAAGTTCATGCCGATAGAGTTCTTCAATAAATATGGCATCTGCCTTGCGCAACAAATCAGCATATTGCTTAGTAACTTCGCCCAGAATTCTGACGCCCAATCCGGGACCCGGGAAGGGGTGGCGAAAAACCATATCGGAGGACAGGCCCAGTTCCAAGCCCAGCTTCCGCACTTCATCCTTAAAAAGTTCGCGCAAAGGCTCAACCAGTTTCAACGTCATATTTTCGGGTAAGCCGCCGACATTATGGTGCGATTTTATCAGATGGGCCTTGCCGCTCTTGGCGCCTGCCGATTCTATAACGTCCGGATAAATGGTGCCTTGCGCCAGCCATTTGGCATTGCTGAATTTGGAAGCTTCTTCGTCAAAAATTTCGACAAACAAACCGCCAATGATCTTGCGTTTTTGTTCGGGATCGGCAACGCCGCGCAACGCATCCAGATAACGTTGTTCGGCATTGATGCGTATGACATGAACACCTCTATGTTCGGCAAATGTTGCCATTACCTGGTCACCTTCATGTAAACGCAGCAAGCCGGTATCGACAAACACACAGGTCAACTGATCCTTGATAGCCTTATGCAACAGTGCAGCAACAACGGACGAATCGACCCCGCCGGAAAGTCCCAGAATGACTTGGTCGCTGCCCACCTTTTCGCGAATGGTGCGAATACTGTCCTCAATGATGTTGCCGGCAGTCCAAAGCGCTGCGCAGCCGCAAATATCGAGAATAAAGCGGGACAGAATACGTCCGCCTTGTTTGGTATGAGTCACTTCCGGGTGAAACTGCAGACCATAAAAAGCCTTTTCTTCATGGGCAATTCCCGCAATTGGGGCGCCTTCGGAACTGGCGATCAAGGTAAAACCTTCAGGCAATTCAACCACGCGGTCGCCATGGCTCATCCAGACATCCAGCAAGCCGAAGCCTTCGTCGGACACATGGTCTTCAATGTCGGTTAAGAGTTTTGAATGGCCGCGCGCCCGGATTTGGGCGTAACCAAATTCTCGATGAGACGAGCTCTCGACTTTGCCGCCCAATTGTTCGGTCATGGTCTGCAAACCGTAACAAATGCCTAGCACCGGAACGCCAAGTTCAAACACTGTATTGGGAGCTCGGGGTGTGTCGCTGGTCGTAACGGTTTCGGGGCCACCTGATAAAATAATGCCTTTGGGAGCAAATCGGGTGATTTCGTCAGCACTGCAGTCGCAGGAATGGATTTCAGAGTAAACACCGCATTCACGGACTCGACGCGCGATCAGTTGAGTGTATTGGGATCCGAAATCCAGAATGAGAATTTTGTCTGAGTGTATATTGGCTGGTGGCTGTGGCATGAAAGTAAAATCGATAGTTGGGTTATCTATAGTATCGACTTAGATTTGATGTCGATGGTTTGTTATGGTGCTTGCCAAATACTACGACTGTCATAACCCAGTGAAGATGCTGGGCGGATATTACTAATCCAGTCGATAATTAGGTGCTTCTTTGGTAATTGTCACGTCATGGACATGACTCTCTCTGATACCGGCCCCGGTGATACGTACAAACTGTGCTTTTTCATGCAGCTCCGTTATTGATTGGCATCCGGTATATCCCATGCTGGCGCGAACGCCGCCCAACAATTGATGAATTACTGCAATTAAGCTGCCTTTATAGGGTACACGGCCTTCGATGCCTTCAGGTACCAATTTTTCGGCTGAATCCGTATCATCCTGGAAATAACGGTCACTTGAACCTTGCTGTTGTGACATTGCGCCTAATGAGCCCATGCCGCGATAGGATTTATAGGAGCGTCCCTGAAACAACTCAACTTCCCCTGGCGCTTCTTCGGTACCGGCAAACAAGCCGCCCAACATGACCGCAAACGCTCCCGCCGCAAGGGCTTTGGCGACATCGCCGGAATAGCGGACACCACCATCGGCAATCAATGGTACGCCAGTGCCTTTAAGCGCTTCGGCAACATTGCTGACAGCTGTGATTTGTGGAACTCCAACGCCAGCGACAATACGCGTGGTACAGATGGATCCGGGTCCAATGCCCACTTTCACGCCATCAGCGCCTGCTTCGACCAGCGCCAGAGCAGCTTCAGCAGTTGCGATATTGCCACCGATGACCTGTACTTCGGGAAAATGTTGTTTAACCCAGCGGACTCTATCCAGAACGCCCTGTGAATGACCATGCGCTGTATCGACAATAATGACGTCGACGCCAGCAGCAACCAAAGCAGCAACCCGTTCTTCCGTTCCTGGACCGGTGCCGACTGCGGCTCCTACACGTAGTCTTTCCTGTTCGTCCTTGCAGGCTTGAGGGTAATCTTTGGCCTTTTGAATATCCTTAACCGTGATCATGCCGCGTAAATGAAATGAATTATTGACCACCAGCACTTTCTCAATGCGATGTTTGTGCAATAAGGCAATGATTTCTTTGCGTTCGGCATTCTCATTGACGGTGACTAGACGATCTTTCGGCGTCATGACGGTTGAAACGGGTTCATCAAACCGGGTTTCAAAGCGTAAGTCGCGGCTCGTCACGATGCCCACCAACTCAACGCCATTCACAACCGGGACACCGGAGATGTTTTTTGAGCGAGTAAGTTTGATGACATCCCTAATACTGACATTCGGTGCGACACAGATGGGGTCCTTGATGACACCGCTCTCATATTTTTTAACACTCTGCACTTCTCGCGCTTGTTGCTCGACGGTCATATTCTTGTGAATGATGCCGATGCCGCCCTCTTGTGCCATAGTAATTGCAAGTCTTGCTTCTGTCACAGTATCCATGGCGGCTGCAACGAGAGGGATATTAAGAGAGATGCCGCGCGTAAGTTGAGTTTTTGTTCCTACATCTCGAGGCAGGACGGTTGAGTGTGCAGGCACCAACAAAACATCATCGAATGTCAGCGCTTCCTGGATAATTTTCATAAACTCCACCTAACAATCAGTGAAAATAACAGCATATTATACGGTCAATTAGCATTATTTATCGAAGAAATATATTGGATTGCTCATTCAGTGTTTCACTTATTATCATGTTCCATGAATTCGTACAGGTTAGTGAGGTCTGTTTTTTTGCAGGCCAATAAAACTCAGCAGGTTGTTTTAAATCAGTCGGCATGATGTGGGGGGTTAATTACTAATTATTCAGGGGATAAGCATGAAAGGTAATCGAGATTATTTATAGAAAATGTAGTCGGCTGTGTAAGCAACACGCTTTTCACTGCCTAGATGATTGGCGTCACATACTATAGAAGGTGCTAAACCGCCTTTTGTGTTAATCCGGTTGATAAAATTAACACCTGAATATAACCCATTGCCATGGCTTGTCACGACTTTTATTAGTAACCATGCAATTGCCTTGTTTCCGTCAACATTTAAACGCTTAATTATTTTTCCGCCCAGCCTATTGTTACCATTGAATTCCCAAGTTGGCCCGAGATAATGTTTGCCAACCTGATGGCCGTTCATATCCAGTAATTTGGCATCAGGCCCCTGTAGCACCCAACTATAGGTTTCTTTTGTCACTGTGCATTGATAGATTTGATCGCCGATCGCGTGTATTGATACGGCAGGGGAGTATTCAGAGGGAGCTCTTATTTGAGGCGGTATGCTAGGGGCTTGATTGTAGATTGCAAACTCAGCGGATTCTGCGAAACAGGGTGTCGATACCAAAAATACACTATTGAGAATTGCCGAAAATAGAATTGATTTATTGAACATGAGTGTTCACCAAGGCAAGGGTTTTCCGTCATACCTGAGAAAACTACCGGATTGAGATAGAGAGAAATTCTCGATTAATTGACGCATTCCGGTCACACTTTCAGCGACAGAAATGAGTGCATTGGCGCCACCCATATCAGTTAACACCCAACCAGGATGTAAAGTGAGTACGCCTATAGCGTGATTTTTAAGATCAATCGACAGGCTTTTCATGGCGGCATTTAAGGCTGCCTTACTGGTGCGATACAGAATACTGCCACCACTGCAGTTATCCGCGACACTGCCCATCAGGCTGCTAATGTTGACAATCATTCGTTTATCGCTGCGTTCGATTTGATTTAAAAAAGCCTCGGCCAGTTTGACAGGGGCTATCGTGTTGACCTGGAAAGTTTGAGCCCAGGCCTGATAATCAAGGCTGCCAAAAGCGGCTTGCTTGGTATCTGAATAAATGCCTGCATTATTGATTAAAACATCAATTTTCAGATTAGATAGTTTGTTTGACAAGGCATTGATTTGCTCAAAATTGGACACATCGAGTGCCTCTATTTGAATGGCGGTGTTTTCTCCGAGTTGGACTAATTCCAACGCCGCCCCTGGGTTTCTGCAGCAGGCAATGACAGTCCAATTGACTTCAGCAAATTGACGACAAAACTCCAGGCCTAAACCGCGATTGGCACCGGTCACCAGAACTGTAGGCATAATTCACTCCACAAAAGACCCACCGCACCAATAACATTGATGCGGTGGGTTTTAAATATGCTTAGGCGCTAGCTGAAAAATTTGCCGCAGCAAAATCCCAGTTCACTAATGCCCAAAATGCTTCAAGGTACGCTGGGCGTGCATTGCGGTAGTCGATATAGTACGCGTGTTCCCACACGTCACACGTTAACAAAGGCGTTTGGCCGTTTGTCAACGGGCAGCCCGCATTGCTGGTGCTAGCCAGGGCTAAACTACCATCAGAATTTTTGACAAGCCAAGCCCAGCCGGAACCAAAGGTGGTAACCGCGCATTTGGCGAACTCTTCCTTAAACTTTGCAAAAGAGCCAAATGTGTTATTAATGGCGTCCGCTAAAGCGCCTTTGGGTTCACCTCCGCCATAGGGAGCCAGACTGTTCCAGTAGAATGTGTGGTTCCAAATTTGGGCAGCGTTATTGAAAATGGCGCCCGAGGATTTTACGATAATGTCCTCAAGTGATAATCCCTCAAACTCAGTGCCGGGAGTCAGATTATTTAAATTTGTTACATAGGTTTGGTGGTGCTTACCATAATGGAAGTCTATGGTTTCTGCGGAAATATGCGGCGCTAATCTATTTTTATCGTAAGGTAATTCGGGTAATTCAAAAGCCATTTGGTTCTCCTAAAAACAAATAAAAAAGTTTATGTTGCTGCAGGTACTGAGCAGCATGATAAATACCAAGAGTTTTAATATACTATATTTTTACATCGCCAGTTAATTAATAGCAGCGTGTTTGGCTCGGATGTTGCCAATATTAATGGTCTGAAATCTTGACGGATTTCCCTTGCCTATTTCGAGAACTTCAAAAGGCGCTGGTTTTAAGCAGGGAACGGAATAGTTTGGTAACTGTTCATGAGAATCTTGATCATGAGCAGGCAATGTTCTCAATAGTGTGTGGTGGATGTTGAAATACTAACACTTGCTTCGATTGAACTAAAGCGCGCATGAGCTGGAATCGCTTCAAGTGGAGGGTTGGTTATTAGCAATCAATATTTTAAGTTTTTGGCCAGGTTGCAAGCCTTTGACTAATGTATCCGCGTTGGATTTCCGTAATTCTGTAACGGGTACATTAAATCTTCTGGAAATTTGCATCAAAGTATCGCCTTTGTTGACGTTGTAATGAATCAGACGAATGGGGGAGGTTGAAGCCAGTTGCGGGCTTATGGCTCTAATGGTTAATTTTCTGCCCGGAACGAGCGCTGTTTTCAGTGAGATTTTATTCCATTCGGCAATGTTCTTGCTGCTTACTGAGAATCGTTGTGCAATTTTCCAGAAAGTATCACCCGCTTTCACCGTGTAAAATTGGCTATTAGACGATTTGGATTTGCTTGTTTCTGCAGTCATTACCGGGGCGACCGGTTTCTGAGATGGAATATTGATCAACATGTTTGACCGAATAGTCGTCCCTGGCAGATGATTGGCATGCCGAATTGAGCTAATGGTTGTGTGCGTCCGGCTGGCAATAGAGGCCAGTGTTTCGCCGGGTTTAACTTTATAGGGACGTGTTGCAATTCGCGGTGGACTTGATCTAAGTTCGGCAGTTTTTTCAGGTTCACGATGCGTTTGGGCTCGGAGTTTTTCGTTTAGACGACTTAGGTCAACACGATCTTCAAAGGGAAGCTGCGCCAGGTTTGATTTGAATGCCTGAACTTGGTTAACCGGAATCAATAATCGATGGGGGCCGTCAGGCGCGGTGCATGAGCGATTGAACCCAGGATTTAGTTTTAAAAAATGAGCCAGTGGTGTATTGGCCATTTCCGCAGCTTTGCTTAAATCCAGAGGTGCTTTGATATCTATGGCTTCCAGATAAGGTTTATTGGGAATATATTGCAGAGGAATATTGTATTCTTCCGCATTGGCAAATAATTTTGCGACCGCCAATAACCGTGGTACATAGTCTGATGTCTCCTTAGGAAGGTCCAGAGACCAGTAGTTGGTTGGCAAATCCAGGTCTTCGTTTCTATCGATGGCTTTTCTCACATTGCCTTTGCCATAATTGTAAGCTGCCAATGCAAGAAACCAGTCACCATCAAAAGTTTCTCCTAACTCCTTTAGAAATGTGGTGGCTGCTTTTGTAGAGGCGTAGACGTCACGACGGCCGTCATACCATGAGTTTTGCTGAAGACCAAAGAGTCGACCTGTTGCAGGGATGAACTGCCATAAGCCGGATGCGTCGCTTTTAGAATAGGCTTCAGGTATAAAGGCGCTTTCAACGACAGGCAGCAAGGCTAATTCTCCAGGTATATTTTTGGCCTCAACTTCATCCAGAATCATGTGCAGATAAGGTTCTGCACGTTGTTGTATGCGTGCAATATATCCCGGATGATCCAGATACCAGTTCAGTTCGCGGTCAACGCGCTCATTATCAATATCGGGCAGGGCATATAACGACAGTAAGCGCTCCCAGACCGTTTTGGCGTGGCTGTTTGCTGTAAGTGTCTTGGTTTTAGCTTTGTTAAAGTTTAGTCTGGGTTTAGCATGGGCATGTCTGACATAAAATCGGCTTTTGCTGGAAACCACTGGAGGCTGATTGTCGGAACTCAGAGGCGCTTTCGAAGTATCAGAACAGCCCGCAGCTAGTATGGCCATAAAAGCTAAGAAATAATTGAGTGACCTGTTAAACTTAACATTCATCATCTAAACCTGAAAATGTAGCTTTGTATTAGAATAATTCTATTATAGCTTGTTTTTATTGAAAAACATCTAAGATTGAGTATTATCAGTATAATCAATGAACCGCAATTTCTTATTTGCCTGGTACGAAACCCCCAGAGGCAAGCTGTTAAAGCAGTTGGAAGCTGATTACATTCAGCGTTCGATTACCGTCAGTTGCCAACAAACCATCTTACAGGTTGGCGGTTTAGGCTGGGAAAATGAGTTTATTGATTGCTCGTTGTACAAACATTTTATAATTCTGGATGCCAAAAATCGCGGATGTGAAGAGGCGCTTAAGATTCAGGCAAAAGCCTCTTATTTGCCATTGAAAAGCGACAGTGTTGATATGATCATTCTGCCGCATCTCTTGGAATTCGATGCCTTCCGCTTTCAGACAATCAGGGAGGTTGAGAGAGTTTTAAAACCGGAAGGCATAATCCTGGTATTAAATTTCAATCCCTGGAGTTTCTGGATTAGATACCAATATCTATGGGATAAAAAAATGGCTGATTCCTGGGGAGGGCATTTTATCAGCCGCTCCAGAATCACTGACTGGTTGAAGTTATTAAATTTTGAAATCAGTGTGTGTTCGCAGTTTTATCTGGACTCGGTCGTTTCAACGTCTGGGAAAAATAATCTGCGTAAACATTTGTTTTCCGGGACTGCCTACGCTGTTAAGGCTATCAAACGTCGCTACAACCTAATACCATTGACGCCGATTAAAAGCCGTAATCCAAGTCTTGTATTAGCAGGCTCAATCAATTCTCCGGCTCATAAAAAAAAGCATGACTGAGGTAGTGATAATTTATACCGATGGTGCTTGTAGAGGGAATCCTGGACCTGGCGGCTGGGGCGTGCTTCTTCGTTTTAAAGGCAATGAAAAGGAACTCTTTGGTGGTGAAGTCGTTACCACAAATAATAGGATGGAACTGATGGCAACGATCAAAGCGCTTGAAGCTTTGAAGCATCCTTGTTCTGTTCAGCTATACAGCGATTCCAATTATGTTATTCAGGGAGTCACTGAATGGTTGTCAAGCTGGAAAAAGCGGGGCTGGAAAACGGCCACAAAAGCACCCGTTAAAAATGAAGATCTCTGGCGCCGTCTGGATGCCGTCATAGGAGCGCATCATATTGAATGGAAGTGGGTAAAAGGGCATTCGGGCGATATAGGCAACGATAGAGCTGACTCCCTTGCAAATAAGGGGATTGACTCCTTGCCCACAACCTGAAAGGATAATTGACGTTAGTAAGCTTCTGGTGATTAAACATCTGCATAACAAGCCTCGATGCGAAGAGTTATGGAGTTTTATTGCCAAATTCGTCGCTCAGGTGTTGATAAAAAGGTGAATTGGCAGAGTTCATGAAATATCAAATAATTCAGGTGTAAAATCAATTTCAAATGTCATCCAGTTAGTGAAAAGTAAGTCGAAGAACCCCCTGCCATAAACCAAAAAAGTGGTGGAGCCTACCAAAATCCGGTAGTTTACGTGTACTTGATTTAATATGAACGATCAACCTCGAAACCAGGAGTGCTAGTAGTTTTACAGGCGATGGTTTGGAGTTGAGAATCTTTGAACGATTGGGGGGTAATACTGAATTTTACGGTTTGTTCGCTGTCGGAATTCAGGCTTGTGTTGAATTTTATTGGATTACGAACCGAATGATTGGTTTACCGATATTAGTCTGTCACTGTTGCTAATTGCTATATTTATCAAACAGTTGTGTTGTCATATTTCCAGTCGTACCTTAAGGATATGAATGCAGTCGCTGATGAGCTAAACCACTGTAAGTGTGAGCTTTAGGACCTAATTGTATACAAACCAGCGTAAATAATTTGTATTGGTCGTCAATTGGCGTTATTTTAGTCAACAATTTTTAAAATAATAAGGAGAACTCGGATGTCTAAAGGTCAAAATTTGCAGGATAATTTTCTGAATACGTTAAGAAAAGAACATACTCCCGTTTCAATTTTCCTTGTTAATGGCATAAAACTTCAAGGCAAGGTTGATTCGTTTGATCAATATGTCATTATGCTAAAGAACACGGTAAGCCAAATGGTTTACAAACACGCCATATCGACCATCGTCCCAAGTAAAGTTGTAAAATTATCGAATGATAACGAAGAAGGCGAGGAATAATCTTCATTATTTTCCGGTGTCATTTTTTATACTTCAGCGTTCTTCAATACTGTAGTTGCGCTCATTTTATCAACGTGATGGAGCGTCTGCTTGTTTGATCGTCCCGATTCGGGTGAGCGGGCCATTCTGGTTCATCTGGCTTTAAATGCAGGTCAGGAAGATCTGGGTGAATTAATCGAATTGGCTAAATCGGCAGGAACTGTTCCGGTTCATACGCTCACGGGTAGCCGAAAAAGCCCTGATCCTAAGCATTTTATTGGTAAAGGAAAACTTGATGAGCTTAAACAGTGCATAGCTGCACATGCTGCCGATATTGTTTTGTTCAATCATCCACTGACACCAAGCCAAGAGAGAAATCTTGAAACCGCCCTTGGCGTTCGGGTGGTTGATCGAAATGGCTTGATTCTTGATATATTTGCCCAGCGAGCGCAATCTTTCGAAGGAAAATTGCAAGTGGAACTGGCGCAATTACAGCACCTGTCATCCCGTTTGGTTCGAGGCTGGACTCACTTGGAGCGCCAAAAAGGGGGGATTGGTCTTCGTGGTCCTGGAGAAACGCAGCTTGAAACAGACCGACGACTGTTAAGTCTGCGCATCAAGCAAATTCAAAAGCGATTGGATAAAGTTGACAAGCAACGACATCAAGGTCGTGCCAAACGAAAAAAAGCCGAAGTCGCTTCGGTATCGTTGGTGGGTTATACCAATGCCGGCAAATCCACCTTATTCAATGCATTGACAGGTGCGAACATCTACGCTGCCGATCAACTGTTTGCCACTTTGGATCCAACACTGCGAAATTGTCAGTTGCCCAATAACAATGAAATTGTTTTGGTTGATACCGTTGGCTTTATTCGCCATTTGCCGCATGAATTAGTCGCTGCATTCAAATCCACCCTGCAAGAGGCCAGTGAAGCCGATTTATTGCTGCATGTCATTGATGCCCATGCCGAAGATCGTGATGAAACCATTGCACAAGTCAATGAAGTTTTGGCAGATATCGATGCTGCACAGATCAAACAAATTCAGATTTTCAATAAAATCGATTTATTGGAGGGAGTTGTTCCCCGAATTGATAGAGACGACAGTGGCAATCCACTGCGGGTATGGTTGTCAGCAGAAACCGGGTGTGGAGTAGTGGAACTTTATCAGGTGTTGGCTGAGTTATTTTCTACCAGCAAGCTAAAGAGAAAATGTTACCTGCAGCCTGATCAAGGCGATATACGGGCAAAATTATTTACTTGCGCAAAAATTATTAACGAGCATATTGATGATTTCGGTGTCAGCGAACTGCTGATAGAAATTGATGCCAAACATTTGGGTTTGTTAAAGTCGGTCAAACTTGATGAGGTCTGATAATTGTTTCGGTAAAGAGTAACAAAGACGGCCCAAGAGTTTGTGATTTTCACCTTTTCGAATATATACGTTAGAATACACCGTTTGTATCGGCAAACTCAGGAAAAAGTGGTCTCTTGCTGAAAGCTAAAATGTCCCTCGGGATTAACATTATTTAAAAGTTCAAATAATTCAATGGAGCAAAAATATGTCCTGGAATGAGCCTGGCGGCGATAAAAAAGACCCCTGGAGTGGTCGCGGCGATCAGAAAGGTCCTCCTGATCTTGATGAAGCAATACGGTCATTGCAAGATAAACTAGGCAAAATTTTTAGTGGCGGCGGAGACAGCGGAGACGGCTCCAGTGGAGGAAATCATTCGGGCAATTCCTTGAGAAATTTGGGGATTATCGGAGCTGGAGTGATAGTGTTGTGGGGTTTAAGCGGTTTTTATATTGTCGATGAAGGTAATCATGGCGTAGAGACGCGCTTCGGTAAATATATGACAACAACACAGTCAGGGTTGAGCTGGCATATTCCTGCCCCTATCGAGCATGTTGACATTGTCAATGTCAGGCAACAACGCTTTATCGAAGTGGGTTACCGGACAAGCAGTGGCGAACATGGCTTGGGTTCAGTCCCCAAAGAAGCGTTGATGCTGACCAAAGACGAAAACTATGTCGATGTGCGCTTAGCCGTGCAATACCAGGTCAAGGATGCCAGGGATTTTATTTTCAACATAGTTAATCCGGCAGCTACGCTGAAACAGGTTACTGAAAGTGCCCAGCGGGGTGTCGTAGGCAGCAGTAACATGGATTTCGTTTTGACCGAAGGCCGTAGTGAAATTGTGGCAATGATTAAGAAGGAAATTCAGGATGTCATGGACAATTACAGGTCCGGCATTCAAATTACCAGTGTTAACCTGCAGGATGCACAGCCACCGGAACAAGTGCAGAATGCCTTTGAGGATGCTATCAAGGCGCGCGAAGATGAGCAACGGCTGATCAACGAAGCTGAGGCTTATTCCAATGATGTCGTGCCAAGAGCCAGAGGAGCGGCCGCAAGAAAACTTCAAGAAGCGGAAGGTTACAAGGAACAAGTGATTGCTCAGGCAGAAGGTGAGTCCACACGATTCTCAAAACTATTGGCGGAATACACAAAAGCGCCGGATGTAACCAGAAAACGGCTTTATATCGAATCCATGGAATCCGTCATGGCTGGAACAAACACCGTAATGGTTGATGTCAAGGCAGGCAATAACCTTTTGTACTTACCATTGGACAAAATTATTAAATCTCAACAACCACCTGCCGCGCAGCCGTCGACATCGCCACAAAACACGGTGGAGCCTGCATCACAACCGGTCGTAGTAGATGAACAACCGGCTTTGCGAACTTCAACTCGCGGCCGTGACTCAAGGGGACGTTAATGACACAGAATAAAATTTTGGTAAGCTTGGGTGTGCTACTGACGATTGGCATGATGTGCGTGTTTACAGTCAATCAGACAGAAAAAGCCATAAAATTCAATCTGGGCCAAATTGTAAAGGATGATTACGAGCCGGGATTGCACTTCAAATGGCCCTTCATTAACAATGTTAAAAAATTTGATGCACGGATCCAGACGATGGATTCGAAACCAGAGCGGTTTTTAACACTTGAAAAGAAAAATGTCATTGTCGACTCATTTGTAAAATGGCGTATCGGCAATGTCACAACCTTTTACACGGTAGTCGCCGGTGATATTGATCAGGCCAATTTGCGTCTTGATCAGATTGTCAAAGATGCCTTTAGGGGGGAGTTCGGCAAGCGCAACATCAAGCAGCTAGTTTCAACAGATCGTCGTGCAATCCGTGAAATTTTGATCAAAAATTCCAATCCGCTGGCGGCTAATTTGGGCATGGAAATTATCGACGTTCAGGTTATGCGCATTGATTTGCCTCCTGAAGTCAGCAGTTCAGTATTCCGCCGAATGGAAGCCGAGCGTGAACGCGTTGCCCGTGAGTTTCGTTCAGAAGGTGCGGAAGCCGCTGAAAAAATTCGTGCGGATGCCGATCGTCAACGCATTGTTACCTTGGCGAACGCCTTCCGAGATGCCGAGAAATTGCGCGGTGAGGGAGATGCCAGTTCGGCTGAAATCTATGCCAAGGCATTCGGTGCCGATACGGAATTCTTTACTTTTTACAGAAGTTTGAGTGCTTATAAAAAGACCTTTTCGAATTCTGGTATCATGGTCGTCGATCCTGAGTCTGACTTTTTTCAGTACTTTAAAAAACAAACCAAGTAAAGCCGGCGCAAGAGCGTCTCTTCCTTGAAAATGATATTCAACGCTCCGTCCTGGCGGGGCGTTTTGTTTGAGTGGACATAGAAAACATGCAACAAAAAGACTCTTGGCTGTTACCCGAAGGCATAGAGGAGATTTTGCCAGAAGATGCCAAGCATCTGGAAAATTTGCGCAGCAGGTTTCTGGAGCTATTTGCCAGCTGGGGCTATGAACTGGTTATCCCGCCATTTATCGATTTTCTGGATTCCCTGTTGACGGGATCCGGTCATGATCTGGAATTGCAAACCTTTAAACTGACCGATCAACTGAGCGGCGAAATGCTTGGTGTCAGGGCCGATATGACGCCTCAAGTAGCGAGAATTGATGCTCATAATCTCAAGCATGAATGGCCCACTCGGCTTTGTTATGTCGGAACCATTCTGCATACTCGCGGCGACCCGCTGGAAAAAACCAGGAGCCCGATGCAATGTGGCGCCGAGCTTTATGGCCATGCCGGTCAGGAAAGCGATATTGAAGTCATTCGATTGATGCTGGAAACGCTGGCTATGACCGGTTTGCAGAATGTACACCTTGATCTGGGTCACGTAGGTATTTATCGCGCATTGGCCGAACAAGCCGGATTGTCGAACTCCCAGGAAAGTAAGCTATTCAACGTGTTGCAGCGTAAAGCCAGACCCGAACTTCGCGAATTGATGGATAGCTACGACATTGACCCGAATCTCAAAAACATGTTGTTGAAATTACCAGAGCTTAATGGCGCTAAAGAAATCATTGCAAAAGCCGGGGACGTATTTGCAAAAGCAAATGACAAGGTGAAAAAGGCCTTGAGCGATCTGTCGGCGATTGCCGAGCAATTGGCCTTACGATTTCCGGCCTTGCCAATCAGTTTCGATCTGGCAGAATTGCGTGGTTATCATTATCATACCGGTGTCGTATTTGCCGCATTTGTGCCGACTATAGGCAGGGAAATCGCGCGAGGAGGTCGCTATGACAATATTGGTGGCGTTTTTGGTCGAGCGCGTCCGGCAACAGGTTTCAGTGCAGATTTGAAATTATTATCGACACTTAACAAACAATTATATGACATTGACAAGCGGGAGCTCATTTTTGCTCCTTATCTGGATGATGCTGATTTAAATGAAAGAATCAGAGAAATACGCACGCAGCAACGGGCGGTTGTTCAGGGCTTGCCAGGTCAAACTGGTACCCCGGAAGACATGGGCTGCACGGCAATGTTAGAGCGTGATAACCAGCGCAACTGGGTCATTACATCATTAGCATCAGTAAACATGCCAGGTGTTGCTCAACCTTCTGCATCCGTGCAGTCGTCGGCAATTGCTCCAGGCATTGCACTACCTCCTGCATCCGTGCAGTCGTCGGCAATTGCTCCAGGCATTGCACTACCTCCTGCATCCGTGCAGTCGTCGGCAATTGCTCCAGGCATTGCACTACCTCCTGCATCCGTGCAGTCGTAAATTTGGAATAGTTATGGGAAAAAATGTTGTTGTCATCGGCACTCAATGGGGTGACGAAGGAAAAGGTAAACTGGTCGATCTGTTAACCGAGCAAGCTCAGGCGGTTGTTCGGTTCCAGGGTGGACACAATGCCGGCCACACGCTGGTCATACGGGGCGAAAAAACCGTTTTACATCTTATTCCTTCGGGCATACTCAGAGACAATGTGCAATGCATGATTGGCAACGGTGTTGTTTTGTCACCTCATGCCTTGATGGAAGAAATTGAAATTCTGGAAAAAGCGGGTATTTCGGTCAGAAATCGCTTGCTGATCAGCGAAGCCTGTACACTCATTTTACCTGTCCATATTGCCATAGATCAGGCACGAGAAAGAGCCCGTGGCAGCAAAGCCATTGGCACTACCGGGCGTGGTATTGGCCCGGCTTATGAAGACAAGGCGGGGCGAAGAGGCTTGCGAGCAGGCGATTTACTCCATCCTGAAAGTTTTGCTGAAAAACTGAAAGAGCTGGTTGATTATCATAACTTCATGCTGACACAGTATTATCATGCTGAACCGGTGGATTTTGAGCAAACTCTGGCTGATGCTCTCAGGCTGGGAGAGCAAATCAAGCCTATGTTGACTGATGTCAGTGAGGCTATGTATCGCCATCAGGCGGCAGGCAATAATCTGCTGTTCGAAGGTGCGCAAGGCGCCCTGCTGGACATCGATCACGGTACTTTCCCCTATGTTACTTCATCCAGCACAACAGCAGGTGGCGCCGCAACAGGTACAGGTATCGGACCGCTTGATCTCGATTATGTACTGGGGATTACCAAGGCGTACTCAACGCGCGTAGGCAACGGTCCTTTCCCCACTGAGTTGCATGATGAAAATGGTGACCATTTGAGTGCTAAAGGCCATGAATTCGGTGCAACAACCGGTCGCAAACGCCGAACCGGCTGGTTTGATGCGGTGGCAATGCGAAAATCGGCTAAATTGAACAGTTTGAGCGGCATTTGTTTGACCAAACTGGATGTATTGGATGGACTTGAAAGAATAGGTATCTGTACAAACTATCAATTGGGTGGCGTTCTAACAGATACTGCTCCATTAGGCGCCGATCAATATGCGGAATGTCAGGCCATCATCGAAGAGATGCCCGGCTGGTCCGATAGTACGGCCGGCGTAACCGATTATGACGCATTGCCCGAAAATGCCAAAGCCTATATCAAACGCATTGAAGTGTTGGTGGGTGTAAAAGTAACGATATTATCAACCGGGCCTGACAGGGATGAAACCATCATTTTAGAACATCCTTTCGCCTGATCGATTTTCCCTGTTATATTCAACGTCAGCCTGTTGTGCAGGTTGGCGTTGGAAAAATCGTAAAAGCCTTTAAGTTATTGCCACAGAATTTCAAAACAGCGTCAGAATGATATCGGGATGTTGAACATGATAGGTTCTGATTCCCAAGCGTTCGGCGGCCTCAAGGTTTATCAAATTATCATCGATAAATAGGGTTTCTTCAGCGATCAAGTTGTTCTGGCTCAAAACGTATTCATAGATTTCAAGGTCTGGTTTGCGCATCTTGATGCAATGCGAGTAAAAGGCTTGATCGAACAGGGCGTCAAGTTCGCTATAGCGGGTATTGCGGTTAACTATCTGATTGAAGTACTCAGCATGGATGCCGTTGGTATTGCTCAGCAGGTAGAGTCGATAGCGGCCACGCAATTGTTCCAGCAATTCGATGCGTTTGAGCGGGATGTCGACCAGCATCGCATTCCAGCAAAAATCCAGTTCTTCGTCAGTTGCCGACGTACAGAAAATATCCCGGAGCGCGCTACGAAACTCGCTATCGCTCAGTTCACCTTTTTCGTAAGCAACAAATTCCGGACGCTGATGATAGGTTTGGGTAATCTGTTCAGGGTCAAGGTGCAACAGATTGGCAAATGCGTCATAAGTTTTTTGCATTGAAAGATCAAGAATAACCCCGCCCAAATCAAAAATGAGATTGTAAATAAGCTTCTCCCGATTTAGCCGTGGAGGATTAGATGCGGTTCGTTGCAAGCCATTACAAGACATTGGCATAATCCTGCTCAAGTTGGCGGAAATTCATTGATGCCATAAAGCGGCTGAAACTCAGCCAGGCGGAAAGTCCCATCAAATCGGTAAATTGTGGCGGCAGGAAACGCGGAGCTATGACTGTGCCTTCCTCGACAAGGTCAACCAATACTTTCATGTCCTCGATCATGGTTTTTCCACAAAACAGCAAGGGAATCCTGTCCGGCTTGCCTTTGCTGACCGCCAGACGCATGAAGTTGTAAGTCAGCACGAAACCCTTGATATACGTCAGGTCTTTGGTAAACGGCATGCCGTCGGGGCTACTGCCTCTAAATACACGGCTGCTCAGATTGTAACTTTCATCCTTGCTCATGCCCTTGTCTCTGAAAAAAGCAAAAATATCCAGAAAGTCGGCGCCTTCCTCGGTGAGCGTAATGGCGCGTACACGATTGATCAAACGCATGAGCCTGTTAGGAGTGGAACTGAAGGTCAATATTTCCATTAATACGGCAAGCCCCTCTTGGGTAATTGTCGCAGACGGTGGCCCCTTGCCAAGAAACGTGCAATAAGGCTGAGCCAGACCGTTCAATGTTGTGCCCAAATGTACCCATATTTCATGGACTTCCAGCACACGTAGGTCCCTCATATTAAATAACGCATCGGCACGAAGTTTGATGTAGTCGGTGCCGGCGGCAGAGTCTGCAAGAATACCATCACTGATCATTGCGCGCAGACCATCACCGGGAAACATGGTTTGTATTTTTTCGTTCAAGATACCAACAGCTTCCTTCGCGCTGATGGTTTTGGGTTCTTCCACCAGAAAGTCCAGCTTCAGGAGCTGTGAGAGCGTGCCTTCCATCATGCTGCCCAAATTGGCGATCGTTGGGTCACCGACATGAAAAACATCCTGTGCAGATCCGTAGAGTTCCTGTGAGATATTCGAAAAGAGCGGAGTGCCTCTCGCTCCCAGCATACGAACCACATCCTGATATTCTCGGCAGATTCGACGCATGATGACGCTGAGCGGATTGAGTTGGCCCAGATTTCGCACCAGATCGCGTTCAATCTGGCGAAATTCCTGTTTTTTTTCCTTTGGATCAAATCCCAGAGGCCGATGTAAATAATAGTCGGGGGTGACTGCCGGTAGCTTTTTGCAATTGGCTTTGAAAAAATCCTGTTTGATCGAGTCATCCCATTTGATGGCGTCAAGAATTCGAATGGGTTGTTGCGCTTTGACGATTCGATCGGATAATGTTTTGACTTCGGTCAAATAACCCGACGGCGGCTTGGCAGTTTTTTTTGTCATAATGACATCCTTTGCAATACATTAAGTGAAAAATCAGGTATACCAGTAACATATCCACGTCCAATAAATCAATACGTTAATTACCCCAAGCGGAATGCCTGTGCAGCCAAACTCAAAAAAATTGAGTGTAGCATTCTGATTTTCTGCTTGTTGAATAATGATGACATTAAAAGCAATGCTAGCTCCAGCGTTCAGATTTAAGTGGCATCTGGTTAAGTTCGTCTTTATAAAGCCGCCAGTTCGGTAAATGCTGGTCCATCATGTCAAGGTGACCGCTCAGCATACGAAAGTCGATTGGGCACAGGTTATCAAAGAGTTAGTCGATGAACATTTAAGCTGAAAAGAAGAAAATAGTCTTGGTGATGGATAACCTGAATACCCATAAGGTCAGTTCCCTTTATGCGGCATTCAAACCGGAAGAAGCACGAAGGATAGCGGAACGTTCAGAGATTCACTATTTTATGCCCTGTGGGTACACCCCCAAACATGGCAGTTGGTTGGATATGGCAGAAATAGAAATAGGTGTTATGGCTCGACAGTGCCTTGATCGACGACTACCGGATCAAACGACACTGAAGCGTGAGATTAAGGCTTGGCAAGATGAACGCAATAAAAAGGGCGTTCGTGTAGACTGGCGTTTTACGACTCAGGATGCAAGAATAAAATTGAAATCACTTTATCCAACAATATAACATTGGCGGACTACTAGGTTAATCGATCATTTCAGTGTGATAACGATAAATCTTGATATCATCAGACCAATAATCCGGGTTTAAACCGGCTTTTTGCTTTAAGTGCCGCAGAAACTGTTCTGGTTTTGGCAGGGTTTCCCATACCGAAGGCAGAAAGGTTGCGCGCTTATGGCCCTCCTGCAAAATCAGTCCGTCACTATGGGGTTTGAGTTTAGAGAGTAAGTCCTGTTCAGTGGCAAAGAATACCGGTTCAGCCGCAGTAAGAATTGATAGATGGATTTCTAAATTGTTGAATTCATCGGTGGTGAGTGCTGGAAAGCGCGGATCCCTGAAGGCTGCGGAAAATGCATTTTCTGCAATGTCTTCCGCCAGTGGTTTGACGGCTTCCAGTTTGCCCATGCAACCTCGCAATTGCTTGTTGATGTTGAGCGTTACAAATGTTGCACGTTGTTCCAATAAATCAGCCGGATAATCGGACAGATGAATAGCTAACGGTTTACCCGTTTTCAAGCCCTGTTCAATGGAGCGTTTCGCCAGATCCAACAGTTGTTGTTGATCGGTTTTAGTCAGTGACATAAGCACCATAGCCCACCACGCGTGCTTTATCACCGGCCGTGTCACCGGAGTTCCGCAAGTCAATGGTTTTCAACGTTAACGATTTTTCCCGCGCGACTTTTAATAGGCCGCTGACAGGCACTTTACCGCAAGCTAAATCCGGGGTCAGCAATTCATATTGCTTGTTTTCTATGATGTCACTGGTTAATTGATCCAGCTTGTTCGCAGCAGCGTAATCGAGATAATGGCTGAGATCGGAACTGATGACGATCAGTGTTTCATCGCCGCCCCACAGCTTTTCAAGCACCTGACCCACTTGATCTGGCGTCGCATCACCGGCAACGATGGGTATGATGCTGAAATCATTCAGCGTTACCTGTAGAAACGGCAAATGAACTTCCAGGCTGTGCTCGTGGCTGTGTGCCTGTTCCAGGTAAGTAACAAATGGAAATTGAACGATCGTAGCTAGGGCGTCCTGGTCAACCGGTATTTTACCAAGTGGTGTCGAGAACGTATCAGCATGGCTGATCGCCAGGCCTTTAAATCCGACTCGATGGGAAGGTCCAATAATGACAACGCGTGTTATTTGGTGTCGGGCCGGCTTGAGACGTGCATAAGCAGAGGCTGCTATCGGCCCCGAATAAATATAGCCGGCATGTGGTGCAATGATGGCTTTGGGAACTTTTGCTGAGGTTTCTGCATCTTTTAAGTACTGAGTCAACATTTGATGAAGTTGCAGTGTGTTGACAGGATAAAATACGCCAGCGACAGCGGGTTGTCTATTCATGGGTTGTTCCTGTTAAAGCCGAAGAGTTGAAAGTGACGGTCGATCTGCAACGAGTATATTCTCATGAGACAAAACCATTCGTGTTCGGTTCCTGGAGCCTGTATGACAACTATTGTAAGTCATGATATTGTTAAAACCCATTATTGGCACGCCTTGGATGACGGACGTATTCAATGTGACCTGTGTCCAAGGTTTTGCAAATTACATGATGGCCAGCGCGGGCTGTGTTTTGTCAGGCAGAATTTGGACAACCAGGTGGTTATGACCAGTTACGGCCGTTCCAGTGGTTTCGCTATCGATCCTATCGAAAAAAAGCCGTTGAATCACTTTTTACCGGGCACCTCCGTTCTTTCATTTGGAACGGCAGGCTGTAATCTGGCCTGCAAATTTTGCCAGAACTGGGATATCAGCAAATCGCGGGAAATGGATACATTGATGAGCCATGCGAGTCCCGACAGGATTGCACAAGCAGCATTGGATCATGGCTGCAAGAGTGTCGCCTTTACGTATAACGATCCGGTCATTTTTCATGAATATGCGATTGATACGGCGCAAGCCTGCCGAAATCTGGGCATAAAGTCGATCGCAGTTTCGGCAGGCTACGTGAATGAGCAGCCCAGAGCCGAATTTTATCAATGGATGGATGCAGCCAATATCGATTTAAAAGCGTTTAGTGAGCGCTTTTACCATGAAATTACCGGCAGTCATTTACAGCCGGTTTTGGAAACACTGAAATACATCAAACATGAAACATCAGTCTGGCTGGAAGTAACGACATTAATCATTCCCGGTGAAAACGATTCGGAAGCAGAGCTGGAAGCATTGACACAATGGGTGGCTGAAAATTTGGGGTCTGATGTGCCTTTGCATTTTTCAGCATTTCATCCGGATTGGAAAATGCGGGACAAGCCGCGCACTCCCATACAATCCTTATTAAAAGCACGACAAATCGCTTTAAAAAATGGTCTGCACCATGCGTATGTCGGAAATGTTCATGATAAATCTGCGGCCAGTACTTATTGTTCCGGTTGTGGACACGTTTTGATAGGTCGTGACTGGTATGAATTGTCGGAATGGAACCTGACTGATGCCGGGTGTTGTCGGTTCTGCGGTACGCGCTGTGCCGGGATCTTTAGTGATCGACCCGGCCAATGGGGCGCAAAACGTAAATCGGTGGTTATTGGCTGAGCGATTTGTAGCTGATTTGCGTAAAACAGCAAATAATTAATGAGTTGTTTAGCCGTTCTGTGGAGAAGATTGCAACTAAAGAACGCGACGAGCCGCAAAACATGTCTGCGGCTCATAATGGATCAATAAAAAGCTAGGCTTTTGCGCTTTCGGGCAAGGGCGTTTCTTCGAAGCATTTCTTGTAAAAAAACCAGTTTTTTACATGTAGATGCTTACGGATCGGTGTTTTAATCACGGATACGCACAGAGCGATGGAGAATAGGCACCAAACCGCGGCGTATTCATTCGGATCTGTTGTGGTAACGTCGGAGATCCAGGGGCCAATAACATAATGGAAAGCCACAAATCGCCATGAGCCATAAATCGTGGGCAGACAAAATGACACCAGGATATAGGTTAAGGCGTGCAGTCCCCAGTCAAATCCATTCAGCCAGACAATCGGATCGGAGAGCAGACCGTTCAACGGCATTTGCCAGGCAATATGCCAGCTACCGGACACGGAACAAACAGCCGGTCCACAAAAACCTTCCACGCCAATATTACAGCTTCCAGCCCAGGCAAACGGGTACATTTTGACCAGCATTGCGATCGAACCGATGGCGCAAATGGTGTACACCGTCGTTCGGATTTTGAGTTTGACGGATTCCGGAATAAAGTACATGGCAACCATATTGACAAAAAACGGCTGGAACGATACGTGGAGATAACCAAATAACGTTAGTATCTGATTATTCGGATTGTCACATAAATTGATATAGATATAAGTCGCCGCCTGCAATAATTCCATTAAGGCGAAATAAGTTAACGGGATCCAAAGCTCTTTCGACTCCCCCTTGAGCGCAACATAAGCTGCGGTACTAAGTCCTGCGACCGCTAAGACACCGGACGCTTCACCACTCCAACACATAAACCTGACCCTTCATTTATAATTATTAAAACGGCCAGTCCACCAACTGGGATATAGTCTGGATGCTTAATTAGCCGTAATGTTTCTTGTTATGTTGATTGCATTCCTGAATTCGTATACTGCCAACCTTACAAGGCAGGCAATATCAATTGTCAGGTTCAACTTGCCTATTGTATATTAATCTGACAGAAATCGAGAAAGGGAATGCAATAACAAAATGGAGAGGGGGAAAAGATGTGCAAGAGGGAGATCAAGTCCTTAAAAAAGGTATCACAGCGGGTTAGGGTAATAAAGCATCATTATCAATGTATATGTCTATAGGGCTTTCAGGCTGGATGGATGCAATCGGTAAATCCTGTCCAGAACGCCAATTTTTGACAGCCTCCTGTTTGCTTTTTCCGGTAATCAGAAATAGCAATTCGTGCGTCTGGCCTAATGCCTTGGCACTGATCGAAACACGCTCAGGCGGTGGCTTGGGGGAATTATATACGGCATGTGCCAATTCATCCTCATTATGCTGATGGCCAGGAAATAGGCTGGCTGTGTGACCATCTTCGCCCATGCCAAGCAGCACCATGTCAAAGGGCAGTGCCTCAGCAACAATATTACGATAGTGTTCAGCGGCTTTTTCCGGACCTAATTCGGCAGGCATAATAAAGATTTGTTGTTCAGGAATAGTGACTTTTTCGAGAAATGCGCGACTGGCCATCAGACTGTTTCTATCCGGATAATCGGCGGGCAAACAACGTTCGTCGCCAAAATAGATATGCCAGTTGAGCCAGTCTGCGTTGGCTTCGGCCAATAAACGATAGATTTTTTCCGGAGTGCTTCCGCCAGCCAACACCAGTTTAAACTTTCCCCGTTTCGTGATAGCTAGTTGTGCACCTGCGAGAATATGTTGAGTGGCCGCTTGGGCGACCTTCTCGGCTGTTTCCAGATAATGCCAGCGACAACTCGTCTGCATTTAAATACACTCCGGTAGTAAAGAACTGCGCCATGACTGAGATTCTTTGTCGAATAGACGGCGGCTATCCTGTGGCCCCCAGGAACCGGCAGGATAAGTGGCTATATAGTCGCGTTCAATTGCCCATGTTTGCAGGATGGGGTCGACTACACGCCAGGCATGCTCGACTTCGTCAAAACGTAAAAATAAAGATCGGTCGCCTTTCAATACGTCCAGCAACAGGTCTTCATAAGCATCGATGGCTTTTTCATCCTGATTACGAAAACTGGCATCCAGGCTGGTAACCCGGGTACTCATTTCCAGACCGGGTTCTTTTACCGTCATTTCCATGCGAATGCATTCCTCCGGTTGTATGCCCAATAGTACCCAGTTGGGGGTCATGCAATTCACATTGGTACCACGAAAAAATTGTAACGGAGGATGGCGAAAACATATCGAAATGGTCGATTGGGCCTTGGCCATGCGTTTGCCAGTGCGCAAATAGAAAGGTATGCCACGCCAGCGCCAGTTGTCAATATAAAGCTTCATAGCGGCATATGTCTCGGTTGTGCTGTTCGCCGGCACATGAGGTTCCTGTAGATAGCCGTTGACCTTCTCGCCATTGACAGTACCTTTCGCGTATTGCGCACGGAAAGAATGGCCGTGCACCGCTTCCTTGGGTATCGGCCGAATCGACTTTAAGACTTTGACTTTTTCATCGCGCAGTGCTTCCGCTTCCATGGAAACAGGGGGCTCCATGGCCACCAAGGTCAGCAGTTGCAACAAATGGCTTTGCAGCATATCACGCATGGCGCCGGCGTTATCATAGTAATCGCCACGGCTATCGATGCCAATCTCTTCGGAATGGGTTATCTGAATATGATCAATATAGTTACGATTCCAGATGGGTTCCAGCATAACATTGGAAAAACGAAATACCAGGACGTTTTGCACCATGCCTTTACCCAGATAATGATCGATCCGATAGACTTGTTCTTCAGTCAGATAATTGTTGATGCGCTTCTGCAATGCCTGGGCGCTATCAAGGTCATAGCCGAATGGCTTTTCTATAATCACCCTACGCCAGCCATATTCTTCATCTAACAGGCGGTTATGGCTCAAAAACTCCATGACCGTACCAAAATCGGACGGACTGATGGATAAATAGAAGGCCATGTTTTTAGGAAATTTATTTTTCTGATTGAGCGTTTCGGTGAGTGCTGTATAACACGCTGCCTGCTGTATATCACCTTGATGATAGTCAAGACGATCACTAAATCTGAGAAAAATTTTTTCATCGAAATCTTTCTTGACCTTGGATTGAATCATGTCCCTGACTTCAGACAACCATTTTTGCTGATCCCAGGGTCTTCGGCCTATAGCCAGGATACGTGTTCCTTCCGGCAAGTAATTTCCTGCATCAAGATGATACAGTGCGGGCATTAATTTTATCCGGGACAAGTTGCCCGTGGCACCAAAAATGACATATGTACAGGGTTCAGCATTCATAAGTAAGCAAGTCCAAAGTAAAAGGTGCAAGGTTCAAAAAGCATTCAAATCCAAGGGTCACACGGTGTAAGTGGTCGATGCGGTTTTTCCGCCGTGCCCTGTCCAATCGGTATGAAAAAACTGGCCTCTGGGTTGGTCTATTCGCTCATAGGTATGGGCGCCGAAGTAATCCCTTTGCGCCTGCAACAAGTTGGCAGGTAATCGTTCCGTGCGATAGCCATCAAAATAGGCTAATGCCGACGAGAATGCAGGAGTCGGAATACCCAGTTCTATTCCAAGAATGACCGCTTTGCGCCAGCCTTCGTCAGCTTTTTTCATGGCATCGATAAAGAAATCGGCCAGTAGCAGGTTCTCTAATTCGGGATTATTATTGTAAGCCTGTTTAATATCATTCAAAAACTGACTGCGAATAATACAGCCACCTCGCCACATCAGAGCAATTTCGCCGTAATTGAGGGAAAGACTATATTCTTTCGCGGCCTCTCGCATCAAGCGAAAACCTTGCGCATAGGAAATGATCTTGGCTGCATACAAGGCATCGTGAATCGCGTTAATCATGGCCTGTTTGTCACCGCTAAAGGTCTTGGCACGATTCGGCAACAATTTCGAGGCCTTTTGTCTTTCATCTTTTTGAGCCGATAAACAACGGGCGAATACCGATTCACCGATCAATGTTAACGGAATGCCCAGATCCAGTGCATTAATGCCTGTCCATTTACCCGTGCCTTTTTGACCGGCCGTATCCAGGATTTTTTCCAGCAAAGGCTGATCGTCTTGGTCTTTATAAGCCAGAATTGCAGCCGTTATTTCGATCAAATAGGAACTTAAATCGCCTTGATTCCACTGCGCAAAAATGCTGTGCATTTCATCAGCAGTCAGGCCCAGACCTTCGGACATTAATTGATAGGCCTCGCATATTAACTGCATGTCACCGTATTCAATGCCGTTATGCACCATCTTGACGTAATGCCCGGCACCGTTATCGCCAACCCATTCGCAGCAGGGTTCGCCATTCACCTTGGCGCTGATGGCCTGAAAAATGGGTTTCACGTTAGGCCATGCCGCTTTGTTGCCGCCCGGCATGATTGAAGGCCCGTGCCTGGCGCCTTCCTCGCCGCCGGAAACACCAGTGCCAATGTAGTTAATATTTTTTTCTTTGAGCGCAAGTGTGCGACGGTTGGTGTCTGTAAACAGCGAGTTGCCGCCATCAACAATAATGTCACCCGCTGATAACAACGGCAGTAATCTGTCGATATATTGGTCAACAACGTCACCGGCTTTAACCATCAACATGACGATGCGAGGTGATTCAAGGCTGTTAACGAATTCTTCAAGGGAATGGGTGCCGACAACCTGCGTGTTTTTTGCCGGGCCGTCCAAAAACTCATCGACTGTACTGGTTGTGCGATTATAGACGGCCACTTTAAAACCATGGTCGTTCATATTCAAAACCAAGTTTTGTCCCATTACTGCCAAGCCGATCAAACCGATATTCGCTTTCATGATTGCCTTTAAATGTTGATGCTGTTAATAAAATAATATCATAGGACGGATGGCATATCTGGCTCTTAATCAGATATGCCAACAAGGTCCGTAATATTAAGTAAGGATAGTTAAGAAATCATTAATTTCGTGATAGTTTTATCTTAAATGGAAATGCAGGCATTGCCATGCCTGTCTTGCATTCATAGTCAGCCGAACAGTGGGTTTAATGGCTCAGCGTTTTGTCGATGCGTCTTGCCAATTAGTGTTATCCGGGTATATTGAAATTATTGGCGTTGTTGTGAAAATGAAGATCAACGCTTCGATCAAGCCGTCAATATTCTCCGTTTTTAAAACGAAAAACGGCTCATTAATAAAAATCGGAAGGGGATCATGAAACTTGATTTGGATGATGACAAATATGTATTTGGATTGATGATTGCTTCTATTGTGGTAAGCCTGGTAGTAATGAGTTTAATGATATAGGAGGAGTTTTTACATCCAAAACAAATCCATCTGGCCGCCTAAACGGGGTGGCCTGAAAATTTGACAATTAAACGCCGGCAAGCCTGGAAACGATAGTTTTTTCCTGGCCAACCGAAAGCGTTGATTGAGTACGCTGGCATATTCTCCCGTGCCGCGCATGCGAACACCATACGCTGAATCATAAGCCTTGCCTTCTCGCGCATCGTAAATGCGATTCATCACATGCTCTGCTTTCAGCGGTTCATGCGTGGTAAGCCATTCTTTAAACAGTTCCTTTAATTCCAGCGGCAAACGCAGCAAGACATAACCGGTATCAAGAGCGCCTGCGTTGCGGGCCTCCGTCAGGATTTTTTCCAGTTCTTCGTCGTTAAGCACAGGTATCACAGGAGCCACAAGAACTGAGACCGGAATGCCGGCTTCAGACAAACGCGCCACAGTTTGTAAACGGCGTTTTGGGCTGGCGGCGCGCGGTTCCAACCTACGGGCGGTCTCGGGTTTTAGTGTTGTTATCGACAAGCTGATTTGTACCAAATTTTGTCTCGCCATGTCAGTTAATATGTCCAGATCACGTTCGATGAGTGCTGACTTTGTAACGATTGATACCGGATGCCGACATTCATGCAGAACTTCAAGAATGCGCCGAGTTAGGCCCAGTTTGCGTTCGACAGGTTGATAGGCATCGGTGTTGATGCCCAGGGCAATGGGAGCTGGACGGTAATTGCGGGCAGCTAATTCTGACCGGAGACGTTCGGGAGCATCGGATTTGTAAAACAGTTTGGTTTCGAAATCGAGTCCCGGTGATAGCCCTAAATAGGCATGACTCGGACGCGCAAAGCAATAAGCGCAGCCGTGCTCACAGCCTCGATAGGGATTGATAGATCGGTCAAAAGGGACGTCTGGAGACGCGTTGTAGGTGATGACGGTTTTTGCAAAATCAATGGTTAAAGTTGTCGGTAGAAGTTCAGAGATATCTTCATGGTTGTCCCAGCCATCATCAAAAAATTCGTGGCTTTCAATCTCGAATCGCCCCGTCCGATTACTGACTGAGCCGCGGCCTCTTTTGCTTTTGGGTTGCATGGACTGGTTTTTTAATTACCAGATCAATTAAGACATTTTATCCAGATGTTTGAATAACAATAAAATAATGGCCACAGGGATAACAGCGGCGGCCAGTTCCCAATAACCCATGATCATCAATACCACTTGGTTACAGATTAGCAGGGCTGTATAGACCAAGGCGGCCCAACGTTTTAGCCGCCATAAACCGGCGATGCAAAGTAGACTGATCAGAATCGATGTGGAAAAATACAGTGGAAAAACCGCCCCAGCTTGTTTGGCCATCGGTGATAACACCAAGTTGAACATTTGTATGGCATTAATAACACCAATGATGCAGATTGCATTGATGACCAGCGGTTTTTCTGGGTTCCAGCGAGACTCAGTCATGAGGGTGTCCTAGTTTTAGCTAAATACTGTCGCCATTGGGATGTTGCCGCTTCCATTTTTTCGGATCTTCCAGATACCGTCCAAATTCATCGAGCTTCCGGTTTAATTGTTCTCCAAACGATTCGATCTGTTTTTCGAACAAAGGCATCTGCTGTTCCAGTTTTTCATTGAGGTCGTTACCAAGCTGTTCCAGATTTTTCATAATACCATTGAATGGCATGGCAGAAATATTCAAGAGTGTTTGCTGATAATCAACTTTCCATTGATCATTTTCTTTCACTAGTGCTGTATCGAAAGAGAAAGTACGGTCATTTTCCGTCATGATGGTTTCCACAGTTGCAAGCTGAGCGTTTATTACAATTTCGCCGGTATGCAGAACAGTGTTTGTCCTGGTTTCCTGTTCGGTGATCAGAGGTTGGGTGTTTTTTGTGGCATATTGTTTGGCCTCTACAATATTGGCCTTGATTAATGAAGTCCAGAAAGCAGATGTGACATCTTCGGGGGATTTGGGGGCCTGGCAGGCCGTGAACAGGAATAACAAGCAAAAAAGCCCGGCTAGTAGGGCCGGGCTTTTGATTTGCGAATCAGCAGCTTGATTAATCCTCGCCACTGAAGACCCCAAGCAGTTGAAGCAAGCTCAGGAACAGGTTGTAAATTGAAACGTATAGCGAAATTGTCGCCAGGATGTAATTTGTTTCACCGCCGTGGATTATTGCGCTGGTCTGAAACAGAATCATGCCGGACATCAGCAGAATGAACATGGCAGATACTGCCAGGGACAAGGCTGGTATCGTGAAAAACATAGCTGCGATACCTGCCAAAAATGCTACCAGCACACCGACCATCAAGAAGCCCGCCATAAAGCTGAAGTCTTTGCGAGTGGTTAATGCATAGCCTGAAAGACCAAGAAAGATAACGCCTGTACCGCCTAATGCCGTTATAATCAATTCATGACCGTTGCTGAAAGCTTGTGTGTACATGTTTAATATCGGCCCGAGCGTTAAGCCCATGAAGCCGGTCAAGGCAAATACAAAAACCAGCCCCCAACCGCTATTGCTGAACTTCGTTGTCAGGAATAGTAAACCGAAATAGCCGATCATGGTCATCACCATGCCGGGGTGCGGAATATTCAGATACATGGCCGCACCGGCTGTCATCGCGCTGAAAACCAATGTCATTGACAACAACAGGTAAGTGTTTCTCAGTATTTTATTGGTAGCCAGAATACCGGCTTCCGGACGTGATATAGCAGTAGTTGATCTCATGTTACATTTCCTTGAAATAATTAGTTTACAAGCACTAAGACTGTTAAATAGTACAAGAGTTTCTGATCATTTGTAAGAAAAATATAGTACGGGCATGACTTTCTCATGCATTTTTCAAAGCTTTAGTATCGGTATGCATTAGCATTTAGTACATAGGGCGAAGGTTTTCTATACTTTTCAGTAATCACAGGCTAATTTGAAGACAATAGGATTGGCATATGGGTTTTGGTAATCCATTAACTGAACATCAAAAATTGATAGCAGGAGATAACGTAGGATTTATGAGTGAATATAATGCAGCGGCAATTGAGGTTTTAAGCGGATTGGAGCCTGTTCGAAAGCGACCTGGTATGTATACCGACACAACCCGACCCAATCATTTGGTGCAGGAAGTGGTTGATAACAGCGTCGACGAAGCAATAGCCGGGCATGCGGATGCAATTGACGTGGTCTTGTATAAAGACGGCTCTGTACTGGTCAGTGATAACGGTCGCGGCATGCCGGTCGATATGCACCCCGAGCAGGGTATTCCAGGGGTTGAAGTCATTTTGACGCAGTTGCATGCCGGCGGTAAATTTTCCAATAAAAATTACCAATTTTCGGGGGGCTTGCACGGTGTCGGTGTGTCGGTTGTCAATGCCTTATCGGCGAAACTGGAAATAGAGGTTAAGCGCAACGGTAAAATCTATCGCATGGACTTTGCGGATGGTGAAAAGCAAAGCGAATTGACTGAGGTTGGTACGGTAGGTCGCAACAATACAGGGACAGCGGTTAAGTTTTGGCCTAATGGCAAGTATTTTGATTCCAATAAAATATCGGTCGCCAAACTAAAACAGGTTTTGCGCGCCAAAGCGGTATTGTGCCCAGGTCTTAAAATCACCTTGCAAGTTGATCAAGGTGAAGAAGAGTATGTCTGGTGTTATCAGGATGGTCTGAAGGAATATCTGCTGGATCAGATTGGAGAAACTGAGTTTTTTCCGGAACAACCCTTCATGGTCAATACGGCGGCTAATCATGAGGCAGTGGAATGGGGTATCGTCTGGGCAGTGGAAAACCCGGCCGAAATGCTGAATGAAAGTTATGTCAATCTGGTGCCTACTGCGCAAGGCGGAACTCATGTCAACGGTTTGCGTGCCGGCTTGACGGAAGCCATGCGCGAGTTTTGCGATTTTCGCAATATTTTGCCGCGCGGAGTCAAAGTGGCACCGGAAGATGTCTGGGAGAATTGTCATTTTGTGCTTTCGGTGAAACTGGAAGATCCGCAATTCTCGGGACAAACCAAGGAACGACTGAGTTCGCGGGAGTGCGTGGCGTTTGTGTCGGGCGTTGCCAAAGACAGTTTCAGCTTGTGGTTAAACCAGCATCCGGCTGAAGGCGAAAAGATCGCTGAAATCATTATTTCCAGCGCGCAAAAAAGACTGCGCTCCAATAAAAAAATTATCCGTAAAAAAATTACCACGGGACCGGCCCTTCCAGGTAAATTGGCAGATTGTTCGGCGCAGGATATTGCCAGGACAGAGCTGTTTTTGGTGGAAGGCGATTCGGCTGGTGGTTCTGCCAAACAGGCTCGTGAGCGTGAGTTTCAGGCGATCATGCCGTTGCGCGGCAAGATTTTGAATACGTGGGAGGTTGAATCCAACCAGGTGATGGCTTCACAGGAAGTGCATGATATAGCCGTGGCTTTGGGTATTGAACCCGGCTCCAGTGATTTGCAGAATCTGCGCTATGGCAAGGTCTGTATTTTGGCGGATGCGGATTCTGATGGCAACCATATTGCCACATTGATATGCGCCTTGTTTTATCAGCACTTTAATGCACTGGTTACTGCGGGGCATGTGTTTGTGGCTATGCCTCCGTTGTATCGGATCGATGTCGGTAAGCGGGTTTTTTATGCGTTGGACGAAGCCGAACGGCAAGGTGTTCTGGATAGGATTAAGGCCGAAAAGCTGAAAGGGCAGATTAACGTTCAACGCTTTAAAGGTCTGGGAGAAATGAATCCCGGTCAACTTCGGGAAACCACGATGAATCCCGATACGCGCAGGTTGGTTCAGTTGACGGTGGCAGAGGATGATGATACAACTGGGCAGTTGGATTTGTTGCTGGCCAAAAAACGTTCACAAGACAGGAAAATCTGGCTGGAAACGAAAGGAAATCTGGCGGATATTGTCTAATCGGAACATGTTTTTGAAATGCGAAGGCGAAAAAAATCAAACTTTAAACTGGCCCCGCCTGTTAGCCTTGTGCATCGATCTCCTGCGCGTGGTGGATAGTTACTTTTTGATTGCCGGTATGCCATTTACATAGCGTATAATTACCCTCATTTGTCATTGATTTTTACACGGCGGAACATGAGCATTAATCTTTCTAACAGAGTCAAAACAGTAAAACCTTCGCCCACGCTGGCAATTACGGCGCGCGCCGCGCAAATGCGTGCGGCAGGCAAAGACATAATAGGTCTCGGAGCCGGTGAACCGGATTTCGATACGCCGGAACATATCAAGGCGGCCGCGGTCAAAGCGCTGGATAATGGTTTTACCAAATATACTGCGGTGGATGGTATTCCTTCATTAAAAAAGGCAATTATTGCTAAATTCAAACAGGATAATGGTCTTGATTATCAACTCAATCAGATCTTGGTATCCTGCGGCGGTAAGCAAAGTTCCTATAATCTGACTCAAGCCCTATTGAATTCAGGTGACGAGGTAATCATTCCGGCGCCGTTCTGGGTTTCTTATCCGGATATGGTGCTTTTGGCGGATGGTGTGCCAGTCATTATAGAAACTACCCAAGAACAGAATTTTAAAATTACTCCAAAGCAGTTACGTGAGGTCATTACTGCTAAAACACGGTTAATTTTTATTAATAGTCCATCCAATCCATCCGGTATTGCCTATACACTGGAAGAGCTTAAGGCGCTGGGCGATGTGCTTAAGGATTATCCTGAAATAATTATCGCTACCGATGATATGTATGAACATATACTCTGGAAGCAAGGTACGTTTGTTAATATACTGAATGCTCATCCGGAGTTTTATGGCCGCACTATCGTTATGAATGGTGTTTCCAAAGCGTATTCAATGACAGGTTGGCGCATCGGCTATGCGGCAGGCCCCGCCGATCTGATTGAAGCCATGTGTACGATCCAGTCGCAAAGTACATCCAACCCAACCTCGATTTCACAGGTTGCCGCTGAGGCTGCGTTAACGGGGGATCAAGGTTTTATTGGTCGCATGTGTACGGAGTTCAAGCAACGCCATGATTATGTAGTCGCTGAATTGAACAGCATTGAAGGAGTTGAATGTCTTGAAACCGACGGAACCTTTTACGTGTTTCCCAAGGTGGAAAAGCTGATAGCCAGTATGAATAATGTCAATGATGACCTTGAGCTTTCCGAATATTTGATTGAACAGGCCGGTGTTGCGTTGGTGCCCGGCTCGGCATTTGGTTGTCCTGGACATGTCAGAATTTCGATTGCTACCAGCATGAACAATTTGCAAGGCGCCTTGGAACGAATTAAAAACGCCGTTTAACTTTTTGTTGCAAAGCCGTTATTTTGAGATGCTAATTTAACGGCATTTTATTTTTGCAGGGTGTTTTTGATTTGCTGAAGGCCCGCAAATTCACTCGCTTCTGTTGAAAAAATCGAGCCTATGTTATCATTGGCGGTTTTAATTGCTAGGATCAAACACAATGGCTAAAGAAGATCAGATTGAAATGGAAGGTAAGGTGATAGATACCCTTCCTAATACGATGTTTCGCGTTCAGTTGGAGAACGGCCACATAGTGACCGCACATATTTCCGGAAAAATGCGTAAACATTATATTCGAATATTGACTGGCGACAGCGTAAAAGTCGAGATGACTCCTTACGATTTAACTAAAGGCCGCATTACTTTCCGCATGCGCTAATTCTTTTCCTTCCAAGCGAAAGAATTAGCATTATCCACGGTTAACTGTTTTCTGAAACGATCAATTCTTTGCTTTCAATGGCAAAAAAAAGTTCATTATTTTCTACATAAACACGCACATGCCCACCGCGGGCCAGTTTGCCGAACAGCAAATCATTGGCAAGTGGTTTTTTAATTTTTTCCTGAATTAATCGAGCCATAGGTCGCGCTCCCATCTTAGGGTCGCAGCCGTTTTCAGCAAGCCATAAACGTGCTTCCGTATCGAGCGTTAGCGTGACATGTTTATCTGATAATAAGGCTTCCAATTCAAAGATAAATTTGTCAACGACATGAACGACGATTGCAATGTCAAGCGGCTTGAATTGAATGATCGCATCAAGCCTGTTTCGAAATTCTGGCGAGAATCCCTTTTCAATGACTTTCATACTGTCGGAAGCGTGGTCTTGATAAGTAAAGCCAATTGATGCGCGGCTTCCTTCTTCGGCTCCGGCATTCGTTGTCATCACTAAAATAATGTTACGAAAATCGGCCTTACGGCCATTCGTATCGGTTAATGAGCCATGATCCATTACCTGCAATAACAAATTAAAGACATCTGGGTGTGCCTTTTCTACTTCATCAAGCAGTAACACCGCGTGAGGATGTTTGGTAATCTGTTCGGTCAATAAGCCACCTTGATCAAAGCCTACATAACCTGGAGGTGCTCCGATCAGTCTGGAAACCGTGTGACGTTCCATATATTCGGACATGTCAAAGCGAATTAATTCAACCCCCAATACTTTGGCTAACTGCCGAGTTACTTCTGTCTTGCCGACGCCGGTAGGGCCCGCAAACAGGAAAGAGCCGATGGTTTTCTGTGTTTCACGCAAACCTGCGCGTGATAATTTGATGGCAGTCGCAAGCGCAGAAATGGCTTCGTCCTGGCCAAACACCAGCATTTTTAAATTATTTTCCAGGCTGGCCAGTTTATCAATATCGTTTGAGGAAACGGATTTGGCTGGCACCCTGGCAATTTTTGACACAATGTCTTCTATTTCGGCAACGTCAATGACTTGTTTGCGATCACTTTCTGGTGCCATGCGTTGCTTTGCGCCGGCCTCGTCAATGACGTCGATTGCCTTGTCGGGCAAGTGCCGGTCGGTAATATAGCGATCAGACAATTCAGCGGCTAAACGAAGCGCCTCGGTTGAATATTTCACATCATGATGCTCTTCAAAACGAGTTTTTAGGCCTTTCAAGATTAGGATGGTATCTTCGACGGACGGTTCCAGGATGTCGATTTTCTGGAACCGGCGTGCCAATGCGTGATCTTTTTCAAATACGCCGCGGTACTCCTGATAGGTCGTCGAGCCAATGCAGCGGAGTTGACCGGATGCCAGCACTGGCTTGATCAGGTTGGATGCGTCCATGACGCCACCCGATGCTGAACCAGCACCAATAATGGTGTGAATTTCGTCAATGAACAATATCGAGTCGGGTTCGTTTTTGAGCTGATTTACCAATGCTTTAAGTCGTTTTTCAAAGTCGCCACGGTATTTCGTGCCGGCAACCAGTGCTCCCATGTCCAGCGAATAAATGACACTTCGTTTCAAGATTTCAGGGACATTTTCTTCCACTATACGCTTGGCCAGGCCTTCTGCTATGGCTGTTTTACCAACACCGGCCTCACCAACCAGCAAAGGATTGTTTTTGCGACGGCGACAAAGCGTTTGTATCGTTCTTTCAACTTCCAGTTCTCTGCCGATTAATGGATCTATTCTGCCGCGAATGGCTTCTTCATTGAGATTGACTGTATATTTATCCAGCGGGCTGCCAGCAGGATCCGATTCTGAATTGCTCAGTGAAGAAGAGCGTTCGTTATTGGGTTCGTTGTCCTGATCAATTTTGGATATGCCATGCGCCAAATAATTTACGACATCCAATCGGGATATATCTTGTTTGTTGAGTAAATAGACGGCATGAGAATCTTGTTCGCTAAATAATGCGACAAATAAGTTGGCGCCGGAAACCTCTTTCTTGTCGGAAGCCTGTACATGAAAGACTGCCCGCTGCAGAACTCGCTGAAACCCCAATGTTGGTTGAGTTTCGCGTTGAACTCCTGGAGGGATCAGAGTCATGGTCTCATCAATGAATTGAGTCAGTTGCATACGGAGCGTTTTTATATCGCACCCGCAAGCTCTCATTATTGCCTCCGCAGAAGCATTGTCCAGAAGAGCTAGAAGCAAATGTTCAACCGTTATAAATTCATGACGCTTTTCATGGGCGTTTTTAAAAGCGTTGTTTAACGTCACTTCAAGTTCTTTACTTAACATAAACTCTCCAACCTACACTTCTTCCATCGAGCACAACAAAGGGTGTTGATGCTCACGTGAATATTCGTTGACTAAATAAACCTTGGTTTCAGCAACATCCTTAGAAAAGGTGCCACACACGCCAACGCCCTGAGTATGTATTTGCAGCATCACTCTTGTCGCCTTGTCCTGTGGCATGGCAAAAAAATACATCAGTATTTCAATGACAAAATCCATCGGCGTAAAATCATCATTTAACAAAATGACTTTATATAACGGCGGTCTTTTAAGCTTGGGCTTGGCTTCCTGAAGTGCCAGGCCATCAGCATCATCATATTTAAACGGTTCTTTATCAGACATACTATCTACTTGCTGGGACCTTTCGGTCTGGTCTTAATGCCAATATTAGTGCATTTCGAACTTTTGTACATAACTAAATCCATCCTTCAGATTGACCCTGACATGCATTGAAATCCATTTTTGACCATTTTGTCAATTCGACTTTTTCTGGTGTTAAAGATTCAAAACTTTAAAACAGAATAATCTTTATACTGTAAAATGAACAGTTCATCAAAGCCGGAAAGAACGGATGGTTTGGAAACCACATTTAACAGTTGCCGCAGTTATCGAAAAGAACCAGCGTTTTTTGCTCGTGGAGGAAGAGACTTCGAATGGTCTTCAATTCAATCAGCCTGCAGGTCATCTTGAAGAAAATGAAGATATAATTTCAGCTGTTAAACGAGAGGTCTACGAAGAAACCGCTTGGCATTTCGAACCCGAACACGTAGTAGCCGTTCAATTATGGCGTAAAAAGCCGGATTCACCGACATTCGTCAGAATTTGTTTTTCCGGGTATTGTCATTCACACAATCCTTCGCAGCCCCTGGATGTTGGTATTTTTGCTGCCCACTGGCTAACAGTTGACGAAATACAGGCCAAAAATCGTCAGCAATTGTTGCGCAGCCCCCTGGTTTTATTAAGCATCGATGACTATCTGGATGGGCAGCGCTACCCTTTATCATTGCTTAAATCGTTTCTCGATCTTGCATGAGTAAAAATATTATTGTCGGCATGTCCGGTGGCGTGGACTCCTCGGTGACGGCATTGTTGCTTTTGGAGCAGGGTTACAATGTGACCGGCTTATTCATGAAAAACTGGGAGGAAGATGACGGTACCGATCAATGCACGGCAATCAGGGATCTGGCTGACGCACAGCAAGTCTGTGATAAGTTGGACATACCATTAAAAACGGTTAATTTTTCTTCCGAATATTGGGATCAGGTATTTGAAGTTTTCTTAGCTGAATTTAAGGCCGGTCGCACGCCCAATCCTGATATCTTGTGCAATAAATTCGTCAAGTTTAAAGCCTTCCTCGATTTCGCCATTGAAGACATGGGCGCAGAATATATTGCCACAGGGCACTATGCCAGGGTCAACGAAAGTAACGGTGAGTTTTTCTTATTAAAAGGAATGGATAAGAATAAGGAGCAAAGTTACTTTCTCTATACAATGGGACAAAAGCAACTGTCGCGGACTTTATTTCCAATCGGTCATCTGCAAAAGCCGGATATACGGGCCTTGGCAAAAAAGGCAGGCTTTGACAATTCTTCAAAAAAAGACAGCACCGGCATTTGTTTCATTGGTGAACGAAAATTCACTGAATTTCTGCAGCGCTATTTACCCGCGCTTCCGGGTGAAATTCGCACGGATGACGGGCAGTTGATTGGACAACACCAAGGTTTGATGTTTTACACATTGGGGCAACGGCAGGGTCTGGGGATTGGCGGCGTTAAAAATACTTTGGATGAACCTTGGTATGTGCTTGATAAGGATCTGGTCCACAATATCCTGGTTGTCGGTCAAGGCCATGATCATCCGATGATGTTGCACAATACCTTGGAGGCAAGCCAATTGGACTGGTGCGATAACCGTTCTTTGTCTGCGGCTTTCGACTGCACAGCCAAAACACGGTACAGACAGGCTGATCAAAAATGCCGGGTTGAGTCCATGGCTGAAGGACGATGTAAAGTTATTTTCGCTGAGCCTCAACGAGCCATCACACCTGGGCAGTCCGTAGTATTTTATGACGGCGAAGTATGCCTGGGTGGCGGCATCATCGAGTCCAGAGCCAACGAGTGATCCATTGCTCAACCACTACTGACGTTACACATGGGTACTTCGTATCGGCGCCGATTTTGCTAATGTCTCCCAAGAAATAGATATATCAATTGTCCATTTGAGATAAATATTTTCTTAATTTTTTAAATGCTTTTCGGTTTTCCCAATAAGCCAGGGCCACAGTTCAATCTTTATATCAGGGTTTATTCATGTCAAATTTCAATCTAACCGCAATTTCACCGATCGATGGGCGCTACGCCAATAAGGTTGATGATTTACGCCTGGTCTTCAGTGAATTTGGACTGATACGCTTTCGCGTGCTGGTCGAAGTGCGCTGGCTTCAGGCGCTGGCTGGTCATACGCAGATTACGGAAGTAAAAGCTTTTAGCGTAAACGCATCGGCACTATTGAATCAAATTATTGATGAATTTTCAGAAGCAGATGCTCAACGTATCAAAGATATCGAAAAAGTCACCAACCATGACGTCAAAGCGATTGAATATTTCCTGAAAGAAAAAATTACGGGGAACCCTGAGCTGGAAGAAGTCTGCGAATTTATCCACTTTGCTTGTACATCTGAAGATATCAATAATTTGTCTTATGCCCTAATGTTAAAAGAGGGGCGCTGCTTGATTGCGGTCCAAATGGACGATTGTATTGCCGCGATCAGCAAGATTGCAGTGGAAACGGCCGGCCAACCCATGTTGTCCCGCACTCATGGTCAGTCGGCGACTCCGACCACGACCGGCAAAGAATTTGCCAACAGCGCCGCCCGATTGTTGCGGCAGAAAGAGCAATTGGCGGCTATCAGATTCCTTGGGAAAATAAACGGCGCGGTCGGCAATTATAATGCCCATTACACCGCTTATCCTGAAATTGATTGGCCAGCGTTTTCCAAAAATTTCGTTGAGTCACTCGGCTTGCAGTGGAATCCCTACACCACCCAGATTGAGCCGCACGATTACATTGCTGAATTTTTTCATGCGCTGTCCCGATTTAATACCATATTATTGGATTTCAATCGGGATGTCTGGGGTTATATTTCCCTTGGCTATTTTCGACAAAAAACCATTGCTGGTGAAATTGGCTCCTCCACCATGCCGCATAAAGTGAATCCAATTGACTTTGAAAACTCTGAAGGCAATTTAGGTATTGCCAATGCCCTATTTTCATTCATGGCCGAGAAGCTTCCGGTTTCTCGTTGGCAGAGGGATTTGACGGATTCCACAGTTCTCAGAAATATTGGTGTCGGCATTGCACACACGAGTATCGCCGTTCAGGCAACCATCAAGGGCATGTCGAAGTTGCAAATTAACTGCGACGTCATTGATCATGATCTCAATGCCAACTGGGAAGTTCTTGCAGAACCCATTCAAACGGTCATGCGTCGCTACGGCATTGAGAAGCCATATGAAAAACTGAAAGAGCTCACCAGAGGCCAGCGCATTACGCCAGAGCAAATGCGGGCATTTATAGAAAAACTGGATATTCCGGCTGAAGCCAAAGCCAGTTTATTGGACTTGACGCCCGGCAGTTACACGGGTTATGCCGAAAAACTGGCAACCGAAATTAGCGCTTACTCTGGCAAATAGTCAGAAGTAGCGTTAATGGAGAAAAGCAGGGATGTCCATCGATGTTAGCCTTTTCTCGTCAGTGCCAGTACTTACGCTTGATGATTGGCGTTAAGAAATGCAATGTGCATAAATCCGTCAGCAAAGTTTTCCATGGCTAAGCGCTGTAATTTGATTCTGCGAAGCAGCAGGTTATAAGCCAATACTGCCGGCACCGCGACGGCAATGCCGATGGCGGTTGCGATTAATGCATCACCAATCGGACCAGCCACGACATCCAGGCTGGCAGAGCCGCTTTTGCTGATATCCTGCATGGCGTGCATGATGCCTAATACCGTGCCGAATAAGCCAACGAAAGGGGCCGTGCTGCCAATGCTGGCCAGATAAGTCAATCCGGCTTCAATGCGCTGCTGTTCTTTTTGTACCTGTATACGTAAGGCCTGTTCCAGCAGTTCTTCCGGGGTTGAACTGAAAAACTTGATGGTTTTTACGCCCGGGCGCTGAACCTCCTCCAACCAGCCAAACCCACTGATTGCGATTCTTGCCAAAGGGCCTTGAGCTTTCAAGGTTATTTGTTTTGCCGCACCCACATCCAGTGCCTGCCAAAAACTGTCGACGAAAAATCGATTGGCGTATTTGTTCCGGGTAAACTCCCATAGTTTATAAAAAATGATGACCCAGGTTATGATGGAAAAGACCAGCAAGGTATATAAAGTGCAGTCAATAATCGTAGCTGGTGAAATAGCGAATGGCATTAAAAGCTCCGGTCTAATCTTGTAGTTTGAAGGAAATTGGAATGGTAACTGTACAGGCGACGGGCGTGTCGCCGCGACGTGCTGGCGCAAACTTCCAGTTTTGCACGGCTTCAATGGCGGCATTGTCAAGCATGTCAAAGCCGCTGGTTTTATCGATGGACACATGTACGCTGTGACCTTCGGCTGAAACCTTGACCTTAAGCAGGACCTTGCCTTCTAAATGCCGGCTTCTTGCGATGCTCGGATATTGAGGTTTTGGATTACTGCTGTAATAGGGACGAAAATTGGCGTCAGTCTGTGCGTCAGTTTTGGCGGCCGAACTGGTTTTGCTCGTTACTGACGTAGGGGAGTTGCTGGTGTTAGACGCACTGGTCTGTGTGTTGGTGACTGATTGTTGCGTAGGCAATGCTGGCGCTTTAATAACGGGTGCAATAGTGTCGGGCATCACGGGTTTGACGACAGCTTTCTTTGGCGCAACCGGTTTCTGTTTTTGCACGGGTTTTGGTTTGGGTGGTAATGTCTTTGTTTTAGGTTTTTCGATGGGTTTGGCTTTTATTGCTCCCGCGTCGGCCTGTTTTTTAGGCGCAGGGAGTAAAGTGACCTCAATCGGCAGTGGCGTTGCCAGCTTAATCTCTTCAATAGCGGGTTGCATGAGCCGCAGTATAACCAAGATATGTAACAGAATGACCAAGGCGGTGCATAAAGCCGCCCTATATTTTTGGTCGTCCTGGCCATGTAAGGCCAACTCAATAGGGCTCCATCGAAATAACGGTTTGTTCATTTGATTGCTTTCCAGCAAGCTATAGACGATTTTCATTTTACTCTCCCTTGGGTGAGGACCTCTTCTATGGAGCGGGTCGAATGCGGTGTGGTACTGCAGAGTGTTTTGGATTAGGTCTTGTTTCATGGCTAACTCAGCAGCGTACGATCTACAAGCCAGTAAGTGCCGGCAATACCCGTCAAGATCGAGCATGCAGGGGCTAGCCATTGATCAACAAGGGGTCTGCGATGTAGCCACCAGATAATCGGCAACACCAGCGCCGCCACGCTGATTTGACCGAGTTCCACGCCCAGGTTGAAGGAAAACAGGGGCAATAGAATACCGCCTTCGTTGTCACCAATGTTCATTTCGCGCAAGACACTGGCGAAGCCGAAACCGTGTATGAGGCCAAAGAAAAACGTTAGCCACTCTCGTCCTTTCACCTGTTCACCCCGCCAGATATTTTCCAGTGCAACATAGACAATGGTGACAGCAATCAGCGGTTCCACAATCGAGCCAGGAAAATTAATAACGTTAAAGCTTGCTAAAGCCAGCGTAATTGAATGTGCCAGCGTAAAAAATGTAATGATTTTCAAGGCTGGCCAAAATCGGTGTGTGACCACCAACAGCGATAATAAAAACAGCAGATGATCATAGCCAGTAAGAATGTGTTCAATACCGAGTTGAACAAATTCAGTAAAGGTGTTGCTATGTATTGGGCCTTGTTCTTTGTTAGCCTTGATCGATGACAGGTCCAGTAAGAACGTATTGTCCTGTTGAGTCAGCATTTTTTCAATCAGGATTCGTCCCTGTTGATTTTTAACGGTCAGGTACTGTTTATGGCCTGCAGCCATTTTGTTGAGTAATTTTGATTGATAGCGGATTTTATTGGCTACAGGCATAGTCAATAGAAAACGTACGTGTACGTTATTTTGGTCGTCGAAACCGACATCTCCGTTGACTGTTGATATAACATGGCTTTCATCGACGGTAATCTGCATTTCACTGGCAACCAACGTAGCTATAGATGATTTGGCGGCCGTCAATTCTGCAGGCGTAACCTCCGCGTCCAGGTCATTGTCCATGGATACAAAAGCTTCTATATCCTGCATGGCAAAGGTTAAATTAATCCCGCTTTCGCGGTCGCCCAGGCTAAGCTCGGCAGAGCTCAGGCCGGGCGGATGCGCGAAAGCAAACTGTCCGAAGGCAAGTAATACCAGTAAAGCAGGAATTTTAATTGTTAGCATGATTACTGGTCTCCACTGAAAGGACTCATCAGGTGTTACTAAAAATTGATCGTGATGGTGCCCCGAAACATTCTTGGCTCGACAGGGTGTCTCATGATTCCCAGCTGATTATTGCCGGAAGGGTATCCGTAATCATAGGCATAGGCAATGTCGCTTTGTTTCGTACCGAAAATATTGAAGACATCGATTTCAAATTTATAGGCTTTGTGTTTATAGCCGGCGCCTAAGTTGACGATAGAGGTGTCACCCGCCCAGAATTTCCCGGAGGAATCCAGTGGCACTTCGCCGAAATGGCGCAAGCGTACAGTGCCAAACAAGCCATTCGGTGCAACCACGGTGGCGCCAGTGGTGAACACGCGGCCTACCGAGTTCGGCACGTAGCTGTCGGTTTCTCCGGCAGGCGTTAATGCAAAATGTGCCGAAGTCAAGGCCAGGTCAGCATCCAGAGTCAGCCAGTCAGTGGGCTTGTAATAGTTGGTCCACTCAACACCGTAGCGGTAGGATTTGTCATTGACTTCAGTGGTGCCGGCGTCGCCGACAAAGACCAGTTCCTGGCTGGATTCCAGCCACCAGAATGCCACAGTTGAGTTGAGGCCACGTATAAAGTTGCTGCGAATGCCCACTTCGGCGCCGCGTGACCAGGCAGCAGGGGCAACTGTACCGACTGGGGTGACGCCATCGTTCGGGTCTATGTTCGCTACCGTGCCGCGGGCGTCGTTGGAGTGATAGCCATAGCCAGCGTTCAGGAAATATTCGGTGTCGAGCCAGGGGCCTACAACCAGGCTGAACTTGGGACTGAGCATGGTTCTGTCTTTATCACCCGAGTTGAAGGAATTCACTAAGGGATCATGCGTGGCGGTATCCAGCATGGTGACATCGTCATGAATGAAGTCGGCTCGTAAACCCGAAATGGTTTTCACCTTTTCATGCCAGTGGGTCAGGTTTTTTAGATAGAGGCCGACTGTTGTGGCGCCAACCTCGCTGTGGCTGACCGTGCTTTGATATTGCCGGTTGCTGGTATGATCGAGACCTAGCTCCATGATTTCGTCATGACGAAATTGCAAGCCCACCGAGTTGTCCATGTCAAAACCGAACAGTTTGTTATAGCGGGTATGTTCAATATTGCCGCCCACTTGAACGCGGCGCTCAAATTGATGAATCTGATCGCCATTGACCGGGTCGTCCAGGAAACCCGTGAAATTGGAGTATAAATCGAGATCGGTGTATAGGGCATATACATTGGCGTCATTTTTCCAGTCGCTACCTTGATTCCAGATGTTCGTGGAAAAACTGTATCGACCTGATTTGCCGCCATCGCTAGGGTCCATTGTACCGTAGAGGCCCAATGTGCCATCTTCGATGGACGCTTGCGGAATCTGATTGGTGGCTGTCCAGTTGTTGTGGTAAGCCTTGGCATTGACCGACAGGCCCCAGCTACCTTGATCCAGGCTGTAGCGAAGCATGCCGTTAAATTTTTCCGAATCTTCTGGTTGCTGCCAGACGCCGTCATACAGGTTGAATTCGCCGGCGTAAAGCAAATTGCCGCTGCCGATTTTGTTGGAATTGGCGATCAGTGTCCGATAATAGTCAAACGAGCCAGCGGTAAACTTGAAAATGCCTTTCGGCAATTCGTCCATCGAGAACATCTTTGCATAGCCTGCGGACGAAAAATCGCCGACTTCCGCATAATAGGGTCCTTTGCCGTATTCGATTTTTTTTACCAGTTCTGGAATGAGGCTGTTGGTATCCATATAGCCCTGGCCGTGGGCGTGTGTCGTCATGTTCATCGGAATGCCATCGACGTAGGTGGTAAAGTCCGTGCCGTGATCAAGGTTAAAGCCACGCAGAAAGTATTGATTTGCCTTGCCGGAACCGCTATGTTGGGTAGCGACAGCTCCGGGTACCACTTCAACCAGTTCGCCATTACGGGAGAGTGGACGGTACTCAAATTGCTTTTGGCTGACTTCGCCTTGCGAAGCCGATCCGGTCAGGCCAATAAGATTTTTTCCACGTCCGTCAGCCTCAACTTCGATGTTCTCAAGCTCATAGGATTGCTCTGTCTTCGTGTCGGCTTGAACCATGACGCCGTTCAAACCCATCAGAACGCCGATGGTAAAACCGATTTTAGATTTTTTAAGTTTTCTTGTTTTTTTATTATCTAGCATAAAGACTCCTTTTTTGATGATACAAACTCATGGCCAGAAAATAATTTGGCTGACTGAGAATGAAGGTTATTGCCGAGGGTGATTTTGAAAGCTTGAGACAGTTATAAAGTACGAATGGCAACGATATTGGGTCCATAACAGAGCCCAAAACGAGGAGCGTTTTGCTGACCGATTTTTGAAGTGAATCGATGACTACAAGAGATGCTTTACGCGATGTTCGTGTATTAAGCCGGTGAATCAGATTGATTGGTTCCGGTAAAGCAATGAGCACTAAAAAACCAGCAAACGCGTCCCTGATTTGGATTATGGTTCGCTGAAAAAGGGTAAGGTAAAAATCGGTGCTGAATAGTTGAAGGCTGGATGCTTCAATGATCGGGGTATTGCGAGTGAATCTGGGGAGTCTTGCTGGGGAGTCGAGGAACTGAGGCGGAGAGGTAATGCCCAAGCCATTGGTCAAAAAACTGCGTCCAGGAGAGTTGTTGATGGTCGGGTAATAGCAATTGAATGCCGTTATATCAAGCGGAATATCGATACGATGTAAACGTGTCAGTACCTCAGTAGTATGCTTGTCTTGTGGTAATGCCAAGCCATGAACCGCGTTGCAGAAATAGGGAATGTGATCGGCATTGGGTAAAGACGTCTTGCCGATACCGTGATGGAGCTTAACAGCGTGCCGGTTGAAATCGTTCGGCAGATAGCCAGTTCGTGTTCGAAGTTTTCCCTGAGATGAGGGTTGGGTCCCGTTATCCATATCGGTCTGCAGACTCAGGTCCCGATGATTTAGCAATACTGGTGCTGTTTCATTGCTACCGAAGCTCGGTCTGGAAATGTTAGCATCACCGTAGAGTTCGGTTTCCAAATTGGAAGAGGGGCTTGCGTGTGTTAACAGCATCGTCAACAGACTAGCCACGCATACGACCACGAGTTTTGCGACAACGATGCCTGCGCCATGAAGCAGTAGCGTCGCGACCATAAATCCGGCTGTATAGGAAATCAAACTGGCCGAAGTGGAAATTTCCTGCCCGTGCGCAAAGCCATGGAAAAAAGCAAAAAAAGCAACGATAAGCACGTTAATTTTCGTGCTGAATCGAATTTTACGAGTTATCAATACGCCAAATACTGCGCCTGAAAGCAGAATGATGCCTTCTGCACTGGGTATGGTAATGCCTGCGGCACCGGCAAATCCTCCGAGACTCATGACACTGACGAAAGCTAATGGTAACATCCAGATCGCATGTCCACGCATTTGAGCGGCCCATATGCCAACTGCTAGCATGGTCAACAAGTGGTCCCATCCTTGTAATGGATGACTAAAGCCATGACTCAAACCAATCAAGTCGATAGTAGTGTACCGATAGGCCAGCGATGCCAACAGCAATACCGGGAGCGAAAGAGCAAGCAGAAGCTTTCCTATCCGGAATCTCATTGCAGCAGTATTATTCAGTAATTTGGCTTGCATCAACTGTTAAGAAAAAATACTTTTTTGTCAAAGTGTGAGCAAGTTTAAACAAATATTTTTTGAATAGCAATCGGCGAACAACTTGCCTGGATTTTATATGCCTGATCTACACGTAAGTGACAAAGTGGGGGAAGGTTTTTTTGATGATCCGATCTGAATTCATTATTCAATTCGCCAAATAAAATTATCAATTCGGTCTTGCATCCTGGTGATAAATGGTGCTATAAATCGCACGTCCATCCAAGGGGCAGATTAAAATTATTACAAATCGTTATTTAGGAGGATTTTATGAAAAAAATAGTATCGTTATTAGCGATAGCATTGATGATTGTTGGTTTGACAGGCTGTTTGGACGATCCAGATGGCGCTAAAGAAAGACCAGGCGCTTCAACGAATGTTAGCGTTGGACTATAACTAAAATAGTCAATGCGGAATTAAGCCCGGTATAAATTTTATACCGGGCTTTTTTTATTTTAAGAAGAATGCAATTCCTGTAGATTTTTCAGGGGGGCAAAAAGTTGAGCCAAGTTTGCACGCTGGTATCGAAGATTGATAATCGTTGAGTTCTGCGAGAACGTTCAAGGTTCTCTGACCAAACGCAAACCTATGTCATGCGTCCGACTGACAGGTAAGCCGCTGAATCGAGCGGAAGAACGAAGGTTTACCGCTTTGCCAACCCAGCTGCCACCACGATAGACTCGGTATTGGCCAGATTCAGGGCCCTTGGGGGCATTGACAGGGCTGCTGCTATAATAAGTGGCACCATACCAATCTTCAACCCATTCCCAGACATTGCCATGCATGTCATACAAACCCCATTGGTTGGGTTTTTTGAGTCCAACCTCATGAGCACTGCCGTGATAGCCTAAATTGCCATACCAGGCATAATCGGCTAAATTTTTCTCATCATCGCCAAATGAATAGACTGTGTCACTGCCTGCCCGAGCTGCATATTCCCACTCAGCTTCGGTCGGCAAGCGGTAATATTGACCGCCTTCTTTTTCATTCAAGCGTTTAATAAATGCATGTGCATCATCCCAACTGACTTTTTCGACAGGTTTATACAATCCTTTTGCTTTACTGGGGTTATTGCCCATGATGTCTTCCCATTGTTTTTGTGTCACTTCGGTTTCGCCCAGGTAAAAAGGCTTTTCAATACAGACGCGATGGTTGGGTACTTCAGCCTCGCTACTTTCTTTAAATTTTTTATTCTGCCCCATCTGGAAACAGCCAGGATCTATTTTAACGAACGTCATACCCATAAAACTTTTGGAGTCTGCCGCATGAACCAGCTGCGTGAGGTTCAGCAATAAAATTAATACAGACAGATTTTTTATATTTGTTTTGTACATAACGTCTCCTAAATAACATTTCACACATAAATAGTGTATGGGGTTGTGATTTCTTAGAAGGTCAGTGCACTTCATTGTTCTATCGCTCCCATATTCCGTATAATGACAAGCTCTTCAATTTGGCTTTTACACTTAATTGCCCGTAAAGACAACTTCATTTACAAATTATTTTTTGTGTATGTTTAGGCCAAACCAATTTTGAACTGAGGGTAACGAATCATGCCACTTAAGACCTTTTTTATGCACTTAGTTTTTATTTTGAATGCGCTGCAGGGTAGTTATGCCCAGGCAGAGCAGGCGACTCTAAAGCCATTTGCATCAGGCAGTTATCAGCAGTTGCTGGCTAGCAATTCCAACACGCCATTCATGATGGTGATTTGGTCTGTTACGTGCTCTTCCTGCCTGAAAGACATGGCATTATTAAATGCCATACATAAGAGCAAGCCCGAATTGAAAATTATCATGCTGACAACGGATGACTCGTCGGACAGCGTTCAAATCCAGCAAATATTGGAGAAAAACCAGTTAGCCGCACTTGAAAACTGGATCTACGCGGAAGAAAACACACAAAAACTCCAGTATGAAATTGACCCCAAATGGTATGGTGAGTTGCCCAGAACTTATTTTTTTGACAGGACGCATCAGCGTACCGGGGTGAGCGGTGTCATGTCGAAAGATGATTATGAAGACCAAATTGCAAAAATCCAGCAATAATATTTTTATGCAACTGTTGAGTGGGCTGATGTGCTGAAAACTAATTCGAGGACGTTCTCTAGCGTTGTTTTATTTTCGATTATGTCAGTTATTGGAGGCTTCTGTAACGTTGCAACTTTAGGTCGTAATGGGCAAAAAATCATTAGTCCGTCTTCAGGCTATTATCCGGTTTATTACAAGACTTCGCTAGGGTTGCTAGAGATCGCGTCGTTTGATGTTTATGTCGACAACGATAGTATTCACATGCTCGTTGCAGGGGCGACATCAGCTAAAGATCAGCGTCTGAGCGTTCGCTATCTTCGCTCCGAAGATGGGGGGCGTCATTGGTTATTGCCTGTTGATCTGGGCAATTCAATAACACCGCCCATAGCAGCCAGGGGCAACGACATTCAGATAGCGGCTTCTGGTGACAATGTTATTGCTATCTGGCAAACAAAAGGTGAAATTCCGGGCATGGGGCCTATCGTGAGTGCGTATTCTCCTGATGGCGGGAAAACCTGGCGACAAGGTTCCAGTCCTGCGCTCAATAAGGAAGGTGATCAGTCTCACATGGATCTGGCGGCGGATGGGCAGGGCAATTTTCACGCTGTCTGGCTGGAAGACCCGGAAGAACATGGTTACCAGAGTCTGCGCTACTCAAAATCTGTCGATGCCGGTATGCATTGGCGTAGCAGCATGGAGCTTGATAGTTCTACCTGTTCGTGCTGTTGGAATACGCTATTGATTTCTTCGGTGAACGAGCTAAAAGTGCTTTACCGTGATATGAAGCCTCGTGATATGGCTCTTATTGAGTCTTCAGATGCCGGCAAGTCATGGCATCATGACAGTATGGTCGGCGACTTTTTCTGGAAGTTTGATGGCTGTCCCCATGTGGGAGGTGGCTTGGCATATGGCGGGGCCTCGAATGCTTCGCTGCTGCATAGCGTTGTATGGACAGGTTCTGAAAGTAAGCAGGGGTTGTATTATCTAAGATCTGTTGATAATGGAAGATCATGGGGTGTGCCACTGCGGTTAGGCATGAATCCGGTTCATGGCGATATTGCAGCAGCAAGTAATAGAGTGGTTGCCGTATGGGATGAAATGGAGTCTGATGGCGCCAGTATCTTTTCAGCTCAATCTAACGATGGCGGGCTATCATGGTTCCCAGTTGAGCGAATTTCACAAGCAGGTATTATGTCGACACATCCCAAGGTTCTGAGTACACGATTTGGTTTTTTGATGATCTGGACGGAAAAGCAGTCCAAGCAACTCAGTCAATTAGCTTATTCATTGCTCGAATAAGTTTTATGCTGGTTAATAGATGCGCTGTCAAAAGCAACTGACAAAGCCTAAGTTTTTCTGAACAACACACCCCTTCGGTTATATAATACCGGACATTTTTTTATTCTAGCAATCGGGGGTTAGGGACAGAACTTATGATCAAGCACAACACATTTTTTAAGCGTGGTCTCAAACACTTAACACGTTTTGCTTTCCTGGTTGGCGTGGCATTGCCATTGCCTTCGCATGCGCACGCGATTATGGTGAAATCTCAACCAGTTGAAGGCGCGGTGCTCACAGAGTCGCCCAAGCAAGTTGATGTATGGTTTAATGATAAAGTAGGTAGCGAGTATAAGGCGCTAGCAGTCATCGATAGTACCGGCAAACGAGTTGATAACAAAGATGTCACACAGGAAACCTTTGATCAGTCACATCTCTATTCTACTCTCCAGTCGTTGTCTCCAGGGACTTATACTGTACGTTATCGCGTTGTATCGATAGACACCCACATTGTGACTGGGAAATTCCAGTTTTCGATTAAAGCACCTTGATAGATCGACGGTTCCTCATAATTTAAGCATCAATTTACCCTACTTATCCCAGTGATATCATGAAAATCATTTCGCCATGCTTAGCATCTGTTATTAACCTATTGTTAGTTAGTACATTATTGATAAGTTGCAATAAAAATGACAATACCACACAGCCTCAGATCGCAGATAAAGACAGTGTAGGTTGCCTAATCGCTAACGATTTTTACGCGGTTCATTTTAGTGTGTATCTAAAGCCATCCCACAGTAAACAAGGCAATGCAGTGGAAGATAGAGAAGCTTTGTTAACGCCTTATTGCCAGGAATTGCCCAACACAGGAAAAGCTTTTTTTGCGGCAGATTTGATTGACCGGGATGTAAGAAAAACGCCCATTGGTATACGGCTGGTTGAACTCGAAAAAACAGGTAAAGACGATAAAAAGGCTGAGAGTTTTAAGGAGTTGAAGACCGTCCTTGAAATGGCTCCAAAACTCTATCCGCGTGGTGTGGTGGAAGCGCAGGCGGATATAGCTAAGGAGGGCTACTATGCACTTTACCTGGCTATAGGTGGAGATGAGGCGCTTTCTGAGGATGATAGGCTTAGAATTCAGATTCATGTGGGTGGAAACCCTTATGCCTTGATTACAAAAAATATTATTCCGCTGTCTATTGGATTAGGTGTTTTTGTCGTTGTTGTTACTATTGTTTTGGCTGTCTTACGAAAAAAGCGAAAGACTGGAAAAGCGGATGATTCTGGGTCATCGAAAGATGAGTCGCTGAATGACGAGCAATAAATCGATGCAATATTCCATGAAAATAGTGCTAATGATTGTTTTTATGGTGTTTTCTTTTTTTAAGAATTCTTATGCTCATGCGCCTGGTTTAAGTTCTGCTGATTTGGTTGTTGATGCAAAAGGATTGGCTGTCATCATTACTTTTGCTTTTCAGGATATAGAGGCGCTCGCGCCGATGGATGGTGATCAGGATGCCGAAGTGACGGACGCTGAGCGCGAGGGGGCAAAATCTGAAATTGCCAAGTTGATCAATAATGAATTGCGGATTAAGTTGAATGGTATGGATTTTCAACCCTCTGCACCTGGAAATGTTAGTTATGACAATCAAAACAATGTGCATATAGAGTTTTGGTTTGAAAAGGCATCAGTCAAGCAGATAGGTATGCAATTTTTGTTGTTGAAAAAATTGCAGCAAGGGCATAAGCAGTTTGTCACCATTAAGGATGGTTTTCACCATGAGCTGCAGCAAAAAATGCTGACTCAGCAAGATGATCAGATTACGGTTGATGTTGAAAAATCAGCTGAAGGTGTGGCAGCGAATCATGAGAGCTCTCAAAAAACTACCTTTTTAGATTTCGTGTTACTTGGAATTGAGCATATTCTGACTGGCTATGATCATTTGCTGTTTTTATTCTCATTACTTGTTGTGACCCGGAGTTTTTGGCCGGCAATAAAGATCATAACGTTCTTCACCATTGCACATTCAATAACATTGGCCTTGGCGGGTTTTAATGTTGTAGATATCCCTAGTAATATTGTTGAGCCTTTAATTGCTGCAACAATAGTTTATGTAGGGGTGGAAAATCTGATTCGGGGTGATAAACCAAAAGGCCGCGGTCTGCTTACATTTTTTTTTGGATTGGTGCATGGATTCGGTTTTGCCGGAGTTTTGCGTGAAATGGGGATATCTTCATACGAGACAGGCATCATGGTGCCGTTATTTTCATTTAACTTAGGGGTTGAGGTTGGCCAAATTACAGTTGCTGCGTTTGTTTTGCCGATAATTTGGTGGCTACATAAAAAACCTCGAATTGGTTTGCGATTGACGCCAATTTGCTCTGTCTTTGCAAGTCTGGCTGGAGTCTATTGGTTGGTGGAGCGAACTTTGTTGGGCTAGCCAGTGTGGCAGGGATTTGGGGCGAATAGGGAGCCAGAATGATTTTCATCGATTAAATGGTTAAAAATCAAGTAATGTTTATCGCTCAAAAAAAAGATCAAATAAAACATTGGCTTATATTTGTCATTTAGTATAGTGAAAAGAATACTTGGAAATTCAAAAAACCGATTGACGGAATAAAATAAAGCTGTAGAATAGTCGGACTCAACGGGGCTGAAAGGTCTCGGCTCTTTAACAAAGCGAATCAAAATAATTTGTGTGGGTGCTTGTGATGGCCAGTCGAGT
>JABFSH010000043.1 GCA_013140705.1 Methylococcaceae bacterium
TAAATCGTCGCTATCGGTTAGCAGGTAAAATAGCAAATTAAAACAATTGCTTCTTGTCATTGCAGGCACTGTTAGGACATCAGGCACTTAAGTTTTTCCATGTTAGCCGTAAAAGGTAAGATGTGCCGATTCAATCAATCCCTGAAAATTGATTGACGAAACGTTTAGAATCCCGCCATTGCACTTGTTAAACTAAGTCAACTAATTTCTACAGGGCTTAGGATGATGAGCGATTCCAACCAGCCGGACGATTCCGTGCGTAAAAGGCTGCTCAAGGCAGCGCTTGATAATTTTCTGTCCGATGACTATCACAGAGTCACAACTCGCCTAATCGCAGAACAGGCCGAAACCAATATTTCCATGATCCGTTACTACTTTGGCAATAAGGAAAGTTTGTACGAGGAAATGATAAGCGAGACCCTTACCCCCCTATTAAAGGTTCTGGATGGACAGATGCTGGATTCAGTGGATGGTTTCAAGGATTTTTTTCTGTTGTACTACGACACGATGTCTAAACAACCTGAATTTCCGAAGCTGATCCTGAAAGTCCTGGCGCTCAACCAAGGTCCAGGGCGACGTTTTATCCAACAGTTGCTGGAACGTGGTCGTACACGCGCCGCTCAGAAAGTAGAAAGCTTAAAGTCCGCTGGTCAATTACCACTCACATTAGACCCCGATATCGTCCGGATGGCGTTTGTCAGCCTAGCTATGATGCCTATGCTGCTGAAAGATATTTTTGAAGAGCAACTAGGGCGAAAAATGGATGAAGACTTCTTCCAGAAATTGGCCGCGTTCAATGGTCATTTATTTTCAGCGGGTTTAACAAGCAATAAATCGGTTTAGGGGTTGAGATGACATTCCAAAAAAACTCAGCTTCAGTCTACTTGTTCACAATATTGGTGAAGTTTGCCGTTTGGCTTCAGGCTATTCCCCATAAGATCACGCCACCACCCTTACGGTTACTTCAGATCGGTTCGGCATTTTGGCAGTCCCGGGCGCTGTTTGTTGCAACATACCTTAATATCGCCAAACACCTTGGCGATGAAACGCTTACGGCAGAAGCTATCGCCGAGCAAGTGCTGGCAAAGCCGGATGCCATTTACCGTCTGTTGCGCATGCTGGCGGCGATGGGTATATTTGAAGAAGTGTCATCCCATGTTTTCAAGAACAATGCACTTTCCGCGTATTTGAGGGATGACCATCCAAAAAACGTCAAAGCCATGATCTTGATGCACAACTCGATGGAAATGAGCAAGCCTTGGTACGAACAACTAGAACTAGGAATACAGTCTGGCGAAGTCCCCTTCCGGCTTTCCCATGGTGAAGAGTTCTACGACTACTTGGACAACCATGCTGAATTTGATGCGTTGTTCTCCTATGCCATGGACAGCGTAGAAGCATTAACAGGCAACAGCTTTGCCACCGATTTTAATTGGGGTGCCTTTAATCGCATTATCGATGTTGGCGGTTCTAAAGGCAGTAAATCCTTGGCTATCTTAAAACAATACCCCCACCTCGCGGCATTAGTGTTCGACCGCGAACAGGTCACTAATACGGCACCAAGCTACTGGGCTGGAAAGGAATCATCAGAACTACTTTCCCGAATAACCTACCAGGCCGGAAACTTGCTTGAATCGATTCCCACCGCGAAAGACGACAAAGACATCTACTTACTTAGTGCTGTATTACATGGCTTCGATGATACTAGTTGTTTAAAGGTGCTTCGTAAGATAGCCGCCGCCATGACCGATACCGGCGCTCGCATTGCCCTCATGGAACTAGTTGTGCCGGAATTGAAGGCCGACATTTCCAGTGCCACTTTCGACATGCAGATGTTCATGGCAACCCGTGGCAAGGAAAGGACGCTCGCAGAGTGGACAAACCTATTCGATCAAGCTGGATTGGTACTGGAAGAGCAGGTACACCTTAAATCAATCGGAAAAATACTGGTGTTACAACAAAAGAGTTAACCTTAATACGTGGATTTAACTCACTTAATGACACCAATATAGCTTCCCGATTGAGTTTGATAGGTAGAAAAAACGACCTAATTCCAAGTTACCCTGTCGCTGATCTCAAAACCTTGGCCGCCTCGGTCATATTGGTTAAAGAAATCCTGACATCCTGCCACTGCCGCGTTTTCAATCCACAATCGGGATTGACCCACAACTGGTCAGGTGCAATACGTTCCCCCGCTTTTTTAAGCAACGCAACCATGTCGTCAGTGGTCGGGACATTTGGACTGTGTATGTCATAGACGCCAGGCCCTATCTCGTTCGGATAGTTAAAATCGATAAAGGCTTCCAGCAGTTCCATATTGGAACGCGAGGTTTCAATGGTGATGACATCAGCATCCATATCGGCGATTGATTTAATAATGTCATTGAATTCCGAATAGCACATGTGCGTGTGGATTTGAGTGCTGTCTTTCACCCCGCTGGAACTAATCCGGAAAGCACGCACCGCCCAATCCAGGTAGCCCTGCCAGCGCGATTGCCGTGGCGGCAAACCTTCCCGGAAGGCGGCCTCGTCGATCTGGATAATTGGAATACCGGCACGTTCCAAGTCGTTGACTTCCTCACGTATTGCCAAGGCCAATTGATAAGCGGTGGTTGATCGCGGCTGGTCGTCGCGGACAAACGACCAATTGAGTATCGTAACGGGGCCGGTCAACATGCCTTTCATGGGTTTGTTGGTCAGCGATTGGGCATATTGGCTCCAGCGCACCGTCATCGGCTTGGGTCGACTCACGTCGCCATAGATGATCGGCGGTTTGACGCAACGTGAACCATAAGACTGTACCCAGCCATTGGCGGTAAACAAAAACCCGTCCAGTTGTTCGCCAAAATACTCCACCATATCGTTGCGTTCCGCTTCGCCATGCACCAACACATCCAACCCTAGCTTTTCCTGTTCCCTTACACAGAATTCAATAGTGTGTTCCATTTGTTTGATATAGTCGGTCTCACTGATTAAGCCGCGTTTAAAGTCGGCGCGTGCTTTGCGGATTTCAGGTGTTTGCGGAAATGAGCCAATGGTCGTAGTCGGATAATTAGGTAGATTCAGTTTAGCGCGTTGTTGTTCACGCCGCACCGGGAAGGGGTTTTGGCGTTGCGCTAACGAATCATTAATCTTTTCCAGTACGTCTTGTACGGCGGGGTTATGGATCAACTTCGATTCCCGCCGGGAACGGATGGCATTCGCCGAGACGGCTAAATCCGTCTCTGCCGCCGTCGGTTCTTCAATTGCCAAACGCAAGACTTCCAGTTCGGTCAGTTTTTGCCTTGCAAATGCCAGCCAGGATTTGATGGTCGGGTCTAAAGCGGTTTCGTGTTCCAGGTCGATGGGTACATGCAACAATGAGCAGGAAGGCGCGAGCCAAAGCTCGCCTTTAAATCGTTTCCGAGCGGTTTCGACAATGCTGAGTGCCGCGTTTAAATCGGTGCGCCAAATATTGCGACCGTCGATCAGCCCCAATGACAGCACTTTGTGGTTGGCGAAGTTATCCAAAACAGCCGTCAATTGTTCCGGTGCCCTGACCAGATCGACATGGAGTCCTGCGACCGGCAACTTACACGCTAATGAGGCATGTTCACCCAACTCGCCAAAATAAGTGGCAAGCAACATCTTAACAGGCGAACTTTGCAAGCGGTTATAAACCGCTTCAAACGCATTTCTCCAGGCAGCAGACAAATCCAGAACCAGGATCGGTTCATCAATTTGCACCCATTCCACGCCTTGTCCTGCCAAGCGGCGTAGGATTTCGCCATAAACCGGCAATAAACGATCTACTAAATCGAGTTTATTGAAATCGCTGGTTGTTTTCGCCAACCACAGCCAAGTCAAAGGCCCTAGCAAAACCGGTTTCGGCTGATAACCCAAGGCTTGCAGTTCGCGGGTTTCATCAAACAATTTGCTGCTGGACAATGCAAATTGTTGATCCTCTATCACTTCTGGCACCAGATAATGGTAATTGGTATCAAACCATTTGGTCATTTCACAGGCACGATAAGGTTTACCGTCACTGCCCTGGCCACGTGCCATCCTGAAATAAGTGTCCAGATCGATAGCTTGCGTCGATTCACCAAAGCGTTCGGGAATTACACCGAGCATGACGCTGGTATCCAATACATGGTCATAGTAAGAAAAATCACCGACTGGAATAAAATCCAGGCCACTGCTAGCTTGCAGCTGCCAATGCCGCTGGCGAAGCTCGACGGCGATTACGTGTAATTCGTCCTGATCGATTTCACCACGCCAGTAGCGTTCCAGGGCAAATTTTAGTTCGCGGTGTTCGCCCAGGCGGGGAAAGCCCAGGTTGTGGATTTTAATCATGAATGCTGCTCCAGTGGGTTAAACATGAAGGCGGCATTGTAAGACTTGTATTATGTGAGGAATATTGATAGTTTCTCACTATTTAATGAGGAAACTTCATCAATATGGAACTCATCCATTTTCGTATTTTGTTGGCGCTTAAACGATGCGGCACCTTGAATGCCGCTTCAGAGACGTTGCATTTAACGCAATCGGCGTTATCGCACCAGATGAAAAACCTGGAACAACGCTTAGGGATAGTGCTTTGGCGTAAACAAGGCCGTACTTTAGTGTTGACCCAGGCGGGTCACTATTTGTCTGAAGTTGCCGAGTCGGTCATTGCCACCGTCGATTCCGCCGAGCAGCACTTGAACTTGCTGGCAACTGGAAAAACCGGCAAACTGACTATCGGCATCGACTGCCATGCCTGCTATGAATGGTTCCGCACGATACTCCAACCTTATTTGCAGGCCTGGCCGAATTTGGAGATTGAAGTCACGTCACGTTACCGCTTCAATTCGTTCGAAGCGATCCAACAATACAAGTTGGACGCGGTGTTGACTTCCGACCCCGTGTTTAACGGTGTTCTGCATTACCAGCCGCTGTTCGATTTTGAGCTGGTGTTAATCGTCGCCAAGCAACACCGGCTCGCCGGACTACAAGTGATTGAACCCACTGATTTGCAACAAGAGACCATCCTGACTTACCCGGTTGAACGGGAACGTCTAGATATGTTCAGGAAAATCCTACAACCCGCCGGGATTGAACCGCTCGCCCATGTCACCGTAGAAGAAACCGACATTATGTTGCTGTTGGCCGCCAGCCAACGCGGCGTTTGCCTGCTGCCGGAATGGCTGCTGGCTGATAAAGCCAAAAATCCGGACGTGGTCAGCCTGCGCTTTAAAAACCTGCCATTGACCAAAACCATGTACCTGGCAACCCGCCACGAAGACGTGCAGTTGGACTATATCCAATGGTTGATCGGGCATGCGCAATCTAAAGCATGATTGTATACTAACGTTTGCTTATTGCTTTTGCATCAAACATCAGTCCGGCAAGACACCTGACTGCTTCGTCTACCTGTTCAGCCTCGATCAAGCCTAGGCCAAAGGCAAAACCATTCTGCACATTTCCAGCAATCGGATACCGATCCAGGGTGTAAAGTCCCATCCCAATTTTTTCTGCCTGTGCAGCAATCGTCGTTGCCTGGATATTACCCTTGACCAGTGCCGTAAGATGCAAGCCACAAACGGCTGGAATCGGTTCCAAAAGATCGCCACAATGGCGATTAATGGCAGTTGTCAGGAGGGTACGCCGCTCTTCATAGATTTTGCGCATCTTGCGGATATGGCGGGCTAAATGCCCTTCCGCAATAAAAGCCGCTAAGGTTTCCTGTTCGAGAATGGGGCTATGCCAATCATTAAACCGCTTGGCTGCGACGACGGCGTGGCGGGCCCAGGGTGGAGTCAACACGAAGCCAAGTCGAAGCGAGGGGAATAAACTTTTTGAAAAAGTGCCAAGGTAGAACACGGACCCGTTATTGTCGAGGTTTTGCAGGGCATCGAGCGGCTTACCTTTATAGCGGAATTCACTATCGTAGTCATCTTCTATGACAATCGCACCCTGCTGCTGAGCGAAGTTGAGCAGCGCTACGCGCCGCGCTATGGACATCGTATAACCCAGTGGAAATTGGTGAGTTGGCGTTACGTATATAATGTGTGTGCCGGGTGGAATTTTCTCAACGATGATGCCGTTTTTATCAACCGGAACGGTAACAACATGAGCACCGGCAGCAGCAAAAGCAATACGTGCTGGGCTGTACCCAGGATCTTCGAAAGCAACTTTGGTCTGTCCTGCCGTAACCAGAATCCGGGCCAGTATGTCCAAGGCCTGCTGAGTCCCTGCCGTGACCACAATGTCGTCCGCCAGAACCGCAACAGCGCGTATAGTCGAAACATGTGTGGCGATCATATTTCGTAAAGTCGATTGGCCTTGCGGGTCGGAATAAGCAGTGGGGGCTTTCGATAATGACCGTTGCGAACGCAACAATAAGCGTTGCCAGGCTTGAAAAGGAAAAGCCGATATATCGCAAAGGCCGATCCTGAAATCAAAACGGTAAGGGGGCTGGAAGGGTGCCGACAATGCCGGAGGATTGCGCCAAAATGCGTTGAGACAAAAATCAACCCTGGAATGACTGATAGCTGTGTTGTGGTGTGCTGGTCTGGAAATATTGTCAGCCACGAATGCGCCCGCGCCGGGATGGATGGTGATATAGCCCTGACTTTGCAATAAATCATAGGCAGCCACGGCCGTGTTGCGCGATACGCCAGCCAAGGCAGCAAGTTTACGTGTTGCCGGTAATCGCAAACCCGCTTGTAATTCGCCATTCACAATCGCCGCACGTAATTGATGGTGTAGCGCACGGAGCAGATTGCGCGAATCACGCGTCGGCAAGACTAAGGACAACTCAAAAATTGGATCCATAATATCTCTGCAATGTGGCTCTTTTCAAAAGCCAGATGTGATCTTACTATTACATACGAATGCTTGGCAATGAAAAGTGGTGTGAAGACATTTACATGGTGGATTCAATCAAAGATGAAAAGGAGACGCCATCATAACTACTAAAATTTAGTCAAGATGGAGAGTAGCGCAATCGAAAATTTTCAACAGAGATGTCGATTCGGATAATTGCCGTTCGACTAACAGTGTAAGCAACACATCCAATGACTAAATCTTAAGCAGGAGAACAATCATGACCACGAAAATCAAACCCATACCCGACGGCTACCACACGCATAGCGCCTATCTGACCGTCCGTGGCGCATCCGATGCGCTGGAATTCTACAAAAAGGCCTTTGGTGCGACGGAGTTAATGCGGCTCAACATGCCCGACGGAAAAATTGCCCACGGGGAATTCAAAATTGGCGATTCAATGTTCATGATATCGGATGAAAGCCCAGGATGCCAGTATCAATCTCCTGAAGCACTCGGCGGTAGTCCGGTCACTCTGCATCTCTATGTGACCGATGCCGATGCTACCTTTTCCGATGCAATCAAGGCGGGTGCCAAAGAAACCATGCCTCTAGAAAATCAGTTTTGGGGAGATCGCATGGGCGGCGTGGTCGATCCTTTCGGCCATCGCTGGATGATCGCCACGCACGTCGAAGATGTTGATCCAAGTGAATTTCAAAGCCGAATGGAGGCTTGCTTCGCGGCAAAAGCGGCGTGAAGCGTATTGCATAGTTCGTTAGCGCCGTAATTGCAAATGCTCCATTGTGCAATCACTATCAAAAGGAGAAAACATGGCTACTAAAATTTTCGTGAATCTACCGGTAAAGAACCTTATTAAAGCTATCGAATTCTTTACCCAGCTTGGCTATACGTTTAATCCCCAATTCACCGACGAAACCGCCACTTGCATGATCGTGAGCGAAGACATAAGCGTCATGTTGTTGACAGAGGCCAAATTCCAAACCTTTACCCCCAAGGTGATTTGCGATGCCACAAAAAGCACGGAAGTGCTGGTGTGCTTATCTTGCGAAAGCAGGGCTGATGTCGATGGCATGGTGAGTAAAGCCGTTGCTGCTGGCGGTACAACTTACAACGAACCACAAGACCACGGTTTTATGTATGCACATGGATTCCAGGACTTGGACGGGCATATTTGGGAACTGATTTATATGGAGCCAGAAGCAGTAAACCAAGGTTAACAGTGCAACCACCGGTTAATCATGAAGGGGCATTTTCTATCGGCTCACTGATAACCAATTGATTGATAAGGAGACACTATCATGACTATTCCAACTTATCTACCGTATTATGTTCTCACGGGGAGTGTAGGCATTATCGCCGCAATCCTTTTTGGGCTACATAACGGACTGGTGAAAGCTAATTGGCCGGCACACAGCCGCAGATCCGTTGTGCGAACGACAGCCATTGTTCTGATTGGCTGGTTCGCTTTAGCCATCGTGTTTGCCGTGTTGGAAGCCTACCATGCCGAAGCTGATCATATACCCACTATCCAATACGGGATTTTTGTGCCAATCTTGATTGGCGGATTCCTGGTCTTGCGATCACCATCCGTAAAGCAGGTAATCGATGCAGTACCCCAACAATGGATCGTGGGTGTTCAGGTCTATCGGGCACTAGGGGTTATTTTTCTGATTCTCTATGCGACGGACAGGTTGCCAGGACTGTTCGCTTGGCCTGCCGGGCTCGGCGATGTGTTGGTGGGTGTGCTCGCACCGGTTGTCGCGCTCGCATACGCACGCGCGCCGCACGTAAACGCCGACTTGGTTTCTCTATGGAACATTTTTGGTCTTGTTGATCTTGTCGTGGCGGTTTCGACCGGGGTCCTCACCTCGCCGTCGCCAGTACAACTTTTTGCCTTCGACCAACCCAACGAACTGATCACCGTATTTCCGCTAGTGCTGATTCCGGTGTTCCTTGTACCGGTTTCAGTTTTGCTCCATCTGATATCATTGACCAAGCTGAATGAGCCATCGCCCCAGAGTCAAAGCGAATAGATACAATACTGGACGGAGCTTGCGGAATCCGGGGTTTTGATGCTTTGATGTCCCGTATTTCACTTGCGCTTCATACGGGCTACACAGTGGTAACAACATAAATAAAACAATTTGCGCGTTATAAAAATACTTAAACTTACAGGAGAACTATCATGAATTATGTTGATGGATTTGTTCTTGCAGTACCCACAAAAAATAGAGACCTCTACAAAACGCTTGCTGAGGAGGCGGTTGTAATGTTTAAAGAACACGGTGCGCTAAAAATAGTGGAGTGTTGGGGAGATGATGTGCCGGAGGGTAAAGTCACGTCTTTCCCAATGGCTGTCAAGTGCGAACCTGATGAAACGGTGGTTTTCTCCTGGATAATTTGGCCGTCGCGTGAAGTGCGTAATCAGGGCATGGAAAAAGTCATGGCTGATCCGCGTTGCCAGCATGACATGCCATTTGATGCCAAGCGCATGATTTACGGCGGGTTTGAAATGATGGTTGAAGAATAAAAAGCTGTTCACCTAACCAACCCTGTTCTGAAGGAGTCAACATGCCAAACCTATTAGTCCAAGCTTACCCGACTTTCAGCGGCTGCGGCCGCTGCATTCGCCGCGTAGTGCCGTCGAACTCGCGCCCCGTTGGGCATTAATGTGGCTGAATCTCAAACGGTAATTCTAATGAGTACTTATATTGCACTTTTCAGGGGTATCAACGTTGGTGGGAAAAACTCCCTGCCTATGAAAGAACTCGTTGCGCTGCTTAATGGCCTCGGCGCTAGAAACGTCAAGACTTACATGCAGAGTGGCAATGCAATATTTCAAAGCACTGAAAAAGAACCACTCCATCTTTCCCAAAAGATAGGCGCCGAAATTAAGGCGCGCTGCGGTTTCGATCCCTGCGTTCTCGTCTTGGGGCTTGATGAAATAGAAAAAACGATTGCGGAAAACCCTTTTCCCGAAGCGGAAACCGACCCCAGTACTTTACACCTGGGCTTTCTGGCTTGCACGCCTGAAAATCCCGATTTAAAGAAGCTTGAAAGCCTTAAGAAGGAAAGCGAGCGGTTTCATCTGAGGGGTAGCGTGTTTTATCTGCACGCACCAGAGGGTGTGGGTAGATCCAAGCTCGCTGCTAGTAGTGAAAAATTGCTTGGTGTTCCAATGACTGATCGAAATTGGAGAACCGTATGTAAAATCAGGGAAATGGCAACCGAACGCTCGCCCCTGTTTTGCTAACGCCCAAGCGCCAACTTGGGTGTTAGTAAAAATAGCATTAACGCATTAAAGGAGAATCAACATGTTTAAAATCATCATTATCATAGTCGCCGTGCTGATAGCCGCGATCCTTATTTATGCCGCCACCCGACCCGACACCTTTCGGGTTGAACGTTCGCTCAGCATCAAAGCACCGCCCGAGAAGATATTTCCCCATATCAATGATTTTCATCAATGGCAGGCGTGGTCACCGTGGGAAAAAATTGATCCTGCGGCTAAAACCAACCACAGCGGGACTAATAACGGCGTTGGTGCGATATATGAGTGGAATGGTAACAATGAAGTAGGTCAAGGTCGTATGGAAATCATCGAATCTTTACCTTCATCCAAAGTTCTACTCAAAATTGATTTTATCAAGCCGTTTGAAGGCCATAATACCATCGAGTTCACGCTAGTCCCACAAGGCGACACGACAACTGTAACACAAGCCATGTATGGTTCGAGTCCTTATCTGTCGAAAGTAATGTGCCTATTTTTCAGTATGGATAAGATGGTCGGATCAAAGTATGAGGAAGGACTGGCAAATCTGAAAGCTATCGCTGAGCAATAAACAACAGTACCTGCACTCACTGGAGGGATTTATGAATATTCAAAACGTACCCATTGCAACGACAGCAATGCTAATCCGCAAACCCGTTTCAGACGTATTTGAAGCTTTTGTGAACCCAGCCATCACGTCCAAGTTCTGGTTCACTAAAGGCAGCGCTAGGCTTCAAGTGGGTCAACAAATCCGCTGGG
>JABFSH010000037.1 GCA_013140705.1 Methylococcaceae bacterium
AAAGAAAATGCTCCCGAACATAACATGGACGATCAGATTTAAAATGTGTAAAAAACATGTTTTCATAACGGCTCCAAATAATGAAATGAAGGGCATCATGAATCCCCGGTGGGCATCAGTGACGCCCCGGAGGGTGAAGTGTTTTTATCTAGGAAAGATTTTGCTTGGCATCATTTAATGCCTGTTTTCCTTTGTTATTAACAGGAGGTTTCTTCGTATCTTCAGGTCTTGGATCATCCTGATGAGATGCAGCGGCTGCTTGATTAACAGAACCGTTTCCAGCATTTGATCCATTATTTGGAAGTAAAGCAGCGTCGGCCAGAGCCTTAGCTTTATTGATTTCATCCTTCAGGAAAATCAAGTTGAAATCCGAGAAGTTCTCACCTGCATAGTCCAAAGCGGCTTGCCACGCTCCAGCTTTTTGAGCACGAAGAATGAGCTTTTCAGACATTCTTTTAGCTTCAAGGCTGGGTTCCAGCAATGACGAGCTCGGATCAGTCATAACGACAGCTTGACCTTCAATAATACGTTCGGCTTCATCCTGGTCGTAAATTCCGACAAAACCAAAGGCAATGCGTGAGCACTGTATCAATGATTTATGCCGCAACATACGCTTGGTATGCGTTTGATGGGGACCATTAATAACGTAGGACTTACCTTGCTTGTCAGTACCGTTATAAGGGGGACGATAAATCTCATCAAGAAACTCGCGAATACGAATGGGATGCGATCTATCTTTCCGATAAATCACGCATTCAATAGACGCAGGACAAGGTTTAGCGCCGGCCAAATCTGTAACCCATTCGTTATCGTAAACGAATTCAAGTCCATCCATATCGGGATGCTGATTGATGATCCGAGACCATCCATCAACACTGACAACAGGAACGATGCCGTTCTGTTTATCCGGATAAGCAAAGATTTCCTTGGTGAACGGATTCAGGCCGTATTGATCAGCAACGATCAATAAAGCACTCATTTGTTCATCGGTAACAACGCCTTCTTTTAATTTGAAAGCGGTGGCCTTCAAGGTGTCGATCAATTTCTGTTCGTCCGGGAAATTAAACTTGTCGGCGAATTTTTTGATTAATGTATTTTTATTAACAGCAGCCATGGTGTACTCCAAAAGTAAATTTTAAAGGGACACCATGAATCCCAATGGACAATGATGTCCCAAAGGGAAAGTTAAGAAAGTCAGCGAGGTTCAATAAGACAGAGCAACGCCGTGGTTAGTCAAAAACAGTCTAAGGTGTAATTCAAAATGGTATATCGTCATCAAAATCATCATCAAAACCTGCACTATAAGCGGGTTCTTGTTTAGATGATGACGGCGATGCCTTAGATGTAGGCACAGAGGAAGCGGAGGATGATCCAGAAGAATTATCCGTTTTTCCACCTAACATCTTCATAGTGTCGGCATGAATTTCAGTCGTATATTGATCAACGCCATCTTTCTGCCACTTGCGTGTACGGATAGGACCTTCAAGCATAACTAAAGCGCCTTTATGAAGATAATCACGCGCAATTTCAGCAAGCTTGCCGAAAAGAACGACACGATGCCATTCTGTTTTTTCCTTACGTTCACCTGAAGCTTTATCTTTCCAGGATTCCGTTGTCGCAACGGCTAAGTTGGCAACAGCTTTGCCTTCAGCGGTAAAGCGAACTTCTGGGTCACGGCCTAAACGTCCGATCAATTGTGATTTGTTAAACATGGTGAATCTCCTAAATAGAAAAAATAAATAAAGGAGACCATGCCCTATGGGAATGATCTCCCAAGGGGTTAATTTGACGTCAGCGCTTCGATTTGAGCGTGACGATGGGCGAATAAAGCAGAGCCTGTATCCAAGGTTTGCTTGGCGGCAGACAAAGCGATTCCTATACTGAATATCGGTACAGCAACAAACAGTAACGTTTTCATAGTGTATTTCCTCGGGTAAAACCAGAGAAAACACACGTTTCCCAACCGGGAAAATGTATTTTCCCCTGGTGGGTTAAAAAAAATATATCAAATAAAATCACGGCTAAGCCGCTTATAAATATCACGCCGGAGCGCTTCATTGATTCCTTATTTAAAGTGCTGAACTGGCACTATCTTTCGAGTTCTCTTAGAGGACTACAAAAATCGCGGATACTTTCTCACAAAAGCAAGCAAATGATAAGTTTGAAAGAGCGCGAAAAAACGCGCCATTCGGTGCGCTGCAAAAAAAATCAAAAGAGGCCGAAAAAGCGCGTCTTTCACCCCGATGCAATTTTTTTGAGCGCATATTATAGGAGGCCGTTAAATACTTAATTCCTAGCGGTCATGTCCAGTCAATCAATAGAAAAAGCCATTAAAGTTAAAGCGCCGCCCGGCGCCGAATCTTTTGAAAATACGCAAATAGACCTTTTTCAGCAGTTTCTTTGCAACACCCAAGAGCAGCGAAAATCTTTGTCCAATACGATTGATTTTTGGGATCATGTTCCAAAGTATTGCTATTCCCAGGTCGCACAAAACAAGCTCCGCACCAAGGAAGGCTTCTTACCCAAGGCACACAAGAGTTTTATGTGTTTTGGTAAAAAATATGAACTGGCTATTGCTCCAGAGCTCATGATTGATGAGAGAGGTAATAACAAAGCATTTTATCCAAGCGCAAATGAAGGGCTTGTGGAGGATGCCTTGAGAAAAATCGCCGCACAACAACAGCACGGTTTCTACGCTAATCAAAACGATGGTAGTGCCGGGGTTGTTTTTACCCTGTACCAGTTGCGGGAGGAATTAAAAAAAACAGGGCATAGCCGGTCTTACCAGGAGCTTGTGAAATCGTTATTGATTTTGGCGGGGAGTAATCTTGAAATCATCCCGGAGGACAAATCAGGGATTATAAAATCGAATTATATCAGTTCTCTTGCCATGGTAACCCGTGCGAAATTAAAGGAAGATCCCAACTCGAAATGGATAGTGGAGTTTCATCCGCTGGTACGGGAAAGTATGAGATCTATTACCTACAGGCAGTTCAATTATCAGCAAATGATGAGTTTTAAATC
>JABFSH010000003.1 GCA_013140705.1 Methylococcaceae bacterium
ATGCCCTGATCTTTACAAAAACTGAGTTAATGGCTTAATAGTCAGTCATCTGCTCAAAAAAACCGGCTTTTCAGGAGCCTTTATTAACTTACTCCGGTTACCATTGGATAATTTTGCAAGTGGCTCAACATTCAATTATTAAAATGCAATCAAAAGTTGGAGTTGAATGAAATTTCAAAAATATTTGCTAAATCTGCACTTAAGTTAACACAAGGCAGAGCAAAATCTAAACTAATAATACACGATTCGAATCTAATACTGTTTTTCGAACCAACAGACACGAACCAAATTGACATTTTTGAAGAGAATCTTTATTCCGAAATATTTTATGAATATTTATCACAACTAAATCGATGCATTGATTTTGGCTTACGCTATATTGACTCGATTGTCGAAGTTGACGAAAATTGCTACAAGTTGAGTTGCGGCGAAGCAACCTGGGATAAGCAAAATATTATCGGAATTAAAGTGGCTAGTATTTTTAATCAATTGCTTGAACCGAAGGAAGCTATAAGAATATTTGGCGAGGATCGATATCAGAGAGTTTTCTGTGAACTCAATAAGCTAACAAAAGGCGAAATTCTAAAAACCGATAAAACCATTCATCTGCACGGATTTTTAAACGGCATAATCCCAAATGAAAAACAAGGGGTAGGATACTTATTAATCGAAGATAAACGCGTCGCATTTAAATATAGTGACGCGAAACACGAAGAAGCATTGAGAAAAATAATTGGCAACAATTTAAAATGCATGTTCGAGTTCGAAGTCTATAAAGACTTGGTCGGAATACAGCAAAAAGAGGTTTTAATATTGAGGAGAATTATAAATCCCGACTAAAACAGGCAATTAATCTGCATCGCGCACGAGAACCGCGCGATGCAGAAATAGCAGAATAAACCCGCACCACAACTGGTGTTGCAAAGCTTTATCGATGCCGAAAACATTATATAGAGCGACGAAAAATCGCATCGATTTGCTTTTTTTCTTCGATTCCGCCAATTGTCTAAATGAAATATTAATCGCATTATTTCTACTAAAGCTTAATAATCCCCTTTTAATTTCAAGCTCTTCTTGATGATCCATTGACTTAGCATTACGATAATTCACAGTAACCGCGATGTTACCCACTCCTAGTAACTCTAAAATTTCTATATAATCATCCCAATGGCTCTAAACTGGAGGCTAGAACTATTAGCTTGATACCCAGCAACAAAACACTCTTGTAGCTTCAGGATTAACCGTTCTTCACTTGCTAACTTCTCGCCTATTATTGATAGCAGCAATTTAAAATCCTTCCGATCAAAAATGCTGTTCGCATCAGGCTCACGCATAAATTTTAGGTATATCGACTCCGACAATTCGCATTGAATTAACGCTTGCCGAATAACCTCTGGACTCAACAAAGCATATCTCATCTTTATCTGAATCGAAATGAGTTCATGTAAAAATCGGTTGATCCAATAAGGGGACAATCCGTAAACGCGCGCTAAAGCCATCATAGAAATCCCTTTCTGCAACCCTCGCATAAGTTGGGCCATAATTAATAAGTTTGCCCATGGCGTGTCTCGTTTTATGACGGGCATGTCAGGCATGCTCATTTGCGCCACTACCGCCTGATCATTGCCTTGAGCATTTTTCAGGATATTCTGATCTATGACCACACGCGCATCTCGACCCGCCCTATCGAGCCGAGCATACCGTTGCCGTAAGTTGGCATAACCTATATCAGCCCATTCTGCCTGTCTGGGCATGGGTAAACTGGCCCAGGTATTATCCGGCACGGAGCACTGAATGAGCGGATGTAGATGAAAATAATGGCCAATACCCGTTGCGGGCGATGAATGCCCCAGCGCTGCGGCGATTTGCGCGGTTAATCGCAAGCTTGGCTGTGGCGAGTTAGACCAAACCTGTCTCACCGCCACGACACTGCTTTCACCAATGAAATCTGATAAACCTGAATCGGCCAACTCGTAAAAATAGCTATCTGGCATACCAACAGCCGAAAGTGAAAAACTGAATCCCGTATGGCGGCAATGATGCGGTCGATAATCACAATCGCCTCCTGAACGCAGTGCTGTACTGATTAACCGCACAATCTCGGACCAATCTGGCGACACCTCAAGTGCCCGCAAATCAGGAAACAATAACGCACTGTCAGGGGGATTGCCGGTCCACAGGTCGATGATCGAGTTTTTCCAAGCAAGAATTGACTGCCTTTCGGCATTGCTTAAACGGTTAAGGGCCGGAACAATTCGCTTACCGGAAAATGTCTTGGTTTTACCGCGGTGCGTTGAGGTGACGCGGATATGTTCAATAACTTGTTCAAGTTGAATATCAATCAGGCGTAATCGCAAGACTTCGCCGGAGCGCAGCCAAAAACGGTACTGAATAATAAAAACCAGTTTTGCTGTCAATACCAGCCAATGATCACTGGATTCCTTCAGCCAGCAGTCGAATATACTCAACGTTTGCTGATATTGAGCAGGCGAAATGATGTGTGCATCCGCGTGGGTTATAGCGATGCCTGCTAAGGCATACAATTCCTCCGCATCAATTTCGGTCAAGCCAAATCGATCCACCATGAAGCGATGAAAGCGAAGCAAACTTGATAAGACTTGGGGTCGCTGAGCGATGGTTTTGGTGTTCAGCAGAATTTGATAGATATTTTCAAAATCCTCGGGACTTAACACATACAAATCCTGATTGCGCAGCAAATCGACCAGGATGGCTCCAAATCGCGTCAGATAGGTGTGAGTGGATGAGATGCGCAAAGGACCTCGTCCGGAGATTTGACCTTTCTCACTCAGCAGGCATAGTACCCATTCCGCGAAAGCTCGAAGAATAGGCGGCCTGTGTTCAGTCTGCCGCAGCCAACAGGTGACTTCGCTAACCGTTGCCGACTACAATCGGTGAGTAAATGCGCCGGGTTGAACTTCGACATTGGTCAATGTAAACCGCTTCGGACCATCATATCGGACGTGTAAAATTCCGATAAATGAACGGTACTGACTGCGGAAATCCTGCGAATCAGTAACCGACGAAACGACAGCCAACCGCGATAAGCTTGAAGCCCCTGATGCAATAGCAGCATCCAATGTGCTCGACAGATCAATACGGTTTTCCAATAGTGCCTGCATTGCTTCGCCAGATAATGACGTACTAGCAACCGACCCTGCCTCAATGGCATAATTGAGACCTGAATTCTCGAAGCGTCGGCCAATTTTTGCCAATTCCAAGATCATCACTAGACTCTGCTTTTTCGCCGTTGGCCGAACGTGGGATGGCAATATGTGGCTAAGCCATGTACCCATAGCTGACTCTTCGGGTACATTGGTCGATTTTTGCTTCAACCAAGCCATTGCAGCAGCAGCACCGAGGCCCGTCAAAATTTCGCTCGTAGTCTTTGGTCCCGGCCCGTCCGTATCTTGCGATTTGGCTGTGCATTCCACAATCAAGCATCCAGGCAAGGTTGATGGTTGAATAGCCTGTTTATGCAAGCCACCAATGACCGCCATTAATCGCCCCAGATCCAAAATAACCACAGGTTAAAATCAGCGCCATTACCAATCGAATTAGGTAATACGTAGAGAAATCGATCTGCCCTTTGAAGGATGCCAAGCAATTCTGATAACTTGGAAAATCAGTTAACAGCCATTCCCGTAACTTTTGATAATCACGATACGCAGCGAGACTTCCAGGCACAAACGGGCTAGGCTGAACCATTACCCGAAACACTTTCCCTGGTAAGGGTGTTTGCCACTGATGCTCTGAACGGTGACGAAGTAATCGGCGTCGTAAAAGCGCATTGCGCCATTCCAACTGATCCGCCTGATCGGTCACTGCCTCTAGCAACTGCAATTGGATCTCTTTAAGTTGTTGATCGCTCAATTCAATATTATGAGGAGGATGATCAGCATGATAGCCAGGACATAGTGTGCTAAGTGCATAATCAATTTCTCGCTCTATGTCTGGACTTGCGACCCGTTTTAGCTGAATTCGACGTTTAAGCTGCCCTCGCCAATAGCTTTGTTCTTCATGCAGCAATGCTCGGTGTTGATCCCTATAATCGAACGATAGTCGCCAACCAGGATTGATTGCTGAATCCCTTGGCAGGCGGGTTTTCATTAATTTCCAACTGTCCTGTTCCAGCAATTGATCCAGATAGGGTTGCAGGCTAGCCACGAATTCACTGGGATTGAGCAAACTGTGACGGCCAAAAGGCTGCATGCCGGAATCCAAGTGCCCCAGTTGATGATTTACGTATTCAGCAAAAACGCCATTGTTTCGCAAACGCGTTGCCAACCGGTGCCGAAAAAAATTTAGTTTGCATTGCCAGTGTGGCGGAAGATCAAGAGATAAATCCTGATTCGTTATAGGCGCGCAGATAAAGCGTTTCGATATCTGAATAAAAAGACTGGTATTTCCGAAAACAGCATCCTGTAGATTTTGCGCCAAACGAAGGTTAGTCTGCACTGAGCCCGTTACTGGATTTGTATTCGATTGCTCGGATTGCAGCCGCCGACTCAAACCTTGGCAAACCTCGAGATAAATTTGGATCTGCCGACATAAGGTTTGCGGTAATACCACTAGACGAGCGCGATGACCTGCATCCACAACTTTGTCGCTGAACAGCGCCATTCCACCTTCGTGATAGAGATCCTTTGTCGTCAATTTCCCCAACGCTTGAGTGTTCCTATGTCCCGTACTGGCAAGTAACATCCATGCTGCATACCGGGAAAGCTGATTCAATTGATTGATCTGTCCACGGAGATCGGCTGGATGCGCACGAAGGGGTTTAATGAGATCAAGCACGAAGGCACCAATCTCTTGGTCGGGAAGTTGCAGCCGAGATCCGACCACTTCAGGCAATGAAAAGCGTTGGCGCCGACTACGTTTTTTGTGCCCGGAAAACAATCCTCGCAACGCCTGCTCGTAGGTCTGCTGGATATGATTTTGCGTGGTTTGGTAATAATGTAAAGGCGCCGTGGAAAATCCATGCGTTTGCCCGCAGGCAAGCATCACCAAGGCTGTGTCATGCGTTTGCTGGAATAATTGCACGGGCAAAAATCGACGCAGTCGCCCGACACTGAACCGCTTCAATCCGACTGTGGATCTTAGCGAACGTCTTATTTCCAGCATTTTCAATTGCAGTCTTTCCAGCGCCAGACTGAACACTCTATTCCCGGAAACCCCCATATTTTTCTGCTGTCTGCGCAAAATTCTCAATGCAGCTACTGTTGTTAGCGGCAAAAGCAGTTGAATGCGTTCGCTGGTTTGCACAAACAAATCCGACGTGTTTCGAGGCTTCCAGAATTTATCGACATCGGGAATGCGAAACAAAACCAGCCCTCGCTTAATCGATAGCCCTTCAATATAGGCATCGGCCAGTAACCTCTCGCCATCCAGTTGGTCGAGATCGTTCAAATAGTAAAGTGTGCTCAGCGACCAACCTGTCACTGCGGTTAACTGCAACATGACATTGGCTTCAATTCCGGCCAAATCTCTTAACTTGAGAGCCTGACGAAAATCGTCCCTGAGGCGGCATAAGGATTCTTCGAATTCGCTAGCGACAAGAACACGATCAGAAAAAGCCAGAAAATCCTGGTAGGAAATCTGTTCACTAATGAATGTTCGTGCTCGCTCAACCACAGGTAACGGCGGCTCTTCTAAAGCGGGAACAGGTGGCGAACTAACCAAGGTGGTTGTATCAACGGCATCGACCAATGGCAACTCATCATCCAATCCATCAGTTGGCAAGTCTCCAGTTAAAAAATCCGTACCCAATGGAATAACGTCAATCCCGTCAGGCGAATTGAGTAAGCCGTGTAAAGGACCTGGGTTGACCTTAATAGTCCGAATCTGTTTTCCTTGGGCTGATTTGCTGCTCGAATTTGATATTAGCCATCGATAAGCATCGGTAAATCGACCTAATAACTGAATAAGAGCCGTTACCCAACTGTCTGGAAAATCATGCGGGCTTTGTAAATACCTTTCCCAAGATCGCTTGATATTTTTGGGATCGTAATATTTAGGAAAGGACTCGAAAAATAAATCAGTATTGCTCCCGTAGTTTCTGTGATTGCGGGTAATTGATGATAATACCTTAATTGTATTGGCAGACAGATTGACATTTGGGCAGCAAAGAACAACTAGTAATAAAGCGCGAATGACAAACAGGCTTTCCGGCTCTTCTTCCGTGTTGGCTGTCGACGTGAACATCGCATACAAATAGTACTTATTTAGGACGCCCGTTAACTCATGATTCCCGAATATTGCGCTGGTAATATCTTGGTCCAGTAATGCCAGACGCTCAATCTCAGGTGAGATGGCCTGAATATCGATGACTAAGTTCAGGAGCGAGCCGGCTTCCACAAACAGACGCATGAAGCAGCGACCTAAAAAACCGCGTAGTGGGGGAGTTTTAGGAACTTGGAGAACGGTTAGCAACTCATCCAAAGAACGAATTTTTTTGTGGGGGGTTGCTGTCAAATTGCTTGATCCGTTATGCATTTGATTGTGACAAAGATACTAACAGGTTGTCAGATTACAATCCACACCCCACTTAATTTAGTCACAAATTTACAAATATGGATACTATTTTACTTAATATTTTTCATATACTTGAAAAAAAATATACTTTAAAACCTACATAAAGCCACTTAGAATCACATTAAATACATTAAAAAAATGCAGCTCTTTTTCACTCCGGAGGCCGAGGATTGCCGATATGTCGCTTTCCCGCGCCGATGGCACGGAAAACAGGTTTTACAGCATGTCGGCGCAGATCGAGTCCGAGCGAAAAGCTTACTACTCCATACTTGAGCAACAACAAAGAGGAACGGTTGATGTTACCTCTTGGCTAGGCTGGTTTCTTGATTGTCTGGGCCGCGCTATAGACCAGGCCGACGAAACGCTATCTTCCGTCCTTTATAAAGCAAAAATGTGGGAACGCATAAATCGCCAGCCGGTGAATGACCGCCAGCGCCTTGTTTTAAACCGGATGTTCGAAGACTTTAAAGGGCATATCAACACCTCAAAATATGCAACACTTGCCAAATGTTCGCAGGACACCGCCTTGCGCGATATTCAGCAATTGGTAGAGCGCAGCATCTTCGTTCAAAATCCAGGTGGAGGGCGGAGCACAAGTTATAGATTGGCGTCTTTGGAAGAATTTATGTCGTGATCGCATCATGGAGACGTGAGTTTTCTGAACAATCGTTTACCCCAAAGTTTAAATATGCAAAGAGGCGTTTTGAATATCGCGCACTAAATCCTCCGCATCCTCAAGGCCAACACTAAAGCGAACTAACTCACCTTCAGGCGTTTGAGAAAGAAAACGTTTCGGATGGGCAGGTTGAGGGACTCATGGCGTGTTAAATGCTTGGATTAAAACTGCAATATAAAATCATTTTAGTCTCTAAATTCTCTGTGCCACATCACCGGAATAGTGATGGCTATAACGCTCTACCGGATATCCGAAGGCAGGAAAGCTGCGGTTAATTTTTGATTTATTCAACAAATTCAAATGATCAAGATTTAATAGATCAATGCATCCCACTATATTTTTCTTTAAGTTCCTTAAATCCGGCTAACGCTTCTTTCATGGCTGCGCCACCGCCTATTAAATCGCCATCATTAAAACTACTGCGGGCTTGTCCCAGTTTTTGAGTGGCTTTTGATTTAATCGTCGAAAGGTTGCCATTGGCACTTGAAATCGACTTTTGCACTTGTTTTGCCTCCATTAACCACTCGACAATCACTTTTTGGTCTTCGCCCTTATCATAGGCGACAACGGCCTTTTCCAGATATTCAATCGTTTGGTCTATCGATTTTTTTACGTCGAAAGTGCTTTGCCCTCCGATAGCAAAGGCGTTAGAACAAATAAAACTTAATACCGCTGTCGTAAACAGGTATTTGATTGTTTTCATCATGTTAAAATCTTTATCGTAGGTTTTTTGAATAAACTACTTTAGCATGCTTTATAGTAATTTGTGCCTTTGGTATAGTGACCTATTCAAAGCAAATCTCTATAAAGCTGGGAAAAATCTGCCTATTTGATGTTTTAAAATCAGCCTGCCATTTAGTCCGCACTAAGGATAAATGAGGTGTATTGGCAATAGCGGAGTAGAAAGCGTTAAGCCACATAGTATTTTTTAACGTCTTCTTTGCGTGGGGTCAAGTTAAAGTCGATAGGACCAGTTCAATAATCAAATATGACCCACGAACCATTCGTCAACAGTTGAAAGTCAGCGTGCTTCTGGAAGGACGGCACTACATCAGACCGTTCGGAGGCCGAAAAATCCTTTATATCTGGGAAGTAATCGAAGCAGACATGTTGGCATTGGCCAAGAAAAGTGTCACCATACCATTGGCCAATGGAGGTTGATGGCAACAATAACCGGGCTTTTTTCAAGAAGCTCTCTAAAATCACCAAACAGACTTGGCGGTTCGTGAAAATCAGTTTTCTTAAAAAAGCTCTCAACGGCTTTATGAGCTCAAACTACAGCCTGCTTTGATGGCGTACCGATAATTAAATATGGTAAACCCCCGGCTAAGCCGGTGGACTCACAAAGGTTTGACCTATAAGTCGGTCTCGACGATTCTCTGAAACTCGACCAAGAGTAAGGTGAATCAACCATGCGAGAGTATCAAAGTTTGAGTCATACGAAGTGGAATTGCAAATACCACATTGTATTTATACCGAAGAGACGAAAGAAAGTGATATTTGGCCAATTACGAAAGCGTCTTGGGGAATTGTTTCATGAATTAGCCAAACAAAAAGGCTGTGAAATAGTGGAGGGGCATCTTATGTCGGATCATGTTCACATGTGCATCAGTATACCGCCAAAATATGCGATTTCGAATGTAGTCGGCTTTATTAAAGGCAAGAGCGCAATCTCGATAGCGCGGCAGTTTATGGGAAAAACCAAACACTTTACCGGAGAAAATTTTTGGGCCCGCGGTTATTTTGTATCGACGGTGGGGCTGGATGAAGAGGTTGTTCGAGCGTATATCAGGGAGCAAGAAAAAGAAGAGGAGCGTTATGAACAACTCCGTTTGTGGAAATAAGGAAAATCGCCTTTAGGCGATTCATGAATAGGCTCCTTTGAGGGGCTAACAATAATAAGCCCCCGGCTTTGCCAGGGGTGATTTAACTAATTATCCCATTATTCTCGTGTTAAATAACAGGTTTAACCCACTACCTATTTCTGAAGCTGGGGACAGTTTGGAGCGAAACTTCATTTGTAACTAATACTACGCAGGGTAACAGATTGATTGCCCAACCACTAATTAAGTGTGATGAGGTTGATTTTCAGAACTTGAGTTTGTAATTAATATGAGTCAACGAAAATTGAATGCGAGCTGAAACAGATGATTTAAGCCTAACGGTTTCAAACACGAACCTTTACACGTAGAGACGCAAGTTTTACGTCTCTACGTCAGGTAATATAGTGTTATGGGTGTAAGAATGCGTACTACAACGTTAACGCATTTGCCAGTTCGGGTTGTAGCTGGTTTCGGTATTAAAATTTTTCCAGACAAAATCCGGTCTGACGATGGGGCGTGTAGGGATCATAAACGTTGCCACATCGAGAGCGCCGCTTAATGTTCTTCCCAGCATATGGACAATTCCCGTCATGAACCCCGCCGTCATGCCATAGCCCGGGCCATGCGTGCGAGTCGTGATTGTCATGGTTTTAGGAATTTCAACAACGCCTGTTACGATATTAGCTATACCTGTGCCGAGCTTTTCGCCAATCTTGGCTGGATAGCTGTGTGCCATCGCCTGATAAGGCATAAAAATGAACAGTGCAAATAGCAGTAATTTGTATGTATAGTTCATGGTTTGTCCTCGTATTGAGTTATTGTTATGAAAACCCGCTTGCCGGTTTTAGCATACTAACACAAGAAAAATAGACCATACAAAAACCACCGTAGCGATTCGTTAATTCCAAAGATTGCTGACTTTGCCAATCCGCTGCATTGTTATGCTGAAGACTACTGCCACTCCAAAAAAACTGGCGACGGAATCCTGGGTAAAGAATTTCAAACTCCGCTACACCATTCCGCAACTTAAAGATCTCTTTAACTTCATCATGTAAAATCGATATATACGTCCATGTTAGGTCTCCTCAGCATTCAGATTAGATCCATAATCTAAATTATTTTGAGCTCAGCCATCAGTAAACATGTAATGTTGTCTGAATGATTTGTTGCCGCCGAAAAGCGTTGTTCCTGTAAAGTTGATTCCGTATGGCAATGAGATTACGCAGAAATATTTATTATTCACTGATAGTTAACGTTTTAGTGCTTAATTGGCATTATAGATTAGAATGAATGGAAGGCATTTTCTTACTGTAATGCAGTAAATTACACAACTACCTTTAGGTGTTTATGATACTCCCCATATTTTAGACCAGGGATTAAGATAGAAGGCCTTATCAAAGAGGCAACAAACAAATGGCCAATATGAGAAAAAAGCATACAACGGAATTTAAGTCAAAAGTGGCAGTTGA
>JABFSH010000052.1 GCA_013140705.1 Methylococcaceae bacterium
AGATTGCTTGGCTTTCCAGGCAAGGGCGTGTTCACGGCCGCCACTGCCGACAATCAAAATTTTCATATTCTACCTTGGACCTTGTGTCTAATTCTAATGCCGAAAATGCCGCATTCCGGTAAATACCATGGCGATGTCATGTTCGTCTGCAGCGGCAATGACTTCATCATCCCGCACGGAACCGCCGGGTTGTATGACGGCGCTGATGCCGGCAGCAGCGGCAGAATCAATGCCGTCCCTGAACGGAAAGAATGCATCCGAGGCCATAACCGAACCCTGCACAATCAAGCCTTCATCAGCGGCTTTAAGGGCAGCAACTCGGGCAGAATAAACCCGGCTCATTTGTCCGGCGCCTACGCCAATGGTTCGGTTATTTTTGCAGTAAACGATAGCGTTCGATTTGACAAATTTCGCCACTTTCCAGGCAAATAATAAATCGGCCAGTTCCCGCTCGGTAGGCTTTCGTTTTGTGACCATCCTAATTTCGTCAGGGCCGATTGATCCCGTATCATTATCCTGCACCAATAATCCGCCGGCCACTCGTTTGAAATCAAAAGCGTGGCGATCGTTGTTCTGCCAATTACCGCATTCAAGCACGCGTACGTTTTGTTTGTCTTTTAAGACCGCACGGGCCGCTGTACTGATTGCCGGAGCAATGATCACTTCGACAAATTGGCGCTTGATGATTGCTGCGGCCGTTGCTTCATCCAGTTCCCGATTGAAGGCAATGATGCCGCCAAAGGCCGAGGTGGGATCGGTTGCATAGGCATGATCATAAGCGCTCAATAATTCATCAGCAACCGCAACGCCACAGGGATTGGCATGTTTCACGATGACGCAGGTCGGCTTTTCTACAAACGATTTCACGCATTCCAGTGCCGCATCGGCATCGGCGATATTGTTGTAAGACAGTTCTTTTCCCTGCAACTGTTGGGCTGCGGCGATAGTGCCGGACGCGGGTTGGCTTTCATGGTAAAAAGCCGCTTGTTGGTGAGGGTTTTCACCATAGCGCATGGTCTGGCTCAAATAAAATTGCAAATTCAACGTATTTGGAAATTTATTTTTGTTAATCGCACCAAGATAGACAGAAATCGCTGTGTCGTAGCGGGCAGTATGTTCAAAAGCTTTTAAGGCCAGGTTGAAGCGCGTTTGTCGAGACAGGCTGGTTTGACTGTTTTTGAGTTCGGTCAGTATTCCGTTGTAATCACTGGGATCCACAACAATGGCCACATCCGCATGATTTTTGGCCGCTGCCCGAATCATAGTGGGTCCGCCAATATCAATATTTTCAATGGCTGTCTCGAAATCACAATCCGGTTTGGCAATGGTTTGTTCAAACGGGTATAAATTGACTACAACCAAATCAATTGGATTTATTTTGTTGTCAGCCATGACCTTATCATCGGTGCCGCGACGCCCCAAAATGCCGCCGTGTACTTTAGGGTGTAAGGTTTTGACTCGGCCATCCATCATTTCCGGAAAACCGGTGTAATCAGAAACTTCTGTCACTGCAATCTGATGATCTGCCAAGGTGCGGGCAGTTCCGCCGGTGGACAGGATTTCAATGCCGAGTTGGTGTAATTCGCGACAAAACTCTACGACTCCTGATTTATCGGAAACGCTGATTAGGGCGCGAGTGATTTTTTTATTCATGAAGATAATATGAGGAAGTGGTTAGAACTCTGATTGGGTTTGTGAAAGCGGGCATACTTTATGGATTTAGGAGATGCGATATTGTTCCATTTTTTTACGTAAGGTGCTCCGGCTTAATCCGAGCGCTTTGGCTGCTTTGGTTTGGTTATAGCCCGAATATTCGAGGGCTGCTTCCAACAAGGGTTTTTCGACCTCGCTGATCACCAAGGCATGCAGGCCCACCGGGTCGTGGCCATTTAACTGCATAAAATATTGTTCTACTTTTTGTTTGATGTAGATCGCCAATGGCACGGATACTTTTTTTCTTCGATCGGCTTGTCGCCGTTCTGTTTCATATGCGCTTAAGTTTGAATCTCTTCGATCGATGTCCCTGCGGTCTATGCTAATGATTTCGGGGGTTTCTTCACAGACTTTCATATGCAGCATTGTCGTTGGTGATTATGGTAAATGCCGAATTAATCAGCTTTATTTGTTGGGATGGTTCAGCAGCGTTGTTAATGCTGTCTTTGGTTAGTTGGCTGACGGACTTAAAGTGATGAAAATACCAGCCGATATGTTTTCGGGCTATTTTAACACCGCACGCACTTCCGTAGAAGCCATAAAGTTTTTCCAGGTGGCTTAAAAGTGTTTGATGTACGGCTCTAACTGACGGTTTATCAAGCAATTTTCCTGATTCGATAAAATGCTGTATCTGCGTAAAAAGCCAAGGATTACCTTGTGCCGCTCTACCGATCATGAGGGCATCCGCCCCAGTATGGTCAAGAACCCAGCGAGCTTTTTCGGGTGAATCAATATCGCCATTGGCAATCACTGGAATGTTTACCGACTGTTTGACGGCCCTGATGGTGTCGTACTCTGCCTGACCATTGAATTTACAGGCTCGTGTGCGGCCATGCACTGTGACGGCTGCAATGCCTGCTTGCTCTGCGATCCGGGCAATTTGAACGGCGTTCCGACTCTGACTGTCCCAGCCGGTACGGATTTTTAACGTGACCGGCACATCAACGGTATTAACGACGGCATCCAGAATCTTTTTGACTAAAGCCTCATTTTTCATCAGGGCTGAACCCGCCGCCACCGAGCATACTTTTTTGGCGGGGCAACCCATGTTGATGTCGATAATCTGAGCGCCCTGATGCACATTATAATGGGCTGCATCGGCCATCTGTCTCGGATCTGTACCCAGGATTTGAATCGAACGCAGACCACATTCGCCCTGATGGTCGGCTTTCAGCAAAGTTCTTTTATGCTGCCTGAAAGCCGGATTGGAAGTCAACATTTCCGAAACAGCCAAGCCGGCACCGAAGTGCTTGCACAATTCCCGAAATGGCCGGTCACTAACTCCGGCCATGGGTGCAAGGATCAATTTGTTGGTCAACTGATACGAACCAATTTGCATAATCCGACTCGATGTCTGATTATTGGCTTATATCGCTGATTTCTTTAGTGCCATTCCAGATAGGATTATCTTTGTCTTCTTTGTCCAGGTTGACGAGTTCTTCAGGAAAAATATGCCAGAACGACTGGTCGATTTTGGCGTTGTTGTAATTTTCCTTTTTCTCGTGTCCAAACGGGCACCACCAGTTTTCGACAAGCTTGACCAGGTAAGCATGCCATTCGAACAACGCCACACTGACCGGACAATACCAGGTACAATTCAAAATCCAGTACAAACGCGATTGCACTGGACTGATCTTGAATGAGCCCCCCATTATTATCTGATTTTTCAGGTTATATCGATGACTGTTTCTATCCGGCAAAAAGTCGGACAGGGTTTTGATATTTTTACCGCCGACCATGCGCAAATGCCAGTAAGTCATATAAGCGCTCAGAAAACAAAAAGGTAATGTCAGTATTGGCGAATAGACCAATACCATACCAATGGCCCGCTGCAACACAGGCACCTGTCTATGATTCTTACCGATTTCAACCCGATCACAGGTTTCACATGCTTTCATTCTTGATTATCCCCTTTTTTATTATTTATGAATTAGCGTTGATAACTACCTAAGCTACCAAAAAAATTGTTGGCCTAAAGACAATTCTGATCAAGTCTTGCGACTAGCTCAGGACAAAACGGCAAGTTTTTCAGGGTTTCCTTAACCAGCCACAGTTAACAGTGACTGGCCAACCAGGAAATCTTCATTTTGGGCTTGATGAATATAAAAATTTATACCAGTGGTATTTTACAATGACTATAAGGCTGCCTCAATGACTTTATAAGCTGGTTGAGACGGAGCAAAAAAATGTTTTTAAATAGTCCGTTTCCGGTATGGCCGGGTCGATGGGATGGTCAGGGCCTTGGCCACCTGTGGCGAAGAAGACCAAATGACGATCAATATGCCGCCCGGATGAACGCAAGATTTCATGCAGACTGTCACGTTCAAGGTGATACGAACAGGAGGCCGAGACCAGAATGCCGTCTTTTGACAGTATCTGCAAAGCCAAATGATTGAGCCGGCGATAGGCTTCGTAACCTGGTTTGTAGTCTTTTTTACGTTTGATTAATGCAGGCGGATCCAGAATGATCAAGTCAAAGAGTTGATTGTCCTGTCTTGCCTGTTTTAGAAAATCGAACACATCACTGCGGATGAACTGCATTTTACCACTCACCTGATTGAGGCTTGCGTTTTCAGCAGCCAAAGACAATGCGCTCTCCGAGGCATCAATGCAGGTCACTTCTGCAGCGCCGCCCAATGCTGCCGGGATGCCCCAGGCGCCGGAGTAAGAAAACAGGTCGAGAACACGCTGGTTACCGGCCAGGGATCGTACCTGTGCGCGGCTGATGCGATGATCATAAAACCAGCCGGTTTTTTGGCCGTTTAATATATCAATATTAAATTGGGCGCCGTTTTCTTCAATGATCAGGCTTTCCGGTAACTGTCCGTAGATGATTTCGGATACCTGACTGAGACCTTCCAGTTGTCGTTGACTCGTATCATTTTTAAGCACAATCGCTGTCGGGTTCAGCAATTCCACCAATGCGGTTACCAAGGCTTCTTTACGGTGGTCAATGCCGGCAGTCGTAATTTGTACGGATAATACCGAACCGAACCGATCGATGACCAGGCCGGGCAGGCCATCGCTTTCGCCAAATACCAGGCGATAAAACGGTTTGCTGAACAGCTTTTCTCGCAAGGTCAAAGCAGCTGTCAGGCGTTCTTTAAAGAATTTGCCACCACAGTTAGTGGTCTTTCTGGACAACAAGCGTGCGCAAATAAGTGCTTGCGGATTGATATAAGCGGTTCCCAGAATTTTGCCATCATCACAGACAACCTGTACTAGATCCCCAGCCGAAAAATGTTCAAGCGGCGAGCGCCTGGTATCGACTTCATTGCTGAATATCCATAGATGACCTTTGCGCAGGCGCTTGTCTTCATTCTTTTTTAAAAAAAGTGCAGCTTGATTCATGTTAATTAGTCAGTTCAAACGAGGATCCGCCGATGGGAGATTTGGGGGGTGCTATTTTTAGATTGATTTCTGTCGTTGTACTTGGTTGTATGGCAAAAGTTTGTGCCGACTCAGGCAAATAGTCTTTAGCCTGAAAGGTTCTTGTGGCAAAAACCTGGCCATTGAAATTCAGTAAAGTAAGGCTGAGATTTGGGTAGGGCTGTGGAAAAGCAGCCTGATTGCTAATGGCTGCGTGAAACTCGTAGTGACCGTCCGGTGTCGGATTAAAAGCGCCGACCAGATTAAATTTGTCGAGATTTTTAAACTCGGGCAGCAGACAGTGCAGGTATCCACAGAAGGCTGCCAGAACGGGACGAATTTTGGAGTTTTGGGTGAAGGCGTAGCCTTCGAAATAGATGATTTGTGCCATCAAAAGCAGAAAAGAAATTACGAATGCGCTGCCCCAATAGTGGGGATTCGAGGGGCTTTTGTTTTCCCAGGGCAGACCTTCAGTAGTCGAAGGCGTTTCGATGGCAGTGTCTTCGCTTTCTGAAATTAACGCCAGGCCGTCAAACCAGGCGGTGCAGTGGCTGCATTGCACCATGCCCCGACTGTCACGCAATTGTGCCACTGTTAGCGTTTGCGTTGTCTGGCATTCCGGGCAGCGGGTAAACATGGCCCTAATGCCTGATGCCGTCGAGTCTGATCCAGTCTTCCTGCTGAACGACCGGGTTTAGTGAGATGTGAGTCTGGTAAGCTTGAGCTACAGACGTGGCTTGCTCATGAAGAATGCCCGACAAAACCAGTTGTCCTTCCGGATTAAGCAATGCGCAAATCTGCTCGGCTAGTTCTATCAACGGTTTGGCCAATATATTAGCTAAAACCACATCGGCTTGCTGCGCTGGAAACTGATGTGGAAAAAAGCAGTGAATTTGATTCTGGACATTATTTTTTACGGCATTGTCGTGTGTCGCCGTTAACGCCTGTGGATCGATATCAATCGCGAAGGCTTGTTTGGCGCCCAATAACAGTGCTGCAATGGCCAGGATGCCAGAGCCGCACCCGTAATCAATGACGGTTTTATTGGTCAAATCGTGGTTGGCCAGCCATTCCAGGCACAACGCCGTTGTCGGATGAGTGCCCGTACCAAAGGCCAGGCCTGGATCCAGTGTCAGGCAGACGGTCTTTTCTTCGGATTGTTCCTGGCCGGTGGGGCAAACCCAGAGTCTATTGCCAAATTTCATGGGGCGATAAAATTCCATCCAGGCACGTTCCCACGCCTGATCCGCTATTTCTTCAATCTGCCAGCCATGCAGAGGCGATGAAGGGAATAACGAGATTAGCTGAGCTTTTATCTGCCAAGGGTCGAAATCAAGTTCAAATAGTGCGATGACTTGCGTGTTGCTCCATATTTTGGTTTCACCGATAGCGGGTTCGTAGACAGGTTCGTCTTCAGCGTCCATGTAAGTAACCGAGACCGCGCCCAGGTCACTGAAGTGGTCAGCGATGTTGGGAGCTGTCGCTTCATCGGTAATGACAGAAAGTTGGTGCCAAGCCATAATGGAGATTTCAGACGGAGTGAAAAGAGGGGCAAGGCCAACCTTGGTTGTTGATGCCCCGGTTAGCAGCAATTTAATAAATCCCCAGCTTTTTTTCCAGATAATGAATATTCTGCCCGCCGGCAGCGAAGGCGCTGTCATTCATAATATCGTGCTGCAGCGGAATGTTGGTTTTTATGCCATCAATGATGATTTCGCTTAATGCGGTATTCATGCGGGCAATCGCGCTTTTGCGATCTTCGCCATGCGCAATGAGTTTGCCTATCATCGAGTCATAATACGGCGGCACTTTGTAGCCGTTGTAAATATGGGTTTCGCAACGAATGCCGGGACCGCCGGGCATATGGAACTGATCGATAACGCCAGGGCAGGGCATAAAGGTTCTCGGATCTTCGGCGTTCAGTCGGCATTCAATGGCATGGCCCTGAATTTTAACCTGGTCCTGAGTGATGGACAACGGTTCGCCGGCCGCGATACGTAATTGTTCCTTGACAATATCGAAGCCAGTCACCATTTCGGTTACGGGGTGCTCAACTTGAACGCGTGTATTCATCTCAATAAAATAGAACTGGCCTTTTTCATACAGGAATTCAAAGGTTCCAGCGCCCAGATAGCCAATGTCGAGACAGGCCTTGGCGCAACGTTCGCCGAGGGTCTTGCGCTGTTCTTCAGTAATACCCGGCGCAGGCGCTTCTTCAACCACTTTTTGGTGACGGCGCTGCATGGAACAATCGCGTTCGCCCAAATGAATGGCGTTGCCGTGGGCATCGGCAATTATCTGGAACTCGATATGTCTTGGATCTTCCAGGAATTTTTCCATGTAGACGGTCGGATTGCCAAAAGCGCTGCCAGCTTCTGCCTTGGTCATTGCAATGGCATTTAACAGTGCGGCTTCCGTATGTACGGTTCGCATGCCTCTACCGCCGCCGCCGCCAGCTGCTTTGATGATAACCGGATATCCGATTTCTTTCGCCAGTTTCAGGTTCTTTTTTTCATCATCAGAAAGCGGGTCATTGTTTCCGGGGACGCAGGGAATGCCGGCAGCAATCATGGCATTTTTGGCGGAAATTTTATCGCCCATCATGCGGATGGTAGCAGCATTCGGACCGATAAATACAAAGCCACTTTGTTTTACTTTTTCTGCAAAATCGGCATTTTCAGATAAAAAACCGTAGCCCGGGTGAATGGCTTCTGCGTCGGTTACTTCGGCTGCACTGATGATCGCAGGGATGTTCAGGTAACTGTCTGCGGATGCCGCAGGGCCGATACAAACGGATTCATCGGCAAGACGGACGTGCTTTAAGTCCCGATCCGCTTCCGAGTGGACGGCAACCACTTTAACGCCTAACTCTCGGCATGCGCGTAGAATGCGCAATGCAATCTCGCCGCGATTGGCGATAACAATTTTATCGAACATGAATGCCTCGTTTGTCGTGTTATTCAATAATGAATAATGGTTGGCCATATTCGACGGGTTCCGCGTTTTCCACCAGGATTTTGGTGACGGTGCCGTTTTTGTCTGCTTCAATCTGATTAAGGATTTTCATGGCTTCAATAATGCAGAGTGTATCACCCGAACGGACGGAATGACCCACTTCGACAAAGGCTTTGGTTCCGGGTGATGCGGAGCGGTAGAACGTGCCAACCATGGGCGATTTGACAACATGGCCGGTAATTTTTTCTTCAGCAGGAGCTGGTGTCAACACTGGGTTAACCGCAGGTGCAGCAACAGCAGGCGCTGCTGCATAGGTTATCGGAGGAGCAGAGTATCGACTAATGCGGATCGCTTCTTCACCTTCTTTTATTTCCAGTTCTGCGATATCGGATTCTTCAATGATTTCAATCAATTTTTTTATTTTTCTAATATCCATGGTTTATAGTCTCTCGGCTAATATCTGATGAGCGGCTTGAAAAGCCAGTTCGTATCCAGTTGCGCCTAGTCCACAGATAACGCCCTTGGCGATGTCGGAGAAATAGGAGTGTGATCTAAAAGGTTCGCGTGCATGCACGTTTGATAAGTGAACCTCAATAAACGGAATTTTTGTAGCCAGCAGTGCGTCACGAATGGCAACGCTGGTGTGAGTGAACGCTGCCGGGTTGATAATAATGAAATCGACATGGCTCTGGTAAGCTTGATGAATCAACTCGATGATTTCGTGTTCGGCGTTATTTTGGTGAAAAGCAAGCTGATGCTGATGGTGCGCTGCCAATTTTTCCAGCGATTGTTTAATGTCGGAGAGCGTGTGATTTCCGTAAAGGCCGGGTTCGCGTATCCCCAATAAATTTAAGTTTGGCCCATTTAAAACGGTAATATTCGCCATCAATATGCTTTAGTCAGATGAAGATTCAATATTTATCCGACAATTTTGCCTAATTCATGCGTTTTTGTCCAGATATTATCCTGTTCGGAAAAGATAGCGTCAGAATGCAGTGTGCTTGCTAGAGTTTTTGCGTCAATTGATGTCGGTACGGGTGATAAATGACAGTTCAGGAACCTTACACTGAAAAAGTCGTTATTCAGGGTCAGACTAGGTTTGGAGCACGAATAAAATTCGAAATTGCTTGCTGGCTAGGTGAAGTTCACGCGACTGTCTGCGTCAATTCCACTCCAAGAACCGACATACGACACACGCATGAGGTTTTTTATGGCAAATATAGCAACTCAAAAATTCTTTAGAATCGTGCGGCATTAAAATTTCTTTCTGTTAACCATGAACGACTCAATTTATTTTATCTAAGCTCAAAATTAGTTCATTCAATGATCCAAAATAGTGCGAATTTAACCGCACACTTTTACTAATATCAATACAAACGCATCAATCACATTTCATAATAATAAAAATCAATAACTTATGTTTAACCTGTGAGTGGCACCTAAAATGCATGTATTACATTGCCGATGAAGGAATATACGCTTCATGAATCACTAATGCCAGGTCGGAACTGACCTGTGCCGATTTCTTAATATGTATGTTTAATCTGCATTGTAGCTCCGCGCAGTATTCCTCTTTTCTTTTCTGGTTGAGGTTTACATTTGCTGAACATTGCAGCTTCCGGCTTGGAGAAATATTATGAAAAAATATCTGTCGACAATCGCAGTGTTCGGTATTTTGCTTGGTGCCGCGGTATTAATATATAACAGGTTAAACTCTGGCCCTGAATATAAGGCAGATTTAGCTTATTCTTCGTTCATTAAACAGGTCAAGGCAGGCCAAATCGAAAAAGTAGAAATCTCAGGAAAAATCATAAAGTTTAGGACTTCCAGCGGCGAGGAATATGAAACCTATAACCCCGGAGATCCTCATTTGATTGACGATTTGCTGGCAACCGGGGCTCAAATTAGAACCGCTGCCCCTGAAGAACAGTCCTGGTTAATGGAAATTTTCATTTCCTGGTTTCCGATGCTAATCCTGATTGCCGTATGGATATTTTTTATGCATAAAATGCAAAAGAACGGTAACGGATCAGTCAACTTCGGTCTGCATAATAGCAAAGCCAAAATGTTCAAAGAAGATCAGATAAAAATAACTTTTGCGGATGTTGCCGGTTGTGAAGAAGCTAAGGAAGATGTTGTCGAACTGGTTGATTTTCTCAAAGCACCGCAAAAGTTCCAAAAATTGGGCGGCAAAATTCCTCGCGGCGTATTAATGATAGGTCCCCCAGGAACTGGTAAAACGCTCATTGCCCGAGCAATTGCCGGCGAGGCACAAGTCAAGTTCTTCTCTATTTCTGGATCTGATTTTGTTGAAATGTACGTTGGTGTTGGGGCTTCAAGGGTAAGAAATTTGTTTGCCCAAGCCAAAGAACACTCCCCCTGTATAGTTTTTATCGATGAAATAGATGCTGTTGGAAGAAAACGTAGCAGTTCAGGAATGGGTGGTGGCAATGACGAACGGGAACAAACCCTTAATCAGTTGCTGGTTGAAATGGACGGGTTTGAAGGCAATGAAGGCATTATTGTAATTGCCGCGACCAATCGTGCGGATGTGCTGGACGATGCACTATTAAGACCCGGTCGTTTTGACCGGCAAGTGAATGTTGGCTTGCCTGATGTCCGTGGCCGGGAACAAATATTAAAAGTACATTTGCAAAAAGTGCCGACAGCGGAAGATGTTGAAATCAATTATATTGCCCGTGGCACCCCTGGGTTTTCAGGTGCGGAACTGGCCAATTTAGTGAATGAGGCCGCCTTGTTGGCAGCGCGTTCCGACCTGCTTGAAGTTTCCATGGCACATCTTGAAAAAGCCAAGGACAAAATATTGATGGGTGCAGAAAAGCACACGATGGTGATGAGCGAAGATGACAAGCGCCTTACCGCCTATCATGAAGCCGGGCACTGTATTGTTGGTCGACTCATGCAGGATCATGATCCAGTCTACAAAGTGAGCATAATGCCTAGAGGCAGAGCTCTGGGTATCACCATGTTTCTGCCGGAAAATGATCAATACAGCGCCAGCAAACGTAAACTGGAAGGCCAGATAGCCAGTCTGTTTGGCGGCCGGCTAGCAGAACTGCTGATTTTTGGCGATGACCGGGTTACTACCGGAGCCTCCAATGATATTGAAAGAGCGACCGAATTAGCTAGAAAAATGGTTACACGTTGGGGTTTGTCGAACAAACTGGGGCCACTCACCTATGGCGAAGAAGCTGGCCAAGCTGTCTTCGGTCAGCCGGGGGCCCAAGGTAGCACTGTCTCCAGTAATGTTGCACAAATGATCGATGAAGAGATCCGTTCGGTCATCGATCGTAACTATTATCGTGCAGAGAAAATTTTAAAGGAAAATATGAATATTCTGCACCACATGGCAGACGCGTTGATGAAATGGGAAACCATCGACCGGTGGCAAATAGATGATTTGATGGCTGCAAAAGAAGCGCGTCCGCCTATGGAATACAGTGACATAAAAGACCTAAACAGCCCCCCATCAAACTGTAATGGAAAGGATAGCAGCGGTTCATTTCAACCTGACCAAAGCTTTGCTTGACGGGGCGTGGATATACAAATACGTAGGGAAACACCCGGCGTCCGAATTTAAAAAAACCTTTTGGTAGTCCGTCAGGATGGACAAAAATTGTAATTCACAAAGGAAATGGACGATGGCCGTCCAGAGAGGTGCTCAATTTTATTTTTGCTTCCTGTTCGGCAATCTGTCCGATGCTGAAAACCGACAGGCGGGTATTCAAAGTCCGGAAGTTATTTTTTTATCGCATCCTTAACTTGGATAGCTTCATAAGTTAATAGTTACGCAGGTTTTTTCTATTTTCGCTTAGTTGTCAATGGGTGGGGAAGTGACTGGCAAATGTTTTGTATTTGCCAGTCACCTTTGGACACTACGGCGCAACTTTGATCTTTTTGCGTCGGTAATTGTGACCATAAAATATTTCTGTCACTTCCTTGCGCAGTTTCTTTTCTATCTCGGCTTTTTGCTCGGCATTCAAGTTGCTTTCCTTTTCGAACAAATAATTTTCCAGCTCGGTTTCCTTGAGCATCATCTTGGTGTGAAAGATGTTTTCCTGATAGACGTTGACGTCGATCATTTGATAGTCTTCTTGGGTGTCCTTAGCGATATAGTTCTGAATCGACGTGATATTGTGGTCGATATAATGTTTTCTGCCGGTTATGTCGCGAGTGAAGCCTCTCACTCGATAATCCATCGTTACGACATCTGACTCAAAGCTGTGAATCAGGTAATTGAGTGCTTTTAACGGCGAAATCCGGCCGCAGGTAGAGACATCAATATCAGCGCGGAAGGTACTAATGCCATTATCCGGATGGCTTTCCGGATAGGTATGCACAGTGATATGACTTTTATCCAGATGCGCAAGAACAGTCTCAGGTAAAGGTCCGGGTGTTTGGCTGTTCATATTGGAAGGGGGGGCAACATCGCCTTCTGAAATCAGCATGGTTACACTGGCACCTTGCGGATCATAATCCTGATGAGCGATATTGAGGATTTGAGCGCCGATGATATCAGCAACGTCTTTTAAAATTTGTGTTAATCGATCTGCGTTATAGGCTTCATCGATATACTCGATATACGCATGTTGCTGTTCCGCAGGTGCGTAGCAAATATCGTATATATTGAAACTGAGCGACTTTGTAAGATTGTTAAAGCCGTGTAATTGCAATTTATTCAAATCATTAAACCTCGATCACTTCAAAATCATGGGTGATATTCACCCCCGCTTTTCCTAGCATAATGGCTGCAGAGCAGTATTTTTCAGCAGATAATTTTACAGCTCTCTCGACAGCTGACGTTTTTAGCTCATGGCCGCTGACAACAAAGTGGAGATGGATTTTGCTGAATACACTGGGAACCTCGTCAACTCGCTCTGCAGTCAGTTCAGTAACGCAGCTTACAATATTGTTTCTACCTTTTTGTAGAATCTGGACGACATCAAAGGAAGAACATCCCCCTAAACCCAATAATAGCATCTCCATCGGGCGAATCCCCATATTGCGGCCACCATGATCTGGAGGTCCATCCATGACGACAGCATGACCGCTGCCTGATTCGCCGATGAACATCACGCCATCGACCCATTTGATTGTCGCCTGCATTACCATTTCCCGATAAAAAATGACACATAGGGTAGCATAGAATTTGTAATTCGAAGAAATTCAGCGTGATTTTTTGTTAAATTTACAAACTACACTAGACTTAAAAAACGTTTTCTCTCCTTGATTCCAAATAGTATCGCCATGACAGTTATTGCAAATAAGGATACCACCAACAAAGAAGCGCTGGCGCAATTGTTACATTATTGCCATAAAAAATCCTATCCATCCAAAGCCACCATCATTCGCCCTGGCGATGTAGGTGATAGGCTTTACTTGATTATTGATGGTTCGGTCAGTATTTGTGTTGAAGATGACGAGAGCGGCCAGGAGCTGGTTTTAGCTTATCTGAATAAAAATGATTTTATCGGTGAAATCGGTGTTTTCAAGGGTACTGAGATACGCAAAGTCAGTGCTAAAACCCGTTGCGCCAGTCAGCTGGCTGAAATTGCCTACGATAGATTCAGGCAACTATTAAAAAAAGAGTTGTTGGAGTATGCGCCTGATTTACTCATTATGCTAGGTACACAGTTATCAACACGCCTGTTGATTACCAGTCGCAAGTTTTGTGACCTGGCTTTTATGGATGTTGAAGGACGAATTGCCAGGACTTTGCTTGATCTTTGCAAGGAACCCGATGCCATGACACATCCAGATGGCATGCAATTACGTATCACCCGTCAGGAAATTGCTCGTCTTGTGGGATGTTCACGCGAAATGGCCGGACGTGTTCTGAAAGAACTGGAAGATAAACAGTTAATTACGGCACACGGGAAAACCATTGTTGTGTTCGGTACCCGCTAGATTACTTATGAGGACATACATGCCAGGATACACCTCTGGCGCGGCGGTCTTTGCTCTTCCAGTCTTATTTACACTTGCCCATTGCTGTTATTACTTCTTCAGTCAGGGTGCTTATTTCGCTGCGGCAAATAAACACCAGGCGTCCAATACCATCATCAGCTTTTCGAGTCGGTAAACGTGTGGGTGGGTATAATCGTTCCGAACTCCCTTGCACCAATAAGGGTTCCGAGCTCTCATGCGTGTAAACCATGCCTTTTATCCGGATGATTTGCTCAGGATAACGCTTGATTATTGCCTGTAATGCGTTTTCAAGACATGACCAGGAAACAGCAAAATCCAGGTGTACGGTATCGCTTCTAAAAAAATGCTCCGGTAAAGCCTGACAATCGAATATTTTGTTTGAGCGGAATGGCATGTGGGTAGCCAGTAAAGACGAGGATTCAATATTGCCATGTGTCGCTGTGATCCTCGGTGTTGCGGGAACAAACTGATCGAGACGGGCCTGCAAACGATCAATCTGTAAAGTCGTTGCTAAATCGGACTGGGTAATAGCCAGCAGGTCAGCCCAGGCGATTTGTGCGAACATTTCAGGAAAATCTTCAAAATATTGTTCATTCGTCACAGCAGAAACCGTAGTAATCAGGGTTTGCAATTGTAAGCGACGGGAGAGCCAGTGATGGTGCAGCAAAATATCCATTACCACCACAGGATTGGCAATGCCACTGGTTTCAATAATAATTCGATCGAATGATGGTGGTTGATTGCTATCGACTACTAAAGGCGGCGCCGATTTTGTATTTTCCCAGGTCATGCGCAAATTTTTCAAAACCGGAATCAGGGTATCGCGCATCTGACAACATAAGCACCCCCCCGAGAGAACTGATAACAGAATGTCATGGTCTCTCAGTATTTGCTGGTCAATGGGCGTCGTGCCGAATTCGTTGATAACGACTGCTGAACGTGGATTATCTTTTAGAAGCTGGTTCAGCAGCGTGGTTTTACCGCTCCCGAGAAATCCACTGACCAGGATAACGGGGATGCGTTCAGTCCGTTTTGGGCCCATGTTGTGAAGCGCCCATCGTCAATGTTGCAACCAAACACCCTTTATTGAATCTGTTGCGCGGCCAGGTAGTCTTCGTAATTGCCGTTGAAGTCGACGATGCCTGTCGGTGTTAACTCAATGATACGGGTCGAAAGTGAAGAGACGAATTCCCGGTCGTGGCTGACAAATAGTAATGTGCCCGGATAGTTCTCAAGCGCAGTATTTAGCGATTCAATGGATTCCATGTCAAGATGGTTGGTGGGTTCGTCCAGTACCATGATGTTGTTTTTTTGCAGGATCAGCTTGCCGAACAACATGCGGCCTTGTTCGCCGCCGGAAATGACCTTCACGGATTTGTTGATGTCATCGTGCGAAAACAACAAGCGTCCCAGCGTGCCGCGAATGGTTTGGTCATCATCGCTTTCCTTGCGCCATTGCCCCATCCATTCGATCAGACTGATATTTTCAGAAAAATCTTCAGCATGGTCCTGCGCAAAATAACCCACTTCTGAATTTTCTGACCATTTGACTTTACCCGTATCAGGTCTTAAGTCACCAACCAGTGTGCGTAGCAGTGTTGATTTACCAATACCGTTTGGACCGATAATGGCCACTTTTTCACCGACGGCAATGGTCAGGTTCAGATTTTTAAATAGCGGCGCCCCGCCATAACCTTTACTCACTCCTTCCAGTTCCAAAGCCAGACGGAACAGTTTTTTGCCCTGATCAAAACGGATAAAAGGGTTCACCCGGCTGGATGGCTTGACTTCATCCAGTTTGATTTTTTCCAGCTGTCTGGCGCGGGATGTCGCCTGTTTTGCTTTGGAGGCATTCGCAGAAAATCGGCTGACAAAGGTTTGCAGTTCGGCTATTTGTGTCTTTTTCTTGGCGTTTCCGGCCAGCAAACGTTCACGTGCTTGCGATGACGCGATCATGTAGTCGTCATAATTACCAGGATAAACACGCAGTTCACCATAATCCATATCGGCCATGTGTGTGCAGACGCTGTTTAAAAAGTGGCGATCATGCGAGATGATGATCATGGTTGAGTTGCGCTCGTTGAGTATATCTTCGAGCCAGCGAATCGTGTTGATGTCGAGGTTGTTGGTGGGTTCGTCCAATAACATGATATCAGGGTTGGCGAACAGTGCCTGTGCCAGCAAGACGCGCAGTTTCCAGCCGGGTGCGACTGCGCTCATCAAACCATAATGCTGTTCCAGTGCAATGTCCAAACCTAACAGCAGCTCGCCGGCTCTGGCTTCGGCGGTATAACCGTCCATTTCGGCAAATTCAACTTCGAGTTCGGCAACCTGTATGCCTTCCGCTTCTGACATTTCCGGCAGTGAGTAGATACGATCACGTTCCTGCTTGATTTGCCAGAGCTCCTTATGTCCCATGATGACGGTGTCAATGACGCTGTATTCTTCAAAAGCGAATTGATCTTGACGCAGAATGCCCAGGCGTTCACCCGGCGTGATACTGACGTTGCCGGCAGTAGGCGGCAGGTCGCCACTGAGGATTTTCATAAAAGTCGACTTGCCGCAGCCGTTGGCGCCGATCAGGCCATAACGGTTGCCTTCACCAAATTTAATCGAGACGTTTTCGAACAGGGGTTTGGCCCCGAACTGCATGGTTATGTTTGCGGTGGATATCAAAGTGTGGTTCCGAAAGAGTAGAAAAGTTAATGTGAAAGGCGCAAAGCGTGATTTCTTAGGCTTTTTTGCATTTAACCGGGCATTTTACAGTAACTCGCCGTAATTTGTTGTAAAGCACAAGTCTATGCTGAGTGTGTATTGTCCACGATGTCAATTTTGCAGGATGGATTTCATGAGGTCTTAAATCCAAGTGGGTTACAGAAAATTTGTAAATGTAACCATATTGGTGCGATTAACGCCCCAAAATAATACAAAGTTCAGGGTCATTCGTTCACCCATGACCTATCGCGCATGACTTATGCCCTCCTATGCTGGCTTAATTATTGCTTGCGCTTATTCGGACTTCATTACAAGAACGTATAAGGAGACAAGCATTCCGCATAACATTTCAAAAATACGCAGAGACTATAACGCCTGGGTAGCCAACGAAACGATGGAGGATTATGCCTTGCGTTTTGCGCCTCGAACGTTTCGAAAGTGGTCAGAATTTCAGGTTGCCAATACCGCGTTTGGTTCCACCTCTTTTTTGGTTCTGGAGGCGATTGGTGGCTTTTTGTCGATCAATTATGGCTTCACCAATGCGGTGTGGGCAATTGTTGCAGTCGGGCTCATCATTTTTATTACCAGTTTTCCGATCAGTTATTATGCCGCCCGCTACAACATCGATATTGATCTGTTAACTCGCAGCGCCGGTTTTGGCTACATTGGCTCAACAGTCACATCAATCATATATGCGTCGTTTACCTTTACGCTGTTTGCCCTTGAGGCCTCCATCATGTCGCTGGCGCTGGAATTGTATTTTCAGATTCCCATTGCCATCGCGCATATAATAAGTGTCATCCTGGTGATTCCACTGGTGACTTTCGGAATTACGCTGATTAGCCGCCTGCAACTGTGGACTCAACCGCTGTGGCTGTTATTGCTGTTGACACCATATGTAGCGGTGTTCTTCTGCGAACCCGAATCCGTCATGACACTGGAAACGTATTTCTGGATTGCCGGCAGTGCTCAGGATTTTAACTGGCTGTATTTTGGAAGTGCGACCACAATTGCCTGTTCCATGGTTGCGCAAATTGGCGAGCAGGTGGATTTTCTTCGTTTTATGCCTGAGCTGACCGAGAAAAATCGGGTGCGCTGGTGGGTTGCAACCGTGACAGCCGGGCCTGGCTGGATCGTGTTCGGAATGCTCAGACAAATTGGCGGTGCCTTGTTGGCTCATCTTGCCATACGGCATGGCATACCCGACATGCATGCCCATGAGCCGACGCAAATGTACCTTATTGCGTATGAAAATTTATTTGATAGTAAGTTAGCCTTAGGTGTGACAACCCTTTTTGTGGTCATCTCGCAGCTCAAAATCAATGTGACCAATGCATATGCCGGCTCACTGGCCTGGTCAAATTTTTTTTCACGCTTGACCCATAGCCATCCCGGGCGGGTAATGTGGCTGATTTTTAATGTCTCCATTGCACTGTTGTTGATGGAGTTTGGTGTCTTTAATGCCTTGGAAAAAGTCCTGGGTTTATTTTCCAATATATCAATCGCCTGGATTAGCGCTGTCGCCGCCGATTTGCTGATTAATAAGCCGTTGCGGCTAAGCCCCAGAACAGTTGAGTTTAAACGCGCTTATCTGCCGGATCTCAATCCGGTCGGTACACTTTCGACGTTGTTTGCATCGGTGATTTCCATTTTGGCCTATTTAGGCTTATTCGGTAAATACGCGCAGGCATTTTCGGCGTTCATCGCATTAAGTCTGGCTTTCCTGCTGGTACCCTGCATCGCCTGGCTATATGGCCGTAAGCGCTATCTCGCACGGTACCACTCGCATAAAAATCAGGACAAACTCAGCGAATGCACGATCTGTACGAATCATTTCGAGCAGGAAGATATGGCCTATTGCCCATTTTACCAAGGCAGTATTTGCTCGTTGTGCTGCACCCTGGATTCACGTTGTCTGGATGCCTGCAAACCGGGTTTCAGACTTGATGATTATTTGCAAAAGCTGGCCGATTATTGCTTGCCGAGGCGGTTGACGCTGACGGCCAGATTACGCTTCATACGATTCAGCTTTCTGTTCATCTTTTTGACCATTCTGACCAGTGTCTTTGTCGGAATCATTTATTATCAGGATTTACTCAGTGTCGAACCCAATCAAACCGCGTATTCCTTATTGCTGGAGAATTTTGTTAAGGTCTATTCTTCTCTACTGGTGTTTATCGGTCTGTGTACGTGGTGGTTGATTCTAAATGATGAAAGTCGGCGGGTTTCGCATGATGAAATTGCCAAGCAGACGCAGCGCCTGATGGAGGAAATCACAGAACACAAAAAAACCGACGCCAAACTGCAAGAAGCAACCAAGGCGGCGGATAGAGCCAATACTGCGAAAAGCCGATTTCTGAGTAACATGAGTCATGAAATTCGTACGCCATTGAACAGCATTATAGGCTACGCCTATATTCTGCACAAAGACCCGGCAATTCCAGTCCATCGACGACAGGCCGTCGATATTTTAAAACGTAGTGGAGAACATTTGGCATCGTTGATAGAAGATATTCTGGATATCGCTCGCATCGAGGCCTGCAAGTTTGAACTGACCAAGGAGGCCATTAATTTTCCGGCCCTGGTTGAACATTTACTGAGTATTTTCAAGCCCCAGGCGGAAGCCAAGGGCTTATCATTCAATTGCCAGATTATTAATCGGCTACCTAATCGTGTGTGTGGGGATGAAAAACGTGTCGGGCAAATATTAATCAACCTGCTGGGAAACGCGATCAAATTTACGACGACAGGAGGTGTTGTTTTCCGTGTTGGCTACAGTTGTGGTGTGACAACGTTTCAGATCATTGATACCGGCCCCGGTATACAGCCAGATCAACTGCAGAATATTTTTCAGCCCTTTACACAACTGGCTCAGGAAAAATTAGTTCCTGGCAGTGGCCTGGGTTTGACGATCAGTAAAATTTTATCGGAAATCATGGGCGGGGAGCTTACGGTAAGCAGTATTCCGGATCAGGGATCGACATTCACGGTTCGGCTTTATCTTGCCAATCTGGGTGAAGACGCGGCAAAAAGCCAGCCACAAACAATTGTCGGTTATCAGGAAAGCATCAAAAAAATCCTGGTCGTCGATGATCAGCCGGAACATCATCGTTTGCTTATCGATATCCTGGAGCCCTTGGGGTTTCATGTGGAAGGTGCCAATTCGGGCGCAGCCGGTTTAGAAAAGATTGAAGTAGAGTCGGCAGATCTGATTTTAATGGATATTTCCATGCCGGATATCGATGGCCTGGAAGCAGCCAGACGATTGCGTCAAACCGGTTATTCGCTGCCGATTGTCATGCTGACAGCGAATGCCTATCCCTCGGATCGGCTCAACGTGATTAATGCCGGATGTAATGACTTTTTGGTAAAACCACTGCAAGTATCGGAGCTATTGGCGAAACTTAAATTACACCTGAACCTGACCTGGGTTTATGAAGAAGATGATGATGGCGAGTTCTTCGAAAAGCCTAATCTTCCCCAAAACAACCCTGTGCCGCCGTTAGCGGTAATGAACGATTTGATTGCCTATGTTCGCATCGGCGATTTACATGGGCTTAATCGACATTTGGCCGAATTGAGCCGGAATAAGCCGGAATATCAGGCATTTGCGCAACGCATTCAGTTGCTCAGTACCGAGTTTCGACTTTTGGATATCAAAAAATTGTTAAATCAAACTACCGAGAAAATCTATGGCTATGAATAGTGAATTTTCCCAAGATCATAAAAGTATTGTCATGATTGTCGATGATACGCCGGGTAATCTGGCCTTGTTATCCGATACCCTGCTGGAATCAGGCTATCGGGTACTGGTCGCTACGGATGGGATATCTGCATTGGAGCAAATCCATTTTTTAACGCCGGATATTATTTTGCTGGATGTGATGATGCCGGGTATCAACGGATTTGAAACCTGTCATCGCTTGAAGGCGGATCCTAAAACAGCGGTTATTCCGGTTATCTTCATGACGGCATTAAGCGAACTGGATGACTTGTTACGCGGTTTTGACGAAGGTGCGGTGGATTATGTCGTTAAGCCCATACGGCCACCGGAAGTGCTTGCCAGAGTGGAGGCCCATTTAAATCAGGCACGCAATATCCAACGCGCAGAAAATGCGTTAAATAACAGTCCTTATTCGGCCTTGACCATTACGGCTGACGGCCAGCTTACCTGGCTATCGGAGTCGGGTTCGCGCTGGCTGTGTGAAGTACTGCAACTGCCGATATCGCCGGACACAATCAAAGTAGGTTCTCAATTACCGACACCAATACGGGAATGGTTTAAGGATCAATTGAAGAACCCCGAAAACATCGAACATACCGCCTTTGAGCGTGCCAAGGGCGGCGCCAGGTTTTCATTAAAACTCACGTCCTGCCCAGATACGGAAGAATATCTGCTGCTGATGGAAAAACGCTCTGGACAATGGAATCTTGAGGCGGTCAAAAATTCGCTGGGCCTCACCTTCCGTGAAGCTGAAATTCTCATGTGGATTTCCAGGGGGAAGACCAATAAAGAGGTAGGGCTTATTCTCGGTAGCAGTCCACGCACCGTCAATAAGCATCTGGAACACATATTCGAAAAGCTGGGTGTATTCACCCGTGCGGCGGCAGTGTCGATGGCCATGCAGCGTACTGCAAATTTGAATGCCATAGCTGAAGCGGTGTGAATTGACCAAGCGCTCTAAGACGTCAATTGTTTATAACACCCAGATCTATCGCCGTTCATGGCCAAAATTCAGGATTACGGGTGAACCCTGGTTGTGAATTATCAGTTGTTTACGGCCTTCGCTGTTTTTTATACTCGTGTCATTAATCATCGGCTGGTCTTTTGTTTCGATGCGAATTTCCGGAATCCAGCTCGGCTTGATGATTTCTTGAGTGGAGTGGTGAGGGTCAGTCGGCCATTTTAGTTCACGCAGCAAATTGAAGCAGACCGTGCTGATGTGGTCAGTCAATTTATCTGAGGTCAATGCTTGGCTGTCGTTTTTGCTGGTGCTAAAGCCCATGCTGAGTTCACTGGTTTGCTCGGGTTGAGCCATAGAGGTCAGTTGACAATTCACCGGGAGCACATCGGCTTTTTGAAATTCAAGGGCGCGCGGGTCGGAATTCCCGGATGAAAAGGAAAATCCCGTCGGTGTATCCCCATGCTCCATGGCGCCAACAGTGGCTATTAATCGGTGACTGAATGTCTCACTGTTTTTGGCGCCTATTGGGTAGTTCCACCCTGAAAGATTTTTAGTAACCTGCTGGCTAATTTCTCCTGAAAGCAAGGAACTTTGAGAGACTGTTACTGACAGTTCGATGCGGCCCAGCTTATTGACTTCCAGCGTAATTGGCTTGCTAACAAGGGTAGGTGTACAAGCCGTCAAGCTGGATAGCACAACGATTAAGACAAAATTGAAAATCACTTTGGAGGGCTTGTTCATGGCGTTTCGTAAGAGTGCACAGGTGACAAAACAATAAGCCAGCCAGCTTCCGCTTGATATACGTCATTTAACTGATGAGTCAAATGACGCATTGTGCGAATTCCTTCCAGATCAAATAATCCTCACAGCCTGAATGCGGCTGCATACGGTTTAGCCGAATGCTTTAACCAATCTCACTGGATCTATGGGGAATCTGTTATGAGTGATGCAAAACAAACACGGTATGTCCTGGGTGGCGCTCGCGTGCTTCCGGTCATGGCCTCGCTACTACTGGCAGCAGGTCATGCACCAACAGCGGAAGCGGGGGCCACCTTCAAAATTGATGACACCAAATGGGTGAGCATCGGTGCAGGCTTACGCACCAGTTTTCAAGCGGCTGAGCAAGGCGCCGGTGCTTCCGGTGATAAATGGAGCAATGATTTTAATCTGGACAACATTCGTCTGTATTTAAACGGGCAAATCCATAAGTACTTAAAGGTCGAATTCAATACCGATTGCCAAACCTGCAGCAACGGCGGTGAAGTCCGTGTGCTGGATGCGATCGGCAAGATTGAATACAACCCCTATGTCAATTTGTGGGTGGGGCGCATGCTGGTTCCGGCAGAACGTCGTGAAATGAACGGCCCATTTTACAGTGCGATCTACAATATATTCAGCTCAGGAACACCGTTTGAATCGGCTGACTTTAATCTGACGATCAAAAGTGATGGCACCTCGGCCGGTTCTTTCGGCCGGGATGACGGGGCTACCTTCTGGGGCGCTGCCTTCGATGGCCGCTTCCAGTATGCGGTTGGCTTTTTCCGTGGTTTGAGAGGCGGTGCGAACATTGATGACAATATTTTGTACGCACAACGCTTTGCCTTCAACTTTCTGGAAGTCGAAAAAAATCCGGGTTACTACACGTCCGGTACTTATTACGGCAAAGGCGGCGACATTTTGACGGTTGGTGTATCCAATCAATATCAGGAAGACGGCGCCGGAACCGCTACCGATGCAGGCAATTTTCGTGGTACTTCAGTGGATGTCCTGTTTGAAAAGGTACTGGGTAATAGTGGCGTAATTACCGTCAATGGCGAATATAAAAACTATGGTATTTCCGATGGTTACAGCCAGGCGTCTCGCGATGCCGGTGGTGGCTTCGCAATGTTTGAAGGTGACGCCTATGACGTTAGCGGTATGTTTCTGTTCCCTCAAAAAATTGGTATTGGACAATTTCAGCCCTATCTGCGTTATGTGAATGTAGCGCCCGGTGGCAGCAGTGATCGCAACTCCTATGAAGGCGGTGTGAACTATATCATCGACGGGCATAATGCCCGAGTTTCCTTAAGCTGGGAATACGGCGACCTGATGACCAAAGGTTTGAACTACACATCAACGGCTGATGGCGATAATGTCAATGCCGTCAAGCTGGGCTTTCAATGGCAAATTTAACTCTACCTAAGCAACTCAGGATATACACTATGAACAAATTAACACACAAACTGAGACAACTGGCCCTTGCCGGTTCGCTTGCTGCACTGACCTTGGTAGCGGGTCAAGCCAGTGCGGAAGACACCATTAAAGTGGGGGTTCTGCATTCTTTGTCAGGCACCATGGCGATCAGTGAAACCACGTTGAAAGATACGATGCTGATGCTGATCGATGAACAAAATAAAAAAGGCGGTTTGCTGGGCAAGAAACTGGAAGCCGTTGTTGTCGATCCAGCATCGAACTGGCCGCTGTTTGCGGAGAAGGCTCGCGAACTGTTGAGCAAAGACAAGGTCGCCGCCATTTTTGGTTGCTGGACATCGGTTTCGCGCAAGTCTGTATTGCCGGTGGTTGAAGAACTGAATGGTCTGCTGTTTTACCCGGTGCAATACGAAGGTGAGGAGTCATCGAAAAATGTGTTTTATACCGGTGCGGCACCCAATCAGCAAGCGATTCCTGCGGTCGATTATCTGATGAACGATTTAAAAGCCAAACGTTGGGTATTGGCTGGTACGGATTATGTCTATCCAAGAACAACCAATAAAATTCTTGAAGCCTACCTGCGAGCCAAAGGTGTGGCCAAGAAAGACATCATGATCAACTATACGCCATTCGGGCATTCTGATTGGCAAAGTATCGTAGCGGATATCAAGAAATTCGGTTCGGCTGGCAAAAAGACGGCGGTTGTGTCCACGATCAATGGTGATGCTAACGTGCCGTTTTACAAAGAACTGGGCAACCAGGGTATCTCAGCCGAACAGATTCCAGTCATCGCCTTTTCAGTGGGTGAAGAGGAGTTGTCCGGCATGGATACCAAGCCATTGGTTGGTCACCTGGCAGCCTGGAATTACTTCATGAGTGTCGACACGACAAAAAATGCGGCGTTCATCAAGCAATGGCATGATTTTATCAAAAACCCCAAACGCGTAACGAATGACCCCATGGAAGCCCATTACATTGGTTTTAACATGTGGGTGAAAGCTGTTGAAAAAGCCGGTAGCACGGATCCTGAAGCGGTTCAGAAAGCCATCATTGGTGTTGATTTCCCCAACTTGACTGGTGGCGTCTCCAAAATGTTACCGAACCACCACATCAGCAAGCCCGTTTTGATTGGTGAAATTCAGGACGACGGTCAGTTCCTGACAGTCTGGCAAACGAATAAAGTGGTCGATGGTGATGCCTGGTCTGACTTCCTGCCGGAAAGCAAACCGATTATTGCGGACTGGACGGCGCCCATCAGCTGCGGTAATTACAATACCAAAACCAAAAAATGTTCTGGCCAGAATTATAAGTAAATCTATTAATTAGGCTGTTTCCATAGATTTGGCCCCTAATGTTTTGACTTCGTTCGTCTTGAGCTTGTCGAAAGGTCATAGAGCTTCGACACGCTCTACGCGAACGGTATCAAACATCATCGTGCCGAATCTATAAGTTGGGTCAGGATTAACTGACTGAGTCCGACTTGCAGCCTAGTTGTTCTCTGGTATAGGTCATTCGAAATTTACAATGGAAGCCAGACGGTAATAACGTCATTGCCTATTTCGCATTCTCTGTACCTATTGTGAGCCGCTGGTTTTTCGGAGAGGACATGAAATCAAGCTTTTTTAGACGCTGCTGTGAGTTAATTGGACTGTTGATTATACTTTCACCCGGTTTTGCCCAAGGTCAGGATGTCGCAGCCAACACTATATTTGCACAGGCATTGGCCAAATTGAATGGCACGTCCATGCAAGAACGAGGCATGGCCATCGAGCAACTGGCGGCAGTCAAGGAACCCAGAGCGCTACTCATTTTGCAGGCCTTACTGGATGGCCGCTTGTATCAGCTCAAGGCCGAAAACAAATTAGTGATTGGTGAAGAAGTCGATGCGGGCTATCAATTGAGTGATGCAGACACGGGTCAGACGTTGGGCCTGGTTGAGCGTGACGCCACTCAAAAGGTAACCATGAACAATAGCCTGCGCGTGGCACTTCGTAAGACCATTGGTCGTCTTGAGTTGAACGCGACGGATGCAAAAGTCAGAATTCATGCCGTACATGCCATCGCAAAGGCAATTGATACTGAAGGCATTGCCTTGTTGGGTGAGCGTTTGGTCATCGAACAGGACAAATCTGTTCAGGATGAAATCAAACTGACGCTGGGTCTGGAACAGTTGAACAGTTCAGATAAAGCTGCACGTTTGGCGGCTATTGCATTGTTGAAGGACCATGCCAGTCAGGACGTCGTGAATCGCTTGAATGAGCTTCAGGAAAAGGATGCTGCCGGAAATTTTCTGGAAGCGGATGCCGATGTGCGTAATCAGGCGAAAGCTGCTTTGGCGAAAATTAACGCTTCACTGCAGGTTTACGCGGCCATTGAGACATTGTTTTTCGGATTGAGCTTGGGTGCCGTACTGGTTTTGGCCGCCATTGGTTTGGCGATCACCTTCGGTGTAATGGGCGTTATCAACATGGCCCATGGTGAATTGATGATGCTGGGCGCTTATACCACCTATGTGATGCAACAACTGTTGCCCGATTATCTGGGGCTATCGCTGTTTCTTGCCATACCGGCAGCCTTCGTTATCTCCGCGCTGGCCGGTATTGCCATTGAACGCTGCATTATTCGATTTCTCTATGGTCGTCCGCTGGAAACCTTGTTGGCTACATTTGGTGTCAGTCTGTTTTTGCAACAGGCCGTTCGCTCGATTTTTACCCCACTCAACCGTAGTGTGGCTTCACCCACCTGGATGAGCGGCACTTGGCAAATCAATGATTTTCTAAGCCTAACCTGGAATCGATTTTACATTCTGATATTTTGCTTGCTGGTTTTTGCGTTGTTGTTGCAGATTCTAAAGCGTACTCGCCTAGGTTTGGAAGTTCGTGCCGTGGCACAGAATCGTAACATGGCCAAGGCGATGGGGATTCCAACAGCACGGGTGGATGCAATGACCTTTGGCTTGGGCTCCGGAATTGCAGGGGTAGCGGGTGTTGCTTTAAGCCAGATTACCAACGTCGGCCCCAATCTGGGCCAGGCTTATATTGTTGATTCGTTCATGGTGGTTGTGTTTGGCGGCGTAGGCAATCTTTGGGGAACCTTGTTGGCAGGGTTTTCTCTGGGGATAGCCAACAAGTTACTGGAACCCATGGCGGGCGCGGTATTGGCGAAAATTGTGGTGCTCGTGTTCATCATTTTGTTCATACAAAAGCGCCCCCGTGGTTTATTTCCACAGAAAGGCCGTGCGGCAGAGGGTTAAACGATGCTACTCCGATTTTTGAAACAAGACAAAGCAGCAACCAGTTTGCTGGGATGTGTCGCTTTGGTGGCGCTGGTTGTGCCATTATGTAATCTGCTTACCCCGGCTGAATCACTATTGCATTTTTCAGCTTACAGCGTTTCCATCATGGGAAAATACCTGACATTCGCATTATTGGGACTATCGCTGGATCTGGTCTGGGGTTACTGCGGTATTTTAGCATTAGGGCAGGGGGCATTTTTCGCTTTGGGCGGTTATGCGATGGGCATGTACTTGATGCGCCAGATTGGCAATCGTGGTGTCTATGGCAATCCCTCTCTACCTGATTTCATGGTTTTTTTAAATTGGACGGAGTTACCCTGGTACTGGTATGGCCTGGAGCATTTCTGGTTTGCTGCTTTGCTGGTCGTGCTGGTTCCGGGCTTGTTAGCCTTTGTGTTTGGCTGGTTGGCGTTTCGATCACGGGTGACAGGCGTATACTTATCCATCATCACCCAGGCGCTGACCTATGCCTTGTTACTCGCATTTTTCCGTAATGAAATGGGCTTTGGTGGCAACAATGGCTTAACTGATTTTAAGGAAATTTTGGGTTTTAATATCCAGTCCGAGGCTGTTCGCGCCTGTCTGCTGATGGCGTCAGGCATCGTGCTGATTTTGGCCTTTCTGGTCAGTCGATGGGTCATACAAAGTAAATTGGGTCGGGTAGTAACGGCGATACGCGACCAGGAAATGCGGGTGCGATTCCTGGGTTATCGGGTTGAGCATTTCAAGCTCTGGGTATTTGTGTTCTCCGCAATGCTGGCGGGTATTGCCGGTGCCTTGTATGTGCCGCAGGTGGGTATCATCAACCCGAGTGAATTTGCGCCTTTAAATTCGCTGGAGATTGTGATCTGGGTGGCTATTGGCGGTCGCGGCACCTTGTATGGAGGCATTGTCGGTGCAGTGCTGGTCAATTACGCCAAAACCCTGCTGACGGGCTGGATGCCGGAAATCTGGCTGTTTTTCCTGGGCACAACCTTCATCCTGGTCACGGTACTGTTACCGGATGGTTTGCTCGGATTCTGGGGACGGCGACTGCGGGAGCAAAAACAATGAACGAAGTTGTTTTAAAATCCGGAGAGGTGGATACGAGTCACGGTCCTATTTTGTATCTGGAAGATGTCAGTGTCAGTTTTGATGGTTTCAGAGCCTTAAATAAGTTGTCTTTGTACATTGATGCCGGTGAATTGCGTTGTCTGATCGGCCCCAACGGTGCCGGCAAAACCACGCTAATGGATGTCATTACCGGCAAAACGCGTCCGGATACAGGTTCCGTTTATTTCGGCCAAATGATTAATTTGCTGAAAATGGATGAACCGGCGATTGCCGAGGCAGGCATTTGCCGAAAATTTCAGAAGCCCAGCGTGTTTGAAACATTGACTGTCTATGAAAATCTGGAATTGGCGCTGGCTACCAACAAGAAAGTTTGGCCCACGTTGCTGGCCAAATTGAACGGCCAACAGCGCGACTGTATTGACCGGGTTCTGGAGACCATTGGTCTGGTTGAACACCGTTTGCATCTGGCCGGTATTCTGTCTCATGGCCAGAAGCAATGGCTGGAAATTGGCATGTTGCTGATGCAGGAACCCAAAGTCATGCTGGTTGATGAACCGGTTGCCGGCATGACGCACCAGGAAGTTGAGCGAACGGCACAGCTCTTATTGTCGTTACAGGGCGAGCGCTCCATCATAGTGGTTGAACATGATATGGAATTTGTGCGTTCCATTGCCAATCGGGTGACAGTGCTGCATGAAGGCTCGGTGCTGACCGAAGGCAGTATGGATGAAGTACAGAATGATCCGCGGGTCATACAGGTTTATTTGGGGGACTGATGCTGACTATTACGGATTTAAACCAGTTTTACGGCGGTAGCCATACCTTATGGGATGTCAATTTTGAAGTCCCGGACGGCGCTTGTGTTTGCTTGATGGGACGTAACGGCGTGGGTAAAACCACGTTGTTGAAATGCATCATGGGCTTGATCCCGATTCGAAATGGCACAATGGCTTATAGCGATGTTACGATCAACCAGGCCAAGCCTGAACAGAGAGCCGGCCTGGGGATCGGTTATGTGCCACAGGGTAGGGAAATTTTTCCGTTACTAACGGTGGAAGAAAACCTTAAAATTGGCCTGCGAGCGGTGCGCAAACAAGGCATAAAAAAGGTTCCGGAGCATATTTACGAGATTTTTCCAGTCCTGAAGCAAATGCTGAATCGACGTGGGGGCGATTTATCAGGCGGACAACAGCAGCAACTGGCGATTGGACGCGCATTGGTGCTGAATCCTAAACTGCTGATTCTGGATGAACCGACCGAAGGCATACAGCCCAATATTGTCAGTGAAATCGGGGATGTCATCATTCGTCTTAATCGAGCCCGTGGTATTGCAACGCCTTTGCTGAAATTCGATGAACAAGCAAGAGATGAAGTACGGGAAGGTATAATCAAGATTAAAAAAGAGCTGGGTGTAACCATATTGCTGGTCGAACAGAAATTGCCGTTTGCGCGCAAAGTGGCCGACCGATTTTACATTATGGACCGAGGGCGAGGGGTAGTCGCAGGAAAAATGGATGAGCTGAATGACGATATGGTTAAACGTTATTTGACGGTATAAACAGTGCAGAGATGAATAAAATGAATCAAAATGATTGAACGACCGTTAGTGGGTAAGCTGTTCAGACGACACCGTGTGTTGAATGGGGTAAGGTACCGTTGAATCCTATGGTTTCAGAGAATTGGCAGGCCAAAGGCTGGCAAGCCGATCTGCAGTTAGGATTTGCACAAAGTCGGGATAAAACGCTGCTCGTCAAACGTCAGCACTATGGTCCACTCACTGTACAGCGGCCCTTTTACCCGGAAGGGGGTGTCTGTCATGTTTATATTCTGCATCCACCTGGGGGAATCGTCGCGGGCGATAATTTGTGCATCAAACTAAAGGCGGATCCAAAGAGTCATGCGTTGATTACCACACCGGCCGCTGGTAAGTTTTATCGCAGCTCGGGGGCTCAGGCAACCCAGTTAATCACAATGCAAGTTGAAAATGACGCGACGCTGGAATGGTTGCCCCAGGATACCATTATTTATCAGGGTGCACAGCTGCGGACTATAAATCGCATTGATCTGGCGAAAGATGCCCGTTTTATCGGCTGGGAAATCCTGTCATTGGGTCGTCCGGCCAGTGCTGAATCATTTAATACAGGGCAGGCCGATGTGAGCTGGCAGATTTATAAGCAGGATAAAGCGGTGTTTTTGGAGCGTTTGCTGCTGGATGCCAAGGCGTTTCATGCCCGTTGGGGCTTGCAGGGACATTCGGCCTGCGGTACGCTGTTCGCCTGTCCGGCCAGCCAGCAGACTTTATCGGCCATTCAGCAATTCATTGGCGATAGGGTAGGCTATGGCGTGACGCGCATCGATGATTTACTGGTCTGCCGGGGCATGGACAGTCGAAGTGACCGCTTGCGAACTTTTTTTGAACAGGCCTGGGCGATCGTAAGACCGGATACTGCCCGACGTCAGCTTTGCGTACCACGTATTTGGGCAACTTAACCGGATAAGCGATGCAATTAACTCCACGTGAAAAAGATAAATTATTAATTTTTACAGCCGCACTGCTGGCGGAACGCCGCAAAGCCAGAGGGCTTAAACTCAATTATCCTGAAGCTGTAGCCTTTATCAGTGCGGCGATCATGGAAGGTGCGCGCGACGGTCGGACCGTTGCCGAGTTAATGGAGTTTGGTCGTACCTTGCTGGGGCGAGATGATGTCATGGAAGGCGTGGCAGAGATGTTGCCGGATGTGCAGGTTGAAGCTACATTTCAGGACGGCACCAAACTGGTGACGGTTCACAACCCCATAGAATAGGATGCTAGCGATGATTCCCGGTGAAATTATTCCCGAAGACGGCGATTTGGAGCTGAACGCCGGTCGGCCCTTGATCACAGTGCTGGTTGCCAACACGGGTGACAGGCCTATTCAAGTGGGCTCACATTATCATTTTTTTGAAACCAATCCCGCCTTGACATTTGATCGTGATGCAACATGCGGTTTCAGGCTGAATATTCCGGCAGGCACGGCGGTTCGTTTTGAACCCGGTCAGCTGCGCGAGGTGCAGCTGGTTGCTTTTGCCGGTTTGCGACGGATATTCGGTTTTCGTCAGGCAATTATGGGTGATTTGGAGGAAAAGGCATGAGCAGGATAAGCAGACAGGCCTATGCGGACATGTTTGGTCCCACGACAGGCGACCGTGTTCGTCTGGGGGATAGTGAGCTTTTTCTGGAAGTTGAGGACGATCGTACGATTTATGGCGACGAAGTCAAGTTTGGTGGCGGCAAAGTGATTCGTGACGGCATGGGACAAAGCCAGCTCGATTCGTCCGTTGCGATGGATTTAGTCATTACCAACGCCCTGATTGTCGATTACTGGGGTATCATCAAGGCCGATGTGGGTATCAAAAATGGACGCATTGCCGGCATCGGCAAAGCCGGTAATCCTGATACGCAGCAGGGGGTTGATATTATTATTGGCCCCGGCACTGAAATTATTGCCGGTGAAGGCCAGATTTTAACAGCCGGCGGCATTGACGCGCATATTCACTTCATTTGTCCACAACAAATTGATGAAGCCCTGATGTCGGGTGTAACGACTATGATTGGAGGCGGAACCGGTCCTGCAACCGGTACCAACGCTACGACCTGCACACCCGGAGCCTGGCATATCGAACAAATGCTGCGTTCGCTGGATGGTTTTCCAATGAATTTTGGTTTATTGGGAAAAGGCAACGCCAGCTTGCCGGCTGCTCTCGAAGAACAGGTCCGTGCCGGTGCGATGGGCCTGAAACTGCATGAAGACTGGGGCACGACCCCCGCCGCGATTGATTGCTGTCTGGGCGTTGCCGAGCAGTTTGACGTGCAGGTCGCCATCCATACGGATACCCTTAATGAATCCGGGTTTGTTGAAGATACCTTTGCGGCCTTCAAAGGTCGAACGATTCATACCTATCACACCGAAGGCGCTGGGGGCGGTCATGCACCCGATATCATCAAGGCCTGTGGCCAGGCCAATGTTTTGCCATCGTCAACCAATCCGACACGGCCCTATACGATTAACACTGTGGACGAGCATCTGGACATGCTGATGGTCTGCCATCATCTCGATCCAGGCATTGCTGAAGACGTTGCTTTTGCTGAATCGCGGATACGCCGTGAAACGATTGCTGCAGAGGATATATTGCATGACCTGGGGGCGTTTTCGATGATTTCTTCCGATTCACAGGCGATGGGGCGTGTCGGTGAAGTGATTATTCGCACCTGGCAGACCGCTCATAAAATGAAAGCGCAACGGGGCAGTTTGCCGGAAGATCCGTCTCGAAATGATAATTTTCGTATCAAACGCTATATTGCCAAATATACGATCAATCCAGCCATCAGTCATGGTATTGCTCATGAAGTCGGATCTGTCGAAGTTGGCAAACTGGCTGACCTGGCTTTGTGGAGCCCGGCATTTTTTGCCGTCAAACCGAGCATGATTCTGAAAGGTGGTTTGATCGCAGCGGCGCCCATGGGCGATCCGAATGCATCCATACCGACGCCGCAACCTGTACATTATCGGCCGATGTTTGGGGCCTTTGGTACCACCGCGTCGGCCACGTCGATGTTTTTTTTGCCCAAAGTCGCGGTCGAGTCGGGTGTTGCGCCCCGGTTGGCACTAAAGAAACGCATAGGTACTGTGACCGGCACACGGACGATTGGCAAAAAGGATTTGATTCACAATCACTATCAGCCCACGATTGAAGTTGATCCGCAAACTTATTCCGTGCGGGCTGATGGTTTATTGCTAACCTGCGAACCCGCAGATGTGTTACCTTTTGCCCAACGTTATTTTTTGTTTTGAATATGCTCAAGCTGACCGAACTGGCACCATCGGAAACCGCTGCAGATGATGTTGTAACCCTCTCCTATGAAGCCCGTCAGAAAAGCCGTCTGTTAAGTGAAACTGACAGTGGCACCAGGATCGGCTTGTTTTTGCCGCGCGGACAGGTGTTGCGTCATGGCTATATACTCACCGGCCCCGATCATTTTCGTGTGAGAGTTGATGCGGCCCCGGAAGCGCTATCGATTGTTCGTACCGACGATGCCCTGCAATTTGCGCGCGCCTGCTATCATTTGGGCAATCGGCATGTCGCCCTGCAGATTTTATCCGGGGAGTTGCGCTTTTTAACCGATCATGTACTGGATAAAATGCTCGAAGGTTTGGGGCTTGTTGTTAGCCATGCCGTTTTGCCGTTTGAGCCGGAACCAGGCGCCTACCACGGGCATGGTCACTGATTTTACCCTGTTGCGCTTGTTGCAATTGGTCAGCCCCGGCTTGCCTATTGGTATGTATAGCTATTCTCAGGGCCTTGAGCGAGCTGTTGCCGATGGCTGGGTAGCAAATGCTGAAGATGCCGGTGAATGGACCAGTGGCTTGATGGAGCGCTGTCTGACGCGCATTGATTTGCCGATACTGCTGAGGCTTTATGCTGCCTGGCAAAATGGCGACAGCGAAAAGGTTAATTATTGGAGCCAACAGTTGGTAGCCTGTCGTGAAACTGCCGAATTACGTGCTGAAGATCGTCAAACCGGTCAGGCGCTGGCTCGTCTGCTGGTTTCATTGGATATGATGGAAATGCGGCTGTGGATCCGCGAGCCGGAAACAACGTTGGCGACAATTTTTAGTTTTGCTGCATTGAAGTGGTCAATTCCTGTACGTGAGGCTGCCATTGGCTATCTGTGGAGCTGGCTGGAAAATCAGGTGCTGTGCGCGGTCAAGCTGGTTCCTTTGGGGCAGGCGGCAGGCCAACAACTGTTGATTAAATTAGGTAATAAAATTCCGCATTTAGTCGATGAGGCTTTCATGTTGGCTGATCATGATATTGGCGGCAGTGTCTTCGGTCTGGGATTGATCAGTAGTCGCCATGAAATGCTGTATTCGAGATTATTCCGTTCCTGAGGATTCGTATGAGTGACAAACAGGTTTTAAGGGTCGGTATCGGTGGACCGGTGGGTTCGGGCAAGACGGCTTTGGTGGATGCCTTGTGCAAGCTGATGCGTAACGATTTTGAAATTGGTGTCGTCACCAATGATATTTATACCAGAGAAGATCAGCAGTTTTTGATTCGCAGTCAGGCGCTGCCCGCAGAGCGGATTTTAGGAGTTGAAACGGGCGGCTGTCCGCATACGGCCATTCGCGAAGATGCGTCGATGAATTTGGCGGCTGTTGACGAGTTAAGCCAGCGTTTTGATGATCTTGATTTCATCCTGGTGGAAAGTGGCGGCGATAACCTCAGCGCCACTTTTAGTCCGGAGCTGGCCGATCTGACCATCTATGTGATCGATGTGTCGGCGGGCGACAAAATTCCACGCAAAGGCGGCCCCGGCATTACCCGTTCCGATTTATTAGTGATCAACAAAACCGATTTGGCGCCTTATGTGGGTGCTTCTCTGGACGTCATGGATAGGGACGCTAAAAAAATGCGCGGCGAGCGGCCCTTTGTTTTTACCAACCTGAAAACCGGCACAGGTCTGGATCGGGTCAGAGACTTTATTATCGAACAGGGTATGTTGAATCAACCTGGAACAAACATCTGATCCTGGAAAACTAAAAGTAGATGCCCGTAGGCGACACAAAAAGCACGAAAGCAATCGACGAGATGGATGATTGTTACCCAAAGGCTGAATTGACGGGTAACGCAAGATTCTGATTGATTTCGAGTATTTCGTGGGATAACTGCATCTGTCAGGGAGAAATGGGGGATTGGGCTTCGACAATCGATTTCAGGGAAGCCAGACCTTGTTCGAACTGGCCACCGACCATCTTGTCGCAATTCATGATCAGCCCCATGGCCTTGCCGATGAAATTGTTTTTTCCGCTCATACTCCAGGTCACTGTGGTTTGGGCGTTTTCAGACTTAAAAGTGAACTCAGCGGTATTTGTAGCTTTAAACGGCTTCAGAAATTCCAGTTTGAAACGAATCAAATCGTCTGGTCTGCTTTCGATGATGGTCATGCTCCCCACACCAACCTTGTTGTTGCCGGCCCATCTCATGATGGCTCCGACACCCGAAGCAGGTCCTTCAAAGGAGTTTGCCGCATTGGGATCGAGTTTGGCCCACGGAGACCAGGCTTCCCATTTTTGCAAATCGTTGACCTGCGTAAATACGATTGATGCAGGCGCAGATACGGTGCCGGTGCGTGTTATACAGAAATCGGATGGTTGTCTGGCAGTGACCATGATAAACACGATGACAGCAATTACGACCAAGATAAGGATTATATTGAGCATGGTCAGTTTCCTCAGGGTTCTATGAACAAATAAAAAACTACAGATCCACTAGCGTTGTAAAGCCACCGTAGGTCATGCGGTTCATATCAAATGGCATGGTTTCCATCGAGCCACAGCCAGCAAGCCTTGGATCCTTGTGCACCTTAGCATTGACTTCATCCCGATGCTCTCGTGATTTGAAGACTATAAAAGCAAAAATTACAGTTTCATCTGCCAGGGCATTCACGGACTTGGGGAAAGTATCCTTAGCCCATTCGGAATTCATGTCTTCGGCAATACATTCCTTATATACAAGCGCACCGTGCTCCATCCAGATCTTACCGGCATTCTCTGCCATTTCACGGTAGGCTTCAATATTCTGCGTTGGTAAAGGCAACACATAGGCATCAACGTAACTCATAAAATCCTCCCTTGTTTGTATTATTAGTCGAAACGGTCTGCTTTAATGGTCTGTAGACCTAAGCTCTTTGGCCCAAGTTCAATTTGCCGAAAGCGATCAACAGCATCGCTTGGACCGAAATCATCCAGCTCAAGGAACTGGCGCACTTCAATTTCACCGTCCCTGCCTTCGCCAGCGGGGTTGGGAAAGCGCGTGCTCCATTGACGGTGTTTTTAAACGGATAGTTTCCAACTGTGCATCTACCCGACTGGAATTGTAATGCTTTTACATCAACATGAATTTAAACCAACAATCTAGGGGACAGCCAAGCCGAAGAGCGAGCCAACACCGGCAGTTACCGCCATGGCCAGAGAACCCCAGAAGGTAACCCGAAAAACTCCTTTAAATATGCTTGAACCGCCAGTGTAGGCAGCTATCGAGCCGAGCAGCGATAAAAAAATCAGCGTAGCCGCTGAGACGGTTAGAACCAGATTTGTTGTAGCCGGTGCAAACATTACGATCAGTAATGGTAATAGGGCACCTACAGCAAATGTCAGTGCTGAAGTGAGAGCCGCCTGGATGGGCCGCGCGGTGCCTATCTCTGAAATACCCAATTCTTCGAAGGCATGAGCACCCAGCGCATCGTGATCCATCAATTGAATGGCAACTTGTTCGGCGAGTTCTCGGTCAAGACCGCGTCTGATATAAATGTTGCTGAGTTCATGAACTTCGTGTGGCCGGTTTTCTTCCAGTTCCTTCAGTTCACGGGCCAGATCGGCCTTTTCAGTATCGGCTTGAGAACTGACTGATACATATTCTCCGGCCGCCATAGACATGGCGCCGGCGACCAGGCCGGCAACGCCCGCTACTAATATACCGTGATGAGTTGCCTGTGAGGCAGCGATGCCCACGATTAAACTGGAAGTCGATACAATACCATCGTTTGCGCCTAATACGGCTGCTCGTAGCCAGCCGATTCTATGGGTTCGATGTTTTTCCTGATGGTGATGCGGCATGGATTTTCCTTGGGTAGGGCCTTACTTGGAAATCGCCTAAAGATTAAGAATTCTTAAGAGGTACTTGCAAAAAGCCTGTAAGTGGTACGACAGGCTCGCCACGAACGGAAAAAATAACACAAGCGCCGTTCATCCTGTCGAAATGCAATTTACAAATGTTATGCAAGTACCTCTTAATTTCGAACAAAAAGTTAATTAAGCTTTGACAGCAATAATACAGACAAAGTTAAACCACTGGAAATAAGTGTCCATGCGCTTAAATCCGGCCCGTTCCAGTAACGCATAGTTTTCGTCGAGGCGATAGGGAATCAAGACATTTTCCAGAGCTTCGCGTTTGCGTTGATTTTCGGCATCGGTATAACCGCTCTGAGATTTTTTAAACTGTAAATAATGATCGATATACAGGCGATTCAACACGGCATCGTTACCGATGATCTTCTCCGATAGCAGTAATATTCCGCCGGGTCTAAGCGCCGTAAAAATATTGTTTAGCAAGAGTTCTCTATCAATAGGACGGACAAATTGCAAAGTCCAGTTAAGTATGACTGCGTGACAGTGAGGTAATTCGGGAAGGCGGCTCAGATCGGCAAGATTCAGCGATACTTTAGCTGCAGCTAATTGATCAGACAATTTTATCCGGGCTTTATCCAGCATCGACTCGGCATTGTCATATCCGAAAAACCGTGCATTTTCAGGGCACCTTGAATGTTTTGTCAGATGCTCGATCGTAGTGCCGGTGGAACACCCCAAGTCACAAACCACGCCCGAATCTTCAGGTAAAAAATCCATGATGAGGTCGGCCTGAATACGCTGTATTTCATTGTAAAAAGGCACGCTCCTGGAAACCATGTTGTCAAATACCTGAGCGACACGCTCATCAAAGGCAAAATCTTCTGCCGGGCCCGTCTGTTGAAATATTTTATCTTTGTCCGTCATGATACTGTGATGATTAGGGGCTGTATTTTTTGGTTACTTGTGGATAATCCTGGCTCTATTTTGATCCAGGCAAGTGTCGAGCTTATCGCATCGACTTGAGTCGCTCGGTTTTCTTTAAAAACCGAACAGTTCCATAGGCGGTCATTATTAATACGGTTAAACCGATCAATAATGACTGATATTCGCCCAGTTTATGCGCCAAATTCAATTTCCAGGTGATCAGGCCCAGTGGAATCATCAGCGATGTCATTATCGTGCCATATTCCTTGACAGCAACGGCAGGCCAATCGAATTCATAGAGTCTGATGGTTTCTTGCAAACCCTCAAATCTGGGTATCCAGCGTGGAACGTCTGCACAAAAGGCGGCATAGGCATCAGCAAACTTTGACAGTAAAAAAGTTTCTTCGCTATGAACGATCAGTCGATAAATAATCATAAAAAGCAATGAACCCGCAAGGATGCCCGGCAAATTGCCAGATATAAATATAAAGCCGATAAATATCAATAAATTGCCGACATACAAGGGGTTTCTACAGTGTGAAAAAATACCGTCAGTGACTAATTTTTCGGCATAGATTCGTCTTTTTTGCCCACCGCGAACTATGTAGGCAAGGCCAATGGTCAATATTCGCAGTCCTTGACCCAACATCACCATTAATAAACCAATGCTCATAAAATAAATGCCGGGGACATTCGATATCGCAACCGGCGGCCAAATAAACAACAGCATCGCAACAAAAACAGGAAAAAGGACATTGCGGGTATGAAAAATAAAGTTTCCACATTGATTAAATAGATCAGTCATTCAGTTTACTTTGGTTATAAATATATAGGTTACGGGCAACAATAATTCCCGATTTGGCATGGAAAAATTTTCCGTTCGACTGTCGAAGAGTGTACGGAAAAATAGCGGTTCATCGCGTCAAGCACTCTCAAGAAACTACTTTCATTTTGCTTAAAAAATTAATAGCTTATAAAGCAACTAACATAAAAAATGGCGTCAAACAGCGGCTGTTTCCTGGTAACGCCACGCCACGGAAGGTGCTTACTTTGCTCAGTACGAACGGTTTGCGTTCAAGAGATTGCCTGGATTTGAGATTAGCGCGTCACTGTTTTCGCCGAGCAAGCATTGGGCCAGTTATTCGAGACCCTGCCATTATACCGTATTATTTGGCTGAAAAACTCGCTATCCAGTTACGAAGCTGTTCCTCAGCCTGTTGTACTAGATGACTAAAGCCTTTCACCGCGCCGGCCGCATCCGGCGTGCTAACAGGTTGTTGCAGTCGAAACTCATGCGTACCCAGTTTTTGTTTGTTGTCGGAAGAGAAAGCCTCTACAGATAAACGCAGCACCACGCGTGCCTGATCGGGCGCATCAAATTGCTGTTCAAACTCCAGCAGCTGAATCTGCATAGGGCAAGATGGCATTTTCCCGTTGGCTATAAGCTGTTGCTGAAACAATTCTGGCGGTGAGGCGATCCATTGATCCAGTGCATAAAAACCTACTTTTGTAGGTGATGCATAAAGCAGTCGGTAACGAATGCGATTGTCCCAAAGCCAGGTGGGTGCATCCACGGTAATGATTGGTTTGGTTGATATATCGATATTTATAGCGGATGACGATAATCCGAAATCATGTAGAGCAGGCTGTTTCGGCGTCATGACACAGCCAGTGATGAAAAACTGCAATGGGAATACTAGCAAGACAAACAGGATGACTCTCATTTTGGCACCTCGTAGCCCGGTTCGCCTGGTCCTGAATCTTCGTGATTCGGTCCCAGCAATAACTCTTGCGGATTATTTTCCAGTGTGTTGGCAACCCGTTTGACCAGTTGCGTTGTCGATTGCAATTCAGTGATCAGCTTGTTGACTTTCGGCAATGTTGTTTGGATCAATTGGACACCTGCAGTCGTGCCAGTATCAGCCAGATGGCCGGTTTTTATAGAGAGTGCCTTCACTTCTTTGGATAGCGCCTGCAACTCAACTGTCAGTGCATTGACGTGTGCCAGCGTGACACGAGCATCCTGGCTCAGTGCCGGTATGCCTCGAAGCGCGTTATCGACACCTTTTTGTAAATCGGCCAGCTTGTTGGACAAAGTATTTAAGTTGCCCAGAATACTGCCGATATTTTTTTCATTTTCATCATTCAATAGCGAGCTCAACCGTATCATTAAATGATCGGCTTTTTTCAATAGTTCTTCACCCGAATTCAGTAATTTGTCGGTCAATGACGGTACCAGCGGGATACGAAACAAACGGTTATTGCCGGGAGGCAATACCGCTTTTATATTGCCGTCATCTTCGAGCTGAATCTGGGTTAGGCCGGTTACACCTTTCAAGCGTAAAGTTGCATAAACGCCCTGGGTAAAGATGATGTTATTATCGACCTCAATCGGGACTAGAATGATGCCTGAATCCGTTGGATCAAATAGTACATTGGTCACTTTTCCGACCGCAATGCCGCGATAAAAAACGGTTGATTCCGGATTGAGTCCCGATACCGATTCCTGGGTTGCAATGACATACACATTGCGCTGCTCATTCAGGGTGCCCATCCAGTATATAACACTCGTCGAAGCAGCCACTAAAGCAATCATGAACAAGCCTGTCATTAGGGCGTGAGTATTTTTACCCATGTGCAGCCTCTTGAAATTGAAACACGCGTCGAGCGCGCCGGTTGTGAAAAAACTGTTCAATAAAGGGATGATTGCAAGCCAAAACGGATTTTAATGTTCCAAACGCCACTAATTGATTATCAGCCAGCACAGCCACTTGCGTGCACAAGTCACGCAGAATATCGAGATCATGAGTGACCATGACGACGGTAAAATGAAGGTCTTTGTGAAGTTCCGATAATAAATTGACAAAGTCTTCACTGGAAATCGGGTCCAGACCAGATGTTGGCTCGTCAAGCAATAATAGTTCAGGCTCCAGGATCAAGGTTCGTGCAAGTGCCACTCGTTTGATCATGCCGCCTGAAAGATCGGCCGGTTTTAACAAGGCTACTTCCGGAGCCAGGCCGACCATCGCAATCTTCATAAATACCAGACGCTTGATCAATTCTTCATCGTGAATGCCCATTTCTCGTAGCGGGAAAGCTATATTTTCGAAAACATCAAGCACGCTGAATAAAGCGCCTTTCTGAAACAAGACGCCACAATTATCACCTAAACGTTGCTCATGATCGCTGTCGGTGACTTTCAGCGGTCGCCCCATGACGAAGATTTCGCCCTGACTGGGTATTAGCAGACCAATGATTTCGCGCAGCAAAGTCGTTTTTCCGCATCCTGATGCACCAACAAGACCTAATATCTCGCTGTTTTTCAGACGAAGATTAATATCCTGATGAACGATCTTATCACCGAAGCGAGTCCAGACATGCTCCAGTCGAATCGCATAATTTTCCTGAGCAACTGAAGACTTGTCAGCATCCGGCAGATTAGAGGTGCTGTTCATCATGGCATGCCGACCCCCATAAACAGGATGGCAAACACTGCATCAATCATGATCACTACAGTAATGGATGCCACGACGGAATTAGTGGTTTCGTTACCGAGACTTTCAGTATTCGGTTTGATACGGAAACCAAAGTGGCAGGCAATCAATGCAATCATCAATCCAAACACTGCGCTTTTTCCCAGACCAATATAAATATTTGCTAACGGAACAACATCAGGCAGTTTAAAGAAAAATTGCTGATAACTGATATCGAGCGTGTTTTGTGCAGAAAACATTCCGCCGATTAACGCAGCGGCGTTGGTCCATACGCTTAAGAGTGGCAATACGACAGTAAGTGCCGTCACCTTTGGAAAAACGAGTCGCAAGGAATGCGAAATGCCCATGGCCGAAAGGGCATCAAGCTCTTCGGTCACACGCATGATACCGACTTGCGCGGTCATGGCTGAACCGGATCGGCCGGCAACCAGAATAGCGGCTAGAAGCGGGCCCAGTTCCCGAATAATGCTTAAGCCTAATATATCGATAATATAAATTTCCGCTCCAAACATTTTTAATTGCAGGGCCGAGAGATAACTCAGCACGATACCGATCAAAAAACCCACTAACGCCGTAATGCCTAGTGCACGGACACCGGCCTCATAGATGGTGATCGAGATTTCTGCCCAGGGAATATCACCGGGATGCAGGAGCATATGACCGGTATCGAGAAGCAGTTGCCCCAATAAAGTGACGAGTGACAGCAATTGTTCCCAAAAATGCGTGACGAGATTAACAATAAAGTTGACGATTTCAGTGAAACGGGAATCGGCGGGATTTGGTACAGGCAGTTGCTGGGCTTGCCAACGATCCATAAGGCGCTGATGTTCAGTTCGTATGTGTAGACTGACAGGAAATTGTTCTTGCCAGGCTAGCCAGATGATTAATGCAGCGGCGTTATCTAGTACATCGATCGAATTCAAATCCCACTGCACATTTTTTTTGACAGCCAACAGACATAATTGTTGGCGCAATTCAGGCATTATCGCCAGGTTACGAAGATTCCAGCAACCTGATAACGTGGCACAGGTCACGCCGTCAGTTTGTTCGGCTATTTCGAGCAAGGGCGGCGAATCCTGGAGCGATTTGCTATCGGTCATTATGCGGATCCGGGTTTTGTTCTGGCTTGCCCAGTAAATAGGAGGCACCGGGATCAATAATAAATCCGTTATTCATCGCCGTGCGTCCGAGCAGCATGCGAAACAGCATGCTGTCCCGATTTGTTAAGGTGATTTCGGCATTAATGGCCATGTGGCCTAAAACCAGACGGGTTTCAATGACATAACGTCGCTGTTTATGGCCGCCAGAATCCGTGACCAAACGGCGATCTTTAATCGGGGCATGACATTCAATCGAGACATCATTTTTTTGTTTCGGGTGAATGGCGAACATTACCCAGTGCTGTCCACCTTTTCGGTACGGATCAATCACGAAGGCGTGCAAGGCCGATGAGCGGGCTCCCGTATCGATTTTGACCTTGATCAGAGGAATGTCGAGTTCCGGCAGGGAAACCCATTCCCGCCAACCCAGGATTAATTTTTCGGTCGGTTTATTTATCATTCGGTATGATGTTTTTCGGACATGACTAATATCTCTAACATAATAATGTATCAGAATGCATTACTGTGAAAGTTCATCGATTTGCATTGGTTATCAGTTTATGTGATGTACAAAAAAACTTTCATTTCCCGTGGCGAAGCATCTGTATCATGAGCTTTAGATTCAATATACCCACGCTCCAGCAAGTTGGTTCATTATGCTTGAATACACTGAATATATAAAAATCTTTATCGCATTATTGTCAGTAGTTGATCCATTGGGTACAGTCCCCATTTTTCTGGCTTTGACGTCCAATTCCAAAAAGGCGGATCACCACCTGATTGCCCGAACCGTTGTCTTGGCAGTTATGATGATATTACTATCAGCCCTTTTTTGGGGACAAGATTTGCTAATTTTCTTTGGAATCAGCATCAATTCATTCCGTGTTAGTGGTGGTATATTGCTCATGCTTTTGGCGATGTCCATGCTGCAGGCAAAAATCAGTGCCATCGTACAAACGCAGGAAGAAGCCCGGGAGGGCGAGGCGAAAGAGTCCATTGCGTTTGTGCCTTTAGCGATGCCTCTGCTGGCGGGACCCGGAGCGATCAGTACGGTGATCCTGTATGCTCCGAGTGGGCATGGCATTAATCATTATTTATTCATGTCTCTCGATATTGTCGCTGTATCACTCATTTTATGGATAGTGCTTTGCAGCACGCACTGGTTGAACCGGCATCTGAGCAAGACAGCCATTAATATATTTACCCGATTGATGGGTTTGCTGCTTTCCGCGCTTGCTGTCGAATTTATTGCCAGTGGCTTGAAGGGGTTATTTCCTGTTTTAGCAGGGTAGAGACGAAAAATCTTTGACTCTTGAAAAAGCATGAAAAAGGGGTCATGAAAAAGGGGTCAGGTTACTTTTATTCAACCGCTTGCCGTTTCTTTGGGCGTCCCTGCGGGGCAATTTTAGCGCGTCGCCCCACCAGGGCCTCGATGTCATCCTGAAATTGACTCGATCCAAGCGCGC
>JABFSH010000036.1 GCA_013140705.1 Methylococcaceae bacterium
TATTGCTTGCGGGGTATCTGCCTCGCAGGCAAACAAGGAATACACATACTTCAAGAAGTCTTTTTTGGTGGCACGGAAACGCGGTCATGGGAACACCGGAAACACAGGCCTATTGTGATGATGTCCAGTGCATAGGCGGTCTTTGCGAATTCCACCGAAAATCTGCCGTTGGGATCGGCCAGGGAGGAACGGGAAACTCGGGTACGGATGCCCGGGTGGTAAAGTTTGGCCTGATGCAGGACTTAATATCACGCAGGTTCTCGCGATAGATTAGTTGCGCGAAGGCCATACAGAGAAGCTGGTTGAGATGTAAAAAGGTCTTGGTTGGATGGAAAGCACTTCACTGAGCGGCGGAACACATGAAGGGAGAAATGCTGCACAAGTTTTGGGACGAACGGTAATGTATTGATTTCGTTCGTGGTGGATTTGTTTCACAGGGGATTCGGTGTAGTAATAATACTCAATTTGTCGTCGGGCTCTGTGTGGTATCAATTTGTTCAGATATTCCTTGAGCTATCAGTATTCACGTTGTAGGTTTGTAAAAACCACTATGAAAATCACCGGTGCTTCTTCGGGTCCTTCGTTATCTCGGTGGTTAAAAGCTGTTTTACGATATGCCTTGTCAATTACAGTAAAGGACTAAGTTGCTGCGCCAGGTCTTTACGGGAGAGTGCGCCGATATGTTTAAAAACGATAACACCCTGTTTGTCGATGATAAAGGTTGTCGGCGCAACGACAATACCATAATCATGGGTCATGGAATTGGGCGCAACGACAACCGGATAGTTGATGAAATATTTTTTGGCAAAGGCTTTGACCGCAGAATCGTCGTTCTTATCCATTGCCGCGCCGACCACCATCACGCCTTTGCTGGCATATTGCTGTTGTGTGGCGACAAATTCGGGGACTTCCTTTAAGCAGGGAGTGCAAAATGTGCCCCAAAAATTCAACACCACAATCTTGCCTTTGTAACTGGCTAAGGTGTTAGGCTTTCCGTCCAGGTCAGCCAAAGTCCAAGCGGGTGCCGGAATTTTTTCTTCGGGCTTATCGGTATCCGCAAAGGTTTCTAGGGATATAAAGATGAGTACAAGCAGCAGACCAATGCCGCTTAGCTTAAGCGGGTTAAATAGATAATTCATTGATCTACCTTTACTTTAACCAAACCCATTTTTTTTGCTTGCTCGTCATTCCAGGCGATGATGACGCTGTCCTTGGTTTTTACCATACGCGGCCCAGGCCATTTGTAGGCTTTGCCGTCAGATAGGGAATGCACCGTGGTACGGTGTTCCACGCGGCCATCATCGTAGATTCTAACTAGTTTGGTCGTTTCACCTTGAGTGCCGGTTATTGTCCAGGCGACTAACGCAGAGTGGGGGCTTTCCATTTCGATACCGCTGACACCACCGGCATGTTCTGACTCAAGGTCAATCGGTGCGGTGAAATGTTGGCCGTCATCGTTAGAAAAAGCAGCGCGAATCTGCGTCTTATTGTTGATGGTCGTTAGCCAGGCGACACTAACGGACTTATCCATTCGGGCAATGGCGGGGGCTTTGGAAGGGCAACCGTCAATCACCCAATGGTCGTTATTCACGATGGTTGATTGCCCGAAATCATTTGCCGAAATCCGCATCACGGCGGGATCGCGGACATTGCCGTCTTTATGTTCCCGATAAGCCAATAGTCCGCCTTGCTCATTGGCGGCGATTGACGGTGGGCAACATTCGCAAAAATCCTTATCGACCAGCATTTCCTTACCCAGCTTGTTGTCGGCAGAAACACTGGCGACCATTAAGGAAGTAAAGCCCTCTGAGGTTGCTTCTGCACCGGGTTTGCTGGGTGGAACCATTTTGTAATTACGCATATCTATCCATGCCGACAATAAAGTGCCATCGGGCATGGCTGCCAAAGCGGGGCTTTCCTTCATGGAGGTTTCGGCTTCCTGGTTCAGCAACAGGGGAACAGCCCACTGTTTCCGTGCCTTGTCGTTGCTGCGTGTTGTATAAATCTCATGGACTTCACCTTCGCCATTCTTGGCAGGTTTGGAAGCCATCCATAAGGCCGCCAAGCCGCTATCCCCCACGGTAACAATTTGCGCTTCGACAATATTCGGCATCGCGCTGATCGTAATCGGCAAAGACCATTTGCCGTCATCAAGTTCGGACACCAACAATGCTGTTTTACCTTCATCAGCGGTTTGCCACCATGTCAATGCCAGACTGCCGTCAGGACGGCTTGCCAGCCGTTGGTCGGTTGCCGTATCGGGTACTGGGCTGGTTAATGCCGATAACGGAAATGGCGCTGTTGGAGCGCTTTTTTTAACTTGGCTTTGTTGGGTTAGATTAGTGGGTTGTTGGGCGCAGCCGCTTATCATAAATAGCACAATCGCTAAAATGGATGTAGCAAAGTTGGAATAGGGACGGGTTGACATGGCTTCCTCTCAGCTTGTTTTTTCTTGTAATTGTTATATGCGGCAAGTTTTTCATGTTGCCGATTCGGGCTTATTTGCCAATATAAAGATATAACGATTGAAACCCGAAAATCCCCACCTTATTGCGAAAATAAATTGATGGATGGAGTAGTGCAGGTTGAATTAGCCACACATGTTGATTGCCTATAAGGTTGTCACCGGATTGTCCGCCATAAGGAGGTTTCGAATCCGCCCAAAATCAAGCTGCGTTACACGTGGTTGGATGCACAAGGCAAAGTCCGCGCTTCGGCGGAAGACGCATTGATCGACCTTGCTTACTTGCAACATGCCGATCCTGGCTATGTGAACAACGATCCGTTGCGCTATGAAAAGACCTTGCTGCGGCGCTGGTTTGAACAGCGTTTTGTTGGGGCAAAGGCGAATTAATAGTTCGTAAGGGCGATGTAAATTTTGGGTTGGAACAACATCACCCAAACCTGCTGCATTATTATCTGTGCAAATGCCGTCCAATTGTGCAGGTTTTTTTGCCCGCATCATGACGTTTTCATTTTGCAATTGTCTTTGAAATTCCACCAACCACTCCAGCATCGGACACCGGAATGTCGAGCAACGATAATGCCGTTACCCGACCTTGTGGGTGTAATATGTTAAGTTCAATTGTTAGGGTAATAATCAAGTTTTCTGCACAATCCTTTAATCACGCCGATTAAACTCAATCGGTAAGGTAACCCAACTGGCTACAGGTGTGCTGACACGTTTGCCGGGCACAAACTTCCGCTTTCTGACCGCTTCCATAGGGGATTCATCAAGGATATCTTGGGCACTGCTGCGTTGCAGGACAAGTTTTTCGCAAAGTCCGCAGGGAGTCACATAGACACGCAAATACACCAGCCATTCTCAATGCCGGCTTCGCGCTATACCATGGTAATGCGGTTTAGGATTATTCAAATAATTGTCGAACGCCTTGACGGGCATGGTAAAGCTGACCTGGCTTTTTTGTGAAGTGCTATTGGCCTTGGCACCCGCTTCAGGGGGAGGGCTGATCTTTGATTGGTGACGCATTAGGGCTGCGGCATTTCTACAGAACAGCATTGATAAAATTGAAATTTAAACTGTAACAGTAGTAAAAACCAGTCTAATAAAAAATGTGTCATATCACGCGACCTATGCGTGAAATGACACATTTATTTCTCAAAGCCTTACCACACGCGGCTTTCAAGTTACTTTGGAAATTTAAAAAGTGTGTGATATCACGCAGTTTTCGATTAAAAGCAGAAATAAACAGCACAAGATGGTTTAAAAATGGGGGAAACTGATCCTATAAGGTAATGCTGGGAAAGTTAATATCACTATAAATATTCTTTAATATCATATTCTTAGGCTCTGAATCTAGAACTCTTCAATTTAACTCTGAGCAAGAACTATTATCACATGTTATGGCATAAATAATGCTTATGTATACGTGTGACTCAGGATTACTTTGCCACATTTTCAACTTTTGTGACGAGCAATCACCGAAGTTGCATCCTTCCTATTTACTTGCGGGCTAATGTTTAACCCGCAGGTTTTTTTGGATAAATGAAAGCCATGCCAAATGTAAGAACAGGAACCGGTATTAAATGAAATAAAAAGTTAGTCGCGATTTTATAGTTGGCAATTTCAATCCAAACCATCTTAATTTGCGATCTCAACAGTCTACAAATTATCTAAATTTGATAGCTATGTGAAGGTACCGTAATCATTACTCAAATATTAAAAAAGGTACGCATTATGTGTTTTGAAAATCTCTACAGAGAGCAACATAAAAAAGCTATTAACCTCGCATCATACATAGTAAACGACTATTCCGTTGCCGAAGAAATCAGCCAAGAATGTTTTTTTACTTTATATCAAACTCTTAAAACGAGACAACTAGAAAACCCTGGTGGTTATTTGTTTCAGGCTATAAAAAACTCGGCTTTTGATTATCTCAAACATCAAAAAATTGTAGCTAACCATATGAACGCTCAGGAAGTTTATGATGAACGAGTACAGACAAATGCTTCCCCAGAACAATTGGTTGAAGACGAGGAATATCTGCAGTTAATAAAGGAAGTTATTGAAGAATTGCCGCCCAAGTGCCGGAACACGCTAATGTTGAATAAGTTTTATGGGATGAGCTATTCGGAAATCGCCCAAGCGACCGGTATATCGGAGAGCGGGGTCGAAAAAAATATGATGAGAGGTTTAAAGCATTGCCGAAAAAGTATTCCGGAATTTAATTCTTTAGGATTAGGGGTGAGGTAGAAACACCATTCAATCGTCTTTTAATCTAAAGAACCAAAACATAACCCCCCTAGCTATTCCATTTATACAATCTACTAAGGAGAAATTATGGTAACTGAAGCAGATGAAGACAATAATGTTTATCAAGTACTGGTTAACCACGAAGAGCAGTATTCACTCTGGCCGGAATGGAAAGAGATCCCAGGTGGTTGGAAAGCCACCGGAAAATCTGGCATAAAGCAAGAATGCCTGGATTACGTCAAAGAAGTGTGGACAGACATGCGACCCTTAAGTTTGCGTAAGCAAATGGATGAGAACAGTGTTCATTAAGTCTTAGTTTCAACTATGTAAATATTTCGCCTCGGTTTTGATGTTAATTAATAATCAAATGGAAGACCTTGATGAAAAGATAAGGCTTTTGAAGGGCAAGCCGGTAGCAAAAGGCGCAAGCCAAAAAGTTGAAGCTGATAATGAGCCGGATAGTCAAACATGGCTTGAATCAATTAATCACAAAATTGAGCTGCTGAATTTAGCGGATGAGATGGGTAGTGTTTCCAAAGCATGCAAAGTTCTCGGGTATTCAAGGCAATCCTATTACCGCTATAAAGCCGCGTATGCACGAGCGGGATATGCTGGGCTACTCAACAAAAAAAGAAAGCGGACTAAAAGAAAACGTTCCATTGATGCTACTGTTGAAAACGCAGTTATTACCTATGCGTATCAATTTCCTGAGCATGGTAAGACTAAAGCAAGTGCCGAACTAAGCAAGGTGGGAGTTTCTATTGGGCCTAATGATGTAAATAATATTTGGGTTAGGTATGGTCTCTCTAATGCGCATGCCCGAAATATTGCAGATCAAGTACCTTGCAAGGATAAGCATATTCAGCAAAGAATAGTTCAGGTTATTGCAGAGCTGAAAAAAATTGATAGGGAAGAAAAATTAATAAAAGATGGATACCCCGGGTATTTGGGGGTACAGGAATGTTATTTTTTTGGAGCTATTCAGAGCATTGGCTTGTTGTATCAACAGGTTTTTGTAGATGTTTTTTCCCAGGTAGCTTTCGTTAAATTTTATACAGGGAAAAAACCGCCAAACTCCGTAGATCTATTAAGTGACAAAGTGATCCCATTTTATTCTGGGCAATCTGTGAAATTGCAAAAAATAGTGACGATCCGTAGCAAGTTGTACTACGGACAGAATGCCCCCCACCCTTACCAGCAATATCTAGCTTTGCAAAATATTAAGCATTCAAAAATATCACCAAAAAGTCATTCCGCCGTGAATTTATGTGCGTATTTTCATCAGACCCTGCAAGTTGAATTCAACAAAAACGCTTTAAGTAAATCTGATTATGGCAGTTTTTCCTTGTTACAAAAGGAATTGGACGAATGGATGGGGTTTTACAATAACAGACGAAGTCATACGGGAGAAAGATGTAACGGAAGGACTCCTATAGAAACATTTATCATGGCTAAAAATGAATTAAATTCCAGTATTGAATCAGGTAAACAAGCAAGAATTGAAAGAACTTAAAAGTATCGAAAAATTGAGTTTTATTAATGACTGAAAATTTTGATAGATAGACAATTTTATTGAAATACCACTACTTAAATATTATGAGAAATAAAATGAATAAATTATGCACAATGATATTTTTAGTAGCTTAGTAATTAGCCAAATCGTTAATGCCACTGGTCTCGATTCCAGAGTGGCATCGTTTAAAAAACAGCTTAAACTTAGCGATCAACAAACAGCAGAGCTAGATAAAGTCTACCAAGAAACTCGTGAAAGAGTCCGCACTATTAAGCAAGAGATAAGGGATATAGAAAAAGAAAAACAATATCGTTTGGAAGCCATGTTAACTCCAGAACAGGCAAAACTTTATTAAGATTCAAAAAAACCAAAAGAGAACGCGGAAGTTATCCCGGAAGCAATGATGTTACCAATGGGAATTCAGCCTGAGGGGCATAAGGATAACTAACTATTGATCCGGCCTTTAGAAGTATTAAGCTGTACATATTAAGCCGCATACTTAACCCATCTGTTCTGAAAGAAGCAATGGATACTTTCAGGATTTTGCGCTAGGTTGGCCATGTGCTGTTCTGTGGCGGCACGGAGTTTGGCCTTTGTCCTGGCTGGCACTTTTTTGCCGATAGTTTGTTTGAGGTCTGCGTTCAAGCGTTCTTCAGGATTGAGTTCAGGACTGTAGCTGGGCAAGTAAAACACTTCGATTTTGTCTTTATGCTCAAAGGGCCAAGCTTTGACTGTCTTGGCATGATGAACGCGCAGTTTGTCCAGGATCAGGAACACTTTCTTGTCGTAATGTTCATCATTAGCGGACAGGTCTTCTATCCATAAGTCGATAGCGTTATCGAACATTACAATATGTCAGTCTAGTTCAATCAAATAATGCAATACATTTAAAATATAAATCAGCAATAAAAATGAATTTTCATCCAGTCCGATAACATCTTTTTGAATTAAATAAATTGCCCGTAAGTTTCTTTCTCCATCAATGGCGCTAAAAATTGTTTCCAGCAAAAAAGCAAAGTCAGGTGGAATAGAGAACGTGTGGCCCATAACGCTAATAGATAGAGATTCATTAACACTACTTGTGCCATCGAATGATTTTTGTTGTGAAAATATCAATTTCCGGTCAACTACAATTCTCGGTGTTTCATTCCATACATTATTGCAATTTGGATCAAAAAATCTATTAACTTCTTTAAGAATGTCATTTCGTTCGTAGGATTTTCTTTTCCTTAAAGTGAAGAAATTGACTAACTGATTAACGGTATCGACTTCATTGGAAACTTTCTCCAGATTGAGGTAATTAAAACGCTCATTTTCCAAGTTGATAACTTCAAAGCCAAGACTATTGAATAACGGCGGCAATTCATCCATTTTACGCATTCCTAGGATTGATGGATCGCCAGCAACCCTGAATGGCTTGGAAAAGTTTATCCATAGACCTTCCGGTTTAAGCACTCTACGAATTTCTTGCGCCAATCCGATTGGATTACTGACAATATCCAGCATATATTGGGTAATTACCAATGTTAACGATCCATTTTTAAATGGCATGTTATTCACGTTAGTAGCTAGATAATGGATATTTTTAGTAGATTGTTTGGGTGGCGTTAGCGTAATTTTTTCCCAGTCAGCATCGGATAAATTAAATGTTAAAGGTTTGCCTCTAATAAACGATTTTGCCGCCAACAGTGTGGGTAACGATAAATCAACGCCATAGGAGATTTCAAAAAAATCAGCAACACTATGCAATAGCCCGCAAGCTCCGGCACCCAATACTGCAACTGATTCTCGATTAACAGTATTTTCCGTGATGGTTTTGCAAACTCGATTTTTAACCTTTTCAAAATCTGAAGTCCCTGACCAGTCTTGATAAAAATAAGGCAACATATCAAGAAAAGTTGTCCCTGTCTTTACAATGCTCCAAGCTAGAAAATTATCATTTGTCGGTTGTTTTTGTAGAAACTCAATAATTGGAAGATAGGGCTCTTGCAGAACATTAAGATTTGTCTGCACTGCTTTTAGGGTATTTTTAATTCGGCTAGAAAACTCACTAGCTCCAAACTGTTTCTGTAGATTATTTAAAGTACCCACCATTTCTGTTAATCCAGCTTTAGCCTCTTCCATTTCCGTTATGTAACCCTGTAATGAAGTTGTAGCTTCAGGGATAAATAAAGCTATACCCTCAAGAATTGGGTAGTTATTTCTACAATTGGAGCAAATAAAAGAATCGACTGATGTGTTGTTCAATTCATTTTGGCAAGTTATGCATTGGTACATAATTTGATACCGGGTTGGGATAATAATTGATTCACCAAATAATATGGCAGCAGCAAAACCACAATCTATCGACACATCGAAGCATCGAAATATCGGGTATAAAAAGTATGCCTGAGAGCCTTGATAGGGTCAGGATTCCGGAGCAATCCCGTTACCACACCCATTTAGCAAGGCTAATACTGAATATTGATCGACCCCATAAACGTCCGTGGCTGCCCAAAATCGACATAAAGCTGGTTACGACCAATATCGGTCTTGCCTGCAGTAATATAATGTTTGTCCAGTAGATTATTGATATTCAATTGGGCAGTGACTTTGGTCTTGCCTATATCAAGGCTATAAGCGGCCAGCAAATCGACGGTAGCATAGCCGGGGATTTTGAAAGCTGGGATGTCGCAACACACCGTCTGCCCGTCACGCAGAGTTACGCCGCCGCCGAACTTAAAGCCTCTAAAATCGCCATCCTGGGCTTCATAGGTACTCCACAAGCTGCCATTATTACGGGGCACGTTCCAAAAACGTGAGCCAATAGGCTGAAAGTCCGTGTTATTTGTCTTAGTGACACGGGCATCTATGTTGGTATAGGTCGCAATCACATTCCAGCCTGGCAAGATTTCCCCGATTATATCCAACTCCGGCCCACGGCTACGCACAGTGCCAGTAATGACTGAAAAGCCTTCATTAGCTAGTGCTGGATTAGGATGTGGGGTGGCGATATTGGTTTTAGTCAAGTCGTAATAGGCTAGGGTCGCACGCAGTCGGCCACCGAAGAATTCGGTTTTGATGCCGCCTTCATATTGCTCTGCGCTGGTAGGAGGTGGAAGCGTGTTACCGAGAAGAATTGTGTCGGGTTCATTAGGGCCAAAACTCTCCACGTAGTTGGCGTATAGGCTAATCCAACTTTTCGGTTGCCACAAGAAACCAACCCTGGGAGTAACCGCGTCATCAGTTCGCCTATCCGAAGTCTGGGCGAGTTGTTCCCTATTATTTAGGTGAAGGTATTGGTAGCGGATGCCGCCCATGACCTGGATGTTGTAAGGCAGCTTGATCTGGTCTTGAATGTAAAGGCCGTATTGGTCAGTCTGATTAGCAAGTTGTTGAACCGGCTGTAGCGGGAATGTAAAAGGCGTACCAGGATGGCGTGGGTTTTGAATATTGATTGTAGAAAAATCAAAAGTTCCAAGATTTGTGAGGCCATATCTGAAATCAGTTGACCTGTCAAGCCGATAATAATCACCACCCAACAGTAAGGTATGATGAAGCCCTGCGGTATCGAAGTGGCCGATCAAGTCGAGGTTAGTGGAGTAGGTGTTATTCTGCGCTTGGCCGCTAAACTGAAAACGGCTTACATTCACATTATCCGCTTCGGTAGGTAAAACAAAATGGGATCGAATGTCGTTGCGCTGGTTGACAGAAAAACTGTGTTTGATTGACCAGTCGTCATTGAACTGATGCGACCAGTTGAAGCCGCCAAAAATGGTTTCCACCGTACCTGGAGAATACTCGCCGTAATTGCGGCTACGCGGTGTGTTTAAGCGTGTACCATTGCCATTGGCAAGCGGGACAAATGTATTGTCCAGGCCGAGGTGTTGATGGTTATATTCCAGCTCGAAAGTCGCCTGGGTTTTGGGGCTGATCACCCACTTGAGCACGGGTGCCA
>JABFSH010000024.1 GCA_013140705.1 Methylococcaceae bacterium
AATTAGATGGCACTACAAAGAGTGTCAAAAAATGACCATTGATTTTAAAGGAGTTTTTCGAAACAAAAGCCGCGTGCAACAAAAATTCAATGACTTAGAGAGACTGGAGTCACGAAGATGGGTTAAATTAATCCTGGCCGGGTGGCTTTTGCCAAACGGTCATTGATGGCTGACCAGGCATCGGATACCGGAGGTTGTTCCACCAGAATAATATCCAGGTTTAATCGATCCAGCTCGCGCAAGGCTGCGTATATCTGTTGAGCATAAGCATCAGCCTGCTGCGGCATGGTAATGATCTGAATGGCTGCTTGTGTATTGATGCGCTGCTTATAAGCAATAACGCCAACACTTTTGTGATGTTTTATATTGTCGAGAACAATCTGGTCAAGATCCCCAGCCTTGCAAAGCAGGGTAAGCGTCATTGGCGCATAGTGAACCGCCATCATTCCGGGTGCGCGCACGCTTGAATCAGGGCGATGCGTCATCAATTCGACTTGTAAAAACGCTTCTATCGTCTGTTGGCTAATCTGGCCGGGTCTGAGTAATACAGGCTTGTCAGTGCTGAAATCGACTATGGTTGATTCCACGCCCACCTGACAAGCGCCACCGTCCAGAATGAGATCAACCGCATCACCCAGTTCATCTTCGACATGCTGAGCCTGTGTTGGGCTGATGCGGCAATAACGATTGGCTGAAGGTGCGGCGACGCCGCCGCCAAAGGCGTTCAAAAGACGCAAGGCTACCGGATGATTGGGCATGCGAATGGCGACCGTCTGTTGACCGCCTGTCACTTCCATCGGAACTTCCGGCTTTTTGTTCAGGATGAGCGCCAGTGGCCCCGGCCAGAATTTTGCGGTCAGGCGTTTGGCATCATCCGGGATGTTTCGCGCCCAGTTAGCCAGATGGTCGGCATGGGGAATATGGACAATCAGCGGGTGATCAGACGGGCGGCCTTTCGCTTCAAAAATTCGCTTGATTGCTTCCGGATTGGACGCGTCTGCACCCAAGCCATAGACGGTTTCGGTGGGGAAGGCGACCAAGCGGCCTTGTTTCAACAAAGCGGCCGCGCGTGCGATGTTCTTTTCATCTGCAATGACTGGGGGCATTAGTATTGACAGCGCAAAAGTTTTACTGAGTGTCAGCGGTAATTTCGATCAAGACTTCGTCCGGATTGGCTGGTTCGCCTTTGACTACATGCACTGCTTTGACAATTCCCGTGATGGGTGCGGTAATTTCCGTTTCCATTTTCATGGCTTCGGTAATTAACACGGCTTCACCCGCCTGAACCTGTTGCCCGACTTTAACCAAAACTTCCAGGATGTTACAGGGCATGCCGACAAAGACATCGCCTTCTGTACTGGGACGGGGCCGCTTGCTGGCAATGTTGCTCTTTACTGCGCCTTGAGTGCCGCCATCCAGCACCATTTCATCCAGGGTTTCGACGACAATTTCCTCGGCAACACCATCCACCATGAAATAAAAGTGCCGTAACATCTGATTTTTAGGACCGGCACCGGTCACCTTGACATGGTAGGATTCACCATGAAGGGCCACTTTAAATTCCGTTGGCGCCTTTTTAACCGAGTTGTCGGTGACAGATTCCAGTTCCAGGGCCTCGGGAACCAGTGTATCGGTAGCTCGCTGCTGAAGGAATTTTTTGCCCACATCCGGGAACATCGCATAACTGAGCACGTCTTCGTCGTTGAGTGCCAGGGGACCAATTTCCATGCGCAGGTTTTCAAATTCCGGTTTCAGTAGGTCAGCCGGTCGGCAATCAATCAGATCTTCTGTACCGACGGCCCGTGTTTGTAAAGCCTCGTTTACTTGGGCTGGCGCTTTGCCATAGCCGCCCTGTAGGTAGCGTTTTACTTCATTGGTAATGGTGTCGTAACGTTTGCCGGTCAGTACGTTTAATACGGCCTGTGTCCCCACAATCTGGGATGTTGGTGTCACCAGTGGCGGATAGCCCAGGTCTTTCCTTACTTCCGGTATTTCCTTATAGACTTCAGCTATGCGGTCCAGCGCATTGCGCTCACGCAGCTGGTTAGCCAGATTGGAAATCATGCCGCCAGGCACCTGAAAAATATGAACTTGCGTATCAATGCCGGTAAACTCACTTTCAAAACGGCGATATTTCTTGCGAATACCCGCAAAATAGCTGTTGACAGCCTGCAGTTTATCAAGGTCTAGGCCGGTATCATACGGCGTATTTTTTAACGCAGTCACCAGACTTTCGGTAGGTGGGTGGCTGGTTCCGCCAGCCCAGGAAGACAAGGCGGTATCCACATGCTGGCAACCCGCTTCGATGGCTTTCAATTGGCACATTTCCGCTAAACCCGAGGTTGCATGTGAATGCAAATGCAGTGGCAGATCAACCGCATCCTTCAAGGCCTTAACCAATTCACTGGTGGCATAAGGGGTCAACAATCCCGCCATATCTTTGATGGCAATCGAATCACAGCCCAGTTGCGCCAGGCCTTTGCCAAGCGCCACAAAACTGGCGACATCATGAACCGGACTGGTGGTATAACAAATCGTCCCCTGGGCGTGCTTGCCGGTTGCTTTGGCAGCTTCGATGGCGGTGGTTAAATTACGAATATCATTCAAGGCATCGAAAATACGAAAGACATCAATGCCATTTTTGCCCGCCCGGTGAATAAAAGCGCGCACAACATCGTCCGAATAATGTCGATAACCCAAGAGATTCTGGCCTCGCAACAGCATTTGCAAGCGGGTTTTGGGTAAAGCGGTTTTTAGCTGGCTCAGACGTTCCCACGGATCTTCTTTCAAAAATCGCAAACAGGCATCAAACGTAGCCCCGCCCCAGCATTCCAGGGACCAATAGCCTATGTCGTCAAGCATCGCACAAGCCGGTAGCATATCTTCCGTTCGCAAGCGCGTGGCAATTAAGGATTGGTGCGCATCGCGCAAAATGACGTCAGTGAGGTAAACTGTTTGCATCGGTTTTTCCTGTGTCACAAACCGGTATGGGCGGCCATGGCTGCAGCAATGACGCTTGCCAAAATTTCCGGTCTGGGTTTATTCGAATAATTGATGAGTTCGGGATACTTGTCGACAAAACCGGTATTAAAACAAGCAGCGCGAAATTCAGGGTGTTTGAGAATTTCCAGATAATACGGTATCGTCGTTTTAATGCCAAATAAGCCCATATCCCGTAAAGCACGTTCGCCCCGTTTGATGGTGTCTTCCCAGGTGTGTGCGCTGACGATCACCTTGGCTAGCATCGAGTCGTAAAAGGGCGGGATATCGTAGCCGGTATAAATGGCGGTATCGGTTCGCACCCCAGGGCCACCAGGCGCATAATAACGAGTTATCCGGCCGAAACTGGGCAGAAAGCTGTTTTGCGGGTCTTCGGCATTGACCCGGAATTGAATGGCAAAACCGCGCTTGACGATTTCTTCCTGCTTAAACCGCAAGGGCAGGCCGGCGGCAATCCGAATTTGCTCTTCGACAATATCGACACCGGTCACCGTTTCGGTAATGGTATGCTCGACTTGTACCCGGGTATTCATTTCCATAAAATAGAAACGGTCTTTGTCATCAAGCAGGAATTCAACGGTTCCGGCATTGGTATATCCCACGGACTTGGCAGCAATGACAGACAATCCGCCGATGTATTGCCGCTGTGCTTCATCTAATTGCGGTGATGGCGCAATTTCAATCAATTTCTGGTTGCGGCGTTGAATGGAACAGTCGCGCTCGTAAAGGTGGATGCATCGGCCATGCTGATCTGCCAGTACCTGCACTTCAATATGGCGGGGATTAACGATGCATTTTTCCAGAAACACCTCGGCGCTTCCAAAGGCTTTGGTCGCTTCGGAGATGACACGTGGATAGTTTCGTTGTAATTCATCGGCGCTATCGCAACGGCGAATGCCCCGTCCGCCACCCCCGGATGTGGCTTTGAGCATGACGGGATAACCGATTTGTTCTGCGGCAGCCAGGGCTTGTTCGATGTTGTCGAGATTGCCATCCGACCCGGGCGTTACAGGAATTCCTGCCGCTTTCATCGCGGTTCGGGCTTCGGTTTTATCACCCATACGGCGGATGACCTGTTCATCCGGGCCGATGAAAATAATGCCCCGCTCCTGACAGGCTTTGGCAAACTGGGCATTTTCGGAGAGGAAGCCATAGCCGGGATGAATAGCGTCACAGCCAGTAGTTGCCGCTAAATTAACAAGTCCGTAGATATTCAGATAGCCAGCCAGCGGTTCGCTGCCAATACAATAAGATTCGTCGGCTTTTTTTACATGCAGGGCAAAACGATCCGCTTCCGAATAAATAGCAACCGAACGTATGCCCATTTCAGCGCAGGCACGGATGATTCTGACAGCAATTTCGCCACGATTGGCGACTAGAATTTTACGTAGCATTGATTTTTCGTTACTCAAAAAACAGGCTGATAATCTAAAATAAGAACCACAAGCGGCTGGTAGTTATTATAAGTTAATGGTTCCGGATAAGCGCTTTTTATCGTATGCAATTTTATTGTTCAAGATTTGCCAGGATTTGTAAATACGTCAATTACCCCCAGGCTGAACTTGGTATCACTCCCTCAGACAGGTTTCGTTTTAATGCCATTCAATATTCAATGGGTAGATCACTGCAAGGGAACTGAAGAGATCAGCAAAATGGTTACGCCAGCAGGAAAACTGGTATTGTATAGCCGATCCGGCGTCATCTATAAAACAGACTGGGAACTGGACGATAGACGGCTACAACTCGATGAGCAATGCCTGACCTGGGAGGATTATGGCTCAACGGGGGACAGTATTATCTTTGTCAAACTGTTAAGGCAAGGAACGCCGTTCAGAAATCGGGTTTGGGTTCAGCTTTCTAAAATCCCTTTTGGCGAAACTATAACCTATTCTGCACTCGCACTTAAAATCGGATCGGCGGCGCGAGCAGTCGGCAATGCCTGTCGGGATAATCCTTTTCCATTGTTGATACCCTGTCATCGGGTTGTGTCAGTTTCTGGAATCGGCGGTTACAGTGGGCAAACCGAGGGAGATTTTATGGCGATTAAACGTAAACTGTTGGCATTTGAATCGACGTTCAAACAATGAATTCGGCGACCCTGATTGAACAATTTATCGATGCACTCTGGGTCGAGCATGGTTTGAGCGAAAATACACTGTCAGCGTATAGTAGTGATTTGCGGATTTTTGCTAAATGGCTGGTCGACAAAAGTTTGCTGGAGGTTGATGGCGGTCTGTTGTCAAAATTTTTGGCGAGCCGATTTCATGAAGGCATTGGCAGTCGGTCGTCTGCCCGGATTTTGTCCAGTCTGCGCCGCTTCTATGGTTATTATCTGAGAGAAAATCAGATTGGCATAGACCCAACGGCGTTGATCGAAGCGCCGCAAATCGGCAGGCCTCTACCGGACACACTGTCCGAGCAGGATGTTGAATTACTGCTGGCTGCTCCTGTAGTGACGCATGTGCTGGGCCTCAGGGATAAGACCATGCTGGAAATGCTGTATGCGACCGGTCTTAGGGTATCGGAACTGGTTAATTTAAAATTTGAACAGATCAGTTTTCGGCAAGGCGTGGTTAGAATTATCGGTAAAGGCAACAAAGAGCGTTTGGTGCCGGTTGGTGAAGAAGCCATGAGCTGGCTGGAAACTTATATGAATGATGCCCGGAAAACGCTGTTGGGCGAACATCAATGCGATTATTTATTTGTGACCAGTCGTAAGGATGCCATGACCCGTCAAGCCTTCTGGCATATTATCAAACGCTATGCCAAAAAGGCCGGCATTAAAAAGTCATTGTCGCCGCATACTTTAAGGCATGCCTTCGCTACCCATTTGCTAAATCACGGCGCTGATTTACGGGTGGTGCAATTATTACTGGGCCATGCCGATTTATCGACGACACAAATTTATACGCATATTGCCCGCGAGCGTTTAAAAGAACTTCATTCAAAATTTCATCCTAGAGGATAAGCGAGATGGCACAAACTATTCACCCGACGGCTTGCATAGCACCGGATGTTTCATTAAGCGACGACATTGCGGTAGGGCCTTTCGCGGTCATTGAATCGGGCGCTGTGATAGGCGACAACTGTCAGATAGGTGCGCATGCTGTCGTGCATGGCCATGTCAGAATGGGGAGCGGCAATATTTTACATCCGCATGCGGTATTAGGCGGGTTGCCACAAGATACCGGTTTTAAGCCGGAAACCGAAACATGGTTGATGATTGGCGATAATAATGTCTTTAGAGAAGGTTTTACAGCGCATCGGGCATCGAAGGAGAATGCCAAGACACTAATCGGCTCGGGCTGTTATTTTATGAATAACAGTCATGTCGCACACGATTGCAGTATTGGAAATAATACGATTTTTGCCAATAATGTCGCTATTGGTGGCCACGTTGAAGTGGGTGATCGCGTGTTTATGGGGGGCGCTGTGGTCGTGCATCAGTTTTGCAGGGTGGGTTCATTTGCCATTGTTCAAGGCACTACGGGCCTTAACAAGGATGTCATTCCTTTTATGTTGATTGGTGGTCGGCCAGCCAAACATTATCGCTTGAATACCGTTGGGATAAAGCGTGCCGGTATAACCGGAGAGCGTTATAGCGTGCTTTCAGCTGCTTTCCGATTGTTAAAAAACAAGCAGGCATTGTCAGGCCTGGAAGAAACAGCGGAGTTATTGTTGCTGACAGAGTGGCTGGCGGTTAAGTCCAAACGCGGTTTGCATGGTTTTATCGATATAGGCCGCAACAAGGAAAAATATGAGCCAGATGCTGGCTAAACAGGTTTGGCATGAGAGCCAAATAAAAGGTGTTTGAGGATATTTCATTCCTGATAGCCTGGAAACAGGCTATCAGGAAAGGTTCATTCAGATTTCAGGCAAAGGCCTGAATTGATTGTATGCTATTGGTATAGGGAAATCTTAAACTTCGCAACGCTGAGTCGTTCCACAGCAGTCTGCCATGTTGCCGCCGTGTTTTTCGCAGTGATCTTTGCTGCAATTATGAGCGGCTGCGCCCTCATGCTTTGAGCAACTGGCTGTAGTGCAGCTTTTTGCGGCGGCGGCCAAGTGTTTGTCGCAGTGCGGTGTATCACAGGCGGCAGCTCTGGCCGCATTATTCGGGGCACAATGTTTTGCACAAGCCTGGTCTTTTTCACCGGGGTGCATGGCGCAATGTTTCGCACAATCATGGGTGGCGTCAGTTTTGTGTATGTCGCAGTGATTTGGTTTGCTTTGGTCGGCAAACGCATTTGTAACTACAAGTGAAAATGACAATGCGATTGTCAGAAGCAGGTATTTTATTTTCATTTCTATATCCTCCAGGGTTATCGGAATTTAAAGTATAGGATTCAAAAAATGAGATGTCAAATTAAACTGTGTTATTTAACACAGTTTAATTATTGCAATGTGGGTTCCTTGTGTGTGAACAAGAGCTCATGATCTTGGAATAAGCATTTGATCCACGAAAAACGTGAAAATTAACAAAGAGATACAAAAATGCGGCAATCGCCTGTGCCAGGCCCTTGTCTTCGCCACCGCCGGTGCCAGCGTACATTATCGGGGGGAATACCTGAGAGGTCCTAAAAAGGCTCAGGCTTACCTATTCCATAACCTTGGGCATAATCAACACCAATTTTTTTCAGCTCGCTTAATATGGCATCGTTTTCAACAAATTCGGCAATGGTTTTTAGTCCCATGACTTGGCCTATCTGATTGATGGACTCGACCATGGCCCGATCAATTTTATTTTCCAGTATCGTTTTAACAAAATAGCCGTCAATTTTTAGATAATCCACCGGCAAATTTTTTAGATAGGTGAAAGAACTCATGCCGCTGCCAAAATCATCCAGTGAAAACTTACAGCCGATTTCTTTGACGGCCTGCATAAAATCACTGGCCTGGGACAGGTTTGACACGGCAACGGTTTCGGTCATTTCAAAACAGATTCGATGCGGAGGGATGCCGCTGCTAATCACCTGATCGATTAAATATTCCTGAAAACCGGGTTCACAGAAAGACTGGCCCGATAAGTTGATTGAAAATTCCAGTGTGGTTTCCGGCTTTTTGGCGTAAACACTGACCATTTTGGCTAATGCCGTCTTGATGACCCAGCGATCCAGTTTTGCCATCAGGCCATAGCGTTCAGCGGCAGGAATAAACTGTATGGGTGAAATGATGTCACCATTTTCATCTTTAAGTCTGATCAAAAGTTCATAATGTTCTTCATTATTATCTGTCGTCAGCGGAAGAATCTTTTGCCGGTACAGCACAAAATGATCATTTTCCAGAGATTTGTTGATTCGGCCTATCCACTGCATGTGGTCTTCATGAATGAGCAATTGCTGGTCCGAAGAGTGATAGATGTGAACCCGATTGCCACCATTTTCCTTGGCCACTCGACAGGCAACATCCGCTGAACTTAACAATTCAGAGATACTTTCGGCAGTTGGGTCAACCCAGACAACGCCGATGCTGATGGCGGTATCATACATTTTGCTTTCATAGACAAAACGAAACTGATGAATGACCCGGCGTATTTCTTCAGCCTTGATTTGTACATCAGCAAATGAATAGCCTTCAAGCAATACCGCAAATTCATCGGCACCAAAGCGAGCGATGACATCGTTTTTTTTCAGTTGTTTTTTTATTAATGAGCCAACCTGGATGAGCAATTTATCGCCTGCGATATGACCGGAGACATCATTGATGTGCTTAAACTGGTCTAAGTCCAGAAAAATCAGCCAGAATTCTTTACCAGAACTTCGAACTTGATCGACCGCCAATTCCATTTTTTCGTAAAAGCCCTTTCGATTGAATAGTTCGGTCAGTTTATCGCGTCTTTCACGGATTAACTTGGTTGCTTCTGTGGTCAGGACTTCTGCCAGTTTACGATCGCTGTTGGTGAAATCCTGAGCTTTGAGTGAATTAACCAAAAGCAATATACCGGCAATATTCCCGCTTGCTTTCAGAAGAGGCGTAGCAATAATTTTATAGGGGATATCAATCGATGTGTCTGACCAGTTTGTGGCAGTATCCCGATTGATGACGAGCGTGTCATGATTGGTTTTCATCCACTGCAATAAGGAGCCGCGTAAATTTTTGAGGATTATATCCAAATCAATAGTGGCATCATTTAATCCGACATGATGAATAATCAGGTCTTGTTCAGGAATAAATAATGCAATAAGGCCAACATTCAAATAATCTGTGCAATTTTGTAACAATTGATTCAATGCGTCATGTTCATTTCTATTGGATAGAAATTCATTATTGTCTTCCAATCCATAGAGCAGATTCAGTTCTTCGTAGCGCACACCCAATTCCTCTGCCATACCCTTCAGACTGATATTGGTTGTATAGTCCTCTGCGATACAGATACCGATCGTCTGCAATAATTTGATCAATCGTGTTTTTTGTTCCGACGTTATTTGCGAAACCGCTAGTTTAATTGTCAGCGTCAGCCAGAATTCCTGTTGAGTTGCTCCCAATTCGAGTTTTTCAACGAATAGTACGCGACTTTCAGACAGTTCTATAAAGTGATTATTTGCGGACAGAGATGACCAATTGACCGGGTATTCAGTGTCTGTGTTAAACAGGCTTTCCGGGCTTCGTTGTTGGCTGGAATGGCTACTGTTATAAAGTTCGCCTACTTTACCGAAAAGCGCGAGAGTGCATTCATTTTCAGACACCATTTCAATAAACGGTAAATATCTTTCCAGGTTTATGGCGCCTATCGATGATTCCATTTGTCATGCCTTGAAATTTGCAAGGTGGTTATTAATCTTTGCTAGTAATCGCCTCATGCTGAGAGGTTTTTCCATCATGTTCACGGACATATGCTGTTTGACCCAGTTGCGAATATCTCTGTCCAATCGTGAGGTCATCAGAATGATTAAGGGCTGGTAGTCGGGCATGATTCGTTGCAGTGTTTCGCAGAGTTCGATTCCACCCATGATCGGCATCTGGACATCGGTAATAATGACAGTCGGGTGTTCCTTTTTTATTATATCGATGGCCAATTTACCGTTAAGGGTAGTTAAAATCTCTAAGCCGGCACGCTCCAGAAACTGCTTAAGAACCAATGCAATATGAGGTTCATCATCAACGATCAGGATTTTTTTCATTAGCGTGTGATGAATTATTGGGGGTGAATATTAAGCTGTGCTTATTTGATTATTGCGAAATATTAAAAGCAATAGCAGCATCAGTGAACTTGTATACGGTTGCTAGTCGCGATTATTAACTTTGATCTCGAAATAACCGGATAAAATTTGCTGTTATGGGTTTTTTGTGAGTATTCCATTTTACTACACATGAAGCCAATCAAATTGTGATTTTTGAATGCCGGCAAATAGCAAATACAGAAATCTTAATGATTAGTGAGTTTTTAGGATCGTTGCTTAATTTAAAGGACTTTTAAAAATTGCACATCAAAAAGGCTCTCCCGAGCGTAGGCGAAAGGATCGGCACTAATTTATCTTGTAAAATCAATAGCTAATATATTCATGTTTCGGCAGGTTCAACATGAAAGGATAATTTATGGAGGTTCCCTCAAGAATTTGCTGTCAAAAAGCTACCGTTGCGAAGCGTCGGTTGGAGGGTTTGAACTCGATAAAGATCCCTCAAGCAAAATTTAAATGTCAGGGAACAAAAATGTATTTAACGAGTCACACTTGCACACTGATATGTATCGGTGTTTTGCTAGGTAAATTCCAAAATTGTTAAAATACGCACCGATCCCGAACGTTTGCCATGTACTTTTGAGGACATGAGTTAACAGTTGTCTCTATAAATTATAGAGGGGATCGATAACCTAATAATTAAAGAGGAAAGTATAATGAAAAAAATAATGACTTTATCTGCAGGTTTTTTGTTAGCGTTAAGTGCAGCTGCATTTGCTGCAGAAGAACATGGCAAGGCTGCGCTTGAGCATGCCAATGCAGCAGCTAAAGGCGCTACTGCCGCCGAGTGCAAGCAGCACGCAGCTGTAGCGTTGGAACATTCATTGGCATCCGCCATAGTGCTTACAGGTACTGCCAAAAATGATATGGAAGCAGCTTCCCAGCATTTGGAAGAAGCTGTGAATCACGGGAATTTGGGGCATGCGGATGTTTGCAAGCAACATGTTGACGCAGCAATAACCGAAATTCAGACTGCAAACAAATAGTCACAATAACAATCCCGAGGACATGCGGGCGGATTTCATCCGCCCGTTTTTAATGGATTATATTTTGAATAAGCTATAAGCCGTTTGCTTTTAAAGACAATGTGCTTACAATTTCGGTAGTTTTACTTTCAGGGTCAAGCGCGGTATCGAGAATAAATACCCGGTCATTCGAGATACCACCCTTCTGAACAACATATTTTGCAATCGCCTGTGCTCGTTCTACGGCAAGTTCTTTAAGTCGTTGCGGTTCCGGCTTGATGGTCTCTGAAAGTTTCTGTTTGGCAATCTCATAAAAATCACCTGTCTGTGGGGCTATTAATTTAGGAGTGCCTAGAAATGATCTTTCCGCCAACAGGGGAAATTTTGCTATAAACTCTTGAGCCAATAGGCGTTGATAATCTTCGTCGGACAAATCGACATGCTCGGCTCGGGTCTTTCTACCACCTTCCTTATTGACTTCAGCGGCTCTTAATTTTTTAATTTGATCACGCAGCGCGTTGCCTTGCAGTGCAGGCCAATCCTTTTCCGTGAATGCGTTGCCTTTGATTTCCAGGTTCAATACAGGCCGATCTTTTAATGCTTTGGCTATGCTGTCAAGCTTTGCCATTTGTTGCTTACTCAATGTTGCATCACCAGCGGCAAAAATGACAACGCTTAAATCTTCTCCGCCACCGATTAACCCAGCAATTGCGTTAAAAGGAGAAGTAACTATTTTGGTAAGTACATTCACCAGCGCATCGACAATCAGTCTACCAACGCTGAACTTGGGATCTTCCAGACTGCCGGTAAGGGGGATATCAATTTTTATTCGCCCATTCGAGTCCTTTAACAGTGCAATAGCTAATCCCATCGGCAAGGATACTGCCTCCGGATGTTCCACTTTTTCACCCAGTTCGAACTGATCGATTTGGATGCTATTCGACGCAGTAAGCATTTTGTTGACAATGTTATATTGCAGTCCTAGAGTCAGTTTGCCTTTTTCGACCTTATAACCAGCAAATTGGGCCATATACGGCGAAATCAAAGGCATCGGCATGCCCTGAAAATTTAATGTCACATTATAGTTGCCAAGATGAGGACTGATTTCGCCTTTGATATCCACGGCTGATAACTCGTAAGCGGTACCTTTTAAGTTGATTTTAATTTTGGATTTTTGGTCCGACGACATACCGCTGGCACCGCCATCCAGGCTCTCGATGGGTGCGGCAAAGGGCAGTATTAGCGATAGGTCGGCAAAATCGGAAGAACCGTCTATCAGTTGTAATTTACCCAATTCAAAATAGGGCCTGGATTGCTCAAGTGTCGCCTTTCTAGCTGATATTGAAGCAGTATGCGAAGTACTTTTGTCGGCAATGACAATATCGGAAAAATTAACGGTCTTGTCTTTTCTAATAGTGACTCTGGCATAGGGTTTATCGATAATCAGAGACGCCGCAGTATAGCGGTTGGCTAATAAATCGATATTCATGTCCTCTAAGGCCAGTTTTTTCCATTTCACCAGATCTTTATTTACTTTCTGGTCTCGGGTAATTAAATTGGCAATGCCGGTATCGCCCTTAAATTTAATATCCAGGCGATCCTTCTCCGCTATCGCCACTGATGCGTTACCTTTAATATTTAATTTGCCATCAATGATATCAACACGGGCAAATTTTTCGACATAAGATTGGAACTTGTCCAGCGCGATTGTTTTAATTTCGATATTCGATTGCAGAAATAAAGGCTCGATAACGCTATCGCCAGTCAGATTGATTGAACCCGTATCATTGACGCCCGCATTAAGCTGAAAAGGAAACTTGGAACCGGTTTTATTGCTGAATTTATTTGCTTTAAAATGGATGGGGCGGACATTGAGTTTAGCTGGTTTTTTTGGCATTTGATCTTCAAATTCAACGCCTAGATTTGTCAGGGCAAGATTATTGACATTAACTATCCACGGTGCCTTTGCCGGCTCAACAGGCTTGATTTCAGTTTTAATGGCATTGTTTAACTCAGTTGCCGGGACGGAAAACAGGGCTTGGTAATTAATAACCCCGTCCTGATTCAGCGTGGCCTTAAAGTTTGCGTCATTCACAGTCAAGGAATCAATGTCAAACTGCTGGTTGTCAAGACCAAATCCTATCCCCTTTAACGCCAAAGCAGGGATTTTGACCAGCAGTTTATGTTGATCCTTTTCGGATAATTCGAAATTTTTGATATCGAGCTGTCCCTGACTGGTTGTAAATGCCAGTTTATTGTTTTTAATTGTGACCTGATAATTGGTTATTAGTGCTAGAAAAGGTATATTAAACAATACTTTATCCGGATTGAGTCCTGACAGTTGCATGTCGTGTATTTCAATTTTGGAGTTGTCAGCACTCAATTGAAAATTATCGTGACTGAAAGCGACTTTGTAAGTGCCTGCCAAAGCAAGGCTCGGGACTTGAGCAGTCATTTTATTTTGCTCATGCTCAGAATACTGAAACCCGCTAATGCCGAGGTTACTGTTAGTCATAGTTAAAGACAGGGTGTTATCTGCATAACGGATTTCATAGTCGGACTCAATCAGCTGGGTGCCTTGTAAATTAAATTGCACTTTATCCTGCAAGGCAAGCTCGTATAGTTTTTGAAGGTTGATGTTTTCGAGTTTGACATGGCCCACAGAGCGTATCGGGTTGATGCCTAATTGGCCTTGCCAATCCAGTCGGCCTCCTGAACTCATCGCTATGGAAATATCTGCGCGGGAAAGCTGGTCGGATACGGTTGTAAAATTTTCAATATCGAGATTGATCGGGATAAGCTCTTCTTTAACAGGTTTTGCGAAATGCTCATCTTCAAAGACCAGTTGCCCTTCTGTCACAGTTAATTTTGAAATAATGACCGGGAATAACTTACCGTTTTCCTCTTTGTGCTCTTTCGCTCTGGTCTTTATTAAATCTTTAAAATTGAAGTCCCCATTTTTTTGTTTGGCAATATGAACAAAGAGTTTATGAAGCCGAATGCTGTCAAAAACCAGTGCCGAATGTCTTATGGATTTCAGGGCGTTAAAATCGATTTCAAAATTATCGAATGCAGAAAACGGCTGTTCTTTAAGCTCCTGCAACTCAAAGCCATTTATCTGGACAGAGAATAAAAATGGATTCATTGTTATTTTTTCAATCCGTGTTTTTCTACCGGTTTCCTGCTCAATGAGGACAGGTAGCTTCCATTTTAAAACTGACGGAATCAAATAAAAGCCAATCAAACTATAAATAGCTATCAAGCTGCAGACTAACAAAAGCAACTTTAGCGGTTTTTTGAATGGTTCCGGAACGTTCATGATATTTCCTGAAGGTCTATACGGTTGTATCTTACCGGTTTAAACAAAAAAGGCGATTTTAACGTCGCCTTTTTTGTTGTCTGTGTGCAATTATAAATTGTGTCGGGTAATCATATGAGCCAAAATTTAAATTTATAAGTCAAGGTAGCCAGTTTCCTCGTGCAGTACCTGGTCAAGTCCCTGGACTTCCTCATCCGCCGTTACGCGCAAACCAATTAACTTATCCAAACATTTCAGGATGAGATAACTAAAGAAGGAGCTCCAGAGTATGGTTACCACAATCGCCAGGGCTTGTATGCCGACTTGGTGAATGATGGTTACGCCCTCCGGCAATCCAATTCCCCCCAGACTACTGGCTGCAAAAATACCTGTCAGCAGAGAACCGGTGATACCGCCGACACCATGGACGGGAAAGACATCAAGCGAGTCGTCAATTTTTAGCGTGCGTTTGACGTATTGGGTCGCAAAAAAACAAATGGCCCCGGCGACAATGCCGATGAACATGGCGCCAACAGGACCCACAAAACCGGAAGCTGGTGTAATTGTACCTAATCCGGCTACCATGCCGGTTACGATACCCAGAACACTGGGTTTGTTAAAACGCTTCCATTCGATAAACATCCAGGTCAGGGCGCCGGAAGCTGCGCCAATATGAGTCACCAACAGGGCCATGCCTGCCCGGCCATCGGCTGTTAAAGCGCTACCGGCATTAAAACCGTACCAACCAACCCACAGCATGCCTGCGCCGGTAACTACCATCGTCATGTTGTGCGGCGGCATGGCGGTGGTCGGAAAGCCTTTGCGCTTGCCCAGAACCAGTGCAGCAACCAGGGCGGCTATCCCGGCGTTGATATGGATGACAATACCCCCGGCAAAATCCATTGCGCCCAATTTAGCCAGCCAGCCGCCGCCCCATATCCAGTGGCAGATAGGTGTATAAACAACACATAGCCATAGACCGCTAAACCAAAGCATCGCCGAAAATTTCATGCGTTCGGCAAAAGCGCCAACAATTAATGCGGGTGTTATGATGGCAAAGGTCATCTGAAACATGAAATAGACACTTTCAGGGATGTCGCCGGTCAGCGATGTGGTTTCTAAGTCAGGTAAAAATACTTTGCCCGTGCCGCCAATATATTGTTGAAGACTGCCACCGTCAGCAAAAATAAAACTATAGACACCAGCAAGCCAAAGCATTGAAACCAGGCAGGTGATTGCAAAGCATTGCATCAGTACCGATAGTACATTCTTGCTTCTGACCAATCCGGCATAAAACAGCGACAAGCCTGGAATGGTCATGAACAGGACGAGTGCGGTTGACGTCAATATCCAGGCGGTATTGGCTTGGTTTAATTGATCGGCCGAAGCCAGCGCCGGGAATACTGTTAAACCCAGAAATAATGGAAATTTATAAAACATGAGGATGATCTAGGTCGTTTTTAAATGGCATCTTCGCCGGTTTCGCCGGTTCTGATTCGAATGACTTGTTCCAGATTTGTGACAAATATTTTTCCATCGCCAATTTTTCCCGTATTTGCGGAATCAACAATTGCCTTCACCGCTTTTTCGAGAACATCGTCGGCAACAGCGATTTCCAGTTTCACTTTGGGGAGAAAATCGACAACATACTCAGCGCCTCTGTAAAGCTCGGTATGGCCTTTTTGACGGCCAAAACCTTTCACTTCAGTTGCTGTAACGCCGGCAACACCTATTTCAGATAGGGCTTCTCTCACATCGTCCATTTTAAATGGCTTAATAATCGCTGTAATTAATTTCATGATTGCTCTCAATAGTCTATGGCTAATAACGGAGGGTCGTATAAACTACAATCATACACAGAATTAATCAACATACAATTCGTTGAGCAATTTGAACAGTCCCAAATTGATGCTCAACATGGTACAGTTTATTGACATTGATGACTGGCTGGCTTGTGAAAGCATCTGGAAATAAAGTCTGAATACGCTAAGCCAACTATCCCCATTACTATCTATAAGGTATAGAAATATGCATGCTAAAAGCGCAAAAACCCAAGTAGAAATTCATGAGCTGATTCAAAATCGCTGGAGTCCCAGAGCTTTTGATCCGGATAAAGAGATTAGCCAGGACGATTTGCTGGCTCTTTTGGAAGCGGCGCGATGGGCGCCATCCTGTTTTAATGATCAACCCTGGCGTTATGTGGTTTGTGTGAAGGCACAGACCCCCGTCAGCTGGGAAAACGCTCTGGCTACGTTGGTGGAGAAAAATCAGCAGTGGGCAAAAAATGCCCCTGTGTTAATTCTGTCCATTGCGATGGAGCATTTTAACCATAACGGCAAGCCTAATCGCTGGGCTCCTTATGATACGGGAGCGGCGAGTCTTAGTTTGACTTTACAGGCGACGGCTTTGGGCTTAATTGTGCATCAAATGGGTGGTTTCGATGCAGATAAGGCGCGAGCTTTTTTTAATCTTCCCGAGGGGTGTCAGCCGATGTCCATGATGGCGGTAGGATATCAGGCGGATGCTGATGTGTTGAGTGATGATCTTAAAGAGGTCGAGCTGGCAGTGCGTTCAAGGGTGCCCCTGGAGCAGCGCTTTTATTTTGGGCAATGGCCTTCGGATTTAGTCGATTCAGAGTAATTTTCAATGATAATTGTTGAGAAGTGCTTCCACGCCATCCTGCACTTAAAGTAGGAATGGGTGGAAGCTTTCTTACATTTTTCGAACAGGGCTAAAAGTGATCACTTAAATGTGATAAGCAGTTTCACCATGTTCAGAGACATCAAGGCCTACGCGTTCAACTTCTTCGCTGACCCTCAAGCCAATCAGGATATCGACAAGCTTAAAAGCGATGAAAGAAACAGTGCCTGACCAAAGGATACAGACACCGACACCCCACAGTTGACTGGTAATCTGGCCGACCATATTGTATTCGGCGACAGCATTGGCAACATAATCCCACACGCCGGTTCCGCCAAGGGCCGGGCTGGCAACAACTCCCGTACCGATGGCACCTATGATACCGCCAACACCATGAACACCGAAGGCGTCTAATGAGTCATCGTAGCCTAACCAGCTTTTCAGGAAAGTAACCGACCAGAAGCATACAGCACCAACAACAAAGCCCAACATTATTGAGCCCATAGGACCCGCCCAGCCACACGCCGGAGTGATAGCAACCAGGCCAGCGATGGCTCCAGATGCTCCGCCCAACATGCTCGGTTTGCCACGTATCAACCATTCTGCAATTGTCCAGGATAAAGTTGCAGCAGCAGTCGCTAACAAGGTGTTAATAAACACCAAGCCTGAAAGTCCGTTGGCTTCCAGGTTGGAGCCTACGTTAAATCCAAACCAGCCGACCCACAATAGTGATGCACCAATCATGGTCATAGTGACACTGTGTGGTGCAAGCGATTCCTTTTTAAAACCGATACGTTTGCCAATCATAATACAGCCGACCAAGCCGGCAATGCCCGCATTGATGTGGACAACCGTACCACCGGCAAAATCCAGAGCGCCCTTTTGAAACAAAAATCCTGCAGTTGCGCCTGCAGCTTCAGCTGCAGCGGCGTTGGTATAGGCGTCGGGACCGGCCCAATACCAGACCATATGGGCTATCGGCAGATAAGAGAAAGTAAACCAAAGTACTATGAATAACAATACCGCTGAAAATTTAACCCGCTCTGCGAAGGCACCGATGATTAATGCCGGAGTTATGGCTGAGAAGGTCAGCTGAAAGGCGACATAAATATATTCCGGAATATAGACGCCTTTACTAAATGTTGCAGCCTGGGAATCGGGTGTAATGCCCTTTAGAAACAACTTGCTCAAGCCGCCAAAGAATGCATTCCCTTCGGTAAATGCGATGCTGTAGCCGTAGATGGCCCATAACACACTGGTTAGGGCAAAAATAACAAATACCTGCATCAATATTGACAGCATGTTTTTGGCGCGCACCATGCCGCCATAAAAAAGCGCCAGACCAGGAACGACCATCAAGATGACGAGGACGGTAGCGACAATCATCCACGCCATATCACCCTTGTCGACTACTGGAGTTGCAGCGGCAGGTGCGGTAGTTAGAGCTACTGCTTCCTCAGCCACCACGGCAGGATCCGCATAACCGAATGCCGAAAAACCCAGCAACGAAATTAAAATTATTGTGTTTATTAGTTGTCTCATTTTTTTCCCCCTTGATTACAAAGCTTCTTCGCCAGTTTCTCCGGTGCGAATCCGAACAACTTGCTCCAGGTTACTTACAAAAATTTTACCATCACCAATTTTGCCGGTATTCGCAGCTTTGGTAATCGCTTCTACAGCCGGGTCAACCAGCTGATCAGCCACTGCAACTTCAACTTTGGCCTTGGGTAGAAAATCCACCACATACTCCGCTCCACGATAAAGCTCGGTATGTCCTTTTTGTCGACCGAAACCTTTTACTTCAGTTACAGTGACTCCCGAAACCCCAATGTCTGAAAGTGCCTCACGGACATCATCCAGCTTGAAAGGTTTGACAATAGCAGTTATCAATTTCATTTGTGCCTCACACTCTAAGTTAACGACTCGTAATAGATTTAGCACAGATTGTGCCAACGGCCTTATGAGCGAGGAGCTCAAATGAATTACAGACAAGAGCGGGTTAGAATTGAGAAAGTGATGCACCAAAATAGATCGCTGAAATATTTTTGCGCCAACATGGATCGTTGGAGTTGGGTGTTAAAGTTTTATAGGCTTTTCATCTTTTGTTCTTATCGAGAAGCGAATGTCAAAGTTAATTTTATTGACCGAGGCGTTAACGAATACCTTGGTTGATCAATGAGGGGAGGGGCCTGTGGCTAGGGAGGGTTGGAGCTAAAGGGCAAAAAAAATGCGCCCGAAGGCGCATTTTGGGATAATCCAGGGCACTCGGGATTAGAAGGTGATTGTCATGTCCGTAGAGAACAAGAACTGGTCAGATGTTTGGCCTGTGCCACTGGAATCAACATCAAACATTCTGGTTTGGCTATCAGCCCAATCGTAACGCACGTTAGGACGCAAACTTAACCACTTTTTGGGTTTCCAGGTCACGCCTGCAGTAATTGCATAATAGGACGCAGCTGAGCAGGTGGAAAGGAAATTGGCGGCATAACTAACGCCTTGGTTATCGGTGGCTGCAGACACCCGTCCGGGTGAGCAAACGCGGAAACCGTTTTGGTCGCGGAACCATTCTGCACGCATGCCCGCCACGATAGTGTCAGTCACATCGTAAGTAAGATGTGAGTTAATGCCGTACCACTCCGCATCGACGGAATCAGGTGTGCCGTTGGCAAAAATGTTGCTGGCAAAGCCATGGTCATGTTGTAACATCAAATGCATTTTATCGGTGATATTATGCTTTAAAACGATACTGTATAACGCCCATGATGCACTGCTGTTCTCAGAGGTTGCGCCATAAGTGCCTGCAACATTTAGCGATGTGCCTTTGTCTGTGCTAGTCCAGGTTGTACCCATTAATCCTGACCAGTTACCTAGATGCTTGTCCCATCCGCCATCCCAGCCACCAGTTGCACTACCTGTAACAACGCCGCCCATGACTGACCAATTGCCATTGACAGCATAGTTGCCCATAACCCCGGTGTGTGTGAAGGGTTCGCCATATTGCATGGTGTAGGCATGAGTGTAGAAAAAGTTATCGGGTGCAGGAACAGTTTCATAGCCAATCGGCGTATAAAAATGACCGATTTTAAGATTTAAGCCGTTACCGACAGGCACATACGACTCCAAATAAGCCTGGGGGAGAGCGAAATCATAAAAGCGATTTTCGCTACCACCTAACAATGTTAAGTCCCAAGTGCTTCTGTTGCGCGGATTTGCGGTATTAACATCAAGTGCCGGCACACCATAAGCTTGGGTAAAAATGGAGTCAGTGCCAAACATAATGTCGAAACGGCCACCAAAATCCCATGAGCTACCCTCGGTAGCAACGGCTCTTTGTACATACATATTCAACTGGTTCAGTTGAAACTCAGCTGAGCGGTCACCAAAGGTGACAGGGCCGTTAAAATTGCTTTCAGGATCCGTGGCGTTGTAAGTAATGCCGGCATTTGCCCAGCCACCGATGACGATGCCACTATCTTTCAATATTTTTGTTTCGTTGATATCGTAACCCGATAAATCATTAATCATGCCTCCATCGGCAAAAGCTGTTCCGCCGCTTAAACCAGTCAGCAACAGACTACTAGCAGTAGCGCAAATTATGCGATGCTTGCCATTAGATAAAAATTTCATGTTCATTCTCCAGTTTGCATGTGAAAAATAGGATGTTGCAAAATCACAACGACTATGTGCAAAAGTATAGCTTGTCGTTGTCAAAATGCAACTTATTTTTATTGTATTTTAATTTTGACCAAAGATGAGCAAGCAAAAATGCGGCCACTTTTAAAAAAACATATAATACAATAAGATGAATGAATACTGACTTATGTTTCTTGCATTATTGACTTGAATTTGCACCAAATAAATGCACCATTCTTAACTAAGAGTCCCAGTCTGGTGCAATGTTAGTTGCTATTTAGCAACTAACCAAGGGCATTGTTGCTTTTATCTCGCGAAACAACAATAATGGCTTTATATTCGTTACTTTAAAAATGATTCACAGACCAAAAATGAACTTGATCCTCCATGGTTTTTTTTAGTGGCTAACTAATAAAAAATAATGTTATTGTTATAGGGTTTTCAATAAAACACTGACATCAAAACAAACATCTTAGGAGATACAATAAATGTCTGTAGCAAACGTACTTAAACTGATTAAAGAAAACGACGTCAAGTATGTCGATTTTCGCTTTTGTGATACGCGCGGCAAAGAACAGCATGTGACTTTTCCGGCGCATTCAATTGATGAAGATACTTTCGAAGAAGGCAATATGTTTGATGGTTCTTCGATTGCCGGCTGGAAGCATATCAACGAGTCAGACATGATCCTGATGCCGGATCCTGCTACAGCCGTTATGGATCCCTTTTATGATGACCCTACCCTGATCATTCGTTGCGACATTATTGAACCCAAAAACATGCAAGGCTACGAGCGCGACCCGCGTTCATTGGCAAAGCGTGCTGAAAAATACCTGCAATCAACCGGCATTGCTGATACAGCTTTTTTCGGGCCTGAAAACGAATTCTTCATATTTGACGATATTCGCTGGGGATCTGACATGAGCGGTTCGTTCTATAAAATCGACTCAGAGGAAGCGGGCTGGAATTCTGAGAAAGTGTATGCTGACGGCAATATTGGTCATCGTCCTGGCGTTAAGGGCGGCTATTTTCCCGTTCCGCCTGTCGATTCCTTCCAGGACATGCGTTCTGCAATGTGCACAACATTAGAGCAGTTGGGTATGATTACTGAAGTGCATCACCACGAAGTTGCAACGGCTGGACAATGCGAAATTGGCGTGAAATTTAACACCCTGGTTAAAAAGGCCGATGAGGTGTTGGGTCTGAAATATGTGGTTGCAAATATTGCACATGCTTACGGCAAAACTGCGACATTCATGCCTAAACCTATGGTGGGTGACAACGGTAGTGGCATGCACGTGCACCAGTCCTTGGCTAAAGGTGGTGTTAACCTGTTTACCGGCGACCTTTATGGTGGTTTGTCTGAAACGGCATTGTACTATATCGGCGGTATTATCAAGCATGCCAGAGCATTAAACGCCTTCACTAATGCTTCAACCAACAGTTACAAGCGTTTGGTTCCAGGTTTTGAAGCGCCTGTTATGTTGGCTTATTCTGCGCGTAACCGTTCAGCTTCAATCCGTATCCCATTTGTTAATAACCCGAAAGGTCGTCGTATCGAAGTGCGTTTCCCTGATTCAACGGCAAATCCTTATTTGGCATTCTCTGCCATGTTGATGGCCGGCTTGGATGGCATTCAAAACAAAATCCATCCTGGCGATGCGATGGACAAAGACTTGTACGATTTGCCTGCCGAAGAGGCCAAAAATATCCCACAAGTCTGTCATGCCTTCGATCAGGCGCTGGAAGCTCTTGACAATGATCGTGAGTTCTTGACTCGTGGCGGTGTATTTACCGACGATGTTATCGATGGTTATATCGATTTAAAAATGGGTGAAGTGACTCGTTTGCGAATGAGCACGCATCCTGTAGAGTTCGATATGTACTATAGTTTGTAAGATCATTTGATTGGTACTAAACGCCCCGTTTTGGGGCGTTTTTGTTTATGCAGCTTTCAAATTGATCCTGTGTTATTGGCGAAAACTCACACATTTGCGTATAGCCAGATGTGGCCTACAAATTGCTTTCTACATCTGAAAGCATATTCTATGAAATGGGTTCCACTGAAATCATGTATAAACGCATTCTTGATCATATCAATTCGGCTATCCTGCTGTTTGATCGTCAATTAAATCTCGTATACATCAATAATGCGGGTGAGATTTTGCTTGCCGACAGCGCGCATCACTTGATAAAGCAAAGTGCTTGCGAGCTTTTCAAGTCATCCGATCCCGCGTTACTCATTAATCTCAAGCAATCTTTGAGCATGGAAGAGCCGCTCGTGGCTCGGGCCTTGATGCTGAGTCGACCGACTCAAAACGTTACCATCAATTTAATAGCAACGCCGATGATTGCTGGCGAGCAAGTCAATGAGATCTTGGTTGAATTGCAGCATGTCGACAATCATCTCCGCATCTCCAGAGAAGAGCAAATTCTGACCCAGCAGAATACGGCAAGATTACTTGTTAGGGGGCTTGCTCATGAGATAAAGAATCCGCTGGGGGGATTGCGCGGCGCAGCACAGCTGCTGGATTTGGAACTGGAAGATCCGGAACTTAAGGAATACACCCAAATCATCATTGCTGAATCGGACCGCTTGCAGGGATTGATGGACAAGATCCTCGGGCCCAATAAACTGCCTATTAAGAGGCCATTGAATGTTCATGAGGTTCTGGAGCGGGTAAGGCAGCTGGTTTTGGCGGAGTCTACAGGAAATGTTGCCATCTTTTGCGATTATGACCCGAGTCTCCCCAATATACAGGCTGACAAGGATCAGCTTATCCAGGCTGTGCTGAATATTGTCAGAAATGCTGTGCAAGCCACAGATGGTAAGGGAGTCATTACATTTAGAACCCGGGTTCATCGGCATTTGACGATAGCGGGCAAGCGCTATAAGTTGGCCGTCAAGTGTGACATCATCGATGACGGGCCAGGAATTAATCCGGATATGATGAATCAGATTTTTTATCCGATGATTACCGGTCGTGCTGACGGCACTGGATTGGGCCTGTCGATTGCTCAGTCACTAATCAATCAGCATAATGGTTTGATTGAATGCGCTAGCGAGCCTGGAAACACCATGTTTTCAATATTTTTACCGATGGAGCCAGGTCATGAATAAGCCCGAAACAGTCTGGATCATTGATGACGATAAGTCCATCCGCTGGGTTGTTGAAAAGGCCTTGCAGAAGGCGGCCATGAGAACACGCAGTTTTTCCAATGCAAAAGAGCTTTTGAGCGCCTTGGAAGTTGATTTTCCTGACGCATTGCTAACTGATATCCGCATGCCGGGTATGGATGGTCTTGAATTATTGGATAAGATTCAAAAATCACATCCTGTATTGCCGGTTATTGTCATGACAGCACATTCTGATCTGGAGAGTGCGGTTTCCGCTTTTCATGGGGGTGCATTCGAATATTTGCCCAAGCCTTTTGATATTAAGGAAGTGGTTGATCTGGCGCATCGCGCCTGTCTGCATGGACGACAACAGCAGCGCGCGGATAATGAATCCGCCACCATTGAGTCTACACCGGAAATTATTGGTGCTGCTCCTGCTATGCAGGAAGTTTTTCGAGCGATCGGGCGTTTAGCCAGGTCTCATATTACTGTTTTGATTAATGGCGAGTCAGGAACGGGTAAGGAATTGGTGGCAAAAGCCTTGCATCGGCATAGTCCAAGAGCAAAAAATCCGTTTATTGCATTAAATATGGCGGCAATTCCAAAAGACCTCATGGAGTCAGAGTTGTTCGGGCATGAAAAAGGGGCGTTTACAGGAGCGGCAGCCAGACGATCCGGTCGGTTCGAGCAAGCGCATGGTGGCACTTTATTTCTTGATGAAATTGGGGATATGCCAGCCGAATTGCAAACCAGGCTTTTAAGAGTGTTGGCAGACGGCGAATTTTATCCCGTTGGTGCGCATGCGTCGATTAAAGTGGATGTGCGCATTATTGCGGCGACGCATCAGGATCTTGAAACGCTTGTTAATCAGGGGCGCTTTAGAGAGGATTTGTTTCATCGATTAAATGTCATACGAATTCATATACCGCCGCTGAGAGATCGCAAACAAGATGTGCCGTTGTTGTTACGTCATTTTCTGGCTCAGGCTGCTCAGGAGCTTAATACGGAAGTCAAAATATTGAAGCCGGAAGCAGAGGTTTTTTTGAGTACACTGGATTGGCCCGGAAACGTCAGGCAGTTGGAGAACAGTTGTCGCTGGTTGACTGTGATGGCTTCGGGGCGAGAAATTCATCTGCATGACTTGCCGCCCGAATTGTTGAATGCATCGATCAAGAAAGAATCTACGGGAACGGATTGGGAGTCGCTGCTGCGAGTTTGGGTAGATCGTCAGCTGATGGCTAAAGAATCGGAAGTTGCCAAGCATACCATTCCCACGGTGGAATCGATTTTGATAAAGGCAGCATTAAATTTCACTCATGGTAAACGGCATGAGGCGGCCATTTTGCTGGGTTATGGTAGAAACACTCTGACGCGTAAGATTAAAGAATTGGGTATCGAGGAATAGCCTCCATATACAGTGCGGCTTGTGTCGAGAGTTGAAGGTGGGTTCTCTGGCTCAGGAATAAGGTAGAAAAGTAAAGTTTTTAAAGGTTGTAGTCGATTTTGTGAGTAAATAGAAATGAGGTGCAATTATTGTCTAGGTTTTGTAAAGCTTGTGATAATATATGCTTCATCTCTTTGAAGCGCAGAAGCAACTATGACAAAATCCAATGACGATTCAGCGCAATACTTAATCAGCACGGTTTCCAAGAGATCGGGAGTGAAGTCTGATTTGGTCAGGGCTTGGGAACGTCGTTATCAAGCGGTCACGCCAACCAGAACAACCGGCGGGCATCGAGTATACACTGATCAGGATATAGCGCGACTCAAGCTTCTCAATCAAGCGACCAATAACGGTCACAGTATCAGTCAAATTGCTCAGCTCTCGCTTGATGAGTTAAAAAGATTATTAAAAGATGAACCGGTAGAAACGGTTATCAATTCCTATAAAGCTACCCAGTCTGCAATTGAGCGCGGTTATTTAGCCGAAGATTATATCAAAAAATGTTATTCCGCTATCTTGGCGTTCAATGCCAGGGAGCTTGAATCTCATTTTGAAAATGCAATTGTCGAATTGGGAACCGAGTTATTTATAGAGCAGCTATTGGAGCCATTATTGACGATGATCGGGGATCGTTGGAAATCCGGTGAACTCAGGCCCGTTCACGAGCATATGGCCTCTTCAATCATTCGGTCGTTGACCTATATCTTGCGGAACAATAGTCCCTGTGCGCCTGATGCACCCAAAATGATTGTCAGTACGCCGATTGGTCAGTTGCACGAGTTGGGTGCATTGCTGGCAGCTATTTTGGCGGAGCTCAAGGGTTGGCAAGTCACCTACCTGGGGGCAAATTTGCCGGCTGAAGAAATTGCTGCTGCAGTGAAGTATACCAATGCATGTGTAGTTACTATCAGCATTAGTTTTTATGCCGATGATCAGGTTGTTCCACGGGAAATAAGGCGGTTAAAAAAACTGATCGGCAATGATGTTGCTTTAATTGTTGGAGGCAGGGCGGCAGTTCACTACAAGCCGGTTTTGGATGAGGTCGGTGTCTTAAATATTCAGGGCTTTAGTCATTTTAGAAGTATTCTTGATGACTTGGCGTCTCATAGATCCGTTCATAAAACTCAGTCCGCTGATGGGTAATTATCTGTGCTGCTCAGCGTGATGCGGCGATTTATTAAGCCGCCAAGTTTCCTATTTAAAAATCTGCACGTTTGAATTTTGCCATTCACTTGTAGTTAATTGCGAGACTATTATTCCATGGACTGGAGTAGGTCTTGATGATTCAAGAGCGGCACTTTTAGGGCATCTTATAGCGCATAAGTCCGTCACAAACCATCTCAGTTGAGCTCTGAAAGACTATATTTTGGAGGGTATCGTGTATTAAGAGTTTGACGCATCTACAGTTTCCATATAACATTGTCCAGTTATGTTAGATCGATTGCCTGAATATATTGACCCGTTACATCTGGCCGAAAAGCGCGGCGCATTAGAGGGGAGGATTCCTCTAAGCAAATTTCAGCGCTTGGCAGACAGTCTCTGTAACAATGAAGGATATGTCGAGGTTAGTCTTTTTTTTGGCCGTGAAGGTAAGCTGGCAAAAATTGACGGACATATTAAATCGATAATCGAACTTCAATGTCAAAATTGCTTGAATGCAGTTGAATGGGTTGTCGACAATCGTGTCAAGCTGGGGATAGTCACCTCAATAGATGGTGCCAATCGATTACCTGAAGATTATGATCCGCTGCTTGTTGAGGCGGACGGAAAAGTTCTTCTAAAAGACATTATTGAAGATGAGTTGATACTGATTTTGCCTACTTTTCCTAAACATCAGCATGATTGTTTAGCTGAAATTGGCATCCCAGGCAAAACCGATTTGCCATCGGACTCGCATTCAGAAAGAGAAAACCCTTTTGCTATCTTAGCCAAACTTAAAAATACCGGAGACCTATAATGGCAGTACAAAAAAGTAAAGTATCCCGTTCAAGACGCGGCCAGCGTCGCTCGCATGACTCTTTGACAAGTAGAGCATTATCTCAAGATCCATTGACTGGTGAGGTTCATCTGCGTCACCACGTGTCTCCGGATGGTTATTTTAAAGGTCGCCAGATTGTCTCTGCGAACGACGAAGATTAATAATCGCGGTTTTTTAGTATATTGAAGTAGTGTTGCGCCGAGTCAGGTTCTGGCTCGGCTTCTTTATAAAATACCTCAGGAGTCATTCGTAAGCGTGAGCCTAACAATATCGATTGATGCCATGGGCGGGGATCACGGTCCCGAAGTTACCATTCCGGCATCATTGGATCGTTTAAAAAACAATCCAGATTTAAAGCTGATTCTAGTAGGCGATGAAACTGTTATCAAACAACAGTTGTCGAGTGCTGCGAATGATTTCATGGATAGACTCATCATTCGCCACGCGTCCCAACGCGTTGAAATGCACGAGTCTCCCTCCAAAGCGCTGAAAAACAAAAAGGACTCATCCATGCGGGTCGCCATTAACCTGGTTCACGACGGGCAGGCGGATGCCTGCGTAAGCGCGGGTAACACCGGAGCGCTAATGGCAACGGCTCGATTCGTGTTGAAAATGATTCCAGGCATTGATCGCCCCGCCATCATTTCCACGTTGCCGTCCGTTTACGGACATACCCATGTGCTTGATCTAGGCGCAAACGTTGATTGCACAGCTGAGCATCTTTTTCAATTTGCGGTCATGGGTACCGAGCTTGTTAAGGCGGTTGAAAATATTGATAATCCCAAAGTAGGCTTATTAAATATTGGCGAAGAAGATGTTAAAGGCAATGAACAGGTAAAGGCAGCTGCAAAATTACTCGAGAATTCGTCGTTGAATTATATTGGATATGTTGAAGGGAATTCATTAAATGCCGGTTCTATCGAAGTCGATCTGATCGTTGCAGATGGTTTTGTAGGCAATGTCGCCCTCAAGTCGATTGAAGGTGCGGCAAAGATGATAGGTGTTCAGTTAAAATCAGCTTTTAGCAAAAATATTTTGACTAAATTGGCCGGATTGGTTGCCTATCCGGTACTCAAGTCATTCAAGCAAAGTATCGATCCCCGTCTATATAATGGCGCCAGCTTTTTGGGGTTACGCGGACTCGTTATCAAAAGTCACGGTGGAGCAGACGTTCTGGCCTTTAAAACAGCTATTCAACTTGCTGAAATTGAAGTTAAAAAGGATGTCATTCAAAAAATTAGTCAGCAGGTTGAAAATAGTCTGGCGCTGAGAGAAAGCGCATGACTCGTTATGCAAGAGTGATTGGCACAGGTGGTTATTTACCCGATGAAATTCGAACCAATGAACAGATTTCTCAGACGGTCGATACGTCGGATAGTTGGATTATTGAACGGACAGGTATAAAAAGCCGCCGAATTGCCGGGCCGGATGAAACAGCTTCAAGCATGGCAGAAATTGCCGCAAGACAGGCTATCGAGGCTGCAGGTTGTGATCCGGAGCAAATCGATTTGATAATTGTTGCTACCGGGACGCCTGATCGTGTTTATCCTAGTACCGGTTGCCTGCTACAGCAGCGGCTAGGGATCAAAGATTGCGTTTCTTTCGATGTCCAGGCAGCCTGTTCCGGTTCGATTTTCGCGCTGAATATTGCCGATCAATATATTAAATCCGGCGCCGCTAAAACGATATTGGTGGTCGGCACTGAAATATGCTCCCGTATTGTCGACTGGACGGATCGTGGAACCTGTATTTTATTTGGCGATGGGGCCGGTGCTGTTTTACTTGGCTTATCGGAAGAAACGGGTATTTTATCGACCCATATTCATTCTGATGGTGAATATGAAGACCTCCTCTATTGCCCAAATCCCCAGGCTGCCAGTGAAAGTAACAAGCATGAGTCTGCATTTATCAGCATGCGTGGTAATGAGGTCTTTAAAGTAGCGGTAAATACCTTGGGACGGATTGTTGATGAAACGCTGGAAGCCAACAATATGGACAAAGAAGCTATTGATTGGCTAGTTCCACATCAGGCCAATATACGTATCATTGCTGCGACCGCAAAAAAACTGAAAATGTCCATGGACCAGGTCGTAGTGACTCTGGAAAATCAAGGTAATACGTCTTCCGCTTCAGTGCTACTTGCCTTTAATGAAGCCATAAGAGATGGCCGAATTCAGCGCGGGCAAGTTGTCTTGCTTGAAGCTTTCGGCGCAGGGTTTACATGGGGTTCTGCCTTAATTAAGTATTGAAGGTGTAAAAGTTTCGATGAGTGAACAAACATACAATCTAGCCTTTGTTTTCCCTGGACAAGGTTCTCAATCAGTCGGAATGCTCAAGGAGCTGGCGGCAACTTATCCGGAAGTTCGACATACATTTGAGCAGGCTTCCGATGCCTTGGGAAAAGACTTGTGGGCCATCGTTGCCGATGGGCCGGAATCGGAACTCAACTGGACTCAAAATACCCAGCCTGCCATGATGGCTGCTGGTGTGGCTGTTTGGGAAGTCTGGTGCAAACACAGCGCTGTACGTCCTGCCTGGATGGCTGGGCACAGTTTGGGTGAATATACTGCCTTGGTATGCTCGGGTGCCGTGTCGTTTGTGGACGGCATCAAGCTGGTTGCGGCCAGAGGGCGATTAATGCAGGAAGCCGTGCCGGCCGGTATCGGTGCAATGGCGGCTATTCTCGGGTTGGAAGACCACCAGGTCGTCAAAGTTTGTGCGGATGTGGCTGAAAATGAAATAGTTTCGGCCGTTAATTATAATTCGCCAGGTCAAGTCGTTATTGCTGGAAATACGGCGGCTGTTGAGCGGGCGATCAATGCAGCCAAAGAAGCGGGGGCGAAACGTGCCGTGCTGCTGCCTGTAAGTGTACCTTCTCACTGTTTATTGATGCAGCCAGCAGCGGACAAGTTAAATGATCATTTGCAGGCGTGCGCCATTGAAATGCCCAAGATGACGCTGGTTCATAACGTGGATGTGACGCCACACAGTGCGTCTGAAGTCATAAAAAATGCCTTGAAAGAACAGTTGTACAACCCGGTGCGCTGGTCGGACACGATCAAATTTATGCACGATCAGGGTGTCACTTGTTTTGTTGAGTGCGGTCCAGGCAAAGTACTGGTGGGTTTGAACAAGCGTATCGCCAAAGAAGCCGAGCACTTTGCAATCTATGATCCGGAAACATTAAATAAGTTATTGGAGCAATTAAATGGTTAAACAAGTCGCTTTAGTCACGGGTGCCAGTCGTGGAATTGGTCGTGCCATTGCGGAGAGATTGGCAGAAGATGGCTATTTTGTAATCGGTACGGCAACGACCGAGAATGGCGCTGAAGCGATTTCCACTTACTTGAGTGATAAGGGCAAGGGCATAAAACTGGATGTGGCTGATGCGGAATCAGTAGCCGAAGTGATGAAAACGATTAATGACGAGTATGGCGCGCCAACGGTATTGGTCAATAATGCCGGCATTACTCGCGATAATTTATTGATGCGTATGAAGGACGAAGAGTGGGATAGCATCATTAACACAAATTTGACGTCGGTATTTCGAATGAGCAAAGCGGTTTTGCGAGGCATGATGAAAGCAAAAGCCGGGCGCATCATCAATATTTCTTCGGTTGTCGGTGCAACAGGTAATGCCGGGCAAGCCAATTATGCTGCTGCAAAGGCCGGTATGGTAGGCTTTACAAAATCCTTGGCCAAGGAAGTCGGTTCTCGCAATATTACTGTCAACACCGTCGCGCCGGGTTTTATTGACACCGATATGACGAAAGAGTTGGGGGATGATATTAAAAATTCCCTGCTGGCTTCGATTCCTCTGGCTCGTTTGGGCGAGGCCAAGGAAATAGCCCATACCGTTGCATTTTTGGTCTCAGAGGGCGCTGCGTACATTACCGGAGAAACTCTACATGTGAATGGCGGCATGTACATGCCTTGATTGGGCACTTGAAGTCTGGTTTAGCCTCGGTTTGAGACTCGATTTGTAAGAGGTCTTGGGTTTATTTCCTTAATGTTGTGACATTATTGCGATATCAAGTATAATTCCCCCCGCCGTCTGGAACTTCCGGAGACGGGATTTCTAGTAAAATTAATAACAATAACTGTAAGCTTTTGACTTAATTAAAAAACTTGCATTGTTTGAGGATAATGATTATGAGTAATGTTGAAGAACGAGTAAAAAAAATTGTTGCAGAGCAATTGGGTGTTAAAGAAGCTATTGCTAACGATGCATCTTTCGTTGATGATCTTGGCGCTGATTCTCTGGATACAGTTGAACTCGTCATGGCTCTTGAAGAAGAATTCGAATGTGAAATTCCAGACGATGAAGCTGAAAAAATCACAACTGTTCAGCAAGCAATTGATTACGTAGAAAAAAACGCGTAACTTTCAGCTTTAGTGGATGAACCAGTTTCATCCACTAAGTATTACCATTCCTTCTTCCCGCATTTGTTTATTTTCTTACGGTAAGGTTCACATTGAGTAAACGTCGAGTTGTAATAACCGGCTTGGGCGCTATTACGCCTTTAGCTAATACAGTTCAGGAAACATGGAGTGGAATCATCGACGGTAAAAGCGGCATTACTTCTATTGATTCGTTTGATATTTCCTCTTTTGCAACGACTTTTGGTGGTGTCATCAGAAATTTTGATATTACCCAGTACATACCCGGCAAAGACGCACAACGTATGGATGGTTTCATTCATTATGGGCTTGCTGCCGGTTGTCAGGCATTTGAAGACTCGGGTATCGAAGTCACAGAAGCTAATGCCGAGCGTATCGGTGTAGCGATTGGTTCAGGAATCGGTGGTATCACCGGCATTGAAGACTGTTATGCAACCTATGACAAAAGTGGGCCGCGTCGAATATCCCCCTTCTTTGTTCCTGGTAACATCATCAATATGATTTCCGGCAATCTTTCCATCAAGTATGGCTTGAAAGGTCCCAATTTTGCGATTGTTACCGCTTGTGCGACGGGGACCCACAATATTGGTGATGCCGCGCGCTTGATACAGCATGGCGATGCCGATGTGATGATAGCCGGCGGAGCGGAACGCTGTACGACGTCACCGACGGCCATGGGCGGATTTGCGTCTGCAAAAGCCTTGTCTCGTCGTAATGATGATCCTCAGGCTGCCAGTAGGCCATGGGATAGAGATCGCGATGGTTTTGTTTTAAGTGATGGCGCAGGTGTTGTAGTTCTTGAAGAACTCGAACATGCAAAAGCACGCGGTGCGAAAATTTATGCTGAGCTAGTTGGTTATGGAATGAGCGGCGATGCCTATCATATGACGACACCATCGCCCGGTGGCGAAGGGGCGGCTCGTTGTATGCGAAGTGCAATGCGCGATGCCGGAATTAATCCTGAAGATGTTGATTACATTAATGCGCATGGTACGTCAACGCCTGCCGGTGATGTCGGCGAAACACAGGCCATGAAATCGGCATTGGGAGATGATGCCTACCGAGTGGCAGTCAGTTCAACAAAGTCGATGATTGGTCACATGCTCGGCGCCGCTGGCGGAATAGAGGCTGTTTTAACCGCACTCAGTATAAAAAATCAGATTGCTCCTCCGACCATCAATCTGGAAAACCAGGATCCTGAGTGCGATCTTGATTATGTACCCAATACGGCAAGAGCAATGAAAATAGATGTTGCCCTATCAAACTCCTTCGGTTTCGGTGGCACTAACGGCACCTTGGTTTTTAAGCGTTTCATGTAAGGGCGTGATTATTCGCGTTTTTATGGATGCATTTTCGGATGATTCTGCTCAATGGCGAATATAAAGACCACATTGAAATTTCTGATCGCGGTCTCCAATACGGTGATGGTTTATTTGAGACGATCGCTGTTTTGGAAGGGCAAGCGATTTTTTGGGATCAACATTGGCAACGCTTGCATTCAGGTTGTGTTCGTTTAGGAATTCCAGTTCCGGATGCCGAGCTCGTCAAACGTGAGGCAAAAAGGCTCTGCCAGGATGCGCAGTCTGCCGTACTAAAAATAATTGTCACCCGTGGTTCTGGCGGACGGGGCTATCGACAGCCGGAAAGCATTGTTCCCTCTCGCGTCCTCAGTTTACATCCTTTTCCTGAATATCCTCATCACTACAAAGAGCTGGGTATAGCCGCCCGTTTTTGCGAAACCCGCTTAGGCTTGAATCCTTCGTTAGCCGGTATGAAACACCTGAACCGTCTCGAGCAGGTCTTGGCGCGGGCAGAATGGACCGATGCGTCCATTCAAGAAGGTATCATGCTGGATATCAATGATCATGTCATTGAAGGCACGATGACTAATCTTTTCTACATCAAAAATGATACACTGAATACTTCATCCATTATTCATGCAGGTATAGCGGGCATCATGCGTGGCATTATTCTCAGCTTGTGGACAGGCGAAGGTCTGCCGGCAGTCGAACGCACGATTGCCAGAGAGGAGTTGTTGTCTGCCGAAGAGGTCTTTGTTTGTAATTCAATTATTGGCGTATGGCCGGTTAAGCGCATCGAAGATAGTTATTTTTCTGTTGGCCCGATGACTCGGCAGATTCAATTCTGGGTGGATCGGTTGACTCAAGAAGCGCGGCAGTCGTGAACAATCGGGTAACCGGTATTTTATTGATACTACTGAGTATTACCGGTAGTTGGGCGTGGCTGGATTATCAGAGTGCCATTAAAAATCCCGTTGTTTCTGACCTAGTTACCGTAGAAATTGAGAAAGGTGATTCGCTGGATCGGATTGGCGAAAAGCTAGTGGCGCAAGATCTGGCCATAAAGCCGTTTTGGTTTAAGGTCACTGCGTTTCTTGGAAAATCTTACAATAAAATTAAGACCGGCGAATATGAATTAAAACCGGGATTAACGTTGCCGGATATATTGGATGTGTTTGTGGCGGGAAAAACCAAACAATATGCCATCACCTTTCCTGAGGGTTGGAGTCTTAACGAGATATTGCAAGAAGTGGCGAAAAATCCAAACCTTGAGCATCAGCTCTTAAAATCGGATTTTATCAATCTCATGATGCAACTCGGCATCAATCAAAAAAACTCAAATCACTGCCAAACGGTTCCAGAAGATGGTTTTCTATTTTTGCCCAGTCCATTGGATTGTCCGGAGGGTTTGCCTGTAGCCGCTGTTTTGCCGGAAACCTTGAAATCTCTGGAGGGATTGATTTTTCCCGACACCTACTTTTTTGAAAGACATATGTCGGATATTTCATTGCTCAAGAGAGCCTACGAAAAAATGCTGAATATCATCCGTCAGGAATGGGCCAGAAAATCGGCGGACCTGCCTTTTAAAACCCCCTATGAGGCCTTGATAATGGCTTCGATCGTTGAAAAAGAGACAGCCGATAAAAAAGAAAGGCCGTTGATTGCTGGCGTCTTCATTCGCAGACTTCAAAACGATATGCTGTTGCAAACCGATCCCACGGTAATTTATGGCATGGGCGAAAATTTCCGTGGCGGCATTGGCTACAATGATCTAAAAGCTGAGACGCCTTATAACACGTATGTGATCAAAGGCTTACCACCGACGCCTATTGCCATGCCTGGACTCGATGCGATTATTGCCACCCTGCACCCCGACAAGAGTAACAGTCTGTATTTTGTTTCCCGCGGTGATGGGTCGCATGTATTTTCAGCCACCTTAAAAGAGCATAATCTGGCTGTCAACAAGTATCAAAGGAAGAAAAAATGACAACGGGGCGCGGCAAGTTTATAACGCTGGAAGGCGGTGAAGGCGTTGGTAAGACCACAAATCAGGCGTTTATCAGGGATTTTTTACAAAATAATCATATCCCGGTTTTAATCACGCGTGAGCCGGGAGGTACCAGGCTGGCGGAAAAAATACGCGATTTATTGCTGGATATTGATAGCGAGCCTGTTTCAGAGCAGGCTGAATTATTATTGATATTTGCAGCAAGAGCCCAACATATTCAGCAAGTTATCGAACCAGCTCTGGCAGCAGGGCAATGGGTGCTTTGCGATCGTTTTACTGATGCCACTTATGCTTACCAGGGCGGTGGCCGCAGCATGGCCATCGATGACATTGCCTGGCTGGAAGAAAAAGTACAGGGCCACCTGCGCCCCGATCTGACCTTACTGTTTGATGCGCCGGTTATAACAGGAATGACACGCGCAGGAAAGCGAGGTACGCTTGATCGATTCGAGACAGAAAAGCAGCAATTTTTTGAACAGGTGCGGCAGGCTTACCTACAGCAGGCAAAATGCTATCCACAACGGATCAAGCTCATTCAGGCCGACCGGCCGTTGCAGGAGGTGCAGCAGACCCTTGTTGAGGTATTGAATAAAGTGGTTCGCAATGATTCTGGGTTTATAGACGCTGGCATTGTCAGGCGATGATGCAGAAAGAATTGTTGCCGTGGCACTATCAGGCGTGGGCTCATCTGTGTCAGTTTATTACGCAAAATCGCTTGCCGCAGGCATTACTGATTAGCGGCTCAAGAGGCTTGGGCAACCATCAGCTAGCAGAACATTTTGCCAGTTCGCTGCTCTGTGATAGCCCGCAATCCAGTCATTTGAGCTGCGGCCATTGCTCCAGTTGCCTATTGCTGGCAGCAGAGACGCATCCGGATTATCTGATAGTAAAGCCGGAAGAGCCCGGAAAAACCATCACCATAGGACAAATTCGTAGTCTGATAACGCGCTTAACCTTAAAGCCGCAATTTGAACACTATCGCGTCGTCATTATCAATCCTGCCGAGCAGATGAATAATGCCGCTGCCAATGCCTTCTTGAAGTGTCTGGAAGAGCCGACGGAACGTACACTGATAGTATTGATTACCGATAAACCCGCGCAATTGCCGGCAACGATCCGCAGTCGCTGTCAAAAGCTTGTTGTTGAAAGGCCGAATCAGGAACTACAGGGGAAATGGTTAAGACAGCAGAACGTCGATGATAATTTGGAGTTGCTTTATAACTTATCACAAGGGTCGCCTTTATTGGCCCAAAGCTATGCGAATGACAAGTTGTTGATGCTCCGCAAGCAATGTTTTACTGCTTGGCTGTCCGTAGCAAAAAAACAAATTCATCCCGTTATGGTTGCCGAAGATTGGCATAAATTGACGGAAGTGCCTTTATTGTTCTGGATGACGTCCTGGGTCATTGACCTGATTAAATGTTGTTATCAGACTCAAGCCCTAAACCTGTTTAATCCGGATTTATATGAAGACTTGAAAGAACTGTCGCAACAGCTAGAATTAACAAGGCTTTATATGCTTTATGACTTATTGTTGCTAAGCCGGCAACGATGGGAAACGCAAGTTAACAAACAGTCAATGTATGAAGAAATATTGATTCAGTGGTTCGAAATTACTAGAGACACTCGCCATGGCAGACCAGACAACACCCCGACAAGGCATATTGTCGCTTTCAATTAAGGACAAAAATGCCTTATATGCGGCCTACATGCCATTCGTGGTTAATGGCGGCCTGTTTGTGCCCACCAACCGCGACTATGAAATGGGACAGGAAGTTTTTTTGTTGTTAAATTTAATGGAAGAGACAGAGCGATTGCCGATAGCTGGCAAAATTATCTGGAAAACTCCAACAGGATCCGATGGTTATCGTTCAGCAGGCATCGGTGTGCAGTTTAGTAACCAGGATGGCGGCATGGCCCGTAACAAAATAGAAACCTATTTAGCAGGCGCTTTATCGTCAGATCGCTCAACACATACGATGTAGGCGAAAGATGAAAGGAGTTAGGGTACAATGCTTGGGAATGCAGTTTTACTCGTAGCCCTGTGCCTTGAACCTAAAAAATGCTTATAGATTCTCATTGCCACCTCGATCGAATCGATCTAAAACCTTATCAAAATGACTTTGCCTGCTTCATGCATGAAGCTGAGAACAGTCAAATCGAACATCTTTTATGTATCGCCATTGATCTGGAAGCCTTCCCGGCCATGCAGGCACTGGTTTCAGGTTATTCCCGGATTTCGCTGACAGTCGGCGTGCATCCCAATGAACAAGACGGAAAAGAACCAAGCATCAGTGAGCTCATCGCCTTGGGCCAGTCCGATAAAATTATCGGTATCGGTGAAACGGGCCTGGATTATTTTCGCAATGAAGGCGACATGGACTGGCAGCAACAGCGCTTCAGAAATCATATCGCCGCCGCCAAAGCCCTGAAGAAGCCATTGATCATTCATACGCGCGACGCGAAAATCGATACTTTGCGTATACTGGAAGAGGAAAATGCCGGCGAAGTGGGGGGGGTAATCCACTGTTTTACTGAAGATTGGGAGTTTGCCCAAAAAGCGATGGCAATGAATTTTTATATTTCCTTCTCCGGTATTGTCACCTTCAATAGCGCCAAAGAAATCAAGGAAGTTGCGAAAAAAGTACCTGCAGATCGATTTCTGATTGAAACCGATTCACCTTACCTGGCACCTGTTCCTTTTAGAGGCAGGCCCAATTATCCCACTTACGTGCGCTATGTGGCCGAACATATGGCTGAATTACGCGGCGTATCGCTCAATAAAATTGCTGATCAGTCAACTCAAAACTTTTATACACTGTTCCGGCTCTAGCCCGAAAAATGGCCAAGCGGCATTGGAAATATGTTGTCAGTAACCGAGTCCTGATGAGCCATCTGGTCGTCATTCTAATACTGTTGTTTACGAAACAAGTCTTATCCGATGGCTATCAGGCCGACAGTGAAACATGGCTTTTCGACAATGTTCCGGCCCGACCGCCATTTTCTGCCGACTATCTGGATGAAACCGCTAGCGGATTTTCTATTGAACTTTGGCAATCTGTAGAAGCAGACAGGCAGACTGAGCATACTTTATTTTTTGCTAAATGGCTAGGCGATTATCCGGAAGAAATCTTATACCGTGCTCTGCTTCCCTGCATAGTGCCATCTTTACTTATGTTAATGATGTTGTCCGGGTATCTCTTATATCGATGGCGTGCGGAACGTGTATATTCCAAAAAGCAAATTCTGATCTATCAACAACGTACGCTGCTGGCACTGGAAGGTGGGGAATTGGGGTTGTGGGACTGGGATCTGCGAAGTGATGCGGTTTATTTTAATGAGCGCTGGAGTGAGATGCTCGGTTATCGCGTGGGTGAGATTGAACCACACTTGAGTAATTGGCAGACCTTGGTTCATCCTGAGGATTGGCAAGCATCCAGATCTACGTTGCAGGACCATCTTCAGGCCATGTTGTCGTACTTTGAAGCCGAACACAGGATGCTGCATAGGGATGGCCACTGGATTTGGGTATTGGTGCACGGAAAAGTCATGGAAACTTCACGCCATGGTCAGCCACTTCGAATGGCAGGCACCCTTCTGGATATTACCGAGCGTAAAAACAATCAGTATCGTCTCGAAACGCTACTGACAGAACAGAATGCAATGCTTGACAATGAAATGATGGGCATGGCTAAAGTTCGGAACAGCCGATTCGTTTGGACCAGTTCCACCTTTGAAAAGATTCTGGGCTATGATCGTCATGAACTTATTGGTGAATCAACCAGTAAGTTGTTTATCAACATGGAGGCGTATCAACATTTTTCTGAGAACTGCTTTCCGACAATCAATAGCAATAAACCATTCCGGGTGCAGATTCAGCATGTCTGCAAGGATGGCAGGATTAAATGGGTTGACTTGAGTTGTAACTTCATCGACAAAGCGAATCACTTATTAATGGGCGTCATGGTTGACGTTACAAAACAGAAGTTGGCCGAGGATGAAAAACGGGAAGCCCTGGATCGCATCAATAAAATAGCCTGTCAGCTACCGGGCGTTATTTATCAGTATTGTTTGAACCCCGATGGCAGCTCGTATTTTCCGTATGCCAGTGCAGGCGTGGAAGATATCTATCGAGTAAGTCAGGAACAGGTTCGCCAGGATGCAAGCAAGATAGCGACCATCATTCATCCTGACGATTACGATGATTTAAGAACCTCGATTTGGTCTTCGGCAAGAAGCTTGAAGCAATGGCAACACGAATATCGCGTAAAGTTTGACGACGGTACGATACGATGGCTTTTTGGCAATGCGTTGCCGCAAAGTCAGGAAGATGGTGCAGTATTATGGCATGGTTTTATTTCTGATGTTACCGAACGCAGACTGGCCGAACGAGAACTGAAAATCAGTCAAGAGCGACTTGATCTTGCACTACAAGGCGCCAATGATGGCTTGTGGGATTGGAATTTTACAACCAATGAAGTTTATTACTCGCCTCGATGGAAAACCATGCTCGGTTACGCTGAGCATGAATTGGAAAACACCTTCGAAACCTGGTCGAAGCGGGTACATCCGGATGAACAGGCGTTAATCCTTCGAAAAATGAAAGACTATATTAATGGTAAAACTGCCAATTTTGAAGTCGAATTTCGGATGCTTCATAAGGACGGTCATTGGCTTGATATACTGTCGCGCGCCAAGCTCGCCGCTGATTCCGAAGGCAAACTAATAACACCACGTCGGCTGATAGGTACGCATGTCGACATCAGTGAACGTAAAAGCAAGGAACAGCAACGCCTGAACCGGGAACTGGCGCAGCGCGATGTTCTGGTAAGGGAAGTTCATCATCGCATCAAAAATAACATCCAGGGTATTACCGGAATTCTTCGTCAATTTGCTGAAGCTCACCCTGAAACGGTCGTCCCCATTAATCAAGCCATTGGTCAGATGAAGAGCCTTGGCGTCGTTTATGGTTTGCAGGGACGTGATTCAAAATCCAGCGTGCAATTGAGTGAACTTCTTACTTCCATCGCGAAAGACATAGAGACCCTTTGGAATGTTCGTATCGAGTTAGATTTGTTAATGGCCAATGGTATTTGTAGCGTTTCCGAAAAAGAAGCGGTTCCGCTGGCATTGGTATTGAATGAATTGCTTTCAAACGCGGTCAAGCATGCTGGACACCCTGAGCAAGTCAACGTTATACTTAGATTTGATGCTTCTAATGAAACAATATTGATTCTAATCAGAAATAAAGGACTATTGCCGCCTGGTTTTGACTTTGAAAACAGACGTGAAATCAATACGGGCTTGAATTTAGTTGCTTCATTATTGCCTCGAACCGGTGTCAGATTGTGTTTTAAACAGCAAGATACTGATGTGGTGACTTTGCTTGAATGCCAGGCTCCGGTTGTTAGCCTGGCTCACACGTTATAAAAACATGATGAAAGCCAATTTTTATAAAACAGCTAGTTGCAAGCCCACCCTATTACTGGTCGATGATGACCGTTTGGTTCTTACCACCTTTGCCCAAGGGTTGGCAGGAGCGGGTTATCAAGTGAATACCGCTGAATCCGCGGATGAGTCGGAAAAAATTCTGGACAAGGGGGATCGTCCTGATTTGGTTATCCTCGATGTTCAGATGCCGGAGAGGAGCGGGCTTGATCTGGCAGAAAGACTGAATTCCTCGTATTGCATTCCGTTTATATTGCTGACTGCCTATAACGACGAGGCGATTGTTGAAAAAGCGGCTGCCAGCGGCGCTCTAGGATATCTGGTCAAACCCATCGATGTCCCCCAGTTGATACCAGCGATTGAGGCATCCTGGGCACGCGCCAAGGAAATTCAAGAGTTGCGGGATACTGGTAATCATTTGCAGACGGCGCTTGCTGCAGAGCGTGATGTCAGTATTGCGGTAGGAATCACTATGGTCCAGTATCATGTTGACCGGCGTAACGCCTTTGAAATGCTCCGTAAATCGGCTCGTGATCAGCGCCGAAGACTTTCCGAGCTTGCTCTTGAGGTGATTAAAGCCAGTGAGACTCTCAATCTTGCCAACAAAGGCAACAAATAGCGAATCTTTGTTGATGAATGTATGCAGCAAGCCATTGTAATCAACACGATGCGCGGCGGCATTCCACTAAATTCTTGTAAGCTGTAGGAATTAAACTACACTTCAAAGTCAGTTTTCGACATGTCCCAATCCCCGACAGCGAATCCGGCAGGCCTCGAACATGCCTTGTTTAATGTTCTGTAGCGATATTTATCAATACAGAAACCTGTCATTTGTCATGGGTTATGCATATATGTTCTGGATCATAAATTTTCCATTAGCTTCAAATTTCCTCCCTATAGTTCAATTTTTTTCAGGCAAGCTTGATTTATTTGTTCTGCTGTTTAAGCGCCCAAACCTAGTCCTTTAATGGGCTTGATGAATTCAAATTGAGGAATGTTTATGATTAAAGTTTTAACAAATCTAAGTTTCAAGTCGCGTATATTTCTTGGATTTTGCACACTGATTGCCATGATGATTTTTATTATTAGCGTCAGTCTGGTTCAGTTCTCCAGGACACAGACAATTGCCGGCGAATTGCAGACGACCAGTCTGCCTTTGGCGGTGCTTTCGGCGGATATGGCGCACGATATTGTAGTGATCCAGAATGATCTGACCGATGTTTCGGCAACGCATAACCCGGATGGCTTGAAACACGCCGAACAAATAGCCCAGGATTTTAACATGGACATGAAAATGTTTCGGGAACGCAACGATGTAACGCCTGCGCAATTGAAGCATATGGAGAGTGTTGAAACTAGTTTCAAACAATTTTATAGTGTCGGCAAACACATGGCTTCTGTTTTTATGTCCCAAGGTATTGAAGCGGGTAATCTCGTGATGGTCGATTTTGACCAATCCGTGGTGGACATGAATAAACAAATCGCTGATTTTAAAAACCGGCAATTAGATGAAACTACTCAGACTTTAGGGAAATTAGTCTCTACAAATCTGCAGTCGGCCAGAAATCTGATGTGGATTTCTTTTTTGTTGATTGTCATAGCGCTGTCCATTGCAATTTACCTCACAAGGTATTTAAGCAAACTCTTGGGTATTGACCCCATTTATGCAGCAGGCATCGCCAAAGAAATCGCCAAAGGTAATTTTAGTCGGGACATTCGACTGGAGCCTGGCGATACCAGCAGCTTGTTACATGCGATGAAAATGATGCAGGGCTCGATTCAGGCATTTGTTGCTGCGCAAAGTGAAATTGCGAAAAAACATGCCGAAGGCTGGATTTG
>JABFSH010000069.1 GCA_013140705.1 Methylococcaceae bacterium
TGCCCTGATCTTTACAAAAACTGAGTTAATGGCTTAATAGTCAGTCATCTGCTCAAAAAAACCGGCTTTTCAGGAGCCTTTATTAACTTACTCCGGTTACCATTGGATAATTTTGCAAGTGGCTCACCTTGTCGCCGTTGACGGGCGTGATTTTTAAATTCGCTTCGCCGGTATCAGGATTTCGACTGAGCAACTGGATATTGACTTGGGTTTCCGGCTTTGGCGGCTCCCGGTTAATAATGCCGCCATCATCTACCCAGCCGGATAGATCGAGCATTTTTATTTTGAGTGCATCAAGCGCCTTGGGATCATGGAAATTCCATTCGGTATTGGTTGCAGCAGCCCTTAGTACTTCGTTCCATTGTGATTTTTGTTGATTTCGAAATAAACGCGCTTCAACTTTTTTACGAAAGGTGTCACTGCTGACATCGGTGGTGAATTTGCCTTTTTGTTCCAAGGTGTCGCGAATTAACTTTTCACCGTCAAATTGATTATTTTCAAAGTGAATGCGGTAATCGGTGACACGCAGGGCATTATCACGACTGGGATAAACAAGAGTAGTAAAGGTTTCTTGCAGAGCGCTACGCAAACTGAGCGTGATTTTGTCTTGTGAATTTTCGGCATCACGATATTGCAGATCACTGCTGGCCATACGTTCAGCGTTAAATTCTGCCAAAATGTCGGTGATGGCCTTGTATTGTCGAGTTTGCTCGATCAAACGTCCCATGCTGCGATGACTACCGGTTAAAAATAACACCCGGTTTTTAAAGTCGGCGCTATCATAGAATTTCTGCCATTCTTCGCTGAGTTTGCTGTTTTGGACGGGGTTGGTAGCAGGTTGAGTAATGATTAAGGTAACCCGATCCATTTTTAATTCAACTTCATCTAAAGCCGGAAGCACGCGCATATCTTGATAGCAATCACGACTATGCGGCGTAAATAAGCCCTCCAAATACTTGCGCAATTCCTTTAAGCAGCTTTCTTCGTTATAGGAATTGGCCTGGCTGTGTAGTTTGGCCGCCAGATTCTGGATATTTTTAAAAAATAAACGGCCATCGACACTACGGTGTAAATACCAGGCTTGAGTAGGCAGGTAATCAATGACGTTCTTTTTAACGGCGGAAATATCCCGTCCCGGTGCACATAAATAGCTGACTATATCGCTGTCACGCAAGCCATGTGTTGCCCCAGGAACGGCCGCTAATGAGGCCACTAATATCAGTTTGGCCACGTCTTGCGCATCGTCTGTTGTTCCTAAACGAATATCTAACTCTTCGGCTATGGAATGGCCATCTTTGGCAATATCATGGGTGATTGCTTCTGTTAGAGAGGGATTAATCGAACGAATTTCTGACTGTATCTCTTCATTATTAAGATTAAAGTCATAGGGATGAACTAATTTAGCACTGTCGGCTCGGCGAACACCTTTACTGTTGGCAGTGTACATGTCGGCAACAATGACCCTCATTAGCCGAATTAAACCGCGTGTTTGCTGGAATCCTGGATTTTCTTTAAAGCGCGCATACAGATCACGGATTGAAAAATGAAACGGGTAGGATTCAATTAATTGTGCAGCGAAAGATTCCGGTGTTGCATTGGTAATATCCATTTGCTTGGCTTTACGAACGGCCTCAGCATAGTCTTGTGCGACTACCCGAATTGTTTCATCATCGGGTAAATCAGAAAATAAGCGGGTACGCAGAATGTGATAGAGTTCGTCACCTTGCGGATTAACCGGTTCTAAACGTAATGAGGATCGATTCGCTTCATTGGCAAGGTTATCCAAGGCTTGATTGAGTTCGTTGGAACCGTCTTCATAGGTTGCACGAAGATCGGAAATAACTACGCAAACATTGGATAATTCAGGTCGGTCGACGGCGACCATTAAATTGGAAAGGGCTGTATTGGTGACATGCGCCAGTGTGGTTTCCCCAATTTCTTTGGCTTTGGCGTTAGCAAAATACGGGGGTAATTCATCCAGAAAGATGATTGTCGGTTCACCCTTGAGTAAATTAATCCATGCCGTGGTACCAGGTGCGCTCAAAGGCGAATAAAGGTCACGAAAAACTTCTTTCTTACCCAGTTGTTCGGCCAATTCACCCCATATACCAAATGCCGCATCTGATTCACGGCCATTAAAGCCAATCACTCGAATAGCACCTAAACGAGAGCCTTGACCATTTTTGCCCAGTATCTTTGATCTCAGTGCTGGATTTTTAGCCAATAGGCCCAACGCAATCATATTGTGCGTTTTACCTCCACCCATCGCCTGGCTAAGCAGGAATGTACTCGCCTGATTGCTACGTCCTTCTAATCGCTCAAAAACCTTATCCAGTAAAGTCTGCATGCCCGAGGTAATAAAATTTTCATCAAAAAACTGATCCGGACTAATGCGATCTTTCAGCAAGTCATCGATATTTAAAACAACATCTCTACGGGATCGATCAAAAACACTTTGTCGGGGTTTACAGGTATTACTTAGAATCATTTTGCTATATTTCCATTTTGATTTTTTACTAGCGTCTTTTTTTCAGAATTTATACAACGCTGTCTATCGACTGCAACGTCCGGCTTCAAGTTTAGATGTAGTGCTTGTTATTGTAATCTAATTCGATTTTATCGATGAGTATTGACGGGAAAACCAAACCAATGCCTGCTGGTTAACTTCCAAACGGGTGAAAATAGCGCTTGCAACATCGGCTGATGGACTATCTCCTTAACCCATCTTCGTGACTCCAGTCTCTCTAAGTCATTGAATTTTTGTTGCACGCGGCTTTTGTTTCGAAAAACTCCTTTAAAATCAATGGTCATTTTTTGACACTCTTTGTAGTGCCATCTAATTA
>JABFSH010000023.1 GCA_013140705.1 Methylococcaceae bacterium
AGAGGGCTTGGAAAGGCATTGCTTCAGGATGCAGTACTAAGATCAGTCCGAGCCGCTAAAGAAGTGTCCGCACGACTTCTGATTGTTCACGCAATTTCCCAAGATGCAAAAGAATTCTATTTACATCTTGGTTTCGTCCGACTTCCAGTTGAAACGCCAACCTATGCTTTAGATCTTATTAAGTATGCCGGATTGAACGAATAGAACTGAGCCTACTAAGTTGAAAAAATTAGCGGATTTAGTATTCCAAGGACTGTTCTCGTTTTTAAACATGTAATATTGTATAAATACTGCCGACCTTCCAATGACAGCTTTTGGCTACCTTGAAGGTCTAAAACTCCCAACCGCCAACGCCCGCTCATGGCCGAAATTGTATATTCGCTAATTTCGAAATACTACTACTTATAGCCGACATACAAATATGGATTGATTTGGTAAATGCCTTGTTGAGCACTAAACATTGAGATATTGGTGTCAATCTCAGTTATCTCAAAAACTTTCATCTTTTCAGTAACAATAGTCGTTGGCAGTATAAATTTGGTGACAGGAAAGACTAACCTTTTTTTAAAAATAACTGGCAATCTTTAATAGGTGCATGCTCTCTTGCTTCAGTTACCGATTTTCGCAAATTATCTCAACGGAAATTAAGAAATTGAAAATTTAGTGCTGTCTAGGCACATGAGGGTGAAGGTCATTTTGCGTTAATACACATAAAGTGATTTTAAGTGCATGGCACAGCTAGGGCACATACAGGGCACAGAGCCAAAAACGCGGTTTGGGGGTAGATGTCAAAATGGCGCGCCCTAGAGGATTCGAACCTCTGGCCTTACCCTCCGGAGGGGTACGCTCTATCCAGCTGAGCTAAGGGCGCAATGCTATTTGCGGTCTAGCTATACAGTCTCTCGGTCATGGGGAATTGACCGTTACCCTCAAACCCAAAATCCGGCAGACTGTTTCCTCCGGAGGGCCGCGCTCTATCCAGCTGAGCTAAGGGCGCGGGTGCCATTTTAACCGATCAACCTATCAATTACGACAACATTGTTTTCAAATGGGCGAGGCTGGCCTTGCCGCGCTCTTTAATAACTTCCGGATCCAGTTGCTTTTTGTTTACCCATTCCAGATCATCAGCCGGTAATTCGTTTAAAAATCGACTGGGCTCACATTCGGATATTTCCCCATAACGTTTACGATGCGTGCAATAGCTGAATGTTAAGGTTCTCTGGGCTCGAGTGATGCCAACATAGGCCAGGCGGCGCTCTTCTTCAAGATTACCTGTTTCAAGGCTGTTTTGGTGAGGCAGAATGCTTTCTTCCATGCCAATCATAAAAACATGCGGAAACTCGAGACCTTTAGCGGCGTGCAAGGTCATCAGACTGACCTGATCGCTGGCTTCTTCTTCCTGATGCCTTTCCAGGATATCCATCAGCATGATTTTCGAAACAATTTCCGCCAAAGGCTTTTGACCACCGCTTTCATTCTCGGCCATGCGTTTCACCCATTCAGTCAATTCTGCCACGTTCTTCATTTTACGTTCAGCGGACTCCTTGGATTTGCTGTTTTCTCTCAGCCATTGATCGTATCCGATCTGATCAATAAACTGTTCCATGATAGAAAAAGTATCACCGCGAAGCATTCGATCGGCCGTATCGACAACCCAGCCGGTGAATTTTTCCAAGCGTTGCAGCGCTTTCTCACCCAATTTTTGCGTTAAACCCACCTCATGACAGGCAGCAAACAGACTGATATGACGTTCATTGGCATAATCGCCCAATTTCTCCAAAGTCGTTGGACCGATTTCTCGGCGGGGCGTGTTTATAATGCGCAAAAATGCGGCATCGTCATCCGGATTAACAAATAAGCGCAGATAAGCCAGAATATCCTTGATTTCGGTGTAGGAGAAAAAGGATGTGCTGCCACTAATAAAATACGGAATATTATTTTCTCGCAGGCTTTTTTCAAACAGTCTGGATTGATGATTGCCTCGGTACAAAATAGCGTAATCCTGATAACGTCCGCCTGTTTTAAACTTATGATGGATGATTTCTGAAACGATTTGCTGGGCTTCAATCTGTTCGTCTTTATGACTCAAAACCCTCAGCGGGTCGCCATACCCCAAATTGCTCCAAAGGCGTTTTTCAAACGCGTGCGGATTATTGGCAATCAGTTGATTGGCCACTTTCAGGATGCGTCCGGTGGAGCGATAATTTTGCTCCAGCTTAATCACTTGCAGACGGGCATAATCTTTTTGTAGCTGGACCAGATTTTCCGGTTGAGCGCCACGCCAGGCATAGATGGATTGATCATCATCACCCACCACGGTAAAGCGCCCCAGGTTACCGGCAATCAATCTGACCAACTGGTATTGGGTGATATTGGTATCCTGATATTCATCGACCAATAAATAACGGATTTTGTTTTGCCATTTTTCCAGATTGTTGCGATGCGCCTGAAACAGCAGAACGGGCAGTAAAATCAGATCGTCAAAATCAACAGCGTTGTAAGCCTTCAAACTGCGATTGTAAGCCAGGTATAAGTTAGCTGCGGCAGGCCCCTCACCTTGAGTAAGAGCGTGCTCGGGCGTAACAAAAGCGTTTTTCCACTGTCCGATTAGTCGGGCATAGGTATCAACCTGATCGATATCGCAGTCTTTCGCTCCATGACTAATCAGATTTCTCAGCAGCGTTAATTTATCCTGCTCATCAAATAAAGTCAGACCGGCTTTATAGGCAAGGGTTTTGTGTTCTGCGCGCAAAATATCGAGTCCCAGCGCATGAAAAGTCGATACCCGCAAGCCACGAATTTGTTTGTCATCCAATAATTTGGAAACGCGGCTTTTCATTTCGCGTGCCGCCTTGTTGGTAAAAGTAACGGCTGCAATATGTTTGGCAGACACGCCTTGGCTGACCAGGTAAGCGATTTTTTCGGTAATCACGCGGGTTTTGCCACTGCCGGCACCGGCCAATACCAATAAGGGATTTTCTATGGCTTTTACGGCGGCTTGCTGTGCAGGGTTAAGTTTGGACATTCAGTTCCATACTATGCAAATGAACGCATAACTATCACTCATGGTAAATCATGATGTATTCTCGCTGACCAGGCTAGTGCGTTAAAGCGCATTACTGTTAGTCAGCAATGCGTTTCCCTGCCGAATGTGGATGGATTTAGAAATAATAACTGTTAATAATAAAATGCGCAGCAATACTGGCAAAGTACCCTAGCATAATGGCTGGCATCCACCTTAAATGACTCATGAAGGTATAAACTCCCTTGGCTTGACCCATCAGACCAACACCGGCCGCAGACCCGACTGCCAACATGCTGCCCCCTACGCCAGCAGTCAGTGTTACCAACAACCATTGGCCTTGTGAAATATCCGGCGCCATCGTTAGTACGGCCAACATGATCGTGCCGTTGTCGACAAAGGCCGAGGCAATGCCGATTAAAATGTTGGCCACTGTAGGATCAAGACCAACGTATAAAACTTGAGACACCAATTTCAGATAACCAATAAAGCTCAAGCCACCAACAGCCACCATTACACCATAAAAGAACAACAGCGTATCCCATTCCAGGTTTGCAACTTTATTAAAAACATCGAACGGCTGATCAATGATGGCATCGCGATATCGAGCCCTATTCATGACTTTCATCGGTCCAAAATAGTCGATGTAACCCGGTTTGTCGCTCGTTTCAGACTTAGTTGCAGAGCTTATCGACTCATTATCCTGTTTATTCATAACGTTATATTCATCGTCACTGTGAACTGTTGGCGTTTTTTGTAAATAAAAACTAAAAAACTTCAGATAGGTTAAGCCCAGCATCATGCCGGCAGCAGGCGGCAAGCCAAGAAAGTTTTCAAAGCACGCTGAGGTGATGATAGTCAGCACAAATAAACCAATGATAATCCATCCACCACGCTTCATCGGTTGAGATTCAATCAGTGCTGCGGGTCTTTCCTTAGGTATGAAGAAATGCATGATGGTAGCCGGCACAGTCAAATTAACAAGCGCCGGAATCAACAACGAGAAAAAATCGGCAAAAGGCACAACCCCTTTTTGCCATACTAAAAGCGTTGTGATATCTCCAAATGGACTAAACGAACCCCCTGCATTCGTCGCTACGACGACGTTGATGCAAGACAGCGTTACAAAACGGGGACTATCCTTGCCCAGCGCTATAATCACTGAGCCCATCAATAATGCTGTTGTCAGATTATTGCACGCAGAAGAAATAAAAAATGCCTGGAATCCGGTAATCCAGAAAAGCTGACGATAGGTGAAATTCTTGCTCAGAAGCCAGACGCGTAACCGTTCAAATACGCTTCGATCTTCCATGGCATTCAGATAAGTCATCGATACCAGAATAAACAGAAAGAGTTCGGCATAACCTTCAATTACTGCGCGAAAAACCAGCCCTGCCTGCTCGCTCATGTCGCCATTGGCATAAACAGCGGCAATAAAGACCCAGATCAAGCTGGCAGCAAACACCATCGGTTTCGATTTGCGCAGTTCGGTCACTTCCTCGGTCATGGCAAGGATATAAGCGACGGCAAACAGTATTAAGGCAAGATATCCCACCCAATGCCGTGTTAAGTCCAGGGGCTGTTGTTCTAATCCACCTGTTGCTTCTACTGCTAATGATACTGTTGGCATACAAAGAAAAATCACTAGAGAAATTGCTTTGCAACAAGGTGACCATCTGAGTGCGGGTAACAATGAACCGATAATCAATAGCAAAGTAAAAATGGGTAACATCACGTATGGAATCATTTGCAATAGGCTGAGCATGGATAATTGGGGACGATTAATTAATACAGCTTTTTTACTTTAAACAGAGTATACCCATGACATCGGATTCCGGCAAACGCCTTATGCCCTAGAGAACCGGGTAGTAATTCCACAAATTTTGGCCGGTTTTCTAAGGTTACTATTCAAGATGCCATAAAATATTAGGACAGAGCCTGCCTGAACGTTAATAGAGTCGATGACCCTAACACCGGCAAATCCTGAACTGCCTTCGCTATTTCCAGTTAAGAAACAGATAAACAATCAATAGTGTCATCCATCCGTTGTTTCGCGAGAATACCGACAGCAACCGCTGGCGCGCAATCAGCCGAGGTCATGCCTGTATCAAAAGTCGCTCCAGGTAATAACTCGGCAAAATCCAGATACGGTCGCCCCAGATTTATTGCCAGTTCTTGTACCAGAAAGCGTCCAATTCCTGCGCCGACAAGAGGCCTCGCCTTGTCGATTCCTTGCCTGGATAAAACCTGTTCGCAACTACGCTGAATTTTTCTCACTTGTTGCGCGCGGATATCTTTAGCGAAGCGCAGCCAGCGATGCAGGCTATCGGGACAAAAATCACACCCCAGCAGACGTGATAAACGTCTGGCGCTGGCCATGACGGACTTTTCAGCACCATCCGCCGTTTCCGTTTGGTCATGCTCTTCGGTCAGCTCACCGGTCACACGGTAGACATCTGCCATCGTCGCGAAATACTCGGCCATTAAACCGATATCCCTGCCTTCATCGTTAGCCGTTTGCGCAACCGCCATCACAGCGGTTCTGACAATACCTGTATAGACCAGTTCTCGAGACAACAAGCGCTGATAGTCGGTGTAGCCTTCCGCCATAACGTGACTATTGTTCAAGACCAGGATATCCGTGGTCGTGCTGCCTATATCGACGAACAGTCCACTGCCAACGCCATTGGCAGCCAGCGTTGCACTGGCCAGCCAATTGGCAGATGCAATATCCTGATAATGAAGCGTTTCGATTTGTTCGGGCTGTAAAAAGCCGGATTTTCCGGCATAAATCAGAATGCCACGATTTGACAGCAGTACCTGCATGACCTCAATAATTCGTCTTACACCATCGTCCCGATTGGCAAATAAATCAACCAACTCGCCGGTCATCGTGATGGCATGATGCGTATCAGCGGTAACTAAGCCCTTGATGATTGTAGAAACAGCGCTCTCCAGCTGGTCGATGCCTTTCCATAGAGGACAGGGCTGCTGAACAACTTTGACCAGCCTTCCTTCAGCATCAAATTCCGCTGCTTTGACATGAGCGCCTCCTATGTCCCATCCTGTCCAATTAAATTTCATGGTTATCCTGAGGAATTTTGATGATCACGGGCACATTACATTGCGGATAAATCAAGGGTTCACCAACCCGTAAATCCAGTACACACTGACACGGATTGATGCCCAGCGCTGCCTGAATGGCCACAAATGACGTGGTAAGGCGCGGATTGATCTCCAGCACGTAGATTGCATCGGCCGTTTCAATCAAGTCGATACCGACATAGCCCCATAAATCCGGAAAGACCATGGCGATCTCGACTACCAAACGCTGGTACTTGCTGACGTCAGAGGTAACATTGACCAAAATTTCCTGCAAATGATATTGCTGATTTTTTACGTTGAACTTTTGCACATTTGCACTCAGCAACCAGCCGCGTCCTGCTTTAAACAGACAAGACAAACTGGTTTTTTCGCCGTGAATATGCGGCTGAACAATAAACTGGCCATTGACGGCCAGTTGCCCGGACCGTAATTCAAAGTCATTCAGGTCTGTAACCAGGTAGCTGTCACTGCACCCTGCTCCATCTATCGCCTTGATCATCCATTCGCCCGATTGATAGTAGAAATCTTCGAATCGTTGGGTGGCCACCGTAGCTATTTTATGCTGTGTCAACTTTTGAAAGGTCTGCCATTTGTTGCCGGTCAGTGCAACGGCTTTTGCAGGTGAAGTCAGTAACGGTTTACGCAACGCTTCAATGCGTTGACACAGTTTTTGTAAAATTCCATCGAATTCCGGTGCTATCGGCCATACTACATCGCATTGCAGGGCCAAACGCTCCAATTCATCGAGTGTCTGATGATCAGGTGTAATAATGCAGGGTCTCATGCCGTCAGAATTGATGGACGTACAAACACGCCAATCCAGCATAACCACGACATCAACACCCTGGATTTGAGTCAAACCATCAAGCAGGCCGTTCAACATCAGAAGCCCTTCAGCAACCAGCGCGGCAGGCAACGCCTGTTTATTAAATCCGCCGCCGGTGATATATTCGAATACTAAGATTTTCATGGTTATAAAATGCCCGGATACTTTAATTGATGCCAGGTAACAGGCTGTTTAGAATATTCATGAATACCCGTCCGTCCCGATTATTGTATAAACAATCGGGTGAGAGTTCTAACTTATCTGCCCCTACTGCTTTGTTCCGCTTCGTCAGCCTATATTATCAACCGCTTAGTTATATTTGATTGCACCCACTTATGATGTCCATGTCTAATTACCAGTTGGGATTTATCGGTATCGGTCTTATGGGTCGACCGATGACTTTACGATTACTCGACGCCGGCTTTCGAGTCAATGTCTGGAATCGAACGCCGGAAAAACTACACTCTGTCATTGCGGCAGGTGCTCAGGTTTGTGCCTCGATTGCGGAATTAGTTGAGGCATCCGATGTCGTATTATTATGTCTGGCCGATACCGCAGCTGTTGAGCACGTTGTTACAGGCAGTCTACAGGAACATGGCTCAGCCAATAAATTACTGATTGACCTCTCCAGCATCCACCCGGAAAACACGCGCCAACTTGCCGCGTTATTGCATGCCAAATGCGGCATGCATTGGGTTGATGCACCGGTTTCTGGCGGCGTTGCCGGCGCCGAACAAGGTAATCTTGCGATAATGGCTGGCGGAAGCGATGAAGACATTGGCATAGCGAGAAAAATATTGGCGCCACTGTACAAACAATTAACCCATATGGGCGATATAGGCAGTGGACAGGTTACCAAAATCTGCAATCAAATGATTGTCAGCTGCAATGTCATGGTAATTGCTGAAATGATGGCACTGGCACAACGAGCGGGAGTCAACGCCGAAAAAATTCCAGCCGCATTAGCCGGGGGGTTTGCTGACTCCAAACCGCTGCAAATCGTCGGACCGGAGATGGCGACGGCAAGCTTTGAACCGGTCAAGTGGCGTGTAAAAACCTTGCTCAAGGATCTTACTATGGCGCTAGATCTGTCCCGAAATCAGGGTAATAGTATTCCTGTTTCGGCACTAACCGCGCAGCTATTACAATTGCATGGTATAAACGGCTATCTGGAACAGGATCCATCGACACTCATCAAATTATTTACCGATTACTCGGAGCAACAAAACTAATAGTCTGAGGAGTTAACATTGACTCACAGTAAACTTCCTTGTCCTTATTAGCAACCTAGTTTATTGGGTACGAGACTTACTCTGTTTTATTTGCCCTATAATTAAAGAACGCCAAATAACACTCATTCATAGCATGAAAACATTGCATTTGACCCTTTTCATTTTATTGATCACCGGATTAACAGCCTGCATGCCCAAGGTTTATCCACCCGGCATCAAAAACCAACAAGCTCAAATTGGCAGTGGTCTTTTCATCACGGAAGACGGTCAGAGTTTGCCGCTACGACAATGGTTACCTAAAGCCGAACCCAAGGCTATCTTGATCGCACTTCATGGCTTTAATGACTACAGCCATTTTTTTGATGGTCCAGGTAAGTTTTTTAGTGATCAAGGTATTGCCTGTTACGCCTATGACCAACGTGGCTTCGGCGCATCCCCGCATCGTGGCTTGTGGGCAGGTGGCGCCGCCTATATTGGCGATTTAAAATTACTCACCACCCTGCTAAAACAACGCTATCCCAACCGCCCCGTCTATTTGCTGGGCGAAAGCATGGGCGGTGCCGTTGTCATCTCTGCCATGAGCAAACCACTGATGCCTGATGTCGATGGCATTATTTTATCTGCACCGGCATTATGGGCACGTTCCTCAATGCCATGGTATCAAACCAGCCTGCTTTGGACATTGGCACATAGTCTGCCATGGTTAACGTTAACAGGCCAAAGTGTAAAAGTGATGCCATCAGACAATATTGAAATGCTACGCGCTTTAGGTCGAGATCCCTGGGTTATTAAGGGTACGCGTGTAGAAACCATCTACGGCCTGGCTAATTTGATGGACGAAGCGTACGACAGTGCCTCGTCACTCAACAGCAATACCCTGATGCTGTATGGTGAAAAGGATGAGATTATTCCTAAAAAACCTACTTATGATTTTTTACAAAAATTTCTGGCCACCCGTAAGGTCGACAAAAAAGTAGCTTTTTATCAACAGGGTTATCACATGCTATTACGCGACTTGCAGGCACCAACAACCTGGAAGGACATAGCTGCCTGGATTAATAAAAATCAGCAAAAACTGCCATCCGGCGCAGATCATCGGGCACAGCAGGTCCTGGCCCAGATTATTCCACAAACCAGAACGAAATAAGCACTGCTCCGGACCTCTTGATTTTATGCCTGGCTTAAAATCCACCCTGTCCCCACCAAGGCAACTTTTCTGATGAGCGCGCCAGCAAACTGGAGTGTCTATATCATTCAATGTTCGGATTTTTCACTCTATACCGGTATCACGATTGATATTGTCAGACGCTATAAGCAACACGCCAATCAACGTGGCGCTAAATATTTCCGTGCACGGCAACCTTTGGCATTCGTTTATCTTGAATTGGGACATAATCGAAAGACAGCTGGCCAACGGGAAGCTGCCATCAAAAAATTAAGACGTTCTGAAAAATTGGAACTGATTGCGTCTGCGTCTGCTGTTACAGACGCTCTGATTATGACGTTCGAATAACGAAGGGTGTGTCGAGAATGTGGCAAAGAAAGTTTTGCCACATTCTCGACTTGATATCAGGCCATTACCGGTGATTGGAACGACGTTAATTGCAGTTCTCTCAAGCGATAATATAAATCCCTTCTGAACTTGCCTGCTCGTACTGCCTCTTCCAAATCAACATAAGTCGAAGCAATTATACGAACATCGATAGCGATTTTTTCCTTGCCACCCATACGAATAATCGCTCTTTCTTCAAAAAAGCGTAATAAGTTCACTTGCTGCTCTTTGGACAATTCACCGATTTCGTCCAAAAACAAGGTGCCACCCTGTGCCGATTCAATCCGACCAATTTTTCTTTCTTTGGCGCCGGGAAATGCACCTTTTTCGTATCCAAACAATTCCGCATGCAGCACATCTTGAGAAAGCTTGCCACAATTCACGGCTATCAGTGGCTTGCTAGACCGTCGTGAATGGCTATGAATGGCGTCTGCAATCAGTTTTTTACCTTCACTTGAGTCACCTTCAATAAAAACCGCATCATCTTCTTTAGCCACTTTTTGAATTTGTTTATAAATTTTTTGCAAAAAGGAATTTTCACGCAAAAAGCTTGTTTTTGCTAAAGCCTCTTTTTTATCTTCATTTTCAAGCGCTGCCAATTGAGCCATCCCATGGGTATGCCCCAAGACATAAAGCATTTGATCCATGCAGACGGGAAAGGTCAGATAATCATGACAATACTCAGAGATCAGCTTACTTTCCGAACTCGGATTGTTTATGTTGTGTGCAAAATCTTCAGGTATACCCATGATCCATTTAATTTGCGTGGAATAATTAAATAATCGCTTCAACTGCGCCAGACGCTTTTCGTCATTTTGCGTTCCAATGAGACTCAATCCGACATGAAATGGATATTTAGCAATCAAATCGCGTGCCTGGCGTAAGTTATGCGCTATATGAACCCGCCAACTTTGAGATTCCAAAGTAGCACGCAATTCGTCAGTGCAGTCATCTGTTGGAAATAAAATCAGGTTGCGATTTGCCAGGTACATGGAGTTAGTGCTGTTCATCAAATTCACCACTTCAATTTGCGATTTATGATTTAGTTACCTGTATATCTCTCAGCAATTGAAAAAAGTTCTATCCAAGAAAAAAAAACTTAAGTGTTTTTTAATAATTACCGACTTCACTGGATTTGTTCTGCTCAACCTTCTCTGTTGATATCCATTGATATGCGTATAATGGTGGTATTGACACAAGCGTTTTCAAAATTTAAAAGGTACTATTTAATGAATAAACTACTGCTAATTGCCGTATCCACGTTTTTCCTCACGGCATGTGCCGATAAAAAACAATATGAGCAGGCTGTACTGGAGCAAATGCAGAAGGAACAAGATATTAAGGACTACAAAATTGATCCGGAACTCATGACCAAATGTGTCGTTGATACAACTTCGACCAATATGCCAGGTGTCTTTGCACTGGATCCTAATCGTATGATGGCTTATCGCAATTATGCAAAAATGCTCAATTTGGCCAAATCCGAGGATCCTAAAAAAACTCTGGATGAATTACGCAAGGATTTCGGGGATGAAAAAGGACTGAGTGAAGCCCACGCCAACTTCACCGAAAGTATGATGAATTGCTATACCGCTGTATTGGCAGAAGTTGAAGACGCAAAAAAAATGAGTAATTAAGCTATCTACTTGCAAACGTCACAAATGATGTTTTGGTATTTATCCTTCAGACCTGACTATCCATTCTTAGCCAATCACCCAAAAATTAACTCTTGAACTCTTTACCATCGCTCTTGGAAAGACGTTTTTCTCAGGCCGATATATCGTTTCCCGATTACGTATAAGCTTCAGCCGAAATAAAAACGGTGATGATCTCACTAATTCCCCAAGAACGTCTCGTCTCCCCGGCAGATTGCCGGGGTCCAGGTTACACGGATGTAAACCCGGCGGTTAGCTATCCGGATGAGTCACATCCCTGTGTTCTGGATCCGGCAACTGCTCCTGCGTCGCCTAAAGCGCCTACTGTCGGTGCACTACCTCCTGCATCTTGCAGTCGACCTGCAATCCATGCCGGCATGACGGCTACTTGAGTGTTTGCTGTTTCAACTGAAGATTGTTGGTAATCGGATATCGTTTAATGTAGGTCGATCAAACCATGGTCAATATAGGAGTTGAAGCGAACAAATATCCAACATTTGAGAAATTGCCGGGAATGACAGACCATTATGAAATCTGCATTCCAATAACATAATAAGCTGTTAATATCAAAAGATAATGTTGGAAAAAATCATGCCAACATAAGCATTAAAAACTGTTCAAATATGTGAACTGGTCTATATTTAAAGTGTTATGAACATAGTCCGGATTACTCTGTGAATTTATTACCAAAATTGTTTGGCAAAAAGCCGATTTGCCAGGGTATTGTCGGCATAAGCTTTCTTCAAAAAGGCATCGCCATCGCCATCGCAAAATTTACAGACAACAAAACATTAAAACTCGTCCACTGCGAATTCATCACCAGCAAAAATGAACCGGATGAAACGATTTTATTGGGTTCGATTATCACAAAATTTCGTCTCTTCGATTACGACTGCCATGTTGTGTTGACATCGGACAAGTATCGTCACATCAATATTGATGCTCCCTCCGTCGCTGAACATGAATTAGGTGACGCTATCCGCTGGAAAATCAGCGACCTTGTCGAGTTTGCCGTGGATAAAGCCGTTATCGACTTTTATCCGATGCCACCTACGCAACGAGCGAACAGCAATAAAATGCTTGAGGTGATCGCAAGCCCTGGCGACCAAATAAACGTTCAAGCTGATAAATGTCTCAAGGCCGGATTACAATTGAAAGTCATTGATATTCAGGAAATGACATTACGCAACCTGGCCATGCAATTACCTGAAAACCATCGAGGCGTCGCCATTCTCCGTCTGTCGGAGTTATCCGGGCTCATAGTCATTGAAAAAAGTGGCACGATCTATCTATCCCGTCAATTTGACACCGGGTATAAAAATTTAGGCCTGGACACCCAACCATTCGGTGGCAATAAACTCTCAACGCTAGTGCAGGGTAATCTGGCACTGGAAATTCAACGCTCTCTGGATTACGTGGAAAGTTATTATGGCATCCCCCCCATTTCCTGCTTGGCGATCATACCGCTGGCCGAACATACAGAAAATCTGCGGGAAATTTTGACTAGCAATCTGGGCATTACGACCCGGATCCTGGAACTTTCGGCTATCGTGGATAGCGAAATGACTTTGGATAATCAAACCCTTTCGCATTGCGCGCCAGCTATTGGAGCAGCGCTGAGACATGTTGAAGCCACCCTATGATTCAACAAGTCAATTTATACCAGGATAAGCTCAAGCAGGGTAAAACGAATGCTATTCTGAATTATTATTCCATCGGGCTTATCGTTACGATTCTGCTGTTACTGGCTGTAAGTTTTTATCTGCTGGCGAATCTTGATAAACTCAAAGCACAGATCATCCAGAATCGCCAAAGCCTGGTTGTTGAAGAAAGCCGCGTAAATGATCTATTAGCCAAATTTCCCAAGCAAACACCTGAAACCACTCTCGTCGACCAGATAGAACAAGCACAAAACAAAGTCAGTGAATTATCACAAACCCTGCAATTAATGGCGCCTCTCAAGCAAGCAGCCGAACAGGGATTTTCCAGGCACTTCCAGGCACTGGCAGATCAATCGATTACGGATATCTGGTTAAGAAAAATCTATATTACTGGCCCTAAACGAATCATCAACCTGGAAGGAAGCACCTTTAAACCTGAGCGACTCCCGTATTTTTTGCAAAACCTAAAACAGGAATCCATATTCCGGGGACAAACTTTTGCCAAACTGATGATGTTAAAGTCAGAAACGACGCCAGGATTAATGGATTTCAACCTCAATACGACTACTGATCCTCAAGACGACCATGAAACTGATTGATAATGCTTGGGAAAAATTTCAAGCCTTGACTCCGCGCGAAAAAATAATCGTCACGGCTACAGTAATCGTCTGCATCGGAGGACTCTGGGACACACTGTTCTGGACCCCCTTCAAACAGGAGCAAGAGGAGCTTCAACTGGAACTCAGCCATTTGACTCAACAACTTTCTGCACAACAGCAAGCTGCACAAAAGCTTGAAAACGGGCTTACCGTTGATCCCAATCAGATCAACAAAAATAAATTAGCCGAATTAACCAACCAACTGTCCGACCTGCAAAACCAGCTGGTTCAGGAAGGCCAAAAATTTGTGCCTCCCCAATTAATGGCGCAAGCTTTAAACGACATCCTGAATCAAAATCAACACCTGACCTTGGTCAAGCTCGACACTTTGCCAGTCAGCACGTTGAATGTGGAAAAATATCAATTTTTTCCTGTTTACAAACACGGACTGACTCTCACTTTTTCAGGCAGCTATCTGGATACTCTTGCCTATTTAAAAAAACTGGAATCTCTTAGCTGGCGAATTAATTGGGACAGCATTGAGTATCAGGTCATAAATCATCCTGTCGCAGAAACAACGATTCGCGGTCATACATTGAGTTTTGAGGAGAACTGGCTTGATGTCTAAAAACTTCATGGTTCTATCTTTTATATTGATAACACCCATGGTCGGCCATGCAGTAACACGCGATCCGACAATACCGAAATACCCTGTACAAACCGAATCACCGTCCAGCAGCCCGAATGAAAGACAGACCGTTTCAGCTATCTGGATTTCGGCCAAGTCCAGACGCGCCACCATCAATGGTGTTTCTGCAAAACAGGGCGACACCATTCTCAACGGTATCAAAGTGATGAGGATTCGTCATAATTCAGTCACTATCGAACAAAATGGCGTTATCAAGACGTTACTACTCATACAGCGTCCCTACATAAATAAACCGGGTAAATAGCTTAAGGCGCCTCACCATGAACAGAAAGTTTTCTCTGATTTACATGAACATTATTATGCTGTTGGCGTCCTGTACGCCAGCACAACAAACAAAATATTCCAGCGATGAAAACGTATTTCCAAGCACAAAGCCCGCTAAAAATCTCCCCCAATCGTATCCATCGAATCCGGTCGTAATGCCTCCGCCTATGGATCGGCCGGCAATCTCTCAGTACGGCAGATTGAGGCAAGCAGGCGGTTTAAATGTTTCTGTTCATGACGTGGATGCCCGCGAGTTTTTTATGGGCTTGGTCGTCGATACCGACGAAAACATGGTGGTGCATCCGGAAGTCAGCGGCAGTATTTCGCTGGAATTAAAACATGTCACCATTGACCAGATCATGGAGGCTGTCCAGAAAGTGTATGGCTATGATTATAAAAAATCCGATATCGGCTGGATCGTCTATCCTTCAACCTTGCAAACCAGAAGCTTCAAAATCGACCGCCTGGATCTGTTACGTGAAGGCAAATCCAATACCTTTGTATCTTCCGGGCAGACCGGGAATACTTCTTCTGGCTATGGCAACCAGCAAAGCCAAGGTTTGATGCCACAATTAAACAATAATCAGCCCAATGCTAACGAAAATGACGATCAATCATCCGGCAGTTCAATAACCACCACCACACAGACCGATTTCTGGAAAGAGCTTGATGTCGCATTACACGCGTTAATTGCCGTTGATAAAGAAGCGAATGTTGTTATTAACCGGCAATCGGGTGTCGTCATTGCGCGGGCAAAACCCATGCAATTGCGTGAAATTGAAAACTTCTTAGCCACAACGCAGAACCAGATCAGTCGCCAAGTGATACTGGAAGCCAAAATACTGGAAGTGGTTCTTAATGACAGTCATCAAGACGGCGTGGAATGGAAAAGTATTATCAGGCAAGGGCTGCAAGTTGCACCTGACGTATTCACCGGAGGAGTCTTTACGCTTGTTTCACAAGCAGGAGGGTTTCGTGCCGGCGATTTCACTGCTGTGGTTTCCTTGCTTGAATCCCAGGGCAAAACCAACGTGCTTTCCAGCCCTCGGATCTCAACGTTAAATAACCAGCAAGCGATCATAAAAGTAGGCCAGGATGAAACCTTTGTCACCGGCATTTCTCCAGGTATTTCAGGTGGCCTCAACAGCGGCACCGTTGAGCCGGTCCCTATTTTGTCAGCGTTTTTTTCCGGCATTGCCCTGGATGTGACTCCACAAATCAATGATGACGGAGACATCACGCTGCATATTCATCCATCTATCACCAAGGTGCAAAGTCTGGACAGAAAATATAAACTTAATGGCGGTCTCGTCGAATCTTCTGTACCTACCGCGCTTAGCACCATCAGAGAATCTGACAGCATCGTCAAAGCTAAAAATAACCAGATCGTGGTTTTGGGCGGTTTAATGCAGAACACATCCGATGAAAACAAACAAGGCGTCACCGGCGTCTCAGGTATTCCTTACCTGGGTAACCTGTTCAGAGTGAATAAAGGCACGAGTCAAAAATCAGAACTGGTCATCTTGCTGAAGGCGACATTGATCGATAGCGATAGCGATTGGCAAAATGATAGGGACGACAGCCACCAACGCTTTAAAAACCTGGACGCCCAGCCCCGCTGGAAATAAACCGGTATATACCCCAAATTTGATTATTAATGATGACGGCAAAGTAACCCATGGATCCTAGAAAAAAAATTCGTATCGGAGACCTGCTGGTTCAAAACCTGATTATTAGTTCTGACCAACTGCAAGCCGCCCTGACAGAACAGAAAAAATCCGGCAGAAAACTGGGGCGAACGCTGATCGACCTCGGTTTCATCAAAGAAACAGAATTACTGAATTTTTTGTCACGCCAGTTACAAATACCGTTTCTGGATATAGCTCAGTATCCGCGAAAAGCCGACATCATCAGACTGTTACCGGAAAGCCTTGCCCGCCGTTTTCGTGTCATGCTGCTGGAAAGCAATGACAATGACGTGCTGTTGGCGATGGCCGATCCGACTGATTTAATGGGACTGGACGAATTAACGCGGGTTCTGAAAAAAGCCATTCGTCCTGCCGTCGTCAGGGAATCCGATCTGTTAGCCGCTATCGATCAATCCTATCGCCGCACGGAAGAAATAAACAGTCTTGCCGAACAATTACGGGATCAATTATCCGAACAGGATGTTGATCTCAACACGCTCCTGACTTCTGACGAGGTTGCCGATGCGCCGGTCGTTAAGCTGTTGCAATCGTTATTTGAGGACGCTGTGCAGGCTAAGGCCTCTGATATTCACATCGAGCCCGATGCTGGCGTATTGCGGATCAGGCAGCGTGTCGATGGCGTTTTAATTGAACATCTGCTCGATGAAGTCAATATCGCTTCTGCGCTGGTGGTTCGATTAAAAATCATGTCGGGGCTCAATATTTCGGAAAAGCGCCTCCCGCAAGACGGCCGCTTCAACATTCGTGTTAAAGGCCGTTCTCTGGATGTCAGACTATCCATTTTACCCGTACAGCACGGTGAAGCCGTGGTCATGCGGATTCTGGATCATTCTCAAGGCTTATTGAATCTCGATCACCTCGGCATACCACCCACTATTCTGACTACCATCAGAAAACATATCAGGAATCCTCATGGTTTGATTCTGGTTACCGGTCCGACAGGCAGTGGTAAAACCACCACCCTGTATGCAGCTCTATCGGAAATCAATACGCCGGAAACCAAAATCATTACCGCTGAAGATCCTGTCGAGTACAGTCTGCCTCGGATTAGCCAGGTTCAGGTCAACGATAAAATAGGCCTGACTTTCGCCGGCATTCTTCGTTCAGCCTTGCGCCAAGACCCGGATGTAATTTTAGTCGGCGAAATGCGCGACAGTGAAACGGCCGACATCGCTATTCGGGCCTCAATTACCGGCCATCTTGTTTTATCGACCCTGCACACCAACGGCGCTATTGAAACAGCGACTCGCTTGATGGATATGGGGGTTGAAGGCTACATTCTGGCCAGCGCCCTGAAAGCCATCATTGCTCAACGCCTGGTTCGCAGAATTTGTCCGCATTGTTCGGAACCTGCTGTCATTGAGCCAGGAAAACTGGCGTGGCTGGAAAAATCCCAAAATATGGATTTCAGCCAGACGCCTTTTAAACGGGGACGCGGCTGTCATCACTGTAACCATACGGGTTATCGAGGTCGCGTTGGTGTCTACGAACTGCTGGAATTAACCAACGCAACTCTCGACGCGCTACGCAATAATGATTCGGCAACGTTTACCAAGGCCGCATTACAGACACCAGGCTTTATTCGTTACGCACATTGTGCCAGTGAATATGCCCGGCAAGGCATTACTACCGTTGACGAAGTGCTGCGTCTGATCAGTACAGGAGAATAACGTGCCGCAATTTCACATCAAGGCACGCAATTCGGCCGGTGAACTGGTCGACAATTTCATTGACGCTGACAACCCGATGCTCGCCGCTCAAATCATCAGCAATCGCGGCATGATTCCTATCTCGATCACGCCAAAAGAGCAGACGCTCAACTTTTCCGAAAATTTCAACCACTGGCTGGCACTCAACCAGCTCAATCTTACCGATCTGATGCTGTTCTGCAGACAGATGTATAGCATGACCAAGGCAGGAGTTCCTATAACCAGGGCATTAAGAAGTTTAATTGAATCCACTCGCAATCGCGCTTTAGTCGATGCACTCAAGGATATTGCCAAACGTCTTGAATCCGGCTCTGCCTTGGCGCCAGCCATGAATAATCATAAAAAAATATTCACCCCCTTGATGATCAATATCATCAACGTGGGAGAAAGCTCTGGCGGACTTGATCTGGCTTTTTTACAATTATCCAACTACCTGGGGCGTGAAAAAGAAACCGAAACCCGCATCAAATCCGCGCTGCGCTATCCGATGATGGTGATCGTCGCCATAACCATTGCGATGGTTATCGTCAACATTTATGTGATTCCTGCATTCAGAGGTGTGTTCGACAAGATGCATGCCGAGCTGCCTTGGCAAACAAAATTATTGATGTCCATCTCGGAATTCATGGTGAGTTACTGGCCCTATTTGTTATTGGCCGTTGTTATTCTTATGACCGCCCTCATTAGATACATTAACACGTCTGCCGGGCGCTTGCGATGGGATAAACTGATACTCAGTCTGCCTGCGGTCGGCAGTATTATTGAACGTTCAACCATGGAACGATTTTCTCGATCCTTCGCGATGATTCTGAATGCCGGTGTGCCGTTGATACAGGGTATCGCTATTGTATCGGCCGCGATTGGCAATACCTATGTTGGCTCCAGACTTGACCAATTGCGCATTGGCATAGAAAAAGGCGACACCATCAGCCGCATGGCGAGAAGTACGCAATTATTTCCTCCCCTGGTGATTCAAATGATCATGGTCGGCGAAGAAACCGGTAATATCAGCGATATGTTATTGGAGGTTGCCAATTTCTACGAAACTGAAATTGATGCCGAATTGAAAAACCTTGCCAGTGTCATTGAACCCATCTTGATCATCATTATCGGAATTATGGTGCTTGTGCTGGCACTGGGCATTTTCTTGCCCATGTGGAATCTATCCAGTACCATGCTGCATTGATCGAAGACTAATACCAACAGGCAACGAGCTTTTATAGAATCCCAGAAAACCGGGTTGCCGCATAAGTGGAGACCCAAGCATTGGCATTGCGCTGGGTTTATCAACCCAGCCTCCGTGGTACAGGCATAAATATGGAGGATGAATTGTTAGTTTTTTAAAAAATCGGCTGAACAATCCGGGCATCTGCGGTATCATCCTGCCCTGTTAAACTTTTACAGGAATTAGGTAACACCATGACTCAAGATGAATTAAAACAAAAAGTTGCACAAGCCGCTTTAAAATATATCAAAGATGTCTCCATCATCGGCGTAGGCACGGGTTCTACAACTAATTATTTTATTGAATTTTTAGCGGATTATCGGAACCAGATCGAAGGCGCATGCTCCAGTTCTGAAGGCACCAGCGAACGCCTCAGAAAAGTGGGGATCCCAGTACTGGATCTGAATGCTGTGGGCACTCTGGAAGTGTACGTAGATGGTGCGGACGAAATCAGCCCGCACAAACACCTGATCAAGGGCGGTGGCGCCGCATTGACGCGGGAAAAAATCATCGCCGCAGCGAGCAAAAAATTTGTCTGTATTGCCGACGGTTCAAAATGCGTCGATGTGCTCGGAGCCTTTCCTCTGCCCATTGAAGTCATTCCGATGGCAAGAAGCTATGTCGCGCGAGAAATCGTTAAATTGGGTGGTCAACCGGTATGGCGTGAAAACTGTGTAACGGATAATCACAACCACATTATTGATGTCCACAATCTGAATATTGTTGACCCCATCAAGCTGGAACAGATTATCAACAATATAACTGGCGTTGTAGCTGTTGGCTTGTTTGCGATGCGTCCTGCGGACGTCGTGTTGGTCAGCAAAGGCGAAGAGGTTGTCACGCTTTAAATAAAATGTGGGCCGGGTTAAACTGCTAAGGATACAGCTAATAATAACTTCCCTGATGATTTGGGAAAATGTGGGAGCGGCGCCCTTGCCGCGATTGATCATCCAGGATTCACTGTTCGCGGCAAGGGCGCCGCTCCCACAAAGACTTCAGGATACTGAGCTTTTCGGAGAGTTATTTTTTACCCCGCTCCACAAGAAAGTTTTTGGTGGGCAACGCTTTTCTGCCCACCATTAAGCATCGTCGCGTTTATTCCGCGTGGGCACGAACAGCATGTGCCCCACCCAAGACTCAAGCTGCGTTTTCTTGCCGGTAACCATGCTCCAATTGATTCCGGTATAAATCAATGACAGGAAAGCACAGATCATAATCGCCCCAGACCAACTCCCCGTATTCGATGTAAAACGTGGCAAATTTAACCGGATCAAGATAGCCTCTAATATCGGGATGCTGCGCACGGGTTAAGAACGGTTTAAAATCGACCGTTTGCTCCTTGCCATCATCGAATACCAAATGGAGGCGATAATCGCCCACGGGTTCCGCCGCAAAAATATTGATAGGGTTCTGACTCATTTCAATCTCCCGGTGATTCGCTCTGGCCTTACCGATTTATGCAAAACGAAAAAATCAATCCATTTTTGCACAATATCGTCTGCACGAGCGCTGACGATTTCTTTAAAATACTGCATTTCACGAAATTCCAACGGCGCCCTTCCTGTCACATCTGAATAGCACACATCGGTCACAATCCCTTCTAAAACGATAATCTCTGCTTTAGATTCACGTCCCTGACATTTGCCATGTATATGTACATGCACGGGCTCGTGCTCATTCGCATAAAACATGATGATCAAGCCAAAATATTCGTATAACTTAGGCATGTCTTTTTTTCATAACGCTTAAATAGTTATTTGTGGGCAGGCTTTTTGCCTTTATAACCTAAAGGTCACAAGTGTCCTCGGGTACACCATTTATGTCGACGTACTTATTCTGCGTGGGCACGAAAAGCATGTGCCCGGGTACTGCGCGCTTGTCAGGTGCCTGACAAGTGGTGTTCTTCGGCAAATTTGCGTAGCGCACGATTGACCGATTCAGAATTTGGAAAAAGCTTATGTAGATCGGGGTCAACTAAAACAATATTTGTGTCTTCCCGATAGCGACTAGCAAATTTTCCACGTACCCCGGATTTAATGAGGTCAGCGGGATATTCAGGTCTCAACGTATCTTCATTGTTCATATGCATTACGCTCCTGGCGGGTCATTTGCCGCGCTGAAATGATTCGAATAGCCTCTAACCTTTCAGTGAACGATACTACAAGGTGGTTACCTTTCGAGGATACTCCAAAGAGCAAGTATCTTTCTTCATCATATGAATGGTCTGGGTCACGAACGCACGAGGAATGTTCGTCAGAAAACACTTCGGTAGCTTCAAGAAAGGAAACGCCATGCTTGCTTTGATTAGTATCTGCCTTTGTCTTATCCCATTCAAAGTCCAATGCGTGTGGTTCTCCAAAGCCAAACATTACGGTAAGGGGCACGCCGCTCACAAAACTTAAGCGAAGCCAACGAACCATGATTAAAACAACAATTCAAAACCGCCAACGGGCTGAGTGTCCCGCTGACTGATTTATCAGCTCGATTTTAAGGCAAAACCCTGAACGAAGCCAAGGAAAATATGGGGTACAAGGAGAGGAATGTGATTGTGAAAGACCTGACCCCTTTCATCTTCCGCATGGGCACGAGCAGCATCCGAATTATTCCGCGTGGGCACGAACAGCATGTGCCCACCCTACCCGGCTGAGTTCATTTTCAATTCGTGGTTGGTTTCTCGAAATATGCAGGAACTTCCTGATAAATTCCGGTCAACTTACGCTTGAATTCATTGGAGATATCTCTGGAATCCTGCTTGCTTGTTACCACGCGCGGTGTAATCAACACAACCAGTTCCTTTCTGTTTTTCTTATAAGTGGTATTGCCAAATAATGGCCCTATCCAGGGAAGTTCATGTAAAAAAGGAATCCCTGCTTTATTCGCCGTGTTGTCCTCTTTAATTAAACCGCCTAACGCTATTGTTTCCCCGTCTTTTACAGCCACGCTACTTTCTATCTCTTGTTTTTCAATGGTCGCGGAACTGGTAACACCAACTGATGTTTCTTTTACAGAACTGACAATTTGATGGATTTCCAAAATAACCATGCCATTGGCATTGACTCTGGGCTTAACATCCAGCGTGACGCCGGTGTCTTTATATTGAATCTGGCTGGCTTGAGCCAAACCATTATTAGTATTAGGATCTGCCGATATTCCATTACTACTGACCGCATTCGTTAAAGAGCTCGTTTGTATGGGTATTTGATCACCGACATTGATTTTTGCTTGCTGATTATTTAACACCATTAAAGAGGGTGATGAAATAATTTTGACGTTATCTTTTTTGGCTTGTGCGCTTAAAATAGCTTTAACAGTACCTGAGTTTTGTACCACGCTCAGTCCACCCGTTGCAAACGCAGCAAGCCCGTCAGTGGCCAGTCCACCTAAACTAACTTTACTTAATCCGCTACCGATTGCCGTGTTACCTTCGCGTATGAACCACTCTATGCCGTAAATTAATTCATCCGTCAAAGTAACCGCAGCAACCGTTGCATCAATCAGCACTTGCAGCGGCACAGCGTCCAACTGTTTGATGACCGGCAATATCGTCTCATACTCCTGGGGCGTAGCGACAATAACGATGGAATTATTGGTTGGATCGGCAATGATTTTGACATCTTTTAACTGACCCTCTCCTGAAGACGACGATTTTCTGCTGGCTGAAGATGTTTTTTGGATATTTTGTTTTTCGGTCGGCTGTTTATTGGTCAGTTCCGCTGCATTTTGCCCCGGTGAGACTTTGGCTGCTTTCTCCTTCTTGGTTGAGCCCCCAGACCCTGTAAAAATATCGTTTAATGTGCCGGCCAAGTCTTCTGCGTCGACATTCTGGACTCTATAGACATTCACGCCACCACTTGATGCAGTATTGGCCCTGTCCAGGCGCGCAATCCAGCTTTCAATATCCCTTAAATACCGGGCTTGATGGGTAATGGCTAATATGGCATTCAGGCGGTCAATGGTGATAAATTTGAAAAAATCACCTTCTTCGGCTTTACCGCTATTGTTAAAAACCTCCTCAAGTTCTTTGGTGATGGTATCCGGCTCGACGTGCGTCAATGGAAACAGCGCAAAGGAACGGCCTCGCAACATATCGATATCAAACGTACCAATCAAATCCAGAACGCGCGCCATTTCATCGGCAGTACCAGAAGCAATCAGGATATTGCGTCCACCCTCAACCTTTAGTATCGTTTTTTCATTTACCAGCGGCTTGATTATTTCAACAATATCTTCAACCGCCACATATCGGATGGGGAATACACGGGTCTGAAAACCTGACTGGTTGGCTGATGAAATATTGGAGCTGTACAAGGCATCTGCTGTGGGTTCAATATGATAGATTTTTCCATCCTTAACCAGCGCCGCATTGTTCATACGCAACACCATTTCCAGTGTTGGCAATAATTCTTCCTTGGTTAAGGCCTCGGTAGTTTGCAGTGTAACCTTGCCGGCCACCTTCGGACTTAAAACGTAATTTTGTCCCAGTATATCGCCCAAAATCACTTTTGCCACTTCACCTAAATCGGCTTCATCAAAATTCAGGCTGTAAGAGCCTTCACCACTACCCTGCGTTCTGCGGTGTTGTTGAGCCGCATCAGAGACAAAGCGGTCTGTGCCTGGATAAAGCTCGGTTTTTAGCTTTGGCGCCTCAACTGGCTTTTTTACCTGCGATTCCAATCCCAACTGATCATCCTGTTTTTCATGTTTGACTGGAGGCAAGGGCAATTTTGCAGCTAAAGGCGGATTTAATAATTCACAACTAGCCAGAGCTAGACTCGCAACAATGTACGACGCTGTTGTGATTTTTTTAAAGTTGTTGTTCATCAGTGGTGGTCTCAAATGGATCTACTGGGGATTCGGGTTCGGGTACCGGGATGGCTTCTGGATTCGGTATTGTCTCAAGTGTTGGTACCGGTTGTGCTGCAGGAACTGCTTGCGTATTGTCTGGTTTGGGCGTTTTTGGCTTTGATTTACGCAGCAAAACCTCTTTCTGATTAGCGCCTGACATGAGAATGGCTCTATCGCTTTTTATCTCTGTCAATTTCCAGCCATCAAGATCACCGCCAACAGCTACCTTTCGATAGTTATCTTTAGGCACTTTTGTTTTGGATCGGCTAAACAATGCCGACAATTTCGCATTCCTTGTATAAATGCCATCCAATATCCAATCAAAGACAACAGGAACAACAGGTGTTTGTGCCGCTTCCTGCTTGGGCTCGTCAACGGGTTTTCTGCCTTTGATAAATAAGGGCCTGGATACTATTTGTTCATAGCTTTCTTCGGGATGTTTGGTTAAATCCAGACTCGGCATTGCATCCGATGAGACTTTTGATGCCGTTGAATTCGTAGAGGCCAGGAGTTCTCGTTGTGCCAGCCTTGCATATAACCATTCACCACAGATAATAAGCAAAAGCGCAGCACAAACAGAAATCAGCAGTATGATTAACTTACTGTTCATGCGGGTTGTTTCCTCATAAATGTGGCCGCCTGGAAATTTACATTTAATTCATTACTGGGTTCAATTTGACGCGTTACTCTGTTTCGAATGCCGCGAACCGGCCTGATATCTATCTGATCGATAACAATCAACGGTGTGGAAGTTTCAATTTTATACAACACCGACCGCAACACCTCACTATTACCCGTCATTCTTACGCGGACGGTGATCCGGGTAAAATCTCCTTTAGCGCTAACCGGAATACTTTGGGTGCTGCTTAATTGACCGCCGGCCTCAACAATGGCTTTTTTTATAAATTCCTGCATCGCCGCAGAGGCTAAAGAATCGGTTTCCTGGCCCGTAAAATAGCCTTGTTGTTGCTGCTGCTGTTTAATTTTGTCCATACTCGCCAAAACCGATTGCTTATTGGCCAGAATGCGTTCGTACTGTTGCAACCTGAAAACCAGCGCGTTTTTAGACTCGTTCAATTCCATGCCCTTATTAATTAATGGCATCAACACTATCAACGCAGCGACTAGCAAAACTGCAATTAATAAAGCGACTGCGAGCCAGCGCTGAGAAAGTGGATTAATTGTGTTTTCCATTTTTCCCTCCGTTTTTCGACATTTTTCCATCCGGATTAACAGCATCCGCTGCAGTAGGTAAACTGGTATCCACTGTAATCTGGAAGCGCTCCAGCTTACTGACATTATCCTGCGTCACGGGTGAAATAAATCGGGCATTAACAAATAATTCAGAGGCTTCCAGGACAGATATCAAATTGGAAGCCGCAGGTGATTCGCCCTGAATCTGCAGATGTCCATCCGCATATTGTGCGTAAGTCAGCCAGGTATCGTCCTTAATCAAAGTGCTCAGTGTATTCAACATGACAAGAACAGCTGGCGTCGCATTTTTCTGGCCGATCAACTTACTCGTTTCATCTATCAGTGAATCAATTTCAAGCTGTAAAGCCTTAATTTTTTTTGCTTCCTTTTCAATGGGTATAATTTTATTTTCCAACTCTTTAACCGCCTGAAATTCAAACCAGACAGGAATGGCCAGGACTGCAAGCAATAAAAGTAGTAATGATCCTCCTAGAACTGAATAAATAATACGGGGCGCATTTGATGGCTTATAGCACAATGATTCAGGCAACAAATTATAATGCGCATCATCATCTTCTATAGCATTCGGCTCGCCCTCATAATCCACATAGATTGGCGACATAGCCATCATTTTAAGATCATCGTAGTAGGCATCCAGAATTTTTCTGTCCGTCAATATCAACAGCACGCGAATATGGTCGGGATCATTAACGCCCTTCAATTGCTTGACTGCAAAATAGGCCTGATCGGTGGAATAAGGGGAGTACCGTGACAACTCATAAGAAACCACCTGATACAAATTTTCTTTTGCGGCGGCTGGCAGGGCAATCTCTTTTTGAATTCCGGAACGGCTAGAAAGCCTGAAGATCAAGTCTGCTTTTTGCAACCGTTCATTGCTTTCTACCAAAGCCTTGTATTGAGCCCCACCCACTTCAGTACGCTCCAGTTTAACCAGGTGTTCAACTTGTCCATCGAGAACGAATGACAAATCGAACTGTTCACCTTCAGGTCTTACGATGATGGTGCCGCGGTTATCATTGATTATCTCCCGAATTTTTTCGGGTATTAGAAAGTCAAGCTCTCGCTTCCACCAGCGAAAAAACTTCTTAAGATCAAGATCAATTGTTGAATTCAGGTTCAGCATATTCTGCGATTAGTAATTGACTCATTTCATCAGTAAATAATGACATGTCGACCGATGCGCTCCGTTGCCATTTCAAGACCTGAAAAGGGCTTGATGGGTTTTCTTGCGATTGAGCAACAATGACGCTGATCAGCGCACTCGAACCATTTTCCAGCTGAGCTTCGGAGACAATGGTCAGTGCCTGATTTTGTCCGACTATCCCCCCCGGGTCCACACCTTCTGGATTTGGCGAAGCTGACATTTTATTCATTGCACTATCCAGCCGCGACTGAAGAGCACTCTCTATCATGCTGGCGTCAAGATCAGGCAACACCTGCAATACCTCTTTCGACGCCAGTTTCACATCCACTTTGAGCTGTCTGGAATGAACGGTCACCAACGGTTCAAGCCATTGATAAACTTCCTCATTGATACCTAGCACCATCTGTAATTCTTCAATACTTTTAAAGGGTTTGTTACGAGGCTGATAATTTAAACCAGCGGCTTTATATTCGCTTTTTTCCGCGCCATTGATGTTCAGGAGATCGTCCGGATCTCGCCAATCCATGATGGCACCGACCAGTTTCGCCTGTTGCTCTTCTTCGACTGGCGCATGAGTCATCACACTTTTCAATAAGGTTTGGTCAGCCATGTTGATATCGATTTTCCCTGTTTCTGATAATAGCCTGAGTCTGACTTTTGAACCATTACCCGTTTGATTATTAGCATAGTCTACTTGGTAAACATTACCATCCGCACGCCACCGCTTGGCAGGATCCTGAATTAACAGCATGGATTCTGCCAGAGCAATACCGGACTCCGCCTGAGCTAACGCTTCAGCGTTATTTTTAATGCCTTCGACAATAGCCAGTTGCCGGCGCATACTCAAAGCAAAACTACCCGCCATTATGGCCATAAGACTTAGCATCCATAAAACAAGCACCAGTGCCACGCCTGTTTGCTTCGTTGTAAAAATCAAGTTATCAGGTGATCCTATCGTTTGCATACGTGTTTATATGCAAAACCGGGAACAATAGACGCCAACAAAAATATTTGTATCTTAAGATCCATTTTAATGTGCAGTCTGTATAAAAATACTACGTAAAAAAACGTAACTTTTCAGTGTACCAACACTTCCGCTATTCCAGGCAGCTTGTAGGGGCGGGCCATGCCCACGATTGGGTGGCAGGCAACGGCTATCGCGGGCATAGCCCGCTCCTACAGACGATCTTTGTGGAGTCGCTGAATAGTTACAGTGAAATAAAACAGAGCCTCATTGTTGTTGCTCTTCTTCCGACTGACTGAGCATATCACCGTCAGAGTTGTTCAAAGAACCCACTGACTGAATTCCTATAACCATTTCCGGCCAGAAAATGCCATTTTCCAATTCAATTTTAATTTTTACCAATCGAGGCTGAACCTGTTTGACAAGCCATTCGTCCATCCAGACGCCCTCACTGGCACCATCCTCGGCACCAAAGTAAGTCAGTTTAAATTCACTGACACCACTCACTAGCGTAACTTCTTCTTTATTCCACTCATTACCATCGGCAAGCGGAAAAAACGGCGTCAACACGACTTTGATGACGCGCTCCTGGTCTTCTTCCTGTAAAAACAATGAAATTAATTGCGGCCCCGATTTTCCGACACTGGCCGGAAAGGCAGAAACAAACTGCAGGGATTGCGATTTGCCCTGAAATGAAAAGGTTCTCTCCTCTCCGCTGAAATCATCCCAGAGCGGTCTGGCAGCCGACAGGTGTCGCTGAAAAAAGTTATAAACAACACTGATTTCATTCACTTCGGCTATTTTGGTTTCACCTTTTTCCCAGCTATCTGCGCAGATTTTCAGGCTGGTAAACAACAAAACCATCATGATACTTAGCAGTGTGAGTCCTATCAGCACTTCTATCAGCGTAAATCCCTGTATCGTTTTACTACAGCGCATTGATTTTATTGACCAACTTCAATGTGGTTAATTCAAGCTTTCTAGCATCACTTTCGACATTATCATTACCCCAACTTACTGTGACCTTAACTTTATAAAGTACTGTCCTGGTGCTTTCCGGATCACTATTTTCGGGATTGAACTGGTAGGGATTCACTTCAACAAGCCAATCAAATTTTTCATTTTCCACTCCGGATGATTGCCCCACTTTCAACGGTGTTTCCGCTGTACCAGCCATTAATGACTCGGCAATTTGTACCGCTGCAGTGTACTCCTCAGCGATAACCGCGGTATTTGCACCACCTGAAAATATTTTCAATAGAATTCCCAATGAAAATGCAAGAATTGAAAACGCCATCAGGATTTCCAAAAGTGAGAAGCCCTGTTGTCTAGTCACTGGCGTCTTTTTCTTCAAGTTCAATGAGACCCGTTAACCAATTAATGTCAATCTTCCAGGCTCTGCCAGCACGTTCCAACGTAATTCTGCCGCCTGACGAAGAACCGTCCGCAAAAAATCGGATGCTACCCTGGCCTTCGCCACTTAATTCTTTTTGCCCCGTCACTAAAGACACATCAATGGTTTGTGGAATGGGATAAATTTTATCTTGCTCACTGACCGTATAACTGTTTTCGGCGAGATCAAAAGTAACTGTCGCCTCTTGATGCGACAACAGGGCATGACCTCTGGCATATCGCAAAGCCGAAACGATATCTCGTGCAACACTTTTGTGCTCGGTCGAGTCATTACCTGAAGAGAGCGCTATGCCGATAGCGGAAAAACCCAACACGACGATAAAAAGCACGACCATCAACTCTATCAGTGTAAAGCCTTGATTTGGTTGTACGACAGAAGGCGCAAGGCGGTAACAGAAAAAACCTTTAGCCTTTGGCCTTTGGCCTTGCGCCTGAATATTCATTCCCAGCTGTTAATATCCTTATCTTCACCTTCACCACCTTCCCGGCCATCAGCACCCAGGCTCAACAAATCGAATTTTCCATGTTCCCCAGGGAATACATACTTATAGTCGTTTTGCCAGGGATCCAGTGGAATTTTTGATTTTCGCAAATAAGGGCCGTTCCAGCGTTTGGCACTATCCGGTGATTCAACCAATGCTTTCAGACCTTCTTCGGTGGTCGGATAGTTACCCAAATCCAGTTTATACATATCCAACGTAGCAGCCAGATCTTCTATTTGTACTTTAGCTGCTTTTACTTTTGATTCCCCCATATGCTTCATGACTTGCGGCCCCACGATTCCGGCAAGCATGGCAATAATACCTAAAACAACCAATAACTCGAGCAAGGTAAAACCCGTTTCGGCGCGATTTTTAATATGTTTCATTGTGTTTAAATTCCATTAATAAATAATTCAAGTTTTGAACAGTTTGTAAGGTCTAGAAGGCTAAATCATTCACACTTAGTATGGCCAGTAAAATCGATACAATAATTCCGGCTATCATTATGCCCAACGTGATTATCAACGCGGGTTCTAGCAAGGCAAGCAAGCGTTGGATAGAAACTCTCAACTGTTTGTCATAGATCCTCGCTACGCGTAGCAACATTTCTTCCAGCCGACCAGTTTCTTCGCCCATTTTAATCATTTGCATTGCCATTTTGGGGAATAAGCCTTTCTCTTGCAAGGCATCTGACATGTGCTTGCCTTGTTTCAATTGTTCTTCCGTCTCCTGAATGGCTGCCGCGACAACCTGATTATCAACGGTTTCGCGAACTATTGCCATCGCAGCCAATATTGAAACGCCATTGCCTAATAAAGTTCCCAGCGTGCGACTGATATTCGCAGTTTCTTTGTTCAGTATGATGGTTCCTGCCAAAGGTAACTTTAGAAAACGATTATCCCAAGCCTTCTTTGTTACCGGATCAGCCAATTGAAAACGCATAAATCCGATAACTAAAACAGTTCCACCAATCAGTATCCACCAATAGCTTTGCAACCATTCAGCCAGGCCAACCACTATCTGAGTCGAGATCGGCAAAGCCTTGCCTGCACTTTCGAACATTTCAGTAAACTGAGGAACGACAAAAGTCAGCATGACAAATAATGACGCCAGAGACATAATCAACAGAATGGCCGGATAAATTAATGCCGTGCTGACAGTGTCCTTTAATTCCTGGGAACGTTCCAGATACTCGGATAAGCGTACCAAGACATCGCTCAAGCCTCCTCCTGCCTCGCCCGCACGAATCATGTTCAGATAAAATTTGGTGAAAATACCGGACTGTCTTTCTAAAGCATCTGCCAACGATGAACCACTTTTGACCAATTCCAGAACACGAGCGATCAATTTACTGAGGCGTTCCTTGTCTTCCGTTAAATCGATCAATACCGACAAGGATTTGTCCAGTGGCAAACCCGACTCCAGCAAGGTTGCCAATTCACCGGTAAACAAGGCAATGTCTTTTTGTGTCAATTTGGACTGCTTTGCACCGAGACCCAATCCAAACATTGATCGTCGGCTTGCTGCCGTCACTCGAATCGGGATATAGCCTTCAGACTGCAGAGATGCAATTAACTGTTGTTCATCAACCGCATCACGGATACCCTCCTCCGTTTCTCCATGACTATTGATTGCTTTATAGGTAAATAATGGCATTTATGTTTCCGATGTAACCCGCATCACTTCTTCTAACGTCGTGATGCCCTGTAAGACTTTCACGAGTCCATTCTCATAAAGTGTTGCCATACCTTCTTCAACGGCCAATTTTTGAATAGTTCCGGCCTCTTCATGGGCCATGATCAACTTGCGGATTGGGTCGGTCATCGGCAAGAACTCTATGATGGCAAGTCGACCGCGATAACCCATGCCTGAACAGCTGGCACAACCTACGGGTTTGTAGAAAACGATATCACCCTCAGGAACGAATCGACGCAGACGTAATTCATTGACAACCTCAGGAGGCGCAACAAATCTTTGCTTGCAGGATGGACACAATTTTCTAACCAGACGTTGCGCCAATATACCGTTCACGGTCGAAGTCAATAAGTATTCTTCCAAACCCATATCAAGCAAACGGGTAACACCACCGGCCGCATCGTTGGTGTGGAGGGTCGACAGTACCAAGTGGCCTGTGAGAGCTGATTGTACCGCAATTTTGGCCGTTTCCAGATCCCGCATCTCACCAATCATGATGACATCCGGGTCTTGCCGAACAATGGAACGCAATGCAGATGCAAACGTTAGCCCGATCTGAGGTTTTGCCTGAATTTGATTAATGCCTTCCATTTGATATTCGACCGGATCTTCTACGGTAATAATTTTTCTTTCCGATGTATTAAGCTGTTGTAACGCCGCATACATGGTCGTAGATTTACCACTGCCGGTAGGACCCGTAATCAATATAATGCCATGTGGCAAGGCCAGCACGTCAAGAAATTGTTGTAAATGCTTGCCTTCGAATCCAAGAGCAGCAAAATCCAGCACCGTCGCTTCTTTATCCAGCAAACGGATTACGACGCTCTCACCATACATGGTCGGTATCGTCGAAACCCGCAAATCCAGCTCCTTACCCAGCATCTGGACTTTAATCCGGCCATCCTGCGGCAATCGGCGTTCGGCAATATTCAACTTCGCCATGATCTTGATTCTGGAAATTACCGCCGCTTGTGACTTGACCGGCGGCGCGTGAATCTCCTGCAAGACGCCATCCACCCGTAATCTGACTTTCAGACTTTGCTCAAAAGGCTCGATATGAATATCTGACGCTTTGGTTTCGATGGCGCGCTGCATGATCAGATTAACCATCTTGATGACCGGTGCCTCACTGGCCAAATCTTTCAAATGCTCCAGATCTTCCTCACCAATATCGTCGACATTCAGATCATCGACAATCTTATCCATCTGTGAGCGTCCTTCCCCGTATTGCGCTTCCAGTGCCTTATCAATTTCCGAAAGCAAGCCGACTTTTACGATAATGTTTTTACCGGTCACCAATTTTAGGGCATCGATGACAAATTGATCTTCAGGATCCATCATCGCAACAGTAATAGCATCGTCTGTCTGACTGAGGCCAATGATGTGATATTGTTTTAAAAATCGCAATGAAACGTTGTCAGGCAGTTGAATTTCAATCGGATAATGAGTAGCAGCCACCTTTTCAAAGCGACCGGATTCGACAAAGGCATCGGCAACATCCAATTCAGAACACAGGCCCAGCTTGACCAACAGTTGCGGAAGACTTTCCGCTACCGTTGTTTTCTGAACTCGTTCTACTTTTTTTAATTCTGACGCTGAAAGTTTATCTTTATCCTGTAACGTTTTAAGCAAAAACTGGTAGGCTGTTGATTCATTAATCATTAAAGTTAAACTCAATCTTCTAATTTACACACGTTCATGAATGAACGACAGATCTTTAACTATCAGCTTAGTCAACCAAGGGTGGTAACAGAAGCTGCCAGTCGTTTGCAGCATAAAACTGATGTCATCCTAAATAGTAGTCGATAATTTTTATTCATGCGTTTATGGCACAAAAAGTGCGGTCACTATACTGGTGTTTTTCGATTCTTAAAAGGCCGCTAAATGAGAAATTTACTCAGCCTTGCTCGAAAAGCCTACATTGTCAAGCTTAACACGCTGTTGGCCTATGGCAGCAGCAACATTGCCATATCGATAATATCCCGCTCATCAATTTCCTTAATCGAATAATCCTGCTTGTTTAATTTGAGGGGATTCACGTCTGAAGGTGATTTAACAACTTTATTGATGTCGGTCTGATAAACCCTGCTCACAGGTGTTGGTCCAAAAATCGTAATTGATGGCCTGTTCAATCCCCATGCCATGTGGGTTGGTCCGGTATCATTGCCTATTAATAAATCCGCTTTGGCGATTAGCGCTTTTAAGTTATTTAAATCCATCCTGGGCACAACCCTGATATGCCGAGATTGTAAAGCCATCCAATCGGCCAAAGCCTTTTCCTGTTCACTTCCCCACACGACCAAGCAGTTTTCTTGTAAAGCCTCGGCTATTTTCACAAACTTCTCTGCCGGATAATTCCTGCTAGGCCAAGTCGATCCGATAACAAAAATAATATTGACTCCGTCCTTAACAAAACACTCATGCCAGCCGTCGTCATTCTCGCTGAAAAACAAAAATGGCTTTTTGTTACCAATTTGTTCGCGACTAATGGTAAAACCTAAGGGTTTCGATAAAACCATGGCGTTTCTGTCAATGGTATTTTCATCATAAGCGCAACTGATTTTGACATCATAAAGCCACGCTGCCGATTTTTCCCTGATTGAATGCGCATCGAAACCGGCGATGTGATTACCGAGCAGCCGTGCAGTAATGGCTGATTTGATAAGTCCTTGTGCATCAATGACCAGATCATATTCGTGATCAGCATAACGGCGGATTTTTTTGATTTGCTTAAAAATTCCGGATCTCTGGCGTTTTAACGATTTCAGATCCACCGTTAAGACATTATTGATATCCGGATTATATTTCAGGATTTCAGCATAGCGTTCTTCCACAACCCAGTCTATTTCGATAAGAGGAACTTGTGCTTTAATAAATTGCAAACCGACCATGGCATGAACGATGTCGCCCAGAGCCGATAATTTTACGATAGCGACTTTCACTGCTGATTAACTATTTAACAAATCAAGTACTTGCTTGGATTGAATACCGGTCAAACACTTGTGATGATCAATGTGTTCAGGAGGGTATAAAGGACACTCGCGCTTGAAACAAGGTGCACAGTCCAGATTCAATGAGAGGACACGGGCCTGAGTATTCAATGGCGGCGTAAATCCGGGATCAGAGGACCCGTAAATGGCAATTATTTTCTTGTCCAATGCCGCCGCAACATGCATGAGTCCTGAATCATTAGTGACTACGGCATCCCCCAATGATAGTAAATCCACCGCTTCGGCCAATGAGGTTCTACCGGTAAAATCAAGACAGTGTCCTGATGTTTGCTGATTGATTTGTTTGGCACTGTCTTTATCCTTATCCGAACCGAATAACCAAACCTGCCAGCCCTGCTGAATTTTTTGCCGGGCTACTTCGGCAAAACAACTCGCTGGCCAGCGTTTTGCGGGGCCATATTCGGCACCCGGGCACAAGGCTAAAATTTTCGCCGGCAGACTCACACCAAATTTGGCCGCAACTGCTTGTTGCCGGTCCTGTTGAACCACCAGTGCCGGAATCGGATAGTCCGGCGGTAACAAAGCGTCTTTTGATAAGCCCAAGGCCACAAAACGCTGCACCGTCATGGTCAACTTGCGTTTATCCAGTGTTCTCGCATCATTGAGTAAACCCCAGCGGCATTCACCCAGATAACCGGTCCGAACAGGAATCGCCGCAAAAAAGGGAATCAATGCCGATTTCCAGGAGTTCGGCAGTACTATCACTTGATCGTATTCTGCTGATTTTAATTGTCTACCCAGTTTGATTCGGTCGAACAGACCAAACTGTCCATGGGTCAAGGGCATGGCAATGGCTTTGTTGACTTCCGGCATTCTTTCAAGCAACGAAAACGACCATGCAGGAGCTAGAACATCGATTAGACAATCCGATTCAGCCTTTTTTAGGACCATAAAAAGGCTTTGCGCCATCACCATGTCGCCAATCCATGATGGCCCAACCACCAAAGTTCGGGGCAGTTTTTTCAAAACGCTAAACGACGTAAGTTAACCACTCGGCGTGATCGTCTCTGCGCCCATGCACATAATCAAAATAGAGCGCCTGAAGTTTTTCAGTCACTGGACCGCGGCCGCCTTTGCCAATGGTTCGGCCATCATACTCCCTGATAGGTGTTACTTCTGCAGCTGAACCTGTAAAAAAGGCTTCATCAGCCACATAGACTTCATCACGGGTAATGCGTTTCTCGATCACCTTTAGACCTTGTTCGGCAGCAATCGTCATGATGGTATCTCGAGTAATGCCTTCGAGTGCCGATGTGGTTTCCGGTGTAAACAAAATACCATTGCGGACGATAAAGAGATTTTCGCCGCTGCCCTCGGCCGCATAACCTTCGTGATCGAGCAACAAGGCTTCGTCATAGCCGGTCGATAAGGCTTCCTGCAGTGCCAGAATGGAATTGATGTAATTACCGTTAGCCTTGGCCTTGCACATCGTGCTGTTGACATGATTGCGCGTGTAGGAGGACGTGCGAATCCGAATGCCTTTTTCCATATTTTCAGCACCCAGGTAGGCGCCCCATGTCCAGGCCGCAACCATGACATGAACCTTCAGGTTGTCGGCTCTAAGCCCCATGCCTTCGGAACCGTAAAAACACATGCTGCGTATATAGGCGCTATCCAGGTTATTTTTGGCTAACGCTTCCCGATGTGCCTGATTAAGCTCATCCTTGCTGTAAGGCATAGGCATATTCATGATATGTGCAGAACGAAATAACCGGTCCGTATGTTCTTTCAATTTGAAAATCGCCGTACCTTTTTCTGCATGGTAAGCTCTGATGCCTTCAAAAACGCCGCAGCCATAGTGTAAAGTATGCGTCAACACATGGACTTTAGCTTCACGCCACTCAACCCATTTCCCATCCAGCCAAATAACGCCGTCTCTATCGTCCATCGTCATCTTTCATTCTCCAACATTAAATTTTTGTAGTATGCCGTCAATCCATATAATCGTGCCATATCCGTTCAACCCGGTTACTCATTTCGATAACCTCGGCTTCATCGATCAAGGCACGATCCCCTTGTAAAACCCGCTTATGACCTGTTTCACGATAGGCGCAATAGGCTGCCTTCAGCACTTCCATATCCGCTTGAGAGATGTAGCCATGGGCCTGTAAGCCCTCCAGTAATCGCACATTATCGGTGTAGGTCGTAAAAGCCTCATTTTTTGAAGCCTGATCCAAAACAGCAAATTGTACTATAAACTCAATATCCGCAATACCGCCTTTGCTTTGTTTTAAGTCAAACTTGTCAACTTCGCGGGTCGCCAAGGCGTTACGCATCTTTTCGCGCATATCGACTACCTCGGTTTTCAATTGTGCCGCATCTCTCGGCAAACATAAAATCCGGCGGCGAATTACTTCGAATTGCTGCTTTAATCGGTCATCACCCGCAATAAATCGAGCTCTCACCAGTGCCTGATGCTCCCACGTCCATGCCTGAGTTCTGTAATAATCTTCGTAACTGTTGATAGGAGTCACCAGCAAACCGGAATCGCCACTCGGCCTCAAGCGCATATCGACTTCGTACAAGATTCCGGACAACAAACGGGTATCCATAATATGCCGAACTTTCAGACCCAACCTGCCATAAAACTGGGAGCTCGAAATCGGTTTCAGTCCATCAGTCATCGCATTGCCATCCGGGCAATCATAGAGGAACACCAAATCCAGGTCAGATCCATAGCCCAGTTCAATACCGCCCAATTTTCCAAATCCAATAACGGCAAAAGCGCAATTGTTGACGTCGGTATCGGGCGGGCAACCATGTTTTTCCGACAACATCAGCCAGGCTCGCTTCACCGCATGCGTCACGATACTTTCAGCGATATAGGTCAAATAATCACTGACGACCATGATCGGAATGGCTCCCATAATATCGGCTGCTGCGACCCTGAGAACATTCAACTGTTTGAATTCTCGCAGTTTAATCATCAAGGCTTCGATATCCTGAATGTCAATGGCCGCCAGGATTTGTCTCAATTGCGCATCCAGATCGGCTTTCTTAAGCGGTTCAAACAAGGAGCGATGATCGAGAAGCTCGTCTAGCAAGATGGGATACGACGATAAGTAAGAGCAAATCCAGGAACTGGCTGATGACAAGCGTACCAACTTGGATAGCGCATCCGGATTCTCCGATAATAACGCCAAATAAACCGCTCTGCCCGCGACTGCTTCGAATAAGCCAAGGATTCTTTTGAAGGTTTCATCAGGATTATCAACCGGCTGCATGGCTTCAATCAATTGCGGCATTAAGCGATCAAGAACGCTGGCGCCCTTGGCCGATAACCGTCTGATCGCCACTGACTGCTTAAATTGCCGGATCACATCCAGAATCTGTGCCTGATCCGTAAAGCCATGCTGACTCAAGCATTGCAATAACTCGCTGTCATCAGCCCCGCAAAGCCAGATTTTTTGACCACTGAGATGCATCGTTTCCTGCTTCGATAACGAAAAAATCTGATCAAAAACCGCATGTACCTGATTTCTTACATGATCCAGTGCATTTTTAAAGCTATCCCAGTCAGGGAAGGCTAGAGAATAAGCCAGGACTTGTTGCGCGAAGCCCTCAGTGGGAAGATCATGCGTTTGTTTGTCCTGATACTGTTGAATACGATTTTCGACGCACCTTAAAAAGCAATAGGACTGCGTAAGTTGCTCGGCATCGATTTTTGTCAGCAAGCCTAATTCGCCGAGAATGCGCAACACTTCCAAAATGCCTCGGGCTTGCAACGATTTTTCGGTACCGCCGCGAATAAGCTGAAAAGCCTGACCGATAAATTCAATTTCACGTATGCCGCCCGGACCCAGCTTGATGTTTTCCATCCGATCCTTGCGTCTCAACTCCTGGGTAATCTGCTGTTTTAACGAGCGCAATTCTTCAAAGGCGCCATAATCCAGATAGCGGCGATAGACAAACGCTTTCAACATCGCCATGAGCTGGCGCCCCGTATCGAAGTCACCCGCCACCTGCCGGGCCTTGATCATCGCGTAGCGCTCCCACTCTCTGGCTTGAGTGAGGTAGTAATTTTCCATGCCGTCAAAAGTCATGATGACAGCGCCACTATCACCATAAGGTCTTAACCGGATATCGGTTCGAAATACAAAACCATCCACCGTAATTTCATCGAGCACTCTGACCAGACTTTGGCAGAGCCGGGTAAAAAACTCGCCATAGCTGGTTGATTTTTTGTCCGGCAAGACACCCGCTTCGGCATAGGCAAAAATCAAATCGATGTCGGAGGAATAGTTCAACTCGTAAGCGCCCAGCTTACCCATCCCCAACACCACGATTTGCTGAGGATGACCGTTTGCCAGCACAGGTGTGCCACGTTTCTCACAGGCCTGGCGGAAGAGAAAATCGAGCGCAAACTGAATGCAGGCATCCGCCAAATGCGATAAATCAGCCAGAGTTTCCGTCAGTTCCGCCCAACCGGCGATGTCCCGCCAGGCTATCCGAATCATTTCCCGGCGGCGAAACTGCCTAAGTGCCGCCATTAGCTGCTCTTCAGTTTCTAATTGAGGCAAGGCCAGTTTTTTTGTATAGGTGTCATCCGGATAAACGGCCGTCAAATCCATTGAATCGATCAAATCAACCAATAATTCAGGCCGTCTGAGACAATTTTCAGTGACAAACTGACTCGAACACCAGACTTTAACCATTGATGAAATCAAGTCCGGCGTGGCATTAAAACTGACCTTTAATTCTTTGAGTTGAGCATCCCATTGTTTTAAGGAGCCGGCTACTGCAATACGCAACTCATCAGGTAACTTTTTCAGTTCGGATTCGAAATTATTCATAAAAGACATGAGAAAAAGCCGGAGCGATAAAAATCATCATGAAATCCATCACGCCTCAAATAAAAAATGTAATTTTTCCGGTACGAAAATCGAGGTCTTCAAGAAAGGTTGACCAGTAAGTAAATACCAAGCCCTACCATCACCAGGCCACTGATCAATTTCAGCCAGCGCCCTTCTTTTTCCTGCAGCCGTTTTTGGCTAAGCGTTACGATACCAATCGCTAAAATTATAATGTCATCGAGCATGTAAGCCAGATTGTAAAGCAATAAATAACCGTAATAACTCAAACTGTCCAACTGTTTCAAGGTCAGGATTCGCGTGTATAGCGCAGGAAAACCAGATGTACACATTAATTCGACCAGTTGCACCAACATAGCAAGCAGCACGGCTCCAATCATCGCTCCGGCAAGATTTTGAGCGGATAGGATGCGCCGCATTCTGGCATAAATTCCCGGTTTGGCTGCTTCCGGAATCGACAGCGAGATACCCCACCCGTAAAACCAAAAATCTTTCAGGTTAATCATTCCTGCCAACAGGGCTATAACGGCAATGGTAATTTCCGAAACACGGGAAAGACCAATCAACAAAAACAAATTGAGCCAGGCGGCCATAAAAACAAAATACGCCAAGCCTTCCACTGCCACAAAAGTTCCGGCAACAGCAAACATGCGCAGCCTATTATTCATGGGTGCCAGCAGAGAAATCATCAACAGCAGCACCCAGAGAGAACACGGGTTAAAACCATCCAGCAAACCCATTGCTAATGTAAAAAGGGGTAAGCCAACCTCGTCAAGCGACAATCTGTAGCCCAGGATGTCAAGCGCAATGGCTTCCACTGGTTTTGTCGGTAGTTCCGTTTCAGGTCCGCAGACTAACGATTGTTCCGCTTCGCAACTTCCGGTAGCCTCCTCGTTTTGCCGGATTTGCCCATGAGCTAAAGCATTTCGAAGTAGCTGCCCGGTCGTGACCTCATCGGAATAACCAACAATCAATTGGCCTCCGACCTGAAAAGCAGGCACTCTCACGGCGCCTATGCCTTGTTGTTTAGCGAGTTGCTGTAATTGTTGTAAAGCCATCGGTTCCTGAATCACGTCATGAATAACAATGTTCAGTTGCGGTTGCTCCCGCTTGAGCGCCTGCAAAAATAACTCCGCTTTAGCACAGTGCGGACAGCCATTGCGAACAAAAACTTCAATATCGGCGGGTTGTACGGCGGACTCTTGGCTTTGCTGCGGCACTAGGTTGTCCGTCTCGGCAAAGGACACTGGGCCCAAAACAAAAATCAATACCCCTAGTAAAACGGTAATAAACTGCCTGACTATCATGTTCAAGAGAGCTCCTCTGGGCAATGCCCCTTCATAAACTGTGAAAAAGTATTGGCGAAACCTGAGTGACAGGCAAGAAAAATTCATGCCTCAAATTAAGGATGTCGGCAAGTTGCCAAATATCAAGAAAGTAGCTTACGAAAAATCTTCCTAATTCTACTTTGTCAGATTACCCGAAAGCCCGTCATACCCGCCGGGATGCGGATATCCAGAGCCATGGATGGCAAGCTCTAAACCATCCATGGAGCCTGGCTCCGGCACTCCATGCCGGAACGACGATCTTGTAATAGATAACCAGTAATCTACCAAAGTAGAACTAATATTGTCCGGAAATTTATTGACCTTCATTTACAGCCAACGTTCGAGTTTCAGGTTTTCGATTCTCTCGAAATGTTTCAGGTTATTGGTAACCAGGGTAAAGTCATTAGCCTTAGTGATGCTGGCAATCATTAAATACATGTCGGCAATCAGCATGCCATGCCGTTTTAATTTGGCGTTATCTTCCGCAAAAATGCTGCTGGCTTTTTGATCAAATTCCAGAATAGTTAGAAGGTCTAAAAAACGCTGAAATCCGGATGGGATTTTGCTCAATTTTTGACGAGTTATAAGCTACTGGCGTTGGCGAAAATTTCATTCACCCAGGATGAACCGTGAGTGCCCAAATGAATAAGTATTATTTTATAGAATTCCAGCCGATCCGGCGCAGCGCGCATTTCCAGATCGGTTCAGCGGTAAGCTTCCGGCAATTGGTCTTCCGTGCCGGTTTCCTTCGCCATTTTGAGAAACAGCAGATAGGTTAGCTCGGTGATTGGTAACACCGTCATCCTTGAGGATGTTGCAGAGACTCCAGAGCTTGCCGACGATGTCATTCGTAATCATAGTTTTAAAGTTTGCAATAATTGTTCGGAGGTCCAAATGGGGCGGCTAAAGCTCTCGGTGAGACAGAGCAAGTCTTGATCGCCAGTGATTAAGAAATCAGCTTGACCCGCCAAGGCCAATTGCAGGAAAGGTACGTCAAAAGTATCGCGGCACACCGGCGTTGCCGGAGGTGGATTGGGAATGGAGATACTGAAACAATAAGGTAAATAATCTGCTAACAACTCCTGTTGTTCGTCCTCGCTCAGCTTGAATTTTGGGTAATTCAGCACCCGAATCAACTCTGCTGCAGTGGCTTTGGAAACCAAAGGCTGAATGCGTTGGTTTTGCCAGGCGAGTCGCAACGAGGTTAAGCGGCCCTGTGTGAAAACCAGTGCCGATAAGACCAGATTGGTGTCGATGACGACGCGAGGGCTATTCGTTGAATCCATCACTTAGTTTTATGGTTCGATGATTCATTCGATTGCCGAGCCCAAGCGACAGCATCCGTGATGTCTTGTTCCTGTATATCCAATTCGGCGAGTTTTGCGCGAACCGCATCGCCGCGCTGAATGCGCACCGGCGTCAGGACGATCTGGCCATTACGCACTTCCACGTCAAAATAGTCTGTCGCACCGACAGCGGCTGTGATGCTTTTAGGTAGAGTGAGCTGATTTTTCGATGTCATTTTAGCAAGCATGGCAATCACCGAATCTTTAAGTAAGGAAATCTTACTTTACCGTAATTGCCGCGCGACTTCAAGCGGCGGTTGATTGCCAGAGTGAATCGTTAAACGCTTCCAATACCTGCTGTAGCTCGAAATTAAAGATAAGATCCAGGCAATTAAAACCGCCGCCTTCGCGTTTGAAAACGAGATCGGGATCGTCGAGCGCTTTCCGGTCAACCAGCAGGTTGGCTTTAGTTTGCGCGGCAATGCGCTTTAACCAATCACGTTGCGGTGCTGTCCAGGTTTTGCTTGCCAATAGTTTTTGTAAGGCATGTTCAACCCGTTCCTTGTAAGGTTGCAACGCATCGCCAATGGCGGCTTGGCGTATGTAGCCGACAATGCGGGCGGCAATGTCTTGGTTGGTCATTTCCCACCAAGCGGTTGCCAAGTTGATTTCGGTAAATCCAGCCTTGTCGAGTTCTAGTACCAATTCACGTAATTGTTTGCGGGTTAGCTCGCGCGGCCGGGTTAACACGGTCGTCAATACCGGAATGTCTCGATTCCGGTTATTTTCCGGCCGTGAGCCTTTGTTAAATTTAATGGTTTCTGAATCAAATTCCCAGCCAGCTTGTCTTAATTGTTGGTCGATAATTTTGCGGGGCGTCTACTTCATCCAGTTGGACTGAGGCTGCAGCTGCATTGGCGGCTTTGATGAATTGAGTAACGCTAATCTTAGGCCGTCCAGATGCAATAACTTGTTGTTCGGTCAGGCGCTTTTCAAGTGCAACCTTCGCCTGTTCGGTTTCGGCGGCTAATTGTTCCCAAAATGAACGCTCCTCACTGATTTCCCGTAATTTTGACTGTGCCGTCTCCAGTAGTTGCGCGGTTTCTTGATGGGCTAATTGGTAATCAAATACCGCCTGGTTCAATTGATCCAATTCTGCACGAAGTTCCGTGCCTTCATCCTTTGGCGGCTGCGGTGGCAGAAATGGGCCGGATTTGTAGTTTGTTTCTTTGAAAGAGCGGTGTGTATACGCCAAAACATTGTTCATGGCTGAACCAAGTGGAAATCTGGTTCGGCATCTTGAGCCGTCGCTTACTCAAACGCGGGAGTTTCGCGTCAACTGAGGTTTTGAATCAGCGTATCCTGGCGTTCATCGGGTTTTTTAATGAGACCTTGGCAAAACCATTTCGATGGACCTATATTGGCAAACCTTGCTTGCATAGGGTATCGAGTGTATTTCAGAAGCTGGGTACTAGTAGTCCTGTATTCATCCTTGTAGTTTACTTCCTACAGGCGTGTAACACCAGTTACTTATATCAGGTGCCCGGACCGGGCCTGTCGGTTAGAGTAATTACCGATCCATAAAAGAATACGCTATCCTATTGTTCGAAAAGAAAAGAAGGGAATCTCACTTAATCTATTGATTGCACGTATCTATTTTTTAAAAAAATTTAATGAAATCCCTTTATTACACCCATCCGGATTTTCTTCTGCATGATACAGGCTCAAACCACCCTGAATGCGCTGATCGTCTTAGAAGCATTTCTCAAATACTGGAAACACCGGCTTTTTCAGAATTAATCAAAAAATCACCGCCTCTGGGCACAGAACAGCAAATTAGCCTCGTTCACCCGCTCAGATATATTGAAACACTCCGCAAAGCCATTCCGGAACTAGGTCTGCATTTTTTAGACCCGGATACCGTGCTATCGCCAATGTCCTTCCAGGCCGCACTCCGAGCTGTTGGCGCAGTTTGCGATGCCGTTGATCAAGTATTAATCGGAAAAGCGAACAATGCCTTTTGCGCCCTTCGCCCACCAGGCCACCATGCTGAACCTGAGCGAGCCATGGGTTTTTGCCTGTTTAACAATATCGCAATTGCCGCTCAGTATGCGCTCCACCATTATCAACTAGACCGTGTCGCGATTGTGGATTTCGATGTTCATCACGGCAATGGCACGCAAGCTGCCTTTTATAATCAAGCCAATGTGCTGTACGCGTCCAGTCATGAAATGCCCAATTACCCGGGCACTGGCTTTCCAAACGAAAAAGGGATGGATAACATTATTAATGTCCCGCTTGAAAGCGGCGATACCGGCGTTGAATTCAGAGAAAAGTACAGTCGTGTTATTCTGCCCGCCCTCAATCACTTCAAACCCGATTTACTATTGATTTCAGCAGGTTTTGATGCTCACCAGCAAGATCCGTTATCTTCAATCAATCTACACGAAAATGATTTTCAGTGGATCACTCAGGAATTAATGAATATTGCTGATCACCATTGCCAACGCCGGATTATTTCAGTCCTGGAAGGTGGCTATCATTTGCAGGCATTGGCATCGAGCGTTGCCACACATGTTAAAACCTTGATGAACGGATAACACCGTGATTATTCTAATGCTTTTCAAAAACCAAAAATAGACATATAATGCCCGGTTCAACGGAGCATCCCGCTCCTCCTTGCTTTACCATCTCTATAAAGACGGAGGTGGAAGGCTTAACCATAAGGAAACACAATGCGACATTATGAAATTGTCTTTTTAGTTCATCCTGATCAAAGCGCTCAGGTTCCGGCAATGATTGAACGTTACAAAGCAACCATTGAAGGCGCATCCGGCGCCATCCATCGCCTGGAAGATTGGGGCCGCAGACACTTGGCTTATCCGATCAACAAAGTTCACAAGGCACATTATGTGTTGATGAATATTGAATGTGACCAGGCAACGCTGGCAGACCTGGAAAGCGGCTTCCGTTTTAACGATGCGATTTTACGCAGCATGACACTTCTGCAAAAACACGCCATCACCGAACCCTCGCCAATTGCCACATCAACCGCAGAAGAAAACAAAGCGGCCGAAACACGCGCCAGAGATGCAGCCGCCAGAGAAGCCGCCGCCGCAAAAGCAGCTGATGCCGACGATCTTGATGATCTGGACATCGATGAAGACTTCGACGCCAGCGACATCATCGCTGAGTAAACTCAATCACGCTTAAATAACGAGGATTAATATGGCACGCAACATCAGACGCAAAAAATTCTGCCGCTTCAACTCAGAAAACGGCACTCAAATCGATTATAAAAACCTGGATTTATTAAGCGATTACGTTACCGAAACCGGTAAAATCGTTCCCAGCCGCATTACCGGCACAGGTGCAAAGTATCAAAGACAATTGTGCATCGCAATTAAACGTGCCCGTTTTATTGCATTACTGCCTTTCTGCGACGCGCACAAATAACAATCGGAAGTACGCTCAGTGGGTTTTTTAGCCTCTTATATAATGCGAGGACGCGTGCAAGCCATGATAGTGGCTTCTACCCTTGCATTGTTGTCGCTAATTGTCCCACCTGTCAGTGTCGTGAGTTCCGCCACGGTGGCACTGGTTACACTAAGACTCGGTGCATTGGACGGCTTGTCCGTTTTAGGTTGTTCAAGTATTGCTGCAGGGCTGCTGGGATTTTTCCTTATCGGGAATTATCAGTTTGCGCTCATGTATGTCATGGTGTTGTGGATCCCGGTCTGGTTGATTTCGATTGTGCTCAGAGAGGGACGGCATTTATCGCTAGCCATTGAAATTGCCATATTACTGGGTGTCCTGGGTGTTATTGGTTTTTATCTGTATGCGGATGGACCAACCGATCTATGGAAGCAAATTCTTACTCAAATGGTGCCTGCCAACGCGCCTGTGGAAAACATTCAGCACACCATCGACCTGCTAGCTCATTTCATGACGGGCGTGGTGGCTGCAGGCTCAGTATTCGGGTTGCTTTTTGGACTGTTTCTTGGTCGCTATTGGCAAGCATTGCTTTACTATCCAGGTGGTTTCAAAGCAGAGTTTCTCTCTTTGAAAACACAACCGAGGCTGGCTTTGGCAAGCATGGCAATCATCGCTTTTGCTTGGGCTGCGCCTGGTATGCTCTCAGAAATAGCCTGGAATGTTACGATCCTGCTGTTTGTTTTGTATACCTTTATCGGCTCATCGATATTACATGCGGTATTTACCAACATGAAGCTCGGCCGCTATATGATTCCGATGTTTTATGTAACCCTGTTGATCATACCACATGCGATGCTGCCGGTTGCTTTAGTCGGCCTCATCGATCCATGGCTGAACTTACGAAATAAAATTAAATTACATTAATACGCCAATTGGCACAATGAATCGGTTAATACCCGAAAGAGAGACACTACGATGGAAGTCATTCTTCTTGAAAAAATAACCAACCTGGGTAATCTGGGCGACAAAGTCAATGTTAAAGCTGGATACGGCAGAAACTACCTGGTTCCTCAAGGCAAGGCGGCGATTGCTACTGCTAAAAAAATTGCCGAGTTTGAAGAGCGCCGTGCAGAACTTGAAAAGGCAGCCATTGAAAAGCTGAACGCTGCCCAAGCGCGGGCGACTGCTTTAGGCAAGCTTGAAGTTGTCATCAAACACAAAGCCGGTGACGAAGGCAAATTGTTTGGATCAGTCGGCACGCACAACATTGCCGATGCCATCACTGCTGCAGGTTCTCCGGTTGAAAAGCAGGAAATTCGTTTGCCACAAGGCGTTATCCGCCATGTCGGTGACTATGCCATTGATATTCATCTGCATGCGGATGTTATCGCGACACTGAATATTAAGATCGCCGCAGAATAATATTTAAGGTACAAGGCAAAAGGTGAAAGGCGAAACTCGTACCTTTCATCTTGAACCTTGCAACTTTTTTAAATATGCGCGCGCTTTATTCCCTTCTCTTTTTCCTGCTCATCCCCTTTATACTCATTCGTCTGCTCTGGCGAAGTATTAAAGCGCCTGCTTATCGGCACCGCTGGCACGAACGCCTTGGTTTTTACCCTAATTCACCGCATAGAATTGATATTTGGTTTCATGCTGTTTCAGTGGGCGAGGCAGAAGCCGTATTCCCCTTAGTAAGAAAAATTCAACACCATCATCCTGACGCAAGGCTGTTAATTACCACCACGACACCTACTGGTTCGGCTCGGGTAACGTCAACACTTCAGGATACCGTAGAACATGTTTACTTGCCGTACGATATTCCCATCGTGATAAACCGTTTCATGCTGCACTTTAATCCTAGGATAGGGGTCATCATGGAAACTGAAATATGGCCTAATCTGTTTGCGGCTTGCGGAGCTCACAAAATTCCGCTGTATATCATCAACGCACGCTTATCCGAAAAATCATCACGTGGTTATCAAAAAATACCGTCACTGATCCAACCTGCTTTAGCTAACGTAGAATTGATAGGCACACAATCTAAAGAGGATGCCGACCGGTTTATCACCATCGGGGCGCCCCCGGATATCGTAAAAACGTTAGGCAATATAAAATATGATGTTGAAATCCCGCAAACCATTGTTGTCCAGGGTTTGCAGTTGAAAGAAGACTTGTTTGCAGAACGATTTGTCTGGCTGATTGCCAGCACCCACAAAGGCGAAGAAATACTATTTCTGGATATCTTCAAGGAGTTGAAAGCAAAAATCCCTGCCTTGTTACTGGTATTCGTACCCAGACACCCTGAGCGTTTTGGCGAAGTAAAAAAACTTTGTGAACTTCAAAACTTCAATGTAATTACCCGCACGTCCCAATTGGCAACTTCGCCGCAAACCGACATCTACCTGGTTGACACAATGGGCGAACTTAAAATGTTTTATGCCGCCGCTGATAGTGCTTTTGTCGGCGGCAGCATGGTGCCGAAAGGTGGGCATAACATACTGGAAGCGGCGGCTATCGGCGTTCCAGTGCTGTTCGGCCCATTTATGTCGAACTTCAAAGACATTGCCCATGGTGTCCTAAAACACCAGGCGGGCATTCAGTGCCCGGACAAAGAAGCCGTTATCGCAGCGATGTTGAATTTATACACCCGAGCGGATGATCGACAAGCATTAATAGCGAAGGGTAAACGCTTCATTGATCAAAATCAGGGCGCCATCCATCGAATTTATACAATATTAGAACAGGCGCTAAATAAAATTAATTAGCCGTTGCCACCCTACTTTTGCGGCAACGCGCCAGGATCTGTTATTCCACCGATTATTTCACCCAGCCTGACAAGCTTCTCGGCTTGAAATCCCTCATTCCACTGCACTTTATCCTTACCAAACAAAACAATAATCGTGGAACCCATGTTGAAGCGGCCCATTTCTTCACCGAGTTTTAGAACCGGTGCATTTTCCCGATACTTCCAGCTTTTTACTGCTGTAATAGTAGGTGGTGATACGACGCCATGCCAAACGGTTTCAATGCTGGACACAAAGATGGCGCCCACCAGCACTAAGGCCATCGAACCCGCTTCGGTATCAAAGATGGCGGCAACTCTTTCGTTTCTGGCAAACAGGCCCGGTACAGAATTCGTGGTGGCCGTATTGACACTAAATAAGCGACCGGGAATATGAACCATTTCCCTCAGTGTTCCGGTCAACGGCATGTGCAGGCGATGATAATCTTTGGGAGACAGGTAAATGGTCGTAAACACGCCATTGCTAAACGGCTCGGCGCGCTCAGCACTGCCTCCCAGGAGATCGACTGCGGAAAAGCTTTTACCCTTGGCCTGGAAAATTTGACCGTCTGTAATAGCGCCAGCCTGACTCACCGCACCATCCGCCGGACTGACAACCGCATGCTTTTCAGAAGAAAATAATCTAGCGTCAGGGCGAAGTTGGCGGGTAAAAAAGTGATTGAAACTCTTATAGGCATTTATATCGGTTACCAACGCTTCACCCATGTTGACGCCGTAATGCCTGATGATTTGCTTGATGAACAGATTTTTCCAGACTTTGTTTTCCGAATGCGTCAGTCTGGCCATCATTCTGGATAAAGCGTGGTGCGGCAAGATATATTGAGGTAAAGTCGTTAGTGTTTCTTTAATGTTCATAGAGGAGAATTGTCGGGGGTTTTACCGCTTAAAAAATACGCAAAAGCCAGTACTTCGGCGACAGCCTTATAAAGTTCATTGGGAATTTCATCGCCTAGTGGTATCTGAGCCAGGATTTTTACCAACTCCGGCTCGGTTTGCAGCGGAATTCCGTGCTGTTCAGCCAGGCTAAGGATTTGTTCAGCGGTAAATCCCGACCCTTTGGCAGTAACCCTGGGCGCATTGTTACCATCATATTTTAACGCGACCGCAATGTCCGAGGTGTAGTAGGTCTTGGCCATTGAATTCAGGGAAGATTTACCGGTTCAGGTGGTATCCAGGTTTGATTTCTGTGCTCGGCGACCACCGTTGTGTAAATGCCGCCGCGAACATTGAATTCAGCGCGAATCCGAATAAAATTCGGTGATAGCGCCTTGACCAGATCGCTCAACATCTCATTGGTCACGGCTTCGTGGAATGCTCCCTGATCACGAAAAGACCACATATAGAGCTTAAGGGCCTTAAGTTCCACGCAGAGCCCAGCGGGGACGTATTCGATCAATATATTGGCAAAATCAGGCTGTCCGGTCTTCGGACACAGACAGGTGAACTCGGGAATTTCGATACGTATCGTATAATCTCTATCGGGCTGCGGGTTAATAAACGTTTCTAGCGCTTTGCTTGGCTTGGTTGTCATAAGTAGTGATTTTATTAATGTCTAATACCGGCTTATTCTACCAGTTATACCTTTGGAAATGCCAAACGGTGTAAAACCGAGAGCTATCGATCTTCCCTTGAATAATTTCATGACCCGCCTTTATTCGCCTGTCAACGCAAAACAAAACGCTTGCGAAATCAGCCAAGATATTCGATACTCGCAAACTAAAAACAATGGCTGAAGAGTCATCTCATTTAGCCTAACAACACACCATTGGAGACTCACTATGAGAAAAAAAATTATCTTGGGATTGGCCATCGCCGTTTGTGCAATCAATTCGTTCAATGCCCTGGCCGCTGCCGACGCTAAATATCCCGCCGCCAATTTCGAGCCTTCAGTCATCTACATCGATAAAGACGTTAGCGCCCAATCCGCCAAAGACGACAAATATCCGGCCGCAAACTTTGAACCCAAAGTCATTTATTCCGATAGCAGCGCCAGTGAACAAACCAGTGCGCAATCTGATGAGCAATACGATCCTAAATATCCGGCCGCCTATTTCAAACCAAAAGTCATTTACCCTTAAAATGTAAGATCCTAGAAATGAATTGCTAACATCCTGAGATTACATAACAAGCAGTTCACTGAATTGCCGCATTTCTTCGCTTAAAGTGAAAACACCCACTTTCAGGTAACTCGGTAGAGACGCAAAAATTTGCGTCTCTACCTTGCAAATAAACCTCTGTATAACCATTTAAATGACCATCTTTTAACAGCTATTTATTTGGCTACTAAAGGTTCACCTTTAAAACAAATACCATCCCAACCATAGCGCATGAAATTTCTGATGTTTTGATGCCCTGTACCCGCAGGATTATTTAACACATCCTCTCGAAAATAATCGCCAAACAAATTAAGTGTCTGTTGTTGATTAAGCTGGTGAATTCTGGCAAAGGCAAAAATTTTACAAGAACCTTCGTTAGTTCCTGCCTGATTAAGCAATTGGTCATCACCTAAACCATTGCTGAACTCAGCCGGCTGATAATGATAGTTTTCTGCAATAACGTCCATAGTTTCATCAAAACCGACCGCTATATTATTCGTTATTTTTTCAATAAACGCTGTGAGTGACATCTAGGAGGGCAGTAAAGGCAAAGTGAATGAAAAGGCTCACGGCAATAGAGTCAAAGAACGATTTATCTCTATTGATCGGTAAGCTATCATCATGCATGTTTCATGATGCGTTCTTTTTCACGTTGCCAATCGCGATCTTTCGACGCTGCACGTTTGTCATGCAATTGCTTGCCTTTTGCCAAACCGATCTCCAGTTTGGCACGACCGTGCTTCCAGTACATCGACAACGGAATGATGGTGTAACCTTTGCGTTCAACAGCACCGATCAGTTTGTTGATTTCGTGACGATTCAACAATAGTTTTTTCTGTCTGACCGCATCCGGATTGACATGCGTCGAAGCCGACAACAGCGCTGATATATGGGCGCCGGATAGCCAGGCTTCACCCCGTTTCAGTACCACATAGCTTTCCTTGAGCTGGATACGCCCGTCCCTGAGACTTTTAACTTCCCAGCCCTCCAGAACTATTCCTGCCTCGAATCGCTCTTCGATGAAGTATTCGTGCGTGGCCTGGCGATTGACGGCAATCGTCGGATTTTGCTGATTTTTGTTTTTTTTGGTCTTTTTATCGGCCATCGTGTGCTGATTATGATTTTTAAACTGACGTAAACAAAGATTTTTGTTATTTTACCCGATATTGCTGCAATAGTCAGAAAAGCACATGGCGATGGACGCAGACATAATGACAATAATGAAATATCCAGCCCCATGTTTACCCTTGAGTTTTTTACAGGCACTGAGATGACAGATATAAAAAAAACACAACATGAAGAATGGTCGTCGCGTTTTGCGTTCATTTTGGCCGCAACCGGTTCAGCAGTAGGCCTGGGTAATATCTGGAAATTTCCCTATATTACCGGTGAAAACGGCGGCGGCGCCTTTGTGCTGGTTTATGTGCTCTGTGTAGCGCTCATTGGCATTCCCATCATGATGGCTGAAACCTTGCTGGGCCGACGCAGCCGGCAAAATCCAGTCAATACCATGGTACTTTTGACCGAAGAAGCTCAAGCAGACAAAAACTGGCATTATTTGGGCTGGATGGGGATTACTGCCGGCTTTTTAATCCTGTCTTACTACAGTGTGATCGCCGGCTGGGCCTCCGCTTATGTGCTAAAAGCATTCTTCGGCAGTTTTTTCAGCGCGGATGCCATTGAGATAAAAGGTATCTTTTATGATTTTATCGCCAGCCCTATACAATTGATTTTCTGGCACACACTGTTTATGGTGTCGACAATGTGGATTGTTGCGCAGGGTGTTAGCAATGGCCTGGAAAAATCGGTTCGCTTTTTAATGCCGGGCTTGTGTCTACTGCTGATTTTATTGGTAGCGTATGCCATGACGACCAGTGGGTATTTTCAAGGCCTTAATTTTTTATTTCGGCCCGACTTTAGCAAATTAACACCCGGCTCGGTATTAACCGCCATGGGCCAAGCCTTCTTTACGCTAAGCTTGGGGATGGGCAGCGTCATGGTTTACGGCTCCTATCTGCCGAAATCAGTTTCGATTGCCAAGGCCTCCATTATTATCGCGAGCGCCGATACGATCGTCGCCTTATTGGCGGGCATCATTATTTTCCCCATCGTGTTTACACATAACTTACATCCGGATTCAGGCCCTGGACTCATATTTCAAACCTTGCCGATTGCCTTTGGCAGCATGACCGGCGGCTGGTTGTTCGGTATCCTGTTTTTTGTCATGCTGGTTTTTGCAGCACTCACATCGTCAATAGCATTGATTGAACCTGCCGTTGCGTGGTTAGTCGAAGGCAAAGGATTGACCAGAAAAAAAGCCTGTATCTGGTCAGGTTTGGCGACTTGGTTGCTGGGCTTCGGCACCATTTTTTCGTTCAACAACTGGTCGACCTTCAAAATCTTCGATCGCAGTATTTTTGAATTGCTGGATTATTTGACAGCAAACCTGATGTTGCCGATCGGCGGCTTCTGCATCGCCGTTTTTGCTGGCTGGATCATGAAGCCACACCACAGTGAAGAAGAGCTCAACTTGCCCAAGCCCAGCCATCACCTCTGGAAGATCCTGGTTTGCTATGTAGCGCCATTGGCTGTGTTTTTAGTCTTTTTACACGTCATCGGGATTTTATAACAATGACTGTTGTTCAAAAAAGTGCGCTGGTTAAATTCTCGGCTCGCCAGATGTTTGATCTGGTCAATGATATTGAAGCCTATCCGCAATTTTTACCCTGGTGCAGCGGCACTCGCATCATCAAGCGCCACGACGATATCATCGAAGCAGAAATACTGATTTCCAAAGGCGGCTTTAAGAAAGCGTTCTCAACCCGAAATACCATTGATCTGGGCGGCAAAATCACCGTATCACTGCTGGATGGCCCGTTCTCTTATCTGGAAGGTGTCTGGAATTTTATGCCGTTACGGGAGGATGCCAGCAAAATATCCCTGGATCTGGAGTTTGAAATGTCCAGCAAATTGGCAAACCTGGCCTTTGGAACGGTTTTTCACCAGATCTGCAATACCATGGTCAGTGCATTCACCACACGCGCCAAGCAAGTCTATGCTTGATATAGAAGTCGCATATGCCAAGCCGGAACAGCAAGTGATTATTGCGCTGCAACTACCGGAAGACACGACACTGATAGAAGCCATCAAGATTTCTGGTTTACTTGACCGTTTCCCTGAAATCTCTCAAACCGACCTCAACGCCGGCATTTTTGGCAATGTTTATCCTCTTGACCAGGCATTGAAGCAGGGCGACCGGGTGGAAATCTACCGGCCCTTGCAGCACGATCCCAAAGAAGCTAGAAGACGAAGAGCCGCAAAAAGCTAAGCTCCTCCCTTTTCACCCGGCTTATTCCCTGTTCTGAAATACCAGCAGCCGATTATTGGCCGGCATGGCATAATCATTCAGTAGACGAAGTCCTTGGCTTTCTGCCAAAGTAAAAACAGCTTCGCTCTCCCTGATTCCACTTAGCGGATCTCTATCTTTCAACCATTGATCAAAACGGGCATTGCTGTCGCTGGTATAGCGACCATGATAATTGAACGGACCATATATACAGATCAACGCCAAGGGATTCAAATAGTAGGGCAGTTTTGCAAACATTAATTCTACAGATTGCCAACTCAGTATATGTAATGTATTTGCAGTAAATAGCGCATCAATGCCGGCACAGGGCCAAACCGATTGAGTTACATCCAGGGCAATGGGCTGATTCAGATTAGCTAACTGCGCTTCTGATCGCCATGCGTTAATCCCGGCAATATTTTCTTCCCTGTCTGTAGGCTGCCAGATCAAATGTGGCAACTGGCTAGCGAAGTAGCTTGCGTGCTGCCCCGTACCGCTGCCGATTTCCCAAACGGTAGCCGGTTGACGATAAACCTCACGAATAACCTGTAATATCGGAATTTTGTTATTTTCACAGGCTTGAGAGAACGGTTTATTGGACATCATTGATTATTAAGCTCCAAAGGAAGAAACCTCAATCGACACAGTGAAATTGAGGATAAATAAAGCCTTACCCCTCGATTCCGCCACACATCATCAAGGCTTGCAGCGTACCAGAGCAAAGTACAGAGCAGCCATTTATTTTACTTTGGGCGAATCATCTTCCTTGGACTGGATCTCCTCCGCTTTCTCCTTTTTAGCCGCATCATCATCGTCGCTATCATAACTGACCAAGCCGGTGATTTTTTCCCATAACGTCCTGTCAAGATCTCGTTTGGGCACATCCACAGTGGTTTCAGTGCTTATTTTTAACGCGGATTGCGTGCCAGGTCGAAAATCACCTTGAATACCTGACAGTTGATCATTGTTAAAATAGAGGGAAATGCGCTTTTGCACTCTATCTTCACCGCTCTTCTGTTCAGAGAAGATATAATCCCAGCGCGTTTGGTGGAAAACATCCACCACCATCGGTGAACCCATGATATAAAGAACCTGGCGCTTACTCATTTGAGGACGGAGTTGGTCAACCATGTCCTGATCTACGATATTGCCTTGCTGGACTTCCAATCGATAAACACCCGGCAAATGATCAAAAATGGTCGCACAGGAAACCACCGGCAGGCTAACCGCCACAACAAGAATTCGGGGAATAGAGTCCAGTCGTGCCGGTAACAACGATAGCAAGCAACGTTTAAAAGCGTTACCTCTCAAACTTAAAGAAAAATACAAATTTCTCATTATCAGGCAATGAAAGAATATAAAAGTGTAAAATCATACAGGATGTTAAATCATAATCCTATAAAACAGTCATGTTGTTAATCGCTAAAAATCGCTACAATGTGCCAACTACCCTAAAAAGCATCCGCAAGGCGTAATGGAGATTGATGTTGGAAACTCATGATTTAAGAAATGCAGGTCTTAAAGTGACTTTACCCAGGGTCAAGATTCTGCAAATTTTAGAAAAACAGGTCGATGAACGCCATTTGACAGCTGAAAAAGTCTACAAAATTCTGTTGAGTGAAGACGAAGATATCGGATTAGCCACCGTGTACCGGGTTTTAACGCAGTTTGAGGCCGCCGGCCTGGTAACGCGACATCACTTTGAGGGCGGCAACTCGGTATTTGAATTGTCCAAAGGCGATCATCACGATCATATACTTTGTCTGAAATGCGGTAAAGTCGATGAGTTTAGTGATGAAATCATCGAAACCCGACAGAAGGAAATTGCCAATAACCTGGGCTATCAATTAACCGGTCACGGCCTTTATTTATATGGGTATTGCCCACATTGCAAAAAACCCTGATTTTCTCCCCTAACAAAAAACTTCATGTTTAAACCCTTAATATTTTATATCGGCTTACGTTATACGCGAGCCAAACGCCGAACACAGTTTATTTCCTTTATTACACTCACTTCGATACTCGGAACAGCGCTGGGGGTAACCGCTCTGATCACGGTGCTTTCGGTCATGAATGGCTTTGAAGCCGAATTGCGGGAACGCATCTTAGGTATGACTTCGCATGCGACCATGACTGGTAAATTCGGTCAGCTCGACAATTGGCAGGAACTGGATCAAAAAATCAAGGGTTATCCGCACATCCAGGGTGCTGCACCCTTTATCAATGGTCAGGTCATGATTAATGCCGACCGGCGTGTCAGCGGCACGATGTTAAACGGCATATTGCCGGATTATGAAGGCAAGGTTTCTGAAGTCGCTGAAAAAATGAAAGTTGGCAAGCTTACCGACCTGGTACCCGGCGAGTACGGCATTGTATTGGGTGCCGAACTGGCCAATTTTCTCGGCGTCATGATGGGCGAGAAAATCACCATCATCAGTCCACAAATCAATTCAACGCCGGCCGGCATTGTACCCAGAATGCGGCGCTTTACCATTGTCGGCATTTTTCAGGTCGGCATGTACGAATACGATCGTAACATGGCGATCATTCATATCGAGGACGCAGCCAAATTATTCCGCATGGAAACGGCCGTTTCTGGATTGCGCATTAAACTTGATGATGTTTTCAATGCCCCGGCCATCACGCGTTCGATGGCTGAAGAGTTTTACGATCAGTATCAGGTCAGTGACTGGACGCAGGCACATAGTAATTTTTTCCGGGCCATACAGACGGAAAAGCGGGTCATGTTCATCATCTTGTTGCTAATCGTTGCCGTGGCCGCCTTTAACATCGTTTCAACGCTGGTGATGGTCGTCACCGATAAACGCGGTGATATTGCGATCCTGAAAACCCAGGGACTGACGTCGGGTTCAGTGATGGGTATCTTTATCGTGTTAGGCACCATCATTGGCGTCGTGGGCACACTGTTAGGGACTGTGGGCGGCATAGCGCTGGCGCTAAATGTGGAAACCATCGTCCCTGCCATTGAAAAACTGTTTCGTGTCAAGTTTCTGGCAGCCGATGTTTACTATATCAGTTACCTGCCTTCAAAACTGGTTTGGTCAGACGTCTATGCGATTTCCGGCATGGCCTTTTTACTGTCATTATTAGCCACACTCTATCCTGCCTGGCAAGCCTCTAAAATAAACCCGGCGGAAGTCCTCAGATATGAATAATACCGGCATTCTTCAGTGCAAGCAGTTAACAAAACGCTACACCCAGGGCGAACTGGATGTAGAAGTTTTAAAAGGCGTGAACTTAACAATAAACACTGGCGAACGCGTCGCAATCATGGGTGCCTCCGGATCCGGCAAAAGCACACTGCTGCATTTGCTCGGAGGTCTCGAAAAATCCAGTGGTGGTGAAGTCATTCTGGATGGTGTCAATCTCAGTAAAACCAGTGCCACCAAGCTGGCCAAATTGAGGAATAAATCCTTAGGTTTTATCTATCAGTCCCATCACTTGCTGGGCGAGTTCACGGTTCTGGAAAATGTCGCCATGCCGTTGCTGATTGCCGGCCTTCCGGTAAAGCAGGCGAGTCTTCGAGCCAGTGATTTATTAAAGCGTGTCGGCCTCGGCCACCGTATCGAACACAAACCCGGTGAACTGTCTGGCGGTGAACGGCAACGTGCGGCAGTCGCCAGAGCCTTGATAAACAAACCCGGCGTTGTACTGGCTGACGAACCGACTGGAAATCTGGATAGCAAGACAGCAGAACAGGTTTATCAATTAATGCTGGAATTAAATCAGGAACTGAATGTCAGCTTTTTAGTCGTTACCCACGATCATGAGTTGGCCACAAAAATGGGCAAGGTCTTGCATATGGAAGATGGCGTCATTACAGGATAATAACGTGATAATTCAGCTTTGAGCCGTCTAGCAACAGTTAGAACACGGATGATTTGAAGGGATTTTTTTTAGTCGCTTTCAACAATCGGGCGGACTTCCTGGCCTCCCACTTTTTAAGCACATGGGAACGCCAGAAATAGTTGATACCAAAATACCCTGCAGCTGAACAAATAATGCCCAATACCAGACAGCCCGTTAAAAATGGCACCAGAATGTCGCCCGACAAGATGGCATCAAGCGAAAACGAAGCCGCCGGCACATTCAGCAGATGAAGCCCTACCCAGTAGGCGAAATAAAACAGCGGCGGCATCGTTACTGGATTCGTGATCCACACTAAACCAACAGAAATCGGAATATTCGATCTGAAATAAATGGCTCCAATAGCCCCAAAAACCATTTGCATCGGTGTCGGCACCCATGCGCAAAACAAGCCCACGGCAAATGCTTTGGCAACCGAACGTCGATTCAAATGCCAAAGATTGGGCTCAAGTAATCTATCACCAAGAAACTGAAGGTTTTTGTGCCGTTTAATCACATCATGATCAGGAATAAACCTGTCGATCAGTTTTTGAATAAATTCTTTGGCCATCGTTATTTATAGTTTTAGTAATTGTTGAATTAAGTTTATCAGGTTTTTTGTCAACCTTAAAAATAACGAGACACCGAATGGTTGCTTATGCATTGTCCCTACTGGCCGGAATCGTATTAGTTCAGCAATTGACGGTGTTACCGAATTATCCCTGGCTCGTAGCGGCCCTCCCCGTCGTCGTTATGAATGCCTGGCTACGCTATTGGCATTGTCTGTTTTTTATAATGGGCATACTCTGGGCAATGCTGTTTGCAAGCGTAAGGCTTCAGGATCAGCTACCTGTCGCACTGGAGGGCATGGATATTCCGGTTGAGGGCTATATTGCGGACTTACCCAGACAGGATGACAGACAGAGCCGCTTCGAATTCATTGTCACTGAATCACCGAAAACACTGCCAACCCCATTGAAATTAAGCTGGTACTTTCCCGATCAACAGCTCAAAGCCGGACAGCATTGGTCTTTTACCGTTAAACTGAAACGACCGCATGGCACATTCAATCCCGGCGGCTTTGATTATGAGCGCTGGTTATTTGCCGAAGGCATTGGTGCCACGGGTTATATCCGGCCAAATCCGAAGCCTGCGCTATTAAAGCAAGCCCCGGATTGGAACTCAATTACCGTATGGCGGCAAATGCTGGTTGATCGTTTGGATCAACTACTTCCTGATTCGCCTCAGCTTGCACTGATCAAGGCATTGACGATTGGCGACGGCAATAGTATCAGTCAAGCACAATGGGACTTATTCCGAAAAACCGGCACAACTCATCTTGTCGTTATTTCCGGCTCCCACATCGGCCTGATTGCCGGTCTGGTGTATTTTTTGGTGCTTCGTTTGTGGGCCTGGACCGGCCTGCTCGCCTGGTCACCGCCGAAAGTCGCTGCCTGCACGGCTACGTCGTTTGCTGTCTTTTATTCAGCGCTGGCGGGTTTTTCCGTTCCGACCCAGCGGGCGATGATTACGCTGGCCATAGTCATGATTGCTATTGTTCTGAAACGCAATACTCGCCCCATGAATGTCCTGGCCATCGCATTATGCTTAATCCTGTTGTACGATCCATTAGCGGTCTTGTCAGTAGGCTTTTGGCTATCATTTCTGGCTGTCGGACTCATCATTTACACATTCGCTGGGCGATTGGCGAAACCGGGCTATATCGCCGGCGTTATCAAGATCAATTGGGTGACATCAGTCGGTTTATCGCCCTTGCTGTTATTTTTTTTCCAGCAAGTGTCTGTTATTGCGCCGCTGGCTAACCTGATTGCTGTCCCGATCATCAGCCTGCTGGTTGTACCGCTGTCGCTGATTGCCATTATCGCCCTGTTTTTTTCGCCGTTACTGGCGAAAGCGCTATTTTTGCCTGTCAACATCAGCTTGCAGGGTTTGTGTTGGTTCCTGGAACAGTTGGCTAATATTCCAATGGCGACCATCACGCATCCGACACCCTCGATTTGGGCTTTGTTATTTGCCATTCCCGGAATTTTATTGCTTCTGGCGCCCACTGGCATTCCATCCCGCTGGCTGGGACTGGTGCTGTTTTTACCAATGGCTTTCCCAAACAAGCCCATGTTGCAACCGGGTAATGTCGACATGACGTTACTGGATGTCGGGCAGGGTTTATCAGCCGTAGTACAAACCTCCCATCATGTGCTGGTTTTCGATACAGGCGCAAAGTTTTCCATCGACAGTGATATTGGTAAAACCGTGTTATTGCCCTATCTCCTTTATAAGGGTATTGATCAAATCGATACGCTGATTATCAGTCATGGTGATAACGACCATGTCGGCGGTGCCGAAACATTGATGACTAACCTGCCTACGAAACAACTGATCACTAGCGCACCGCAACAGTTGACCCCTTATTCGCCAACACCCTGTCAAGCCGGGCAATCGTGGAACTGGGACGGTGTCAGCTTTTCGATTTTGGCGCCGCCACCAATTCAGTTTCCGTCGGAAAACGATAATTCCTGTGTGCTGAAAATTCAATCCGACAAACTAACCATCCTGTTGACCGGCGATATCGAAGCCGAAGCGGAATACTGGCTGGTTGGCACCTATGGAGAAAACCTCAAGGCCGATATACTTGTCGCTCCGCATCATGGCAGCAAAACCTCATCCACCACCGGTTTTCTGCAATTCGTCCATCCCGACTATGTACTGATTCCTGCCGGTTACCGAAATCAGTTTGGCCATCCGCATAAGGAGGTTTTATCACGATACAGTAATATAAAAGCAACATGGCTGAATACCGCTGACAGCGGAGCAATTTTGATAAATGCAAGTGATGATTCATGGGCTGTTAAAACATGGCGGGAAACTGAGGATCACTATTGGAATTTTAGATAATCCGCACACACTCATTGAAAACCAGGCAGCGTCAGCACCGCGTACCTTTTGGAACATCTTCATCAACTTGCTTTACAATAGGCACGCAATGCGTTCTATTTTCATCTAATACCCTGGAGAGAACTCACATGCCAAAAACACACGCTTACGCCACACATAACGCCACCTTACCCTTGGAACCTTTTAATATTGAACGCCGCAACCCAGGCCCCAAAGACATTCAAATTGAAATTCTGTATTGCGGCGTATGCCATTCCGATATTCATCAAGCCCGCAATGAATGGGGCAATGCGCTGTATCCGATGGTGCCTGGGCATGAAATTATAGGCACAGTAACGGGTTTGGGTAACGAGGTCATCGGTTTTAACATCGGCGAAAGGGTGGGCGTCGGATGCATGGTCGATTCCTGCCGAACCTGCCCGGATTGTCAAGACCATCAGGAGCAATTCTGTAACTCGACAACATTTACCTATAACTCACCGGATAAAATTTCAGGCGGAAACACCTTTGGGGGCTATTCTTCGCAGATCGTAGTCAATCAGCATTTTGTGCTGCATATTTCCGAAAAACTCGATCCGGCCGCAGCAGCACCGCTGTTATGCGCAGGCATTACCACCTATTCACCATTAAAACACTGGAATGTGGGCAAAGGCGATAAAGTTGGCATCATCGGTTTAGGCGGTCTAGGCCACATGGGCGTCAAATTCGCGAGAGCCATGGGCGCGCATGTGGTTCTATTTACCACATCACCCGGCAAAATTAGTGATGCCAAACGTTTGGGGGCTCATGAAGTCGTTATTTCGAAAGACATTGAAGCCATGCAGGCACATCGAGCCAGCTTTGACTTCATCCTGAATACCGTCGCCGCTTCTCACAATCTGGATAGTTTTACCGAATTGCTGAAACGCGACGGCACTTTGTGTCTCGTTGGTGTACCCGATCAACCGCATCCTTCACCGTCTATTGGCAACCTGATTTTCAAACGCCGGCAAATCGCCGGTTCATTAATTGGGGGAATACAAGAAACTCAGGAAATGCTGGACTTCTGCGCCGAGCATCAGATCGTTTCGGTTATCGAAATCATCCCGATGCAACAGATTAATCAGGCTTACGAACGCATGTTGAAAAGTGATGTCAGGTATCGCTTTGTCATCGACCTGGCGAGTTTGAAAAACGAGAGTTAATCTTCAGCCTCTATTAAGAGGCTAATGTTATGACGGTGAACATGAATATCTGAACTGACGCAATTGCATTACCTAGCGATGCAGCGCGTTTTTATCATCGAACACATACCCTACAGGCCTTCAGCTTTTGCTCGAGCCTGTTTGGCGCCTTTAAAGTTGTTTTGCAGTTCTCTGGCATGCGCAATCAATAACCAGCTGTGTTTTTTTAAGGTGCTATCATTTGCGGCCAATAAGGCCGATTTTTTGGCAAGATCCTCCGCCAATCTGGGCTTGGACTGTTTCAAACGTATTAAGGCCAGCTGGTAGAACAAATTGCCATTTCGGGGTTCTATTCGAATCGCCCGCTCAATCGTGGCACTGGCAACTTCCAGATTACCACTGGAACTGTTTTGATTGGCCGCCACAACCAGGGCATCGACAGCGGGTGATATCGATTCCGACATTTCCATCGGTTCAAAAGGAGTAAGCGTTGCCGATTCCTGAGCGGGTTCCTGCAGCGTTGGTGCTTGTACAAAAGGCTGCGATAACGACATGGGCTGTTCCGTTTGCCCCTCTTGTTCCGGATCAGATGACAGCGGCTCTGGCTTAAATTCAATGGATTCCGGTGCAGATACAGTCGACTCTTTCAGAGGTTCGGTCATGACGGAGCCAGAAGCATCCTGTTTACGTTGCCGCTGCTGATTTTGCTGCCCGGGATAGGGATATTCCTGTGTTTTGCTGGCAGCCCGACCGTTATAAACTGGAGCTGGCGGCTGTTGACCATATAACCCGGCACAACCATGTATAAAGAAAGACAGTAAAAAAATTAAAAAAAATCGTAGTAGCATTGTTATTAAAATAATTCTATATCGTCAGATTGAGTCTGCTGAAATGCCTCTTTCGCTGCAATTGCCTCATCAACGGATTTGCCTTGCAAAATAGCGTCGAACATCATTTTTTCCGACTCCATGGTGTAGCGCGAACGAATCTGATTCTGAAACTTCCGCCACTCATTCGGATTATAAAGCTTTTCCGGACTAGCAACCAGATTCGACAAACCTTTCAGGTTCGATGTGACATGCTGCATGCATTGCTGCATGCGGTCATAGAACTGAAACGCAATGATCGCTGCCTGGATTTTGTTTTTCGTTTCAGCGCAACATTCCAGCGCATTGTCTCTGGTGTCTGATGATTCCAGAGTTAGCAAAATATTATTAATTTTCTGCATGTGTTCAACAATATCAGTAAACGATTCCGTCAGTGTATTCACGGAACCATCGCTTTCCGTCATATTTACATCGACTTGAGCCGCTGATAAGGTCAACAATTTAATCGTTTCTCGAACTTGACTCCAATCAAGATCAGGCTTTACGGAATTGGAATAAGACATATTTCACCAAACAATGATGGGATGCAAAAAAGCTGAAGCTCATCAAACTCCTCAGCCATCTTGGTTGGAAAGGATGAATACCTTCTGCCATATCCAGCAAAAGTAAAGAATTTCATTGTACAGAAGAAACCTATTACCGGCAAATTGCATGGAAAATCAGCTTAAGATTCAGAGACCTACTAATAAGGTGCCGTATTGCAAAAAAACCACAATTAATCCAACCTCTACCAATCATAGTCAGATATTCAAATTATGCCCTCTTGATTTCAATCAAAACTCATCTAATGGTGAAAAACTGTGTCATTTTCGCATCATTCATTTAGGGTTCCCTGAGTTTGAGCGCACTCGGATGCCTGATCAACATCGACAAATGGCCGCCTTTATTTTTGTTCAGCCAGCCACGAGCTTCAATGGTTTTGCCCGAATATCCATCAATATCCGGAAACAAAGACAGCCATTTCAGTTCGATACGCAAATCCACTAAATTGGATAACTCAAGATAGACAAATTTTCGGGCATAGCGAATATGAGTCACCGTACCCACTATCCGCGTCCAGCCTGAGTGTTCGCCGGCGGACAGACGAGCGACAGGTATTGCAGCATATTCCGGCCGCTGCCAAATACCCCGTTGCTGATGTTCGGCTTTATCCTGCGCTTTAAGCAATTCCTCGGCATACAGAAGATTGGGAGGATAAAGACTGACCTCGGCCAAACCCGCCTCAACTAACTGCACATTGACATGATCTTTTTGTTCGGTGAATAAATGCGCCAACGTTCTGTGATATTTATCGCTTGTCTCAGCATCCGTCACCAATCGGACTTTTTTGTTAAGTAGTCTGCCTTTTAACCATTCCCTGGCTTCATCGCCGCCGGCATCGGCCATTTTGTCCCTATGTTTGACTTCCGGTGTATTAATTCCCAACAATCTGACTTTGCGGCCATCATTCAGCACCACCGTATCGCCGTCATAGACTTTTTGCACGACATAAAACCCATAACCGGGTTTTATGTCGACTTTTTTGGCTTGAGGATGTGAGCGGTCAGAGTAATGCCTGTTACCGGCAACATCTTGCCATTGATAAACTTCGGCAAGTCCAAACAGTGGCAAACAAAACAACAAAACTCTTAATAACTTCATAACCTTACCTGTATAATCCTCTTGAAGTCATTGTACAGTCCAACGCCTCCTTACCCTATCGTTCCGTTTTTCGAACCATGCTTACCATCATCCAGCGCGTTACCACAGCGAAAGTCACCGTCAACGATCAAGAGATGGGTAAAATCAGCACCGGCATTATGGCTTTGATTGCCGTTGAAAAAGACGACAGCGAAAAAGAGGCGCAACGATTGCTGGAGCGAATCCTCAACTATCGTATTTTTGCCGATACCAATGGCCGCATGAATTTGAGCTTACGTGACATCAAGGGCGGTTTATTGCTCGTCCCTCAATTTACACTGGCTGCCGATACCCATTCCGGCAATCGGCCCAGTTTTACACGAGCTGCCACGCCGGAAAAGGGCAGAGAACTGTTCGCCTATCTTATGCAACTGGCCATATCGACCTACCCCATTGTCGAATTTGGTCAATTTGGCGCCGACATGCAGGTGGCGCTCGTCAATGACGGCCCCGTCACGTTTACACTGCGAGTGAGCGGCCTTCAAAATGGATAGCTTGCCTAACCTGCACAACCGCGTCCTGATGTAACTTTGCGGTTCGCTCGTGTTGTAAGCACAATGCGCCCCTAAAGCCCAGGTAATCCGGCTGAAAACTCAATAACTCCGGGATGTCTGCCAGCTTGAGCGACCCTGCCAGTCCGCAAATCAATCCCCGACTTTTAACTTGGCAAACAAAGTCTGCAATAACAGATTTCTTCATCACTTGAGTCAGAGAACCGTTTTTTTTGTTCATCGTATCCAGCATGACGCCTTTAACTCCGGCACTTTTCAATGCATCCATGACAGTAAAGTCAACGACTGTGTCCGCAAACAGCACAGCAATCAGAGCCTTGTTTTTCTGCGTCAAATTACCCAACGTAGTAATCGTACCCTGCCAGTCATCGCCGGGGAAAAAGCCAATTTTTATATAATCGACACCGGTTTCGGCCATGGCATTTACAGCATCTGCAATCAGTTCCGGATGCATTGGCAAGTCGCCGATAGTCGCACTGACAGGACAATGATCATTGATCGCAGCCACAATCTCTTTAACAAGCGCGGCATCCAGTGCTCCCAAGGCGCCTGAAGACGGTTGCTTGAGATCAACAATATCCACCCCGGCAGCCAATGCCAGCATGGCTTCTTCGACGTTCGTGACACTGGCCAGCATGCCGGTCATGACTTTCGCCCTTTTTTATAGGCTTCGATCGCCGCCATTATCCAGCCCCAGGCTTCAAGTTCGCGTGCGCCTGCGGTTTTTTCCAGACCGATACGCAAATAGGCGCACTCGGCTTCTATTTTTTCAATCGGTAACCAGTTTAAGCGACTGATCAAAATGGCGGCTTCCAGAACCGAATATTGCGCCCGGTTAAAACCCTGAAACGGCGCATGGTTAGCTGAATGAATCCTCCTGCAGAATAATTTGGGACGAGTCTCGTCTTCTTCCACGCGCACCAGTTCCACTTCATGATGCGCCAGCGCACCATCGATCACTTGACCGGATACTTTTTCTGCGGGCTTCAACGGCCAATCACGGCGACCCGTCAGACAACCCGCAAATAACCGCACATCATCGCAATAATTAATGACAGCGGTTTTGCTTGTCAACAGATTATCGAGTGTTGCCGACGGCCGAAAAGGCAAAATGATGTACTCATCGCCGCCAAAGTAATGAATGCCCATCGGAGCAATATGCGTCGCCCCCGAGCTGTTTTGAGTGGTGACTATCGTTTCTTGAATCATTCTATTTTTGTAAAGTAGTTCCTGCGGGTTTAAAGCTATGCAAGTCGACCGTGGTTTCCAAATCTTCCGTAGCACACCCCCAGTTTAAGGCCTGGTCCTGCGTAAATCGCTTGCCGAGCTGCCAGGCAATTTGTGCACGTCCCAGCTCGACGCCCAGATAAAAGGCATGACCACCATCCTGTTCAACGTGAAGTTTAGGGTACAAATCGAACGGATCGGTGGCGCTATAAAAACCATCTCGATTGAAAATATGCAATCCCTCACAACTGGTTTGAATACGAAAACTGGGATCGGTGATTTGATCCGCCAATTCCTTGATTTCCTGCAAGGGATAGGGAAAAGGCGACGGCTCATGCAAGGCCATCAAACCGGGATCGATATGTTTGGGCAGGGTTTCATTGGTTTTTGCTGCATACATGATGCGCCGAGCCAAATCTGCTTCTTTGATTGCGCGACAGGCATGCTTGCTCACTTCCGTGGCCAAAATATGATTGATCGATAGCTCGGAACAGATACCCAGCAATAGCGCGTTCATGCCAACCGTATCGGCGTGCGTCAGCTCCGTGATATTACCCACACCCATCATCATTTCAATGTCAGGATGATTTTTTCTGACCTCATGGTAGCGAACCAAGGAATTTGTAAAGCCAAAATGCAAGGGATCGAGTATAGGGTCGACGATAAAATGCCGATTTCTTGCCTGCAAGATGCGGATGACTCTATCCAGAGAGGCCAGATCTTCGTGCTTTTCCGGAATAATAATAGGAGTTGCGGCGACTTCATCAGCAATCCATAAACTGCTCTCATGCAGACTGAGCAGATAATCGGCACCGGCTTTGCCACCTCGAAGCAAATCGTTATCATCCAGCGAATCGATGCTAACCAGAAAACCTGCCTGCTTCAAGGCCTGGATAATGTCTTCCAGGTGAGGAAATGCAGTACTCGGCAAGCAACCGATATCGATGACATCGGCACCATTTTTTTTATAGTAATGCGCGCGTTTGACGACCTCCTCCACACTGATATTAGGCGCATCAACAATTTCGGCAAAAATCTTGACGCTATAGCTATTTAAGTCATAGTGATGCGCTTCTTTGCCGAAATACATCGGCAAATCCTTGAGTTCATCCGGGCCTCGTTCGATAGGAAGTCCCAACATTGTCGATAACGCGTCGACATCGCCCCGGCAACGTCCCGGGATGATAATCCGGTCAGCACCAAAAGAATCCTTTAGCCGCCGCGCTATCATGTCGGTTGTCATTAACGCCGCCACTTTGAGGCCGAGCTGATGCACCGTATATTCAAAGTCCGGCTGCATTTTCTCCAGAATGCTATGCAGTTGCTTTTCCGCCAATTTGCCGGTAAGAAAAAGGAGATGTTCGCTCATGCGACAGCAAGTAACCGTTCTTTAACTTTAACGATTAGTTCGTCCACACTTTCAACCACTGTCGTATATTCAAGGGTACGGATTTTATCCGTTCCGGCCAAATCGATTTTGCGCGGATAAACCATGATATTTCCTCCCGGCGCTGTGGTTTCCATTTCCGGTGCGATGTCGCAGACAGAAATAATGCTCGGAACGCGGCATGTTCCTGCTTGTGAATACAGGTTGGTAACCAAAGAGTCTGCAATACCCACTAGGCATTTTGCGATCGTATTGTACGTTAGGATTCCGTTAAAAATAACTTCCCGAAAACGCAAAATCGCCCGGCAAGCCGTTCGTGCTGAGCTTGTCGAAGCATGAATGGCTTGCTGCGACGGAGTGAAATTTTTGCATCTATCCTTCGACAAGCTCTCAAGAAACAGCTTTTTTGTATTTGTAAAATCAATGACTTGCAAAGATATGAAAACACAAAAAAGTACGTCGAACAGCGACTGTTTCATGGTAACGCCATGCCTCAGGACGAACGCAAAAATTTTCTCGGCACCCAATCGGTAAGTAATTTTTTGCCATATCCTTACCGATGCCATGATAAAGGTGTGATTATAGTCTTTGTAAAAATACCCAACCGGCGGCGAAGCTGCCGACTTGTCACGATAAACCGGATATTTTTGCCGAATATCATTTATATCAATGTTATACATTTTAAGCTCTGCACACTCGTCTGACTGATATATAAATCCACTTCATCCAGCGTTATCAAAAATTCGAGACATTCTTCAATAGGGTAACCAGAGCCGGGAATGGTCCAGGCTAAGCGCGACTTGTGCATGACAAAAGACAAATTGGCGATAATATCGCTATTATACCTGAAGCCACGCTTGCCATTGCACACAGGAGACCAGGAATGTTCAGTTCGTTCAACAAGCCACTCATTATGGGAATTCTAAACGTCACGCCAGATAGTTTTTCCGATGGCGGGCAGTTTACCGATGTTCACGCAGCCCTGCATCGGGTTGAAATCATGCTGCAAGAAGGCGCCGACATCATCGATATCGGCGGCGAATCCACGCGCCCTGGCTCTGATCCGGTAGCTGCAGATGAGCAATGCCAACGGGTACTTCCTGTCATCGAAGCCATAAAACAACAATTTGAAGATATCGACATCAGTATCGATACGACATCCAGCAAGGTTGCCGAAGCCGCACTCGATGCCGGCGCAAATCTCATCAATGATGTGTCGGCCGGTCTCAATGATGCACGCATGCTGAGCTTGGCAGCTCAAAGACAGGTGCCGATTATCCTGATGCACAGCCAGGGCGCCCCCAAAACCATGCAGGACAATCCCTATTACGAGCATGTGGTCTCCGACATCATCACTCTTTTGAACGACCGAATCGAAGCGGCATTAACAGCCGGTATTATAAAGGAACATATCATCATTGATCCCGGCATCGGTTTTGGCAAGTGTAAACAGGATAATCTGGATTTGCTGGCGCATCTGGATCAATTTGTTGCCCTGGGATTTCCGGTGCTGTTAGGCGCCAGTCGTAAACGTTTCATGGGGACTATTTGTGCAGTTAGCGAACCGGCTGAATTGGTGACAGCCACTGCAGTGACGACCGCTCTCGGCATCATGGCGGGCGTCAAGATGTTTCGAGTGCATGATGTTAGGGAGAATCGACAGGCAGCTGATGTTGCCTGGGCGATCAGGCAAAGCAGATAAGATGTGACAGCACGCAACCCTTCTGTGTTAATCCGGGTTATTTTATACCAAGAATTGGTGAATAAACTCAGGCTTTTTCAACACGATTCCGTCCATTTTTTTTACTTTTGTAGAGAGCATCATCAGCAGCCTTAATCAATTCATCTGTATTTGTGTATTGCCCGGTATAATTTGCCAAACCCAGACTTAAGGTGACTCGCAATTCTCCTTTTGAACCCAAAAGTGCAATGTTTTTGTCATAAACGGATTGTCTTATTTTCTCGGCGACCTTGAGTCCACCCGCCAAATCGGTTCTGGGCAGTATCACAATAAATTCCTCACCCCCGTAGCGACTAGCCAGATCTGCTGGACGAGTCAATACTTCGTCAATTGCATCGGCAATCTTTTTCAGGCATTTGTCACCTTCCTGATGTCCATATTTATCGTTGTAGACTTTAAAGAAATCAATATCACACACCAATATCGTAAGAGTGGCCTTATCTCGTTTTGCCAGATTAAATTCCCTATTCAGGGTTTCCTCAAAATGTCTTCGATTAGGCAAACCGGTTAATTGATCAAACATCGCAAGCTTCGTGAGATGTTCGTTGGCCACAATTAATTTTTTATGTCCCTGAAGTCTGCTACGCATTAAACAAATGCGTTCCATTGCTGTGATTTGTAATTGTAAATAAGAAGGGTTTATTGGTTTTTGTAAATACGCATCGGCTCCTGCCAACATGGCATGTGTATAAAAATCGGTGTCTGACTTGTTAGACAGAAAAATTATCGGAAACCAGTCTTCCTTTTTGAAGGCTCTGATCGCTTTGGTTGCCACCAAACTATTTAAGTCCGTCATGTCCGCATCCATGAACATTAAATCAATATTATTCTCTTTAGCGAAGGCAAGTCCCTCTCTGCCTGTCGCGGCATGATAAATTTCATGACCTAACACCAAAGCTGATTCAGCTACGATAGTCCGGCTAATCTTACAAGCATCTATAACGAGAATCTTCATAATTTACTCTGATACTTTAACAATATGGAATTACCGTGCGTATCACTTGTTACATTACAATTGACAGGTGATTCCGAGTTCTTTTTCATATTTTTATAATGATTGAATGGTCAACATTCGATTGCGTAGAATCAACAATGCCATTCAACCCAGATATGCGATACTTCCAGCCAGATTAATAATTGTTCCATAAGAACAATTCGGTTTTTTTGATTCAGCAATCAAGAAGTTTAGCAGCAATTTTAAACACTGGTCGCTGAATTAGTACGATAGGTGCCCACGAAGTCCTTAAAGTAAAAAATAGAAATCTCAGCAATCAATATTCTATTATCAATTTTCATGCCAAAAAGTTTCAAGCTATTTTAGGACGGTTAAGGCATTGAGGTACTGCAAAATACAGGTATGTGGTTCGACCTGGCTTTCCAGGAACTGAAAAATGTAAATAAAATCAACATAATAACCGTTCTCCTGCCATCAGACCACACTTGCGGCGGAACCCGTCGAAAGGCAATTAACGGAAGTTTTGCAAATACCTCCATTGATTTAAGATTTATTAACTGTCAGTTTTGTCAGCAGTGCTGACAAAACTGACAGATTATCCTGCTAAACAGCCAGCCAGTCAGAACAATGTATTAAAAATCATTACAATAAAAAATTGCAGTGATCATTAAAAACGTGAAACCAACTGACTAATGGCAAGTTTGGATGAAGTAAGCAAAATTTTTCGGACTTTGAATCTCTCTGGCAAGCCGTTCGTGCTAAGCAAAGTGGACCTCCTGGCAAGGCGTTACCCTAAAGCAGTTGCTGTTTGACGCCATTTTTTTTATTGTTTTAACCTCAAGCGAACAGAAAAATTACCCCAACCTTATCGGAAAGTTATTTTTAGTCATATCCTATGGCACAATCTTTACAAACATATGAACTGAGTTATCAGTCTTGGGATAATTTTTCAGCAAACAATGCGCCAAGAAAATGGGGCATAAAGTATTTCATTGAAAAAATCGGACTGTTTCCCCCTCTTTCTCCTGCTACAAACAAGTGAGAATTGAAGCGGCAAAATTTAAAGTTCAGCGATACTATTCATTTTGGGTCTCTGCTCTTCCAAATAAAATACTCACCCATACGACTTTTACCTTAATACCACATCATTCAAACCAAAAAACGCACTCTACTTCATGGAATTCAAACTCATCAACACCGACGGTCATGCCCGTCGCGGTCAACTCACTTTTGCCCGCGGCGTCGTGGAAACGCCCATTTTTATGCCGGTCGGCACGTACGGTGCGGTTAAATCACTAACACCGGACGATTTAACCAGCATCGGCGCACAGATTATTCTCGGCAATACCTTTCATTTGATGCTCCGCCCTGGAACCGGTGTCATCAAGGCGCATGGCGATTTACATGATTTTATGCGTTGGAACCAGCCAATCCTGACTGACTCCGGCGGATTCCAGGTGTTTAGTCTGGGTGCGCTCAGAAAAATCACCGAAAAAGGCGTCACCTTCAAATCCCCCATAAATGGCAGCAAGATTTTTATGGGCCCGGAAGAATCGATGCAGGTACAACGCGAACTTGGCTCCGATATCGTGATGATTTTCGATGAATGTACGCCCTATCCGGCTTCAGTCGATGAAGCTGCTGAATCGATGCGCCTGTCGTTGCGTTGGGCCGAGCGCAGCAAACAAGCGCACGGCGACAATCCCTCGGCGCTGTTTGGCATCGTTCAGGGCGGCATGTATGAACATTTACGTCAGGAATCGATACAGGGCTTGGTATCGATCGGCTTTGACGGTTATGCCATTGGCGGTTTGTCTGTGGGCGAACCGAAAGAGGAAATGATGGCGACTCTGGATCGCATTCATCAGCACATGCCAATCGATAAACCTCGTTATTTGATGGGTGTAGGGACACCTGAAGATCTGGTCGAGGCTGTCAGACGCGGTATTGATATGTTTGACTGTGTCATGCCAACCCGCAATGCTCGCAATGGCCATTTATTTACCAACTTTGGCGTAGTCAAAATCAGGAATAGCCAGTATGAATTTGATAATCGACCGATAGACGAGACTTGCGCATGCTATACCTGCAAAAATTATTCTCGCGCCTATCTTCGGCATCTGGATAAATGCAAGGAAATGCTGGGTTCCCGATTGAACACCATTCATAACCTTTATTATTATCTCTCGCTGATGCAAGGATTACGCTACGCCATAGAAAAGAATAACCTGACCGCGTTTGCCCGGCAATTTTATCAACAACGAGAAAAAAGCGTGCCGACTGTGGCATAATGCAGAAATTTTTATAATTTTAATAACAATTGAGGGTACCCATGAGTTTCTTTATTTCTGACGCTGCAGCTGCGGCGGCACCAGCAATGCAACAACCCGGCATGGAAGGCATGATTTTTCCTGTCGCCATCCTGGTGTTTTTTTATTTTCTGTTTCTTCGTCCTCAAGCAAAACGCACCAAGGAAAAGAAACAAATGATAGCCGCTTTAGCCAAAGGCTCGGAAGTGGTAACCTCCGGCGGCATTTTAGGCAAGGTTGCCGATCTGGATGATAATTTCGTCAAACTTGAAATTTCAGACAACACCTTCATCCAGGTTCAACGCCATAGCATTGAAAGTATGATGCCTAAAGGAACCTACAAAGCAATCACTAAAAAAAGCAGCTAAAAATTGATTTAGCGTCTCCGATTGCGATTAGCTTAAACTTAGTTTAATTGTTGGAATAACACATGCAAAACCACTACCCCCTTTGGAAAAACGTATTAATCATCAGCGTTTTTCTCATCAGTCTTATCTATTCGTTACCCAACTTGTATGGTGACGATCCTTCAGTTCAGGTCTCTTCTGCAAAAACGATAACGCAGGAAAAAGCCAGCCAGATCGAATCAAGCATCAAGAACGCCGGGGTCAAATTAAAAGCTTTTGAATATAAAGACGGCCGGGTGCTGGCACGCTTTACCAATACCGACGATCAACTAAAAATTTCTGATTTGCTGAGAGATCAATCGGATAACGACACAACGGTGGCCTTAAATCTTGCACCGACAACGCCAAGGTGGTTGCAAGGTATTGGTGCGGATGCCATGTATCTGGGTCTCGATTTACGCGGCGGGGTACATTTCCTGCTGGAAGTGGATATGGATGCTGCCGTCAAGCAGGCGGAAGATCGCTATAACGACGACATTCGTCAAGCCTTGCGTGCTGAAAAAATTCGTTATCAATCGGTTAATAAAGATAGCGGCTATATCAAGGTAACGCTCAAAGCCGCAGAAGACAAGCCAACATTCTTTGCTTTGTTAGGCAAGGAATTCCGCAATCTGGATATCACAGAGCCCGAAGATGCGACGCAAGTCTGGCTCAAGCTCTCTGAAAAGGAAATTCGAGAAACCAAAAAAAATGCCGTGGCACAAAACATGACCACGCTGCGTAACAGAGTCAACGAACTGGGCGTTGCCGAGCCGGTCATCCAGCAACAGGGTGATAACCGCATCGTCGTGCAGTTACCGGGCGTGCAGGACACCACGCGCGCCAAAGAGATCTTGGGCACAACAGCCACACTGGAGTACCGACTGGTCGATGTTGAACACGATGTTCAGCAAGCGGTCGAAGGCCATGTTCCGGTTGGCAGTCGCTTATATTATGAAAAAAATGGCAGCCCGATCTTATTGGACAGACGCATCATCGTAACGGGTGATCAGATCGTCGATGCCTCATCCGGGATGGATCAGGATGGCCGACCTGCCGTATTTATTTCGTTAAACGGTGTGGGTGCACAAAAAATGGGTAAGCTAACCCAGGCCAATATCGGCAAACCGATGGCCGTCGTCTTCATCGAATATAAAGTTGACACGAAAATAGTCAACGGTGAAAAAGTCCGCCACAAAGAAAAAGTCGAAAAAGTCATCAGCGTGGCAACTATCCAGGGCGCCTTCAGTAAACGTTTTCAGACTACAGGCCTGGATAATCCCCAGGAGGCCCGTAATCTGTCCCTGTTGCTCCGCGCAGGCGCTCTGGCCGCACCGGTTGATATCGTTGAAGAACGCACCGTGGGACCAAGCCTCGGACAGGATAATATCAACAAAGGCGTGCTGTCATTTGTCGTAGGCTTTGCGCTGGTTGTTCTGTTTATGATTGTTTATTACAAACTTTGCGGAGTATTTGCCAATATCGCCCTTGCATTTAACGTCGTGATTATCGTCGCTATTTTATCGATGCTGCAGGCAACACTGACTTTACCGGGCATAGCCGGGATTATTTTAACCGTGGGCATGTCAGTTGACGCAAACGTTCTGATATTCGAGCGTATAAAAGAAGAACTGAAAAATGGCAACACACCCCAAGCCAGCATCTTTATTGGTTTTGAAAAAGCCTTCGGCACCATTCTGGATTCGAATATCACAACCTTATTGGTTGCAATCATGCTCTTTGCTTTTGGAACCGGCTCAGTCAAAGGTTTTGCAGTAACTCTGATTATTGGCCTTTTATCATCCATGTTTACCGCAATTACCGGCACACGGATGATCATTAACTGGATTTACGGCAATCGCAGAGTTGAGAAGCTATCAATTTAGATCGATAACTCAAACAACAATCATTTATTGATCATAAAAATCTCAGACAAATATGAAGACAACAAATATAAACTTTATCGGCAATCGAAAAATTTCTTTAACATTTTCCGGTCTATTGATGGTGATCTCTATCCTTTCGCTTTCCGTTCGCGGCTTGGAAATGGGCATAGATTTCACAGGTGGAACACTCATAGAAATTGCCTATCCCCAAGCCACCGATTTGTCAGTAGTGCGCAAAACACTGAGTGAATCCGGGTTCGCTGCCGCTACAGTGCAAAACTTCGGCTCAACCAGAGATGTACTTATCCGCTTAAAGCCCCATGATGGCGTTAGTAGCGCTGATTTAAGTAACCAGGTCGTTGAAGCAGTCAACAAAAACTCGGCAACGCCCGCTAGTTTGCGCCGCGTTGAATTCGTCGGACCTCAAGTCGGTGACGATTTGGCGGAAGATGGCTTTTTGGCGCTCCTTTATTCAACAATAGGAATTTTAATTTATGTCGCCTGGCGATTTGAATGGAAATTTTCTTTGGGAGCGGTCATAGCAACCTTTCATGATGTAATCGTAACACTCGGTGTATTTTCGGTGTTTGGTCTGGAATTCGATCTAACGGTATTAGCCGCAATCCTGGCCTTGATTGGTTATTCGCTCAACGACACCATTGTTGTCTACGACCGAATTCGGGAAAACTTCAGAAATCTCAGAAAAACCTCGACTGAAGACATCATGAATATTGCGATCAATGTCACGTTAAGCCGCACCATCATGACCTCATTTACGGTATTCCTGGTGCTGGTTTCCCTGTTTTTCCTGGGCGGACAAGTCATTCATAACTTTTCCATTGCCTTGTTGTTTGGTGTGGTTTTCGGTACTTATTCATCCATTTTCATCGCCAGCCCGATGGCGTTGATTTTGGGCATTAGCCCTGAAGATTTAATGATACCGGTAAAAGAAGGCGCTGATTTGGACAGCAGGCCGTAACTCAAAGGGATCATCGAAATAGTCCAGCTATTCGGTTATAATCAACGATTACTTTTTATTAACCTGGAGTTTTAAAAGATAATGGCGATAGAACGCACTTTCTCAATCATCAAACCGGATGCAGTAGCAAAAAATGTGATCGGTGACATCTATAGCCGTTTTGAAAAAAACGGTTTGAAAATTGTTGCCGCCAAAATGTTGCACCTGACCCAAGCGCAAGCCGAAGGCTTTTATGCTGAACACAGCGAGCGTGGATTTTTCAAGGATCTGGTTAGTTTCATGATTTCAGGACCGGTCATCATGCAAGTGCTTGAAGGCGACAATGCAGTCCTGAAACACCGTGAAATCATGGGCGCCACCAACCCTAAAGACGCCGCAACTGGAACCATCAGGGCTGATTTTGCCAACAGCATCGATGAAAATGCCGTACACGGCTCTGATGCACTGGAAACTGCGGAGCGGGAAATCGCATACTTTTTCTCGGACAATGAACTCTGTGCAAGAACCCGTTAATACCGATAACTTGTCACCGAATCAATCTAGCGGCGACATCAACCTGCTCAACTTCGACAGAAAAGGCTTGGCGGCCTTTTTTGTCAGCTTGGGAGAAAAGCCCTTTCGCGCTACTCAATTACTGAAATGGATTTATCAGGAAGGCGCTGAAGACTTCAACCTGATGAGTAATCTTAGCAAGTCTCTGCGCTCTTTTTTACAAACGAACTGCCACATCACTGTGCCGGAGATCGTCGTTGAGCAAATTGCCAGTGACGGTACACGCAAATGGGTATTGCAAACCCGTTGCGGAAATCGCATCGAAACCGTTTTCATTCCCGAAGAAGGACGCGGAACCTTATGTGTTTCCTCGCAAGTCGGTTGTGCCCTCGCCTGCACCTTCTGCTCGACAGCCCAGCAGGGTTTTAATCGTAATCTGAGCACTGCAGAAATCATCGGACAGCTCTATGTCGCGCAAAAACGACTGGGATCTGAAACCCGAATCACCAATGTCGTGATGATGGGCATGGGCGAACCCTTGCTGAATTTTGACAACGTCGTTGCCGCGATGAATCTGATGATGGACGATTTTGCCTATGGGTTATCCAAACGCCGAGTGACCATCAGCACTTCAGGCGTTGTGCCCGCCATGTATCGATTAACCGAAGTTTGCGATGTCAGCCTTGCTGTGTCACTGCACGCGGTAACCGATGTGTTGCGCAATGAACTGGTCCCCATCAATAAAAAATATCCGCTGCAGGAACTCATGGATGCGTGCCGCGAAAATGCTAAAATTGCACCCCGAAGAACCATCACCTTTGAATATGTCATGTTGAAGGGCGTCAATGATTCCATGGACGATGCGCGAGGTCTGATTAAACTATTAAAAACCGTGCCATCAAAACTCAATTTGATACCATTCAATCCCTTCCCCAATTCTTTGTATACCTGCTCAAGCAAAGACACCATTCTTCGTTTCAAGAACCTGCTGAATGATGCCGGAATAGTGACAACGGTACGAAAAACCCGCGGTGAAGACATTGATGCCGCCTGCGGACAACTGGTCGGCAAAGTACAGGATAAGAGCCGAAGACATCTGAAACTAAAAGTAATAGGTTCTGAAAGTGCTGCTTAAGCCAACCAACATATTGAATCGAATCCCGCTAGTTCTGCTGACAGCTTCATTATTAGCCTGCTCTGCAACGACTGAAAAACAATCGAGCGATTCCTCCGAGGTGTATCTACAACTGGGTGTGCGTTACCTCAGCATGAACAGGCTTGAAATCGCAAAAGAAAATCTTGAACATGCGCTGAAGATTGATTCGCACAATGCTCAGGCCCATGATGCACTGGCCTTTTTGTACGAAAAGCTGAATAAATTTGATGTCGCAAAAGAACATTACCAGACGGCACTGGATATTGCTCCCGAAGATTTGAATATTCAAAATAACTATGGTCGTTTCCTGTGTGACCGTGGCGAATTCGAAAAAGGCATGGTTTTATTATCGCAAGCACTTTCAACGCCGCTGAATGAACAACAGTGGCGAGCCTTAACCAATGCCGGACGCTGCCAACTGGCCATGAAACAACCTCAAAAGGCTGAAGACTATTTCAGACAGGCGCTGCAATTAAACGGCAGCTACGCCCCCGCCTTACAGGAAATGCAAAAAATTTGTTACCTAAGAGGTGATCTGTGGCCGGCCAAAGGTTTTCTGCAACGCTACCTGAGCGTTGCCAACCATACGCCACAAACACTTTGGATTGCAATACAAACAGAGCGCGCTTTGGGCAACCAGAAACAAGCGGGTGACTATCAAAAATTATTACTGGAAACATTTCCTGTTTCAGAAGAAGCAAAGCTGATCAAGTCCGCTTTACCCTAATCAGCCCGACACACATTATGGCTAACAATATACAAGCAATCCGGGGGATGCACGACGTGCTACCCGAGCAAACGCCGCTTTGGCAATATGCAGAACAAATTATTCGAGACATACTCGGCGCTTACGGCTACCGGGAAATTCGACTGCCGATTGTTGAAAAAACTGAACTTTTCAAACGCTCCATTGGTGAAGTCACCGATATTGTCGAAAAGGAAATGTATACCTTTGAAGACAGAAATGGTGATTCTCTGACCTTGCGTCCGGAAGGTACGGCAGGCTGTCTGAGAGCCTGTCTTGAACATGGCTTGCTGCATAATCAAAGCCATCGGCTGTGGTATTACGGCCCCATGTACCGTCACGAACGCCCCCAAAAAGGTCGTTATCGGCAATTTATCCAGCTCGGGGTTGAAACCTATGGCTTGCCGGGCCCCGACATTGATGTCGAGTTGGTCCTTATCATGGATCGCTTGTGGAAGAAACTTGGCCTACGCAGTAAAGTCCAGCTGCAGCTTAATTCGTTAGGGACTATCGCTGAACGCTCGATTTACCGGGAAAAACTGGTCAGCTATTTTCAACAACACAAGGAACACCTGGATGAAGATAGCCTGCGCCGGCTGGACACCAATCCCCTGCGCATTCTGGACAGCAAGCATCCCGCCATTGCACAACTGATAGCTGATGCGCCGGCGCTAATGGATGATCTGGGTGAAGACAGCCTGAATCACTTTAAAGGCTTTACATCAGCCCTCGATCAATTAGGTATTCATTACGAAATCAATTCAAGACTGGTGCGAGGCCTTGACTACTACAGCAAAACCGTTTTTGAGTGGGTGACCGATGAACTGGGCTCACAAGGCACCGTGTGCGCAGGTGGCCGCTATGACACGCTAATTGAGCAATTAGGCGGCAAAGCCAATCATGCCGTCGGCTTTGCAATGGGGATTGAACGCTTATTGGCCTTGCTGGAAAACCAGGGCAGTATCCCTTTAGCCAATGCCGTAGATGTATTCATGATTCGGGTAGGCGAAAAAGCCGAACAGGAAGGTCTGCGCTTTGCCGAATTAGTCAGAGACACAGTCCCGGACTTGAAACTCCTGGTCCATTGTGGGGGCGGCAGCTTTAAAAATCAATTTAAAAAAGCCGATAAAACCGGCGCTGATTTTGCGATTATTTTGGGTGACGACGAAGTCTCCCGTGGAGAGGTTGGTGTCAAATCGCTACGAAACGATCAGCAACAACAAACGCTCACCCAGCAGCAAGCACTTGCTTTTTTGCAAACGCACTATGCACCGTCACGAGAAATGGATTGACGATGTTTACCGAATCCGATTTTTTAACCTATTAGCACTGAAGAGAAAAACCGTGGAAATTTACGATACCGAAGAAGAACAACTTGAAGCATTAAAAAGATGGTGGAAAGAAAACGGCCAGTCTGCGATGGTTGGTCTGGTAGCCGGCATTGCCATCATACTGGGCTGGAATTACTGGCATGATCACCAACAGGAACAATCAAATCAGGCATCCGTCTTGTATGATCAATTATTGAAAGCCGTGTCGGCCGATCAAAATGACGCTGCGGATAAATTGGCCGATCGCATCCAGGAACAGTTCAGCAACACCGAATATGCCGCTTACAGCGGACTACTGCAAGCAAAGGTCAAAGTGGCAAAAAACGACATGGCCGGTGCAAAATCCGTCCTAGAAAAACTGGTCGCCCATTCCAATGAGGAAACCAGTAATCTTGCCAAAATCAGACTGGTTCGCTTGATGATGGCGAATGGCGATTTTGAAAAGGCATTACAACTGGTCAATGACGTTGATCCTGCAAAAATATCTGAATTTGCTGGCAATTATGATGAATTGGTCGGTGATCTGTATGTGGCACTGGATCGACTGGATCAGGCCCGGTCGTCTTACCAAAAGGCCATGGAAAATGGTTATAAGTCGCCACTCTTACAACTCAAAATTGACGATTTGACTGCTTCAGAAAAAATCGAAACATCAAAATAATGCGCCGTATTACGCTGTTACTGCTTTCATTGGGACTGACCGGATGTGCCGGTTATGACGCCTTAACTCAGGGTGTTTCCGGCCTAACTGATTATTTTCTGGGTGGCGAGGACAATTCGGATCCACCCAGTGCCTTAATTGAATACACACCTGAAGTTACCCTTGAAGTGGTCTGGAAAGAATCTACCGGAGTGGGGACGGACGGACAAACCTTGAAACTCGTGCCAGCCGTAGGTTTTGGAAAAATCCTGGCCGCCGACCGCGATGGAATGGTGCAATGCCGTGATATTGGCACTGGCCGTCTTGTCTGGGAAGCAGAAACTGAAACGCCTATTTCTGGTGGTCCCGGGGTCGGTTCCACCGCAGTCGTTGTCGGTTCCAGTGATGCCGAAGTCGTCGCCCTGAGACTTGAAAACGGCACTGTGCTCTGGAAATCCAAAGTAAGCAGCGAAGTACTCTCCGTGCCCGTCATTGCCAAAGGTATTGTGCTGATCCGCACAACTGACGGCGCCATTACCGCTCTGGACGAAAAAAATGGCGGACAGCTCTGGCGCTATGAACATAATGTACCACCGTTGAGCATACGAGGCACCAGCGCGCCCATCATCGTGTCGGATAACGTCATTGACGGTTATGACAACGGAAAATTGCTGGCCTTGCAGTTGCAGGATGGCAAATATGTCTGGGAAGCCAGTATCGCTATTCCGAAAGGTCGCTCTGAAGTCGAACGACTGGTGGACCTTGATGCCGATCCCATTGAAACCGGAGGCGTCATTTTTATTGCCGGATACCGTGGTGGAATTGGCGCTGTTTCAGCACCTGATGGCGATGTTTTATGGCGTAACGAAGACATTTCTTCCTATTCTGGCTTGAGCAATGATTTTCGTTACCTGTATCTGACAGACACGGAAAGTCACGTCCTGCAAGTCGATCAACGCACCGGTCGCCCCCTGTGGAAACAAAAGGAACTGCATCAAAGAAAATTAACGGCGCCCATCGTTTATGAAAACTATGTGGTTGCCGGTGATTTAGAGGGTTATGTGCACTGGTTATCCAACAGTGATGGTAAACAGCTGGGCCGAGTTCAGGTAACTGATGAGGCCATCGAAGCCAAACCGGTGGTGGTAGACAATACTGTTTTCGTTTATGCAAAAGACGGCACGCTGGCCGCATTAAAGGTTCGGTCGCACTGATATGTTGCCTGTCATCGCGCTGGTCGGGCGCCCTAATGTCGGTAAATCGACCTTATTCAATTATCTCACCCGTAGCCGGGAAGCCCTGGTTGCCGATTTTCCCGGGCTTACCCGTGATCGCAAGTATGGTCGCGTCAGACAGGGAAACCTCGCCTGTCTCGTCGTCGACACCGGAGGCATAGCGGATGATGCCGAAGGCATAGAAAGCTTTGCCAGAAAGCAGGTACAGGTAGCACTCGAAGAAGCGGATGTCGTTTTTTTTATCGTCGATGCAAGAGAAGGATTAAGTGCATCTGACAAGGTGATTGCTGATAACCTAAGAAAACTGCAAAAACCCATCATACTGGTCACCAACAAAACCGACGGCATTGATGCATCAACTGCTACAACGGACTTTTTTTCGCTAGCGCTCGGTGAACCCGTACCCATCGCGGCAAGCCACGGCAGGGGTATTCCTGAATTATTGGAGCGCGTCAGCAAGCTACTTCCGGCCAGTCAGGAAGTCGTTGATGAAGGCCACACAGGCATTGGAATTGCCGTTGTTGGCCGTCCCAATGTCGGCAAATCTACGTTGGTAAACCGACTGCTGGGCGAAGAACGCGTTATCGTATTTGACGAACCCGGCACGACCCGAGACAGTATTTACATCCCCTTTGAACGTAACGGCAAGCAGTTTACGTTGATCGATACCGCCGGTATGCGCCGAAGATCGAAGGTGGCCGAGGTGATCGAGAAGTTCAGTGTCATCAAATCATTGCAGGCTATCGAAAAGGCCAACGTCGTTATCTATCTGATTGATTCCAGCGAAGGCGTAACCGATCAGGACGCTCATTTGCTCGGCCTCGTGCTGGAAGCCGGTCGCGCACTGATCATCGGTCTGAACAAATGGGACGGACTGACCACAGAACAAAAGGAAACTGTTAAACGACAATTGGACATCAAATTATCCTTCCTTGAATTTGCCGAAAAGCATCCCATTTCCGCGCTACATGGCAGTGGTGTCGGAAAACTGTTTGATGTCGTACACAACTTGTATGATTCAGCAATGATCAATATGTCGACTGCTGCATTAACTAGAATCCTGAAGGAAGCCACGGACGCTCATCAACCACCGATGATCAATACGCGACGCATCAAATTGAAATATGCCCACCAGGGTGGACGTAATCCACCCATTGTCGTTATTCATGGCGTGCAAACGGATGCCTTACCCGTCTCTTATAAACGTTACCTGATCAATTATTTCCGTGACAAATTGAAGTTATCAGGCACACCTATTCGCCTTGAGTTCAAATCGCCGGTCAACCCCTTTCATGGTCAGAAAAACAAGCTCACGGACCGGCAACTACAAAAGCGCAAACGATTAATAAAAAATACTAAAAATAAAAAATAGCGTCAGGACATGTAGGTTTTTTTCAAAAGCCTATAGATCAATGCATCCCGAACAAAATTAACAGCAACAAACTTTACTAATCGACGAAATAATCCTTCATGGCCGTGCTCTCCTTTCAAGATCAACCTCTACACACCGGTGGTGAACTTCCATCAATAGGCAGCCATGCCCCAGACTTCAAACTCACAAATGGAAAACTGGAAGATGTTTCCCTGGCTGACTTTGCCGGAAAAAGGAAAATTCTGAATATCGTACCTAGTCTGGATACCCCCGTATGTGCCGCTTCTGCACGTAAATTCAACGAAAAGGCCGGTCAGCTCGACAATACGGTGGTATTGGTCATATCAGCCGATTTACCTTTTGCCCAGTGCCGCTTTTGTGAACTTGAAGGCTTACACAACGTCTTGCCGCTATCAAGCTTTCGTTCGAACTTCGCAGAGACTTACGGCGTTAAGCTGATCGACTCATTTCTGGCCGGGCTAACCGCTCGTGCCATCGTCATAATCGACGAGAACAACCAGGTGCAATACACCGAACTGGTGCCTGAACTCACGAACGAACCCGACTACGAAAAAGCTTTATCAGCCCTTTAATCTGCGCCAAATGACATATGAACCAGGATTTAACTAAAAACCGACCATTTCCTTATCTTTAGTTTGTTTAGCGGTGTTTTTTATGGATAATGTAACGGCTCTTGTCAGATTTATAATAGATTCAAGTGTTTCATTAAAGGTTTTTACGATATGGCGGAATTGATACGTAGCGGAGTTGAATTGATGATCGTTGGAATGGGCATTGTTTTCCTGTTTCTTACGATGCTGGTTATTGCCATTCACTTTATGTCCTCACTCGTACAGCGCTTTTTCCCCGCTGAGCCTCAAACGACCATCCCTGTACCATCAGTAACATCGGGTATCGATAAACGTACCGTTGCTGCCATCACAGCCGCTGTGCACCATTATCGGGATAAACATCATTTACCTAAATAACGAAGAAAATACACAATTTTCTCAGAGCGTCGTTGTAAAAACTAACCGATCTGCTCACTAACCTTTTGATGATTACAACAAGCCAAGTCCCTGGAGAACCCATAAGAATGGCCAAAGATAAAAAAAAGCCCTTAGCGATTACGGAGGTTGTACTGCGTGATGCACATCAATCCATTCTGGCTACTCGCTTGCGAATTGAAGACATGCTTCCCGTATGCGGCCTGCTTGACCAGATTGGATACTGGTCAATTGAATCATGGGGTGGCGCTACATTTGATGCCTGCATCCGTTTTCTAGGGGAAGACCCCTGGGAAAGGCTGCGCCTCTTGAAGGCCGCAATGCCCAAAACGCCCCAACAAATGTTGCTGCGTGGCCAAAACATTTTGGGATATCGGCACTACGCTGACGATGTCGTCGACAAGTTTGTCGAACGTTGCGCCATCAATGGCATTGATGTCTTTAGAATTTTTGATGCCATGAATGACATGCGCAACATCGAACATGCCGTCAAAGCGGTACTTAATACAGGAGCTCATGCGCAAGGCACGATGTCCTATACAACAAGTCCGGTACATACCATCGACCTCTGGGTTGACCTCGGCAAAAAGATTGAAGACATGGGTGCACACTCCATCTGCATCAAAGATATGGCCGGATTACTGAAACCTTACGACGCTTTCGAACTGGTCACTCGTCTGAAAAAAAGCACCCATATACCCATACATCTCCATAGCCATGCGACTACGGGATTAAGCATCTCGACCCTTATGAAGGCCGCTGAAGCCGGTATCGATATTGTCGATACCGCAATTTCATCATTGAGTATGACTTATAGCCACAGCCCGACTGAAACCATTGTGGCCAGTCTCGACGGCACCGAGCGCGACACCGGACTTGACCTAAACAAACTGGAGGAAATCGCCAGCTATTTCAGGGAGATCCGTAAAAAATACGCCCAATTCGAAGGCAGTCTGAAAGGGGTCGATAGCCGGATTCTGGTATCGCAAGTTCCTGGCGGCATGCTGACCAACATGGAAAGCCAGTTAAAAGAACAAGGAGCCTCCGACAAGTTTGACGACGTGTTGTTGGAAATTCCGCGGGTTCGTGAAGACTTAGGTTTTATTCCGCTGGTAACACCCACCTCACAAATTGTCGGCACACAAGCGGTTATCAACGTCATGAACGGGGAACGTTATAAAACCATCACCAAAGAAACGGCTGGCGTCCTCAAAGGAGAATATGGCGCCACACCGGCTCCCGTCAATAAGGCGTTACAGGAAAAAGTGCTGAATGGAGCGCAACCGATCACCTGTCGCCCAGCTGATTTAATTGAGCCGGAAATGGCCAGGTTGATCGCTGAAGTTCAGGAAAAAGCTCTCGCAGAAGGTGTAAAGCTTTCCGATAGCATAGAAGACGATGCGCTCATCAATGGCATGTTCGCCCAGGTCGGCTGGAAATTTCTGATAAACAGGAGCAATCCGAGTGCCTTTGAATCCGCACCGAATCCTGATCGACACACTGCAATGGCCAGTACCGCTAAAACCACACAAAACACTGGAAAAAGCGTCGAAACCTACACAGTAAATGTCGATGGCCGCAATTTTAATGTCGCTGTCGGGCCTGGCGGCTCAGCCCTCGGTATTCAACCAGCCACAACGACGCAAACCAACCCTCCTGCTCATATGCCTCATTCCGCCAGTGGCGCTGTTGTTTACGCCCCAATGGCAGGTAACATTTTAAAAATACTCGTGAGTGTCGGCAGCACAGTAACAGAGGGTGAGGTTGTCATCATTATGGAAGCCATGAAGATGGAAACTGAAGTTCGTTCCAAATTTGATGGTATTGTCAGCGAAGTTCACATCAAGGAGGGCGCAGCAGTAGCGGGTGGAAACGCCCTGATCTCCTTATAACAACGTCTTAGGGATTACAATGGAAAACCTCATTTCACTTTGGCAGAGTACCGGCATTTACAATTTTTCCGGTGGACAGGCCTTTATGATGGTGGTCGGTTTTGTATTACTGTATCTGGCCATCAAAAAAGGATTTGAACCGCTACTACTGTTGCCGATAGGATTTGGCGCCATCCTCAGTAACATTCCTGTCGCAGGAATTGCCGAAGAAGGCGGTATTCTTTATTATTTGTATTTTGGCATCAAAACCGGCATATTTCCGTTGCTCATCTTCATGGGTGTGGGAGCCATGACTGATTTTGGCCCCATGCTGGCAAATCCCAAAACATTGATACTCGGTGCTGCCGCACAATTTGGCATTTTTTCGTCTCTGTTGGGTGCATTGGCTCTAAACGTTATACCCGGTCTTGACTTTACTTTAAAGGATGCTGCTGCCATCGGAATCATCGGCGGTGCTGATGGACCAACAGCTATTTATGTTGCGTCAAAGCTATCGCCTGATTTATTGGGAGCCATCGCTGTCGCCGCCTATTCGTATATGGCATTGGTACCCCTAATTCAACCACCGATCATGAGGGCCCTGACGACAGAAGACGAACGCAGAATTGAAATGCAGCAAATGCGGGACGTCAGTAAAACTGAAAAAATCGTATTCCCGCTCATGTTGCTTCTACTTTCCATTCTTCTGTTACCTTCAGCGACACCCTTGATTGGCATGTTTGCTCTGGGTAATTTGATGAATGCTTGCGGCATGGTCGAACGATTAAGTCAGACCGCGCAAAACGAACTTATTAACATTGTCACGATATTCTTAGGTCTGTCGGTAGGATCGAAGCTGAGTGCCGCCGCATTTCTGCAAATTGAAACGCTGGGCATCCTGGCATTGGGGGCCTGTGCCTTTGCAATCGGTACGGCGGCCGGTGTCATCATGGCTAAAATCATGAACAAATTCAGCAGCACACCCATCAATCCCCTCATCGGCGCAGCCGGTGTATCAGCAGTACCCATGGCAGCAAGAGTAGCCAATAAATTGGGTTTGGAAAGTAACCCGCATAATTTTTTACTAATGCACGCCATGGGACCTAACGTTGCTGGCGTTATTGGATCGGCCGTTGCAGCTGGGGTTCTGTTAAGTTTGATCAAATAACGAAGAATTCCAGCTATTACACGTTTGCAACTAGACTGACAACTATTTGATCTTTCAAAGACACACAAAGTATTTTTTAGGCAATTGATGCCTTATCGGCAGTTGGAAACTAATCTACAAATCTATTCCTAACATACTGAAACAAGCAGCATCTTTACCCCGGTTTAAGTTTGGTCTATGATTGCCAGGCTTACCGATTTTTTTAATTTGAACACAATATAACAATACACAAAGGTATCCTGCGATGGCAAAAAATTTATTTGAACAACTCCTTAACAAGGCCGGTGAAATTTGGTCAGGTCCAAAAACATACAATAGTCACTCTATCTATATTGAAGAGTCTAACAATCTGTCTGGCGTCGCAAAGTATCTTGCAAAACAGGAACAACCCACAAAAACCAACGAAGCAGGCAGTGACGCGCCTTTAAGTGGCGTTGAAAAATATTTGGCCAGACAAAAAACCGCATCACCTGCCGTCGCTACCGAAGTTCCCACAACGGGCGTTGGTAAATACCTGGCAAGACAAGCGGCTGGTGGCAGTTCGTCAGCCATCAAAGAACCTGTTGTCATCCCAAAAACCGGTGTAGCAAAATATCTGGCCGGCGTCCCTCTAGCCACCGAAACAAAATCGACACCGGAAACGAAAAAAGCTCAACAAGCAAAACCGGATATGAGCAAATCAACCGCTCCGGCAAAAAAAAAATCAGCGCCGGCAAAAATAAAAGCAGCAACTCCGACCATTAAATCAAGCGAACCCGCATCAACACAAGTAGCGGCCACCAAAGCCGCTCCTGCCAGTGATATCATTCGTTTCGAAAATGTCACACAATGCCAAGCACGCACCGTCAAAGGCACTCAGTGCAAAAACACAAGCAATCTGGCTGGATTGCAACAAACGATCAACCATCAAAAATATCAATTTTCAGCTTGTCAGCAACACAACAACGACTCTTTTAAACCCTACGCACCCTTGTTAGTGGATCATAAGTCTTAATAGTGTTACATAACATCAAAACCTGCGGGTAAGATGGCCGTTTTTAGCTCACGACAAGCAATAAAGTAAGCCAAAACAAACCAGAACCTAAGCATTTCAAAGAGCTGAACATCCCCGACTTTTATTCATCGCAAGGATGCTTCAGCCTAATTGATTCGACGTTCGACAACCAGTAAGGCATTGAGAATGAATAATACGTATCAGACTCCTCGCCTTCTCCAGCATAAAGGCTTGACGATTCCTGGCTTTTTGTATGGAACGGCCTGGAAAGCCGACCAAACAGAACAACTGACTCGCTTAGCGTTGGCAACTGGGTTTTTGGGCATTGATACTGCCAATCAGCGTCGACACTATTTTGAAGCAGGAGTGGGTAGCGCCCTTCGGCAAGCATTGGCTGAAGATCGATTACAGCGCAGCGATCTTTTTTTACAGACCAAATTTACCTATGTTTCCAGTCAGGATCACCGGCCTCCCTACGATGCCAACGCCGACTACGGCACGCAAGTGCAGCAGTCTTTTAAAAGTTCCTTGGAACATCTCGGAACGTCTTATATTGATTCATACCTGTTACATGGGCCGGCTACACATCTTGAACTCAGTGATGACGACCGGCAAGTCTGGCGTACCATGGAATCATTGCAAAAATCAGGCGCCATTCGTCTGCTGGGCATTTCCAATATCAACTTAGGACAATTACAGTCACTGTTTGAAGAGGCTGAAATCAAACCAGCCTTTGTACAAAATCGCTGCTACGCACGGGCTAAATGGGATCTCAGCATTCGTGAGTTCTGTCGGAACAATGATATTATCTATCAGGGATTTTCTCTGCTTACGGCTAATTCAGAGGCATTAAAACATCCTGATTTGGCCAGGATATCAATACGTCACCACTGCTCTATCGCACAACTGGTTTTTCGATTCGCTATACAGACCGGCATGATGCCGATTACTGGCACATGCAATGCTGATCATATGCGGGCAGACCTTGCTATTTACGATCTTGAACTTTCTGACTCGGACATGCTTACCATTGAAAACATTACCGGTTGAGCTTGTTACTATCATCTGGAGATACTATCGACCATGCCTTTTTTGAAACTAACTAACAACCAATCAAATAATTGACAAGGAAAAAACGCCCCAATTACTACGCGAGCTTTCGCAACTGCTTGCCAAAGAGACGGGAAAACCTGAGCGTTATGTCATGATAGAACTGGATCCAGAAAAAACCATGTTATTTGCCGGCAATTGCGATCCATTGGCTTTTATTGAATGCAAAAGCATTGGCCTCTCAACCGCGCAAACCAAAGCACTTTCTTCTTCATTGAGTAGGCAAATAGAAAATTCGTTACAAATTACCGCAGATCGTGTGTATATTGAATTCAGTCAATGTCCTGCAGACTATTGGGGCTGGAACGGCTCCACATTTGGTTAAGTTTTTTACACGCATCACCCCCTTAAAACAATAATAAAAAAAGAGACTCCACGATATGTCAGAAGACCCACTGATCACTGCAAAAGGCAGATTTCAGATTGAAGAAGCCATTTTAGTTTTATTGCTCATTCTCTCACTGGTGGGTATTGGAATCACTGATTATTCACCGGCTGACGGCTACGGTTACTGGCTGATCATGGTCGTTGTATTTGCCGTGTTTGCTATTATCATTGGCTGGCTGCAATCCAAACACAGGCCTGAGGATATAAAACTGATTTTGCGTGAACAGTCCATCCATTGGGCAACTTCCCTGCTTGCCGTTGGCGGTATCTTTTTAATACACCAGCCGGGACGAATTGCCGAGGACGATGCGGGCCTCATCATTTTGCTGATTTTATCGCTTGCAACCATGCTTGATGGTCTGCGAGTAGGCTGGCGTTTCAGTCTGGTTGGCTTTTTTCTTTGGGCATCGGCCATTATTGCCGCCTATACACGACATTACCTGTGGATAGAATTGCTGATCGCCATAATGATTGTCATCGGAACAGTCCTTTGGGAAAATTGGCTGGAGAAAAAAAACTCATGACCTCACCCACCGATTGCTATGCTGTCTTCGGGAAGCCAATCAATCACAGCAAATCGCCAAGGATTCATCAACTCTTTGCCGGCCAAACTGGTCAATCGATAGCCTACGGTGCCCAGGAGGTTTCCGCAGAACAGTTTAAAAACTCTGCAAAGGCGTTCTTTGCCAATGGCGGCAAGGGCCTGAATTGCACGGTACCGTTAAAGGAACTGGCCTGGTCTTTTGCCGATCGCAGGACTGAACGCGCCAAATTGAGCAAGGCGGTCAACACGCTCGCCCTGCAAACTGATGGCGCAGTACTGGGCGACAACACGGATGGTTGCGGCCTCATTAGGGATCTCATCACCAACCACGCCATTTCACTGACGGGTACCCGTATACTGATACTTGGTGCCGGTGGAGCCAGTCGTGGGATTATTGCCCCTATCCTGGAACAATCACCTGGCGCATTATGCATTGTCAATCGAACCGCCGAAAAGGCCGTTAATCTAGCCAGCGAATTCGGCTCCATGGGGCCAATCACAGGCTGCGGATTTGAAAGCCTGAAAAGCCTTCAGTTTGATCTCATCATTAATGCCACATCGGCCAGTCTGAGTGACCAATTACCGCCATTAACCGAAGATTTATTGGCACTGAATGGCATCTGCTACGATCTGGCCTACGCCAATAAACCGACCACTTTTGTTCAATGGGGAATGGATAATCGTGCGTTGAAAAGCCTGGATGGACTCGGAATGCTTGTAGAACAAGCCGCCGAAGCATTTTTCATCTGGCGTGGCATACGTCCGAAAACCCAAGCAGTTATCGATTTGTTGAATTCAGAACGGTGCCTATAACCAGCAAGCGGATCTCCCACTTTTATAAGGAATTTAAATGCTCGTTTTTCAATTCGATATAGTGTTGATAGGAGTATTCCAGAAATTCTTTTTCGGAATCTTTTAATGGCCGAATTTGTCTGGCTGGAGAGCCCACATACAGATAGCCACTTTCCAGCTTTTTACCGGAAGGAACCAGCGAACCGGCGCCTAATATCACATAATCTTCGATGACAGCGCCATCCAGAATAATGGCGCCCATGCCAATCAGGCAAAAATCCCCTACCCTGCAGGCATGCACGACGGCTTTATGGCCAATGGTAACGCCTTTACCAATGATCAGGGGATAGCCCATCGTGGTATATTGACCTTCATGTGTTACATGTAATATCGATCCATCCTGAATATTGGTTCCTGCACCGATTTCAATACTTTCAACATCGCCTCTCAAGACTGTGGTGGGCCAAATGGACACATCGTCCCCCAGTGTCACATCGCCAATAACCACCGCACTATCATCGATAAAAACTGACTTCCCGATGATTGGGTGTTTATCCTTGAATCTTCTTACTGTCATTAAAGCCCCGCCTGTATTTATTAAATCCGGCTAAATTGGTTATTATACCAAGCATTAACGCTCTTGGTTTCTAATAAAATTACGACATCATAAACACTACCACCGAGAATAACCCGTGAACTATTGGCTCATGAAATCCGAACCTGAAACTTTTAGCATTCAGGATTTATACAACAAAACGCATCAAACTGAACACTGGGATGGCGTGCGCAACTATCAGGCTCGCAACATGATGCGTGATGATATGAAAATCGGTGATCAGGCGTTCTTTTACCATTCAAACTGCGAAGAACCGGGAATCGTAGGCATTATCGAAATTGCCCGCGAAGCTTATCCGGATTTTTCTGCCTTTGACCCTCTGAATAAACACTACGACCCTAAAAGCAATCCTGACCAGCCACGCTGGTTCATGGTCGATGTCAAATATAAAAGAACACTATCACGTACAATTACTTTGAAGGAACTGAAACAAAAAACCGAACTTGCCGATTCGGCATTGATTCGACCGGGCAACAGACTATCAATTCTGCCAGTCACGCGAACGCAATGGCAATTCATTCTGTCGCTGGAGTAAGGGGTTGCTTTATAGATAATTCTGATTTCGTTAACAGAATTCAGTAGTGGTCATTTATCTTTACAGTCATTCGCGCACTCGGGAAAATTCTGCCATGATCCTTAGATCTGATACAAATTTTGCATGCAATTGTTTTAGTAGAGTCATCGTTAATATTGCAATAAACTTTCAGGGCCAGGCCAACTCAAAAATTTTGAATATTTTTCATTGACTACATAAAATATCCAATGCACGCTATTTTCAGGTAATTGTATCAAAGGTATCACGTATGATGATGTTTCCCGAAATTGTTCAGATCTTCATCGTTGGCCTGTTAATTTTTTTGCCGGTCTTTTTAATCTACAAAAAAGCCGGTTTTAACCCAGCCTGGGCGATACTGGTTTTTTTACCCGGCTTCGGCATACTCCTCATTTTTATGCAATTGGCGCTGCTACCCTGGCCCAATGCGCGTGGGAAATCAGAACATAATTTATGACGTTATTTTTATTTTTGCTGCCAATTTATGTGGCTTTTTGCCTGTGGCTGGGTTTTAGAATTGTCCAAAAAGCCGGCTTTGACGGTTGGTGGACACTGGTTTTATTGATTCCAGTCATTAATATCGCGATGATTTGGCTATTTGCATTCAGCCTATGGCCAAATTTGAATAGCGATACGGAGCAGGATTTATAAGCTGAAAACGTGCTGGCGAGTTGGGCCCTTATACCCCCCTCGGCGCCTTGATGCTTTATATCGGAACTCCCTGTAAGTCAATAAGTTCAAAGGCTCACTCAAATTTGGCTCCGTAATAACTCATGATATTCACTTTTATAATTAACAGCATTCTTGTTGCCCTGGCTGTATTAATTCATTTCGAAGCGCTTAACCTCTTATCCATAGTTATTCCTCAACTCAAGATAAAGAGTCGATTGTGCGTATTATTTGGTGTTTTTGGCGCGTTGTTTGCCCACATTGTTGAAATTTGGTTATTTGCCTTCGCTTATTATTTCAAAATACACTCGACTTACTTTGGCTCACTGGAAGGTCAATTCGATAATAGTCTGATGGATTGCAGTTATTTTTCTTTCACAACCTATACCTCACTCGGCATCGGTGATATTAAACCTATAGGCGATATCCGATTCATGGCTGGATTGGAAGCCTTAACCGGCTTGTTACTTATCGCCTGGACAGCTTCATTCATGTTCCTGGAGATGCAGAAATTATGGAAAGCACCCTAGTTTCGTTCCTTACGAAGTGATCGGATTTTGTCATCCAGTCATCAAGATCTCCCCTGGCTCCATTAAGCGTGTATTCAGCGATCAATGATTAGAATTTACTCAAGTTCTAACTCTTTAGAGCTTGGCGGAATTGTCTCAGTTTATCGTTAACTTCTAGGAACAAGCCATGAAAAAATTAGTTGCTTTACTCTTGTTTATTACTGCTTTGTACGCCCCGTCTCAAGCATGGGCTGATGTTGGTTATCGCCATTCTCAGGCACATAACGTTTATACCCAACCTTATAACCACTTTAACCGCTTCGACTCTCCCCATCAACGTCGCCATTTTCACCCCCAATACCACCGACGTTTCTATGAAAGGCCGCACCATTATCGGTATTGGGTCGATGATAGTCGAGACCGCCACAATGCTTATTTAAGCAGATGTTCTTATAAACGCTTTAGATAGTGCGGTTACAACTGGCTATAGTCACTTTTGAATCGATGACTAAAATTTTAACCAACGGGCAGGAACACTGCATTCGTTATAAAAAATGACATATCACCCATTAATGATTGAATCACTCAAGGAGAGTTGGTTATGAAACACATTTTAGGATTAATACCCATTATTGGCATTACACTCCTCCTACAAGGTTGTGTTGTTAGCCCATTTCCTTACGGTCACTCACAAGGCTACGGCGGTTATGGTCACGGCCATGGTTATTATGGTGGTAACAGACGTGGCTGGAATGGCGGAGGCGGAGGTTACCACCACCATCGCTAATTTTGTTGAGCTTGTTGCGGGGTGCGGCAAACCTTGCAAGGCATTGGTTTAACCCGTAAGATTCCGAGCCAGTGCAATAAATTTGTTCGCAGGTAACGGGAGGGTTAACTATGAAAAAACTGGGAATTGTATTTCTGGTTCTTTTATTGGTATCAGGAGCTGTTTGGGGCTTCATGAAAAGCCTGACTGACAGAACCAAAGTTGAAAAGTTGGTGTTGACAGGCTCCAGCACGGTGGCACCGCTGGCTGCTGAAATTGGCAAACGCTTTGAATCATTTCATGGTAATGTTCGGATCGATGTGCAGACTGGCGGCTCCTCTCGCGGCGTCAGTGATGCCCGCGCCGGACTGGCCGATATTGGCATGGCCTCCCGAGCACTTAAAGACGATGAAAAGGATTTACTTCAGTTTACCATTGCGTTGGACGGCATCAGCGTGATTTTAAATAAGGCCAATCCGGTTGAAGCATTGAATAAACAACAAATCATCGACATCTTTACCGGGAAAATCGTTAACTGGAAAGACGTCGGTGGCAACGATACGCCGATTACCGTGATCAACAAAGCGGAAGGCCGATCGACTTTGGAATTATTTCTGCATTATTTCGATTTGAAGAATACCGATGTCAAGCCCCAAGTCGTGATTGGCGACAATCAGCAAGGTATTAAAACCGTGGTGGGCAACCCGGATGCCATTGCTTATGTTTCTGTCGGGACAGCCGAATATGAAGCCAGCCAGGGTGCGACCATTAAGTTGCTGCCTCTCGAAGGGATAGCCGCTTCCGTCGAGAATGTACGAAATCGCAGCTTTCCGTTATCGAGGCCATTGAATCTGGTGACTCATGCCGAGCCGATTGGACTTGCAAAAACCTTCATCGAGTTCGCCAGTTCGCCTCAAGTGAATGATCTGATTGAGGCGCAATACTTTGTCCCTGTCCCGCGCTGATCGGCAACTCGTCGCTTTACTACGAGGCTGTGCACTATTGGCGGCAGCGATAGTGTTGTTTATTTTGTTGTTTCTTATGAGGGAATCCTGGCCGATATTGCAGCATGTGGCCTTGACCCGCTTTATCACCGATGCCTCATGGCACCCGGTGGAAAATTTATATCAGTTGACGCCAATGCTGTCGGCGACCCTGTACTCCACAATAGGAGCCCTATTACTGGCCACGCCTTTAGGCATCGGATCAGCGTTATTCATCCGTTTTTATGCGCCCGTCTTTCTCGCTATTGTCTATCGTCGCTTGATCGAATTACTGGCCGGCATTCCATCCGTAGTTTATGGTTTTTGGGGATTAACCACGTTGGCACCGTTAATCGGTCGCGTGCATCCCCCCGGCGTCAGTCTATTGACCGGTATTCTAATATTGACACTGATGATTCTGCCGACGGTGGCATTAACCGTCGATGCCGCATTGGTAGCCGTACCGAACGCTTATATTCGCGGTGCAGCGGCTTTAGGTTTATCCCGATGGGGTTTGATCGGCGGTGTGGCATTGCCTGCCGCACGTTCGGGTATAGCCGCAGGCATATTGTTAGCGGCAGGTCGCGCTATCGGCGAAACCATGGCGGTGTTAATGGTCGCCGGCAATGTAGTGGAGCAGCCACACAGTTTATTTGATTCAGTACGGACATTGACCGCGAACATTGCCTTGGAGATGGCCTACGCCACCGGTGATCATCGCGCGGCCTTGTTTGTTTCAGGCATGGCTTTAATGTCGATGGTGCTGGTTTTAGTCGGACTGGTAGAATACTTTACCAAAGAACGCCGTCATGTCTAAAAATAATCTAGCGACGATATGCATCTGGACAATAGCACTGCTGGTCAGTGGTGTCTTTGTCTGGCTGTTATCTGACATCATTATTCATGGACTCACTAATCTCTCCTGGCCATTTCTCATTGAAATGCCAAAAAATGCCGGACGATCAGGTGGCATTGGCCCCATTATTGTATCGACGGTCCTGGTTTTATTGATTGCCATGGTCACGGCAACACCACTTGGTTTAGCGACGGCGGTGCTACTGAGTGAGTTTACTGAACAAAATCTTGTGTTCGGACGTTTGGTGCGGCGTAGTCTGGATGTATTGGCGGGCGTTCCTTCCATTGTTTTCGGACTGTTCGGCAATGCCTTTTTCTGTATTTTTTGGGGCCTGGGGTTTTCTATTTTATCAGGTGGACTGACGCTAGCCTGTATGGTCTTACCGATTTTGATTCGAACAATCGAGGAAGGTTTGCAGGCAACACCCGATGACTATCGACTGGCGGCCGCTGCGTTGGGCATGTCTCGCGGTGCGGCTTTTTTTCATGTGCTATTACCGGCGGCAACTCCCGCAATAGTTGCCGGATTATTATTAGGCATCGGCCGTGCCGGGGCCGAAACCGCTGCCCTGGTTTTTACTAGCGGGTATGTGGACCGCTTGCCCGGTTCCTTGTTCGATTCCGGCCGCGCCTTATCGGTTCATATCTACGATCTGTCTATGAATGTGGCTGGCGGCGATGCGAATGCTTTCAGCTCCGCTTTGGTGTTGATCATATTGTTAGTGCTCATCAACAGTCTGGCCATGAACCTGGCCAAACATTGGCACCACAAGCGCATCATTGCCGTATGAATTACTTTCCCGATTCTACTGGTGAACTTGTCGATAAAATCCAAAAACTGGATGACACTTATACGTTAGGACCTCTACAGGCGGGTCCTCCCTGCTGTATTCCTAAGCCACTGATACAGGTCAACAACCTGTCTTTGCATTACGGAACAAAACCGGCATTAGAAAATGTGTCACTGGATATTTATAAAGGTTGCATTACGGCGCTGATCGGTCCCTCAGGCTGCGGTAAAACCAGTTTCCTGTCTGTACTGAATCGCTTGACCGATATGATTCCCGACTGCCATGTATCGGGCACTATTCAGTATGACCGTCAGGATTTGCGTAATCCTGCCTTGGATGTGCAAGGCTTGCGCCGCAATATCGGCATGATTTTTCAAAAACCCGTGGCATTTCCGTTGTCGATCCGTCGCAATATTGAGTTACCGCTACGGGAACATGGCATGAGTAAACAAGCCGATTTGAATCAGGTTCTGGAACAGGTTCTCCTGGATGTCGGGTTGTGGGATGAAGTCAAGGATCGCCTGGAATCTTCAGCGCAGGCACTGTCCGGCGGTCAGCAACAACGGCTGTGTATCGCCCGAGCCTTGGCACTGACACCAAAGGTCTTGTTAATGGATGAACCCTGCAGTGCGTTAGACCCGATTTCTTCAGGTGTCGTGGAAGATTTGATTCAGCGTTTACGGGGAAAATATACGGTGGTGATTGTGACCCATAATCTGGCACAAGCTAGACGTATTGCCAATTATGCGGGCTTTTTCTGGATCAAGGAGCAACGTGCAGGTTGCCTGATTGAATTTGGACATTGTCAGCAGATTTTTGAAGCACCTGTTCATGAATTAACGGCGGCTTATGTGAATGGAAGTCGCGGTTAATTTATTCAACAAACTAATCGATTTTCACCTACAAATGAAAATCTGTATATGCAGCTGACAGACAGCATTTTCTTTATCCCTTTTAAACCAACGTTTAGCTAGCGGTATTTTGATCGCTCCGGCATTGAAATGCTCCTGATTATTCTATACAACCCAGTGGGGTAAGCGCACCTGCTTCTGTTCCATCTACGTTGGTTGGCTTAGATAGCCAGCAACGTTATAAATATTCGATCAAAGATACAACTACATTGGAAAATAATTGTCACAGTTTCATAATCAACAGGGTTTTAAAGAAGTTTAGAGATTTGAAGGTATCCGAACTTTTTTATAAAAGCGCGCCTGCTTTCTTATCCCGAACTGTGAATTATATTAATGCCGCCAAGTAATCCGCCTGACGCAAACAATCATACGTGCAGCTGTTTTCCTCAATGCCACTGGGACCTACTGCCTATTTTTCCTGGTCAAATTTCCCAATTTCAAAAAAAATTCCTAGATGCGACTTTTCACGATGTATTTTATCAAAGAAGCGATATACAAATAGCATACTACCAAAACCAGTGGTCGCGGTGGCCTTACCGTGCTTCGGCGAATCAATAAAGTCCCATTAATTTAAGTAAAATTACCCAAAATATTATCTGACCTAATATTAGCAATACCACCTTATTCCACTGTCCATTGATTGCTGACTCAGGAAAAACGTATTCAAAAAGTAAATTATAACCAATTATAAATGGAATTAGACCAGCATATACGATAAGCAAATTATCACCATTGCTCATAGCCATAAGAGCCAAAGTGGCTGGAATATATGTAGGAAGTCCAAAAACTTCTTTTAACCACTTGCTCTTACTCTTCATGGCTATGTATTAGTATAGAAACGCACTATAAAACAGCATTGAGTCTTTGAATCGCATTTGGGTGGTGGCCGTGTATCTGAACATACTCCATTTTTATCGCAACCACCAAGCCCTTTTGAATGAGTAAGTAAAGGTAAACCAATAGCTACTGGGCTTCTCGTAGCTAAACCACCTATTCCAGTTAATTGTTTTAATATTTGGTCTAAAATTTTGTTACCAATTTTATCTCCCACTGTGTCTGGAGATGGATAGGGACCTTCAATAGGATTTCCCGTCCGTGGCGTTCTTCCAGACTGATCAATAGGGCCGGAGCGATTATTAATATCATCACCAACCAACCCTGTGGGATCCACTGCATTAATCGGATTCCCTGATACATAGGTATACGTATTAATGCCCCCCGCCAGTCCAATCGGATCAGACTGCACATAGCACCCGATACTCGAATCATAGTCCCTGAAGTTATTGTAGTTCAAGCCGGTCTCTTGATCATAATATTGTCCGGGATAGCGCAGATTCATGACCAGCTTTTCGCCATTGCCATCGACATCCTCATTGGGCAGGGCGGTGCCGAAAGGTTCCGGGTCCCAGCGCCAGAGCACAGCGTTACTGGTGCTGACAACGGCTCGTGGCGTGTTGAGTTGGTCGGCATGGATGTAGTAGATCCGTTCCGGTTTGGTGCTCGTTGGTGGTAAAACCACCGCCACCGGTGTGGCGCCGTGCCAGATAAATTCCTTCACCACCACGCCGAGGCCATCGGTTTCCGCCAGCAATTGTCCGTTTTCGTCGTAGTGGAAGATCGTCCGGTTGCCGGTCGGCGGTATTTTCATGACCCGCTGGCCGAGACCATTGATCCGGTATTGATAGGTGCCCAGAGCCGTGATGACTTGATGGAGCCGTCCCAGACTGTTATAGACAAATTGCTGGCTGCCATTGCCGGTCATGCTGCCATTGTTATCGTAACTGAAGCTTCGGGCCTTGGGACCCGTTACCGAGGCCAGGCGATGACTGGTCGTCGGATAGGTATAATTGAAAGTCGTACTGCCCACTTTTTCGGTTAAGCGATTACCCGTCGCATCATAGCTGTAGTCATAAACCGCACTGGGCACTTGCGTGTGAATGAGCCGGTCCAGCGGATCGTAATCGAAGATCCGCGACACGGTGGTGCCCGATTCTTGTGCGCTGGTGAGCCGGCTGGCCGCATCGTAGCCGAGACTCACCGTGGCATTGCCGAGGCTGTAGCCGGCTATTCGTCCATCCAGATCGATGTTTCGATGGGCCGTGAAGCCATTTGCCCAAGGTGAAGCTGGTGACGCTGCCAAACGGCGCATAGTGGGTAGAAAGTTCGGCGGGGTACATTCGTCGGAACACGGCTAACGCCGCTTCCGACTTACGGGTTAGAAGTCATCAAAAAGGCATTTTCCAACAGTAGCTTTCTGTGCCAACTCTAATTGAATGCCCGGAATTTCGACATCAATATCTTCATATAATTCTTCAAAATTTATTTGTGATAAATAATATCTTAATTTATCACAAACGAATTTAGCTTCAGGGATTGTATCTTGCGATACAACCTTACCCATCTTTTTATCTTTTGAGTATTTCGTAAGATGAATGGTAAACATATCTAATATAAAACTTATTTTTAACGTTATCTTATAGATTTCGCCAAAATTTCCTTTGGTATTCATGTTGATATCAAAGCTATTACAATACGAATAGTTAAAATCCGTTTGATTTATAACTGCATATTCGTTTAACAACAACTGCAAAGGTTCATAAAATCTGTTCCTATCCCAACCTAGCAAATCGCCATTTGGCATAACACTAGAATTAAATTTTATTTTAATTTCTGCAATTAACTCATCAGTTGTCACATTATTTTACTCTACTTTATTCGAAGGAAATCCATGAACACCCTTCTCACTGCTAAAACGTACATCTACTGATTTTTGACCTTGTGTGCCAATTTCATCATTGTATTGCTTGACCTTACCAATAAACTCACCTTTAGAATTAAATTGAGGTTCACCATTTCTCCAAGCATCCTCAACAACTTTTTCAACATCAACATTTGATTTAAATTGAGATTTTCCTTGTGTTCCATCCGTATGTATTCTCTGACGATGCCAATTTATTGGTGGATGATTGCCACTAATTTTCTTTAGTTTGCCAATAACTCCTATTACTACTGCAGCGCCTATTCCTGCAGGAATAGGACAAAAGTTGGCTGCATCACTAGCCGCATTGCCCGGTAAGTACCCAGCTTCCGACTCTGGCACACAATGTCCCCACTGGCCTTCAGATTTCCATGCTTGCCCATCGGGACATAACCCCTCGGGATCAATTAGGTTAACCGGGTTCCCGCCGACATAGCTATATATGTTGGCTTAATTAATCCCGATTAGGATTGTGATCTCTTTCAAACGAATCAAATGTAAGCTTCTTCAAAATAACAATAGTAGCTATACATCCAATAAGTAGCCAAGGTAAACGAAAAATTGAAAACATCAGTAACTGAAATTGCCACTCCGTTTCATAGCCCTCTAAGTTTGGTTGCGCTAGTACGGATGTTACATAAATATAAGCATAAATTACAGTAGCTACAATCCACACTAAGAGAGTGATGACAAACAGTTTTTTTCGGATATTGTTCAAAACATTAAACATCATCTTGGATTAAATTGATTAACGGAATCAGGGAAAGAAGTTGAGTTTTTTGGGATATCAACGATTGTTGCTCCGGCTTGGGCCGCTCTAGCACCTGCGTGGCCTGGTAAAAGCCTATTTAAATCCCCTGAAGTTCCAGGATAAAGGTTTGTATCTTCAATGCCTGCTTTATCTAAGGCATCGTTTGATAAGTCTGAACAGTTTCCGTAAGTATAAGGAAGTCCAATGTATTTATGGTGCTTTTTTAATTCTTCCCATGCTTTTACGTCTTGTTCAGGATTCGTTGGAATAATTGAAATTTTAGTATCTCTACGTCCAACTTCTCTCTTCAAGTAATCTGTAAGACTTGAACCAATCGTTGTGCTATTGCCAGAACTGGCTATTCCATGACCAGTAATAGCAATCGCAGTATGACCTATGGGGTTACCACTTGTTGGCCCGTTTTCAATAACTGCTATATCAAGACCCAGCGGATCAATAGAATTTACTGGGTTCCCGCCGACATAGGTATACGTATTAATACCCCCCGCCAACCCAATCGGATCAGACTGCACATAGCGCCCGATACTCGAATCATAATCCCTGAAGTTATTGTAGTTCAAGCCGGTCTCTTGATCATAATATTGTCCGGGATAGCGCAGATTCATGACCAGCTTTTCGCCATTGCCATCGACATCCTCATTGGGTAAATCGGTGCCGAAAGGCTCGGGATCCCAACGCCAAACAACGGCGTTCGTGTTGTTGACAACCACTCTGGGCGCGTTGAGCTGGTCGGCATGGATATAATAAATCCGTTCCGGCTTGGTGCTGGTTGGTGGTAATACAATCGCCACCGGTGTGGCGCCGTGCCAGATAAATTCCTTCACCACCACGCCGAGGCCATCGGTTTCAGCCAGCAGCTGACCGTTTTTATCATAGTGGAAGATCGTCCGATTGCCGATCGGCGGTATTTTCATGACCCGCTGGCCGAGTCCATTGATCCGGTATTGGTAAGTGCCCTGAGCCGTGATCACTTGATGGAGTCGGCCGAGACTGTTATAGACAAATTGCTGGCTGCCGTTGTCGGTCATGCTGCCATTGGCATCGTAACTGAAGCTTCGGGCCTTGGGACCTGATACCGAGGCGAGGCGATGACTGGTGGTCGGATAAGTATAATTGTAAGTCGTAGGACCGATTTTTTCCGTCAAGCGATTACCCACCGCATCATAGCGGTAGTCATAAACCGCACTAGGCACTTGGGTGTGAATGAGCCGGTCCAGCGGATCGTAATCAAAGATCCGCGACACGGTAGAGCCTGATTCTTGGGCGCTGCTGATCCGGCTGGCCGCATCGTAGCCGAGACTCATCGTGGCATTGCCCAGGCTGTAGCTGGAAATCCGGCCATCCAGATCGATGGCTCGATTGGCCGTAAAGCCATTGCCCAGGGTGAGGCCGGTAGCACCGCCAAACGGCGCATACTGGGTCGTTTGAACCGCGGTAAACGTAGCCCGCGGGGAGGTCGTGGTTATGCCGTTGATCCGCCCCTGCGTATCGAAGCTGTCATTGACCAGACGGCCGGATGGATAGGTGATCCGGTCAAGCCGTCCGTAGGCGTCATAGCGGTATTGAGTGACGAAAGTCCGGGTATTGATGGTTCGCGTGTCACTGATTACCCGGCCATGACTGTCATAGCCATAACTAGTTCCACCATTGGGATCGGTCAGTGTACTCAGGCGGCCCAGGCTATTTGCACCCGTATCGTAGGTGTAAACCAGTTTGGCGCCGCCGGCGTAACTAATTTGCTTCACACGGTTTAAGGCATCGTAACTCATTGACAGGTAAGCCACTGGTTTTACCAGTGAGACTATCAAGGCTTTGCCTTTAGATTTAGTTTTAAAAGACATGTAAATTGACCTTCGGGCTTGGCGGTCCGAATCACGAGAGGGTCAATCACATGTCATATGAAAGTTTAAGTCATTCAAAATGGGACTGCAAATATCACGTAGTATTTGTGCCGAAATATAGAAAGAAAGTGCTGTATGGTAAGATTCGACAATTTTTAGGGCCGGTATTGCACGAATTGGCAGGCCAGAGACGGAGCAAGATTTTGGAAGGACACAGTGTACAGGATCATGTCCACATGCTGATTCAAATTCTGCCGAAATATGCGGTGTCCGAAGTCGTTGGTTATATCAAAGGGAAAAGTGCCATCGCAGTGGCTAGGCAGTTTTCTGGCAGGAAGAATAATTTCAACGGCGAGAGCTTTTGGGCACGGGGATATGCCGTGTCTACCGTTGGTTTTGAAGAAGAACAGATTAGGAAATATATCCGAAACCAGGAGCAGTTGGAAGGGCAAGGTTCTGGGGATAACGGGGAATTTTAAATAATCACTGAAGTTTAACCTTGGCAGCCCTTGGGGCTGCTAACAACCGTCAAGCCCCCCGCTTAGCGGGGGCGATATGACTGGATTTCCTGATACATAGGTGTAGGTATTTTGATGAAATATTTATTGCTCGCAGTTTTCTCTAGATTTAATCGCTTTTAGCCATTCATCTTGCGCTTTCATTATCTCAGTTTCTGAACGACACACTTGTTCGACCTTAACATCAACCACATTTGCTAGTTTCCGCTTTTGCAGTTCTACAAAAGCGGTTCTGCAACGATCAGCTATTTCCTTTGCTTTAAATCGTTTTAAACGAGTAGTTAACTTTTCGCCGCGAAGACAAATTTGATTGCTTAGTTCCTCAGAACCTGCACCATCTAAATTTAACCCCAATAAATTAACAAGTGCATCAGAAGAGGCATCACTTCGGCTTACACCTATCAATCCGATTGCAAGTTCTAAAGCTCCTGTTTCTTGACATACCAAAATACATTTTTCTTGCTCCTTTCGAATCGAGACACTCAAAGCTCTTGCTAACTCAATAGTAATAACATTTTCTGCAAAGCTCACTTGTTGAGCATCATTCGCAATTAAAGCTTTTAGACTTTGAGCATTTGCGGACAACGGCAAGGATATTCCCAAAAATATTAATAGGCCAATGCGATGAAAAAAATACATTTTCATGGAACAACCTGCAATGTACTTCCTGGCTCAGCATCAATAAGCCTATTCAAATCCTGAATATCAGGCACTGTACCTGTCACACATCCTTCCGAACAATATCTTGGGCCAAGACCAGGGCCAAATGGGTTGGCGCAGCTATGTGAACGGATAAGTGTACGATTTTCTGTAGCGTTTGTATTCGTACCAGGACATGGCACTAAAACTCGCCCATTTGGTTTCCCTGTCGTACCATTAGTCCATTGCCAACATCCAAGTGGAATAGGGCCATGTCCGCGAGTAGCAGTACATGTAGGATTGTTACGGCATTGCTGGCCTCCACCATTATTACCTGATGCTGCTGGAATATTGACAGGATTATTTTGCGGATTTGCTGGTACGCAAACTATCTGGCCTGTTGAAAATGTAAATGTACAAGAAGCTAATCCCAGCGGATCGATGTAATTAACCGGGTTGCCCCCGACATAGCTGTACGTATTAATGCCGCCCGCCAAGCCAATCGGATCAGACTGAACATACCGCCCGATACTGGCATCATAATCCCTGAAGTTATTATAATTCAAGCCGGTCTCTTGATCATAATATTGTCCGGGATAGCGCAGATTCATGACCAGCTTTTCGCCATTGCCATCGACATCCTCATTGGGCAGGGCTGTGCCGAAAGGTTCCGGGGCCCAGCGCCAGAGCACAGCGTTACTGGTGCTGACAACGGCTCGTGGCGTGTTGAGTTGGTCGGCATGGATGTAGTAGATCCGTTCCGGCTTGGTGCTCGTTGGTGGTAAAACCACCGCCACCGGTGTGGCGTCGTGCCAGATAAATTCCTTCACCACCACGCCGAGGCCATCGGTTTCAGCCAGCAGCCGGCCGTCCAGATCATAGTGAAAGATCGTCCGGTTACCGGTCGGCGGTATTTTCATGACCCGTTGGCCAAGGCCATTGATCCGGTATTGATAGGTACCCTGGGCTGTGATGACTTGATGGAGCCGTCCCAGACTGTTATAGACAAATTGCTGGCTGCCATTGCCGGTCATGCTGCCATTGGCATCGTAGCTGAAGCTTCGAGCCTGGGGACCCGATACCGACGCCAGGCGATGACTGGTCGCAGGATAGGTATAATTAAAGGTCGTACTGCCCACTTTTTCGGTTAAGCGATTTCCCACCGCATCATAGCTGTAGTCATAAACCGCACTGGGCACTTGGGTATGAATGAGCCGGTCCAGCGGATCGTAATCGAAGATCCGCGACCCGGTGGTGCCCGATTCTTGTGCGCTGGTGAGCCGGCTGGCCGCATCGTAGCCGAGACTCACCGTGGCATTGCCCAGGCTGTAGCTGGAAATCCGGCCATCCAGATCGATATTTCGATTGGCCGTAAAGCCATTGCCCAAGGTGAAGCCGGTGACGCCGCCAAACGGTGCATACTGGGTTGCTTGAACCGCCGTAAACGTAGCTAGCATGGATGTGGTGGTTATGCCGTTGATCCGCCCCTGCGTATCGAAGCTGTCATTGACCAGACGGCCGGATGGATAGGTGATCCGGTCAAGCCTTCCGTAGGCATCGTAACGGTATTGCGTGACGAAAGTTCGGGTATTGATGGTTCGTGTATCACTGATTACCCGTCCATGACTGTCATAGCCATAACTAGTTCCACCATTGGGATCGGTCAGTGTACTCAGCCGGCCCAGGCTATTTGCACCCGTGTCGTAGGTGTAAACCAGTTTGGCGCCGCCGGCGTAACTGATTTGACTGATGCGGTTCAAGGCATCATAACTAGTGGTTGTCAGCTGGTTTTTGGCATCGGTTTCGGTCAAGCGATTGCCGGCATCGTCGTATGTTCGGCTGGTCGTGCCGGTATCCGGGCTTTGCCGTTGCAGCAGATTGTCGAGCGCATCGTAACTGTAGGACGTAGTAAGTCCCTTGGCATCGGTCACAGTCTTGAGGTGATCCTGACTGTCATAACCGAATTGCGTGGCGTAATTGTTGGGATCGGTACTGCGGATCAGCCGGTTCAGATTGTCGTAATCCTGGCTGGTAGTATGTAACAAGGGATCGGTGATGTCGGTCAGGTTGCCTTGGCTGTCATAGAAATACTGGGTAGTCTGGTTGCCGGCGCCAATGGCTTTGGCCAGGCGGTTTAAGGCATCGACTTCGCGGCGGCGGGTTTCCGTCAGTAGACCTGTGGGATCCGTGGTGTCTTCTTTCAGACGATTGCCCATCGGATCGAGCGTATAGACGATTTTATTGCCCCGATTGTCGCTGATTTGGGTCAGACGGTGTGCATCATCGTAGCCATAGTCCAGATAACTGGCATCAGGACGCGTCAGCCCGATGAATTGGCCGGCATTATCGTACTTGAATTGTGTCAGTTCACCGCCACTGGTCATGCTGATCAGTCGCTGGCGTGGATCGTAACCCAGGGAAGTGATCAGTCCATTGGCATCGATCACGGTTTCCGGCTGGCCGTGGGCATTATAACCGGTGATTTGGCTGCTATGGCCCAAGGCATTGGTGATTTTGCTGATTTGACCGCGGCAACCGAAGTGACCGCCGGTGCAAACCGCATCCGGTGCGTAGTAATCGGTGGTGGTGACATCGACCACATCGGTGCGTGGGCCGTTCTCGACTTTTTGCAACACCGCACCGGGCACTACGGTGGAATAGGTGTAGCCTATCGTCCAGCTCCGGGTTTTCAGAGTCACGGTGTCTTTCAGTGTTTTTTGGGTGATCTGGCCGTGGCTGTCATAGCTATAGGTGGTTTCCAAACTCGGCTCGGTGATTTTGGTCGGCAAACGGAAGGAGGGATGCCATTCCGTCAGAATAGTCCGGGTTTGGGGTGTGTTGGCGCCCGCGGCGGTTAAGCCTTCCGTGCGGCTGGTTTCCAGGTTACGCACTAAATCGAAGACAACATTGGTGCGATGGCCGTTAAAGTCGGTGCGGGAGGCGATATTGCCGTTGGCATCGTAGGTAATGTTGTTGGATGCAGCCGCGCAGCCGGAACCGCCGGGTTGGTCGGTGCCGGTGGGTTTAACTACACCTAATATCGTTGCAAAGTGCGTGGTGCGGACGGAACCTAACGGATCGGTAATAGCGGTGCTGCGGCCATCGGCACTGAAGGCCATACTGTACTTTTCAACACCACCGGCGTGTTCGCTGGAAATGGCCTTGCCGTTGGCATCGTATTTATAGGTGGCGTAACGCACCCCGTTCTCGTCGATGATGCCGGTTAAGGCATTGGGCTGGCTGACATTGG
>JABFSH010000018.1 GCA_013140705.1 Methylococcaceae bacterium
ATCAACGTATCCTGGCGTTCATCGAGTTTTTTAATGAGACCTTGGCAAAACCGTTTCGATGGACTTATATTGGCAAACCTTTGCTTGCATAGGTTATCGAGTGTATTTCAGAAGCTGGGTACTAGGGCGTTTTTCTTAAACGCGTTTAAATCGCTACAGAAGAATGCACACCTATGTTAGCGACGGCAATCACGCTAATATGAGCTTTGGGGTGATCGATGGGCTTATCTCTGACGATAATTTCCACATCTTGCCCCAGCGACATTAAACACCGTAGCAAGCGATCCGTTGAAAATCCCGATAGACGACCGCGAACTAAGGCAGAAACCTTGGGTTGATCCAGCCCCATAAGTTCGGCGGCATCGGTTTGGCTGAGTTCTTTCCGTTCAATGATTTCGGCAACCTGTTGCGCCAACCGAACACGGGCCAGCGCTTCTTCTGCATCAGGACGTCCCAAATCAGCAAACAAGTTACCGCTGCTGGCGTGGACTGCGATTTCTTCGTTTTCTGTTTTGTTCATGGTGATTTCTCCTGTGTTTCGGCGATCCAGACTGCATAATGGGCTTCTGCCCTTTTTAATCTGGCTTTCACCAGTTCAATTTCCTGTTTCGGTGTAGCTATGCCTTTGCGTGATTTCTTCTGAAAAACATGCAAGGTGTAAACCGCATGGGCAAATCTCACGGTGTACACAGCGCGATAAGTGTTGCCGTCGAAATCATCAACAACTTCCAGAACGCCGGCGCTGCCAAAACCTTGCAAGGGTTTTGCATCTGGAGATTTACCGCCCCTTTGCGCCCAATGCAGGGCATAGCCTATATTATCCTGAACCTCATCAGGACAATCTTTCAAATCATCCCGACTGCTTCCTATCCAAAACAGTGGCTTGTCATGTTCATATTCACTCATAATATGCTATATATGGCATAACTTCGAATTTTTGTCCAGTTAAATAAGCTACCGCCCCTTTATAAGCAATCTTTCTTATAGTTCTAATTTTTAAAGGAGGCATATGTCATTGGTTGGGGGGGAGTTCCTCTCGCCATTGGAATTTGGTACAGGTACAGGTGATCAATTTTCAAATGGCGCCAACAATCCAACATAACAACTGCCATGTTGGGACTTATGTTGTACCCATTATATTGAACAATTTTGAAGTTCTAAAAAACGAAAAGTGCAAAAATTTTGCTAGGCTGTCCGGTAGTCGCCTAGGAGAGACAAGTCATAGCCATCTGAAAATAAAGATATATTTTCCAAAACTCTGGCGACTCAGTTTTGAAGATGTTAGACTGTCTAACTCTAAAAAATAAGCTAATATTGAGATAAGTTATTGATTTAATGGGGTGAACGACGGGGCTCGAACCCGCGACAACCGGAATCACAATCCGGGACTCTACCAACTGAGCTACGATCACCATAATAAATGGGGAGACTCTAAAAATGGCGCGCTTGGCAGGACTCGAACCTGCGACCCCCAGCTTAGAAGGCTGGTGCTCTATCCGGTTGAGCTACAAGCGCAAAGTGGTCGGGATGGAGGGATTCGAACCCCCGACATCCTGCTCCCAAAGCAGGCGCGCTACCAAACTGCGCTACATCCCGATGACTTTCTTTTAATGGCTTAAATTATCTCAACCGCCCTTAAAAAGCACACCATAATAACGATTGATTGCTATATCGTCAACGATTTTTTATTGCTCATGGACAATAAAATGGCATGATGTGCTTTTTAATCCGGTTTTCATGGTACCTTCGCTTTTAAAATTTAAAGTTGGCCTCTGCTACAAAAACTGCCATTCCTCAAAACAAGCTGCTTGTCCCATGTATCGCCCCTGTTGATCTGACAAATTCCAAACACGCGCATTTTTAATCAAAAAACGTCGACCGGATTTTGATATCCGAATGCCCTCATAATGCTTTATATAGCCATGTGTACTAACTTGTGTCAATAACCGTTTTCGTTCTGCCTGATTAACCGGCTCTGCTGATAGTCTTGAAGGCAAGCGAGTAAATTCATCCCACGTGCATTCAAATAATTCGAGTGCAGTTACGTTGGCATAATTAAAAACGGGATCGATTTCTGTATTATGAGAAACAACCGCAAACGGCGAATAAAACAGTTGTTTGGCAAATGGATCCGATTTCTGTGCTGATGGTATCAGCTCACTTTTGAATGACTGTTCATAGCTATGTATTAAGCAAGAAGCATGTTCAACTAGAAAATTATTGGCTTCGGCAGGATAAGGCATTGCTGATTTCTTTAAAATGGAGCCCTAAGGCTCCATTGAAGGTTGGGTTTCAATAAAGAATGGATTTTATTCATCGGCTGCTGATAAAGCAATCAACATACGCAGAAATTCCATGATCTGATCTCCAAAGACATCGTTATGATTAGCAATCAATTCCTTCTCCACACGGATATTCAGATAGGGATTCAACGGCGCTGTTTTACCCAGATGAGTCAGCATGGTTGAACCGTATTGGGTCGAGGTGCCATTGATTTGAGCACTCCAAATGTTTTTCATGTCGTCATAATTAGCCGCCTGCATGAGCTTTACATCCGTTGCAGGTTTTAAAGAATGCGTAATTAACGGCATATAATGACCAACCGTGTTGCGATCGGCTTCACCTTCATCCAGTGTGAGCGGACGATGACAATCATTGCGTTCGACGGTATTGTGGGTTTCAAATAAAGTTGAGAAGGTTCTCCCTGCCGGAAAAGCCAGTTTGGTCGCGTAATCAGCTTCGGATGTTAATATCACGAATTTGGGAGTTTGATTATTGAAATAACTGCAACGTCCCTGAGCCATATCATAGGACGGCGCAAACTGAAGTGCTTCAAAAGCCGGGTTGAGAAGAATGACCAAATCACCAAATCCTTTCGCTGTACCTTGATACGTTTTACTCACTTGACTATCAACAAAGCGACTGGCGAGAATTTGAGATGTTGCCGTATAAACAACAGCGCCGCCGAAACTGTGCCCAATCACCACCAAGCGGCTTTTGGGGGAATGTACTAATGAGTTTTTCACACGGGTTATTTCTTCAAGGCTTAAAAGCAACTCAGAAAAGCCCAAGTGACCTACATCCTGCGACGTGTTTTTGCGGTCCCAGAAAGTTAAATTATTGATGACTGGTATTGTGATGGACTCGCCTCTCCATCCAACATAGATACCGACAACCTTGCGTACAGGCCGTTGTTTCATTCGGCTCATGTCATGTTCAACCCGGCTTATTTTGGCTAGACTATTTTTAAAACTCTCGATATTAGGGTCTCCGGGGGCCGCATTATGATGCCACCCATGGACAAACACGTTAATCAGGACGCTGTCGTTGGTTGCCGTTCGATAAATTGCATCCACTAACACCTGCATTTGCCGGCGGTCACGCAGTTGTCCCTGATCGTCGACTTCGACAAAGCCCAATAGATAGTCGTTATCAGCATTTTTATTATGTTGCTGCAGAGAGTGGTTATCACATTGATTGGCTGCGGAAACATTGCAGGGCTCATAAACATATCGATAAATTTGATTGGGCGCGCAGCCGGTAGTAAGCAACAGGGCACTCAAAACGCAGAACAGCGACAGCTTGTTTGGTGCGGTCATAATAGCCTCCAAAATTTTGTTACTGGAAATAAAAGCCACTACAAATCATCAAAGCCGGGACAGTCTAATCGTTTGATGGAGAACTGAAGATGTATAATGGCGGGTTTGGACTGGCAAGAAACAGTTGCTGTTGATCAACTTTCTATTATCGAGGATATTACTTTGAAACTTCAGGATATTCCAGTAGAAGATAGTAAAAAATAACCATGACTAACGAAAAGAATGCTGACAAGTAATGGCGCATCACGTTAATGCCAAACCTGTAGGGGTTTTCGATTCAGGTGTCGGAGGGTTATCCGTTCTGCAGGAAATCCGTCGAGCACTGCCACAAGAGAATCTGCTCTACGTGGCCGATTCTGCCTATGCTCCTTACGGTGAAAAAGCATCACAGTTTATAGAAGAGCGCTCGATTGCCATTACCGAGTTTCTGATTAGTCGCCAAGCCAAGGCCATCGTTGTCGCCTGTAACACAGCAACGGGTGTGGCAGTAGCGTCGCTTCGAGCCCGCTTTTCTTTGCCAATCATTGCCATGGAACCTGCCGTCAAACCCGCCGTCGCCAATACTAAATCAGGCGTTATTGGCGTTCTGGCAACCAGCAGAACCTTGTCAAGCAACAATTTTACCAATCTGTTTAATCGCTATGGTGCCGATGTCGAAATTTTGATGCAGGCATGTCCAGGCCTGGTTGAACAAGTTGAAGCAGGGGATTTAATGAGTGAGGATACCCGAAAATTGCTGGAGCGCTATCTTGCGCCCGCCTTAAGCCGCGGTGCCGATACTATTGTTTTGGGCTGCACGCATTATCCATTCCTGAAAGTCCTGATTGAAGAAATAGCTGGCCCCAACGTGTCGGTGATTGACCCTTCTCCGGCCATTGCCCGTGAACTGCGTCGTCGGCTTAACAATGCCAATCTGTTGTCGGTAGCAAGCGATGCAGGCTTCGATCAGTTCTGGACCAGCCATGAGCCCGAGCGGGTAGAAAGCGTTATTTCCCAATTATGGCGGGAACCGGTTGACGTATGGTCAATGGCCGACGGCGGAAAGAAGCAACTTTAACAGCTGTAAAGTCCAATTTTAAAGCCGGATTAGATCAAAACGACTCACTTGCCGATGTTCAGCGTCGGGATTGGGCAGATTATCCCGAGTTAGCCAAATGGTTTGGTAACCGGTCAAGCGTGCAGCATCCAGTTCTTCTTTGAGATCAGACAAAAATAACAATTCGCCGGGCTGGCGTTGTATTTGCTCTGCGATACGTTGATACGATTCGGCTTCTTTTTTTCCGCCAATATGCGTATCAAAATAACCGGAAAATAAGGGGGTCAAATCACCGTAATCACTATGGGAAAACAATAATTTTTGAGCATACACCGAACCCGATGAATAAACATACAAATCGAGCCCTTGAGACTTCCATGCCTGAAGACTTTCAACGGCATCCTGATATAAATGACCGGTAAAAGCCCCTAATTCGTATCCAGCCTCCCAGATCAATCCTTGCAGAGACTTTAATGGCGTCGCTTTTCTATCTTCAGCCATCCATTGCTTGAATAGGGCAATTAGCTGTTCGGTATCCAGCTCTTCCCCGACTTCCTGGCACGCATCCTGTAACAGCGATTTAATTGATTCGGAATCCTGATGGTGCCTGACAAAATCCGCTAGATGCGTGCGGGCATAGGGAAACAGAATATCTTTGACAAAAGACAGTGAAGACGTTGTACCTTCAATATCGGTCACGATGGCTTTAATCATGGCAATTCGGCGACATACTGATCGAGGCTGGGAAATGATTTGGCAATGTCATTGCCAGTAAATTCGGCAACCCAGCCTTCCTCAATGGTAAATAAGCGAATGCATTTAAAGGACGGATTTTCACCCATATCAAACCAGTGACTGGTGTTGGCTGGAACACTGATCAAATCGCCTTTTTCACACAGGATGGCATACACTTTGCCGTCCGTATGCAGATAAAAAAGCCCGCGTCCGTCAATAAAAAAACGTACTTCAAAGTCCGTATGAATGTGTTCTGCCAGAAATTTTTCCCGGAATGCCCGTTTGTCCGTATGATCCGGCTGCAGACTCACCACATCCACCGATTTAAAATCGTGCTGCCGATTTAGATTGTCGATGGAAGCGCGATAGGCTTCGATCACAGCCTGTTGATCAGCATTTGCGGGTAGTTCGCAATTGGCCGCCCAGCGTTCAAATTGCACGCCGATAGCCGATAAATGCTGTTGTATGGTATCAAAATCGGTAAATAGTTCGCCCGATCCGGGTTGATCATCCTTATAAATTGTTAATGCACTCATGGTTTGTTGACTCCGCGCAGCCTTATCTCACAATCAAATAAAAAATCTAGCGCCTCAAGATGGCGTAATGTTTCTTCCACTGAATTTCCCCAAGTGTAAAGCCCGTGACCGGCAATGATATAAGCGTAAATTTCGCCGTGTTGATCCATATATCGATCAACCTCCGCCGCGAGCCGAGGAATAGTTTGGTCGTTAGCGAAAACCGGTATGACAATACGGCTTTCATGCGTGTCAATGCCATTAAAGGCTTTTAATATCTCATAATTTTCCAGAATGCAGGTCGTGGGGAAAAGTTTTGAAATTAACGTGGCATTGAGCGAATGCGGATGCAATATGCAACGAATATCCGGAAAGCGGTTATATAGAGCAGTGTGCAATCCGGTTTCCGCCGAAGGTTTTTTGCCATCCAGTGCTTCGCCCTCGGCATTGACGAGCATGATGTCGTTACGATTTAGGCGACCTTTGTGCTTGCCCGAAACGGTTATGGCCATATTGCCATTGTTAAGACGGGCGGAAAAATTTCCGCTGGTTGCTGGAACCCAGCCCTTTTCATCAATCAGGCGTCCGGTCTCTATAAGTTGATCAGCCAGACGGTAAAACTCATCATCGTACATCATGTCGTTCTATCTGTTGGTGGTGCGTTAAATTGATCTTGGGTAAGCACAAACGGAATACCCACAAGTCGATGGATTACTTTACCGTCTAAGGTGTCTTCAACGCTAATATTTTTTTCGGCGGGGCCGGCTTATTAAGGATTGCGTTGCGTGTTGGCGATGTCTGGTTGAAAGCGTACAATGTTCATTTGAACAACTGTTGGGTGTAGATTCATGACGGATGATAAACACACGAACGAAGTGCAATGGCGCGATAAATTAAGCCCTGAGCAATTTGCTGTTTGCCGGATGAAAGGGACTGAGCCGCCGTTCACGGGAAAATATACCGACTGCAAAAGGGAAGGCATTTATCACTGCGTATGCTGCGGCAGCGCATTATTTGCTTCTGAAACCAAGTACGATTCCGGGTCGGGCTGGCCCAGCTTTTGGGATGTCTTGTCAGAAAATAGTGTCGAGCAACATACCGATACCAGTCATGGTATGCTCAGAGTGGAAGTGACCTGCCAATCCTGTGGCGCTCATTTAGGGCATGTTTTTGAAGATGGTCCCAGGCCGACCGGACTGCGTTACTGCATCAACTCCGCCTCCCTGGATTTAAAAGAAAAATCATGACTGACCATCTACAAGTTCAGCACTTGCTGAATTTCATCGATAACAGCCCCAGCCCCTGGCATGCCGTTAATCGCATCGAAGCCGAATTGGCTGCGTCGTCCGATGCCCAAATGCCTGTTTGGCAGCTACTTGATGAAACAGCCAAGTGGATCTTGCAGCCCGGCGGTCGATATTACGTCGTACGTGATGATTCCTCTATTGTCCTGTTTGTACCAGGACAAAAATCTCTGGTTGACACAGGCTTCAAGATGATCGGCGCCCATACCGATTCTCCCGGACTGAGAATCAAGCCTAAAGCCGCCACTTGTGCCGATGGATTACTGCGTTTGGGCGTAGAAATCTACGGTGGCCCGATCCTGGCAACCTTTACCGATAGAGACTTGAGTCTTGCCGGTCGAATCAGTTATAAAAACGACCAGGGTAGTGTTGCGAATACATTAATCCGGTTTGATAACGCGTTGATGCGCTTGCCGAATCTTGCCATTCACATGAACAGAGGCGTCAATGAAGATGGCTTAAAACTGCATAAACAGATTGAACTGCCATTGATCGCGTCAACAATCACGGAAGAACAACTGCCCGGGCCTTATTTTTCATCCCTGATAGAGCAACAATCCGGCATTGACGCAGAACGCATTCTATTCTGGGACTTGAATGTTTACGATACTCAGAAGGGCGCTTTCTGGGGTGCAAACAATGAATTTTACGCGGATAGTCAGCTCGATAATTTAGCCTCCTGCCATGCCGCCCTTGTGGCTTTACAGGAAGCATCTTCACTGGGTTCCGACAGTACGCTGGTATGTGCTTTTTTTGATCATGAAGAAATCGGTAGTGGCAGTAATCGTGGTGCGGACGGCAGTTTTTTATCCGATGTCCTGCAGCGTATTGCCTTTGCAACTGGAATCGATCGAGAAGATTATCAACGCGCACTGGCTCGCAGTTTCCTGATCAGCGCTGATATGGCCCATGCCTATCATCCAAATTTTCCAAATGCCTATGAGCCGGATCACAAGGCCATTGTCAATCAGGGACCTGTAATCAAAGTAAATGCCAGCCACCGCTACAGCTCGGAGAGCATATCGGAAGCCATGTTCGCCGACTGGTGCGAACAGGCGAATGTGCCTTACCAAAAATATTCGCATCGCTGCGATCTGCCTTGTGGGAGCACGATTGGTCCCATTGCTTCAGCAAAACTGGGTATTCGAGCCGTCGATGTTGGCAGTCCCCTGTGGGCGATGCACAGTATCCGGGAAAGTGCTGGCGTTAAAGACCATGGCTACATGATTAAAGTCATGAAAACCTTTTTTTCATCATTTTGACACACTTCAGAAAAGCAAAGGGGTATCCGTGCACCTTTACACTTCACACAATTTGGCCTGTTGGGCTTAACAAATTGAGTCTGGCATCATTATAAAAAGCATGATCGGTATGCTGACAGTAAGAAGCTATTTTTCCAGCTTTGGTATTGAACCCGTTATCGGCTCAAAGAAATGAACATGCTTATTTCGATAAGGAGCCTGCTTTGCATGATCTTGCTGCTATGTTCTCCGCCACTTGCTGCTGACGACTTTGCAAACGAATATAAAATCAAAGCGGGTTATCTCTATAACTTTACCAAATTTATTACGTGGCCGGAACATGATGCCACCACATTCAATCTTTGCATCCTGGGCAGCGATCCTTTCGGGATCTTGATAGACGCCATTGAAAAAAAAACTGTCAAGGATAGACCCATTCGGGTGCTGAGGCTGAATGGATTTGATCAAAAGATTCACTGCCACATCATTTTTACCGGAACAGCGGAGGGTAGAGTAAAAAATCTTACGAGCCAGCATGGAAGCATAAAAACCTTAACTGTTGGCGAAAGCCAAGATTTTGCAGCCCAGGGCGGGATGATCGGCTTTGTTAACCGGGAAGGCAGAATAAAATTACAAATCAATCCTGATGCGATACGACAAGGCGGCTTGAAAATCAGTGCAAAATTATTGGAAGTTGCTGAAATTTTAAGGAGTACCGGCCATGAGTAATCTGTTTCGACAAATGCCGGTTTATGGCAAGCTATTGCTGATTTTTTTATTCTCTGCGTTCATATCACTCGTGTTTGCCGGCTTGTCGCTGATCATACTGGAAGTGGGCGAATTTCAAAAAAATAGCCGCGATGACTTATTGTTTCTGGCTACCATCATCGGCAATAGAAGCACAGCGGCGCTGATGTTTGAGGACAAGGCGCTGGCCGAAGAAAACCTTGCGGTTCTCAATACATTGGCAGAAGTACAATCGGCCTGTCTTTACAATGCCAGGGGAGTTCTGTTTGCACAATTCCCGAGAGTTGATCAAACCAAGACAACTTGTCCATCGAGCATTGGCAACGAGCAATCCCAATACCATGGCACGCATTTATTTGTTATTCAGCCGATTGTGGTGGACTCGGAGCGCCAGGGAACCGTTTATATTCATGCTGATTTTGCCGTGGCCTATTTACAAAAACTGCAATTTATCGGATTTTTACTGTTGGTTCTATGCGTTGTCTCATCGATCGCCTTTTCCCTATCCATTCCTCTACTGCGGAAAATAACCAAGCCTATTAAAAATCTGGTCATCACTGTCAAAAAAATTACCGATACCCAAGATTATTCATTGCGTTCTGTAAAAATCAATGATGATGATGATCTGGGACTATTGGTTGACGCGTTTAATGGTCTCATCGCCAAGGTCAATGAACAAAACCTGGAGTTAACGGAATCAAGAGATCGTTGTCTCGCCCTTTACGACGATAATCCAACGATGGTATTTAACTTGTCAGAAAATGGTTACATTCTGTCGGTTAATTTAACTGGTGCCAAGCAACTGGATCTGAATGTTGAAGACCTGGAAGGTCGATCCATTTTTTCTTTTATTCATCCGGATGACAAGGCGCTGATGCATCGATTCATTGGTAGTTGCCTGAACAGTCCACGGCTGGTGCATAAACAGGATCTCAGAATTGTTTGCCGAAAAGGGCGTGTAATCTGGGTAAGAGCCAATGCCCGATTAGTTCAAAATGAGAAGCAAATGTGCAATTTGTTGCTGGTTTGCGAAGACGTGACCGAAGCCCGATTACTCGGCGAACAAATAGCTTATCAGGCAAGCCATGATGCATTGACGGGTCTGGCGAATCGTAGCGAGTTCGATCGAACCATCCAGAAAGCCGTTGCCTTGGCGCATGCGGATAATAGTGAATATGCCCTTTGTTATCTGGATCTTGATCAGTTTAAGGTGGTCAATGACACCTGTGGGCATATGGCGGGAGACGAATTGCTCCGGCAATTAGGTGATTTATTGAGAAAACATGTGCGGCAGCAGGATTTTGTGGCTCGCTTGGGGGGTGATGAGTTTGGCGTTCTGATGAATAATTGCTCACTGAGTCAGGCGTTTTTTGCGTGTGAAAAATTACGTGACATCATCAGGGATTTTCATTTTGCCTGGGAAGACAGAAGTTTTACCATCGGCGTCAGCATTGGTATTTCAGCAATAAACGACACCAGCGGCAATGCGGTCAATCTGCTCAAAGAGGCTGATGCCGCTTGCTATGCTGCCAAAGATAAAGGCCGCAATCGCGTGCATGTTTTTCGTCCGGATGATGAAGAACTAGCCCTGCGTCAAGGAGAAATGCAGTGGGTGGAAAAAATTCAGCAAGGCCTCGAACAGAACCGTTTTTGTTTGTATGGACAATTAATTGTGCCGTTAGGTGAGCATGATGATGGCCTGCATTTTGAAACCTTGTTACGTTACCGCGATGATAAAGACCATATCATTCCCCCAGGCGCCTTTTTACCGTCTGCCGAACGTTACAATCTGGCTTCGGCACTGGATCGCTGGACGATCAGCCATGTTTTCGAGTGGATCGCAAAAACACCTGGTTTTCAGGATCAACTGTCTTTGTGTTCAATCAATTTATCCGGTTTATCATTGTCCGACGAAACCATGCTTCTATTTATATCAAAACAATTCGCCGAGTGGTCCATTCCAACGCATAAAATCTGTTTTGAAATCACTGAAACGGCCGCCATTGCCAATCTGACTTACGCGGCAAAATTTATCAGTGATTTACGAGAACAGGGCTGTTTATTCTCCCTGGATGATTTTGGTAGCGGTTTGTCCTCGTTTGCCTATCTAAAAAATCTGCCGGTTGATTTTATTAAGATTGACGGCTTGTTTGTCAAAGACATTCTCGATGATAAGGTTGATCTGGCAATGGTAAAATCGATTAATGAAGTAGGTCACGTCATGAATAAAAAGACGATAGCCGAGTTTGTTGAAAATGAGCAAATTTTCAATTGCCTTAATGACCTGGGCGTCGATTTCGCGCAAGGATATGGTATCGGAAAACCGGTGCCGCTAGATCAAATTCATCTAATTAAACCCTTATTAGCGGTATCGAAATGAAACGTCACTTAGCCAAGTTTGCTATCTGCCTAGAACTGATGATGTTCGTTGATAAGGGCGTTGCTGCTGAACCGGACCCGATGGATGAATATTTTTCTATGTCTCCCGAAGAACTGGCATCCATTCCGGTGAGTATTGCCTCAGGAACACCGGGGCCCGTGTACCAGTCAGCCGCGGTTACCAGTGTCATTACCGCAGAGCAAATCAAGGCGATGGGCGCAACCGAGCTGCATGAAATTCTGGAAACAGTGCCCGGCGTGCACGCCAATTTACAGGAAGTTACCAACGATTATCATTACACGATACGCGGCATCAATAACGCGACCAACTCGCAAACGCTGATGTTGTTGAATGGCACACGCGTGATGACGCCTATCCATGGCACATTTGCGTTAGGTATTGAACTGCCTGTCGATGCGATTGAACGGGTGGAAGTTATCCGGGGACCGGGATCAGCGCTCTATGGTGCCGATGCCTTTGCGGGCGTTATCAATATCGTGACCAAAAAAGCCAAGGAAATGAAGGGTGCCACGGTTGGCGTTCGTGCAGGCAATTGGAACACGCAAAGTACCTGGGGACAGTATGGGCATCAATGGGCTGGTTGGGATATTGCCGCCAGCCTGCAATATCAGCACAGCGATGGCGATAGAAGTCGCATCATTCAGGCCGACAGCCAAACGATTCTTGATAGTAACTTTGGAACGCAGGCTTCTCATGCACCAGGCCCCATGGAAACACGCTATAAAGCCTTCAATGGCCATCTCAATTTACAACGCAAACATTGGGATATTGGCTTTTGGGCACTCAGCGCACCGGATATTGGCACCCGGGCTGGCGCCGCTGCTGCGCTGGATCCTTCAGGTGCTGCGCAAGGTGAACAATATCTGGGCGATATACGCTACTCCACCGAAGACTGGTTTGTAGACTGGGAATTCAAAGCGCATACTAGCTACTTGCAAGCGGATACTCGGGCGCAAGTCAAAACCTTTCCGGACAACACGGTCTTACCCATTGGTATCGACGGTAATATCGACTTTATGAGTCCCCAGGGGTTGGTTCTTTTTCAAAATGGAACCCTTGAAGATATTGGCCACATTCAGAGGATTCCCTCAATCGAATTGAGCTCTCTCTATAAGGGTTTGGCCAAGCATTTATTGAAGGCAAGTGCCGGTTATCGCTATGAAGAAGTAACAGTCAGCCATCGAAGCAATAATGGAAAAGGGGTCGTCGATGGAGCCGCTTTGCCTGCGGAGATAAATGGCACTTTAACCGATGTTACCGGAACACCTTTTGCCTTTCTGGCAGACATGCACCGATCCATCTGGTCGGCCGCTCTACAAGATGAATGGCAAATGACGCAGGATTGGCAATTAACAACCGGCGTTCGTTATGATGAATATTCGGATTTTGGCGGTACCGTTAACCCGCGCGCTGCCTTAATTTGGAATATTAACAAGCAGCTGACCAATAAGATCATGTACGGTAGAGCATTTCGAGCCCCCAGCTTTACCGAACAAGGTACTCAAAATAATCCTGTGTTATTGGGCAATCCACACTTGAAGCCGGAAACCATCAACACGGTGGAGTGGGCTATCGATTACCGGCCATTTTCATCGTTTAGAACGGCTGCCAATGTCTTTTATTACCACATAAATGATCTGATCGTTGCCGTGCAGGACGTGGGCACAACAACGTCTACGAACCGCAACTTTGGTAATCAGGACGGTTACGGTACTGAGCTGGAATGGGATTGGCAATTAAATCCGCAATGGAATCTTAAAGGCAATTACGCTTGGCAACATTCCTGTAACAGCATCACCCATCAAAGGGTGACCGGCGTACCGGAACACCAGGTTTATTTTGCCGCCGCTTGGCAATTTTTTCCAAGATGGCAGCTGCAGTCACAGCTCAACTGGATTGGCAGCAGAACCAGCCCCATTGGCGATAATCGTCAATTAAATGACTATGAAACAGTTGATTTGACGCTAACCGGTAAAAAACTGTTCGGTCATGTCAATATCGCGGCATCCCTGCGCAATCTGTTCGATGCCAATGCGCAAGAGCCCGCCGTTATGCAATTGCCGCAAAACCTGCCATTACCAGGGCGGAGTTTTTATGTTGAAGCATCCGTTAACTTCTGAAGCGCTTCATTCACCAGCAATGTCACCGTTGGCTGATTTCCTGGACAATCAAGTGCCGTTCGATGGCGAGTTGTATTGGTTCAGGCAATTTTATCCCCCATCCGAAGCCGATCGATTATTTACACTATTCCAATCAGAACTGGCCTGGCAGGAAGAAGATATTTTTATCTTTGGCAAATGGGTAAAGGTGCCGCGCTTAATGAGCTGGTTTGGCGATCCGGATGCCTATTACCGTTATTCCGGCGTCAACCATCAGCCGATGCCTTGGACTGCCGAGCTTTTGGCCGTCAGACATAACATCGAACAACACTGTTCGTGCAAATTCAATAGTGTCCTGGCCAATTTATATCGCAACGGGCGCGATTCGATGGGTTGCCATGCCGACGATGAAAAGGAACTAGGGACTAATCCCGTGATTGCTTCTTTAAGTCTGGGAGATGAACGCCTATTCAAATTGCACCATAAAAAACGCAAAGCCAGACGGGACATCCAGCTCGGCCATGGTGATTTATTGGTGATGGCTGGTGAGTTGCAACATTGCTGGATGCATTCGGTGCCAAAAACCAAGCAATTAAAGACGTCGCGAATCAATCTGACTTTCCGCAGAATTCTGCCGACTACAGAATGATAAGAATTACTAAATATTATTTTAATTTTTTGTAAAGAAATAAAGCTTTGGTTTAAAATCTCTGCGCCGCCAAGTTTCAAATTAAAATGTCAAAATCTTCTTGCTGTATCTTATTTAAGCAATTCAAAATAATATAGGTGGCAAAGCCTTCCAGGCCGCGTTAGCCAATATCGTATTTAATTAAAATCTAAGCCAATACGGTTAATCGCTGGTCTCGGTTCTCATTTAACTAAATATTACGAGTGAATAATAAATGAAAAAAATAATTGTTAATTTGGCGCTGATGGGCTCTTTAGCGGCCACTGCCAGCATTGCTTTTGCAGATAATTCAAATTGTGCGGCCTTGCCCCGTCATGCAGCGCTAAAATCTGTCTTAAAGTCGGTACAAGCGTTATCTAATGGGGGCTTTGGCTTAAATATGTGGGGCACTATTGTTGATAGAGATGGTATCGTTTGTGCCGTAGCGTATACTGGCACCAATCGGGGATCTCAGTGGCCTGGCAGTCGTGTCATTTCAGCTCAAAAAGCTAATACGGCCAATGCTTTCAGTCTTCCCGGACTAGCTCTGTCGACGGCCAATCTGTACACGGCTGTTCAGCCCGGTGGCAGCTTGTTTGGACTACAACATAGCAACCCTGTTGATACTGCAGCAGCGTATAAAGGACCATCCAGTAATTACGGAAAACCTAACGACCCTTTAGTCGGTGTAAAAGTGGGCGGCGTTAACGTATTTGGCGGCGGATTGGCACTTTATGATAATACCGGAAAAATTGTTGGCGCTATTGGTGTTAGTGGTGATTCATCTTGTGCGGATCACAATATTGCCTGGAGAACTCGCGAGTCACTGAATTTTGATCATGTGCCTAGTGGTATATCAGCAAATGCTGATGATAACATTATCTATGACATTACTCCTCAAGCTGGCCAAATGCCTGGAGTTAGTGCTAGTGGATGGGGGCATCCTGAGTGCAGTGCGTCTGCAAAAGCAATTGCAAATGCATTTCCTAAAGCAGGTAGCTAAAAGAATAATTCATTGTCTATATGTTAAAGCCGCTGTTTCAGCGGCTTTTTTTTAGTCCTCATAAATGCATCCCATCAATGCCAACGGGTAAAAGATCATGAAATTAGTGTTACAAATTGCGTTTGGTGTATTTCTTGGCACATTATTGTCACAGCTAATCATTGGTAGTTGGCACACGCACATGGAAGAAATAACAAAACAATTGGCAGAAAAAAACCGCGTTGAACAGGAAAAGGTTCGCCTTGAACAAGGCGAACGGATCCGCGCCTTACTTTTACAGGGCAGACAAAAAAATTCAGCTGACTCCAATAAAGCACCTGCAGGTTTTATTCCGGATGACGCAAAGTCACCCATTCTTAATCAAGAGTAAAGTTACCAAGCCTTGGTGCTTATTTTCCGCACGCGAGGAATCGCAAATACTTTAAAACAGCCGCTACTTTGCTGGAGTTTTCGACTATAGTGCTCAACATCATCTGGATTACTTTTTTTCTTATCGCTTTTATCACTGCACTAATCAAACTGATTTTTCTCGGAGACCAGCAGGTTTTTGCGCAAGTCATGGAAGCAATGTTCAGTTTGTCGAAATCGGCGTTTGAAATATCACTGGGTTTAACCGGCGTGCTGGCGCTATGGCTAGGGGTTATGCGCATTGGCGAAAGCAGCGGCTTTATTCTGCTGTTAACACAAAGCCTCACACCCTTATTTAGCCGCTTAATGCCGGATGTGCCCAAAGACCACCCGGCGCTGGGCGCTATCGTCATGAATATATCTGCAAATGCACTGGGGCTCGATAATGCAGCAACACCTTTGGGCATTAAAGCCATGAAAGAGCTGCAAACGCTTAATCCAAACCCGGGAACTGCCACCAATGCGCAAATTTTTTTTCTGGTTATCAATACGTCAGGTGTAACTCTGTTCCCGGTTACGATTTTTACCTATCGCGCGCAATTGGGTGCGGTTAATCCTACCGATGTGTTCATCCCAATTCTGATTGCAACCTATATGTCGACACTGACAGGACTGTTGGCCGTCGCTTTTGTGCAAAAAATCAATTTGCTCGATAAAGTGATCATGGCATATTTGGGTGGTTTTACGGTTTTTGTTGGCGGCCTGCTGGGCTATTTTTCCAGTCTGCCGCAACAGCAAATGCTTCAGCAATCGGCCAACCTCAGTAATGTGATTCTATTTTCACTGGTCATCACGTTTATCCTGGGAGCCATCATTAAAGGCATCAATGCCTATGACATGTTTATTGAAGGCGCCAAGGAAGGCTTTCAAACGGCGGTTACCATCATTCCTTATTTGGTCGCCATGCTGGTAGCTATCGGTGTTTTCAGAGCCAGTGGCGCGCTGGATTTACTTGCCGATGGCGCGCGCCACGTCGTGCATTGGTTTGGACTGGATGATCGTTTTGTCGATGCGCTACCCACGGCTTTAATGAAACCCTTTAGCGGCAGTGGCGCCAGAGCCATGATGATCGACACCATGAAAACACATGGAGCTGATTCGTTTGCCGGACGGTTGGCGTCCATCGTACAGGGCAGCACGGAAACCACGTTTTATGTACTGGCCATTTACTTTGGCTCGGTAGGCATCAAACATATTCGCCATGCTGCAACCTGTGGGATAATAGCGGATTTTGGCGGCATTATCGCCGCCATTTTGGTTGGTTACTGGTTCTTTGGATAATAAATGAAAGTTCACCTTAAAACGCTGGGTTGCCGTCTGAATGAGGCGGAACTGGAAACCTGGGCGCAAGCATTTCAAAAATCAGGTCATCAAATTACCCGTCAGGCTGAGGCCGCCAATCTGGTTGTTATCAATTCCTGCGCGGTAACACAAGATGCTGCCCGAAAATCGCGCAACCTGATTCGTCGCATCCACCGTGAGAATCCTCACGCCAAACTGGTCGTTAGCGGATGTTATGCCACGTTGAATCAGGAAGAAGCGACCTCATTAATGGGCGTCGATTTGGTGGTTAGCAACAAGGACAAAGATCGGCTGGTTGAAAAAACATTGACCGAACTCACTATGACGAGCATGCCTGCGATGTCGACTGAACCCGGTGAGATTTCATTGTTCACTCGCGGCAGACAACGCGCCTTCGTCAAAGTGCAGGATGGTTGTCGTTATCGTTGTACATTTTGTATCGTAACGATTGCCAGAGGCGATGAACGCAGCCGAACAGCGCAATCTGTCATTAATGAAGTCAACAACCTGTATCATCAAGGCATCAACGAGGTCATTTTGACAGGTGTGCATTTGGGCGGCTATGGCAGCGATTTGGGCAGCAATTTAGCGGATCTGATTAAAGCCATTCTATCGGAAACGGATATTCCACGTCTTAGACTCGGTTCGTTGGAGCCCTGGGAATTGAATGATGACTTTTTTGCATTGTTTGAAAATCCTCGCTTAATGCCACATTTACATTTGCCTTTGCAAAGTGGCTCGGATGCCGTATTAAGACGAATGGCGCGACGTTGCAAGACTGAGGAATTTGCATTCATCATCAGGCGGTTGAAAAAGCAAGATCCTTACTTCAATATCAGTACCGACATTATTGTCGGATTTCCCGGCGAAACGGAGCAGGAATGGCAGGAAAGTTTTGATTTCATCAAAAGTAGTGGTTTTGGTCATATCCATATTTTTACCTATTCCAAACGCGAAGGCACGAAAGCGGCAAGCTTGCCCAATCAACTGACCAATGACATCAAAAAGCTGCGCAGCCAACAACTGCATGTACTGGCAGATGCAATGAAAAAGAAGTTCCATGAAACCAATCTTGGTCGCAGCTATCCAGTGCTTTGGGAAGGTTACAGCGAACCGTATGCCGAAGATAAACAATTGGTATTTGGTTATACGCCAAATTATCTGCGCGTGGGGTCCATAATCAATCATGATACATGCATTGAAAACCAAACGCTTGACGTAAACTTAACTGCCATTGGCGAAGATTATGTCATTGGAGAACTGAGGGGGCATTGAGCCGATGATTAAGTGCCAGCTGATTTGTCATTCAAATACACCCTGCCCAGAAATAATCACAGCGAGCGTTGATATTAGTTTCGATTCCCATCTGAATTTATCGCTGCATTTTATGTTGAGCGGTAATTTGGCAAAATTAAAGATTCCTGCGCGCCAAATGCCGGCAGCAGTTGATGGCTTGTGGGAACATACCTGCTTCGAGGCATTTGTCGGGGTTGAGGGTGAAAATCGCTATCATGAATTCAATTTTTCACCTTCCGGGCAATACGCCGCATATGCCTTTAGTGCCTATCGTGAACGCGATGAATGGCAACCCATTCAGGTTCCAGCCATTTCATTTTCCGAGATTAATAATCGGTATGAACTGAAAGCAGCGATCGCCCAAACCAATTTACCGGTTAACATTAACAAACAATCTTATCAATTAGGTATCTCGGCCGTTTTAGAATTATATGATGGCCAAAAATCCTATTGGGCCTTCCTTCACCCATCAGAACGTCCGGATTTTCATCATCGCGACGGCTTTATTTTGTCAATTAACCCGAACGAGATTCGCTAATGGCTTTAAAAAATGGAATTGATCGCTTGCTTGAAGACAAGACATTGCGTTTACCACTTGTTGGTAAACGTGTTGCAATATTGGCGCACCCGGCATCCGTTACCAGAGATTTGACGCATTCCCTGGATGCCTTGGCCGAGATAACCGGGATTAATCTCAGTGCGGCTTTTGGTCCTCAGCACGGTCTGCGCGGCGACAAGCAGGATAACATGATGGAGTCGCCTAACTTTAGGGATCCAAAATTGGACATTCCTGTGTTCAGTCTTTATGGAGAAGTGCGGCGTCCTACTGACGTGATGATGGATACCTTCGATATCTTACTGGTTGATTTGCAGGATCTCGGCTGTCGCATTTATACGTTTATTACTACGTTGCGCTATGTATTGGAGGCGGCAGCGCTTCATCAAAAATCAGTCTGGATATTGGATCGACCGAATCCGGCCGGTCGCCTTATAGAAGGTCTGGCTCTGAGGCCTGGTTGGGAAAGCTTTGTCGGTGCAGGACCCATGCCGATGCGCCATGGTCTTACGATGGGTGAATTGGCGCGCTGGTTTATTGATTTTTTAGGTCTGGATGTCGATTGTCGTGTGATTACGATGGAAGGCTGGGAACCCGGATCTGCACCGGGTTATGGTTGGCCATTGGGAGAGCGAACCTGGATTAATCCCAGCCCGAATGCGCCAAACCTTTGGATGACGCGCTGTTACGCCGGAACGGTGATGTTGGAAGGCACAACACTCTCAGAGGGGCGAGGTACGACGCGCCCATTGGAATTATTTGGGGCGCCTGATATTGACGCCGGAGCCCTAATCAAAAAAATGCATGATCTGGCGCCGGCCTGGATAGCGGGGTGCCGACTACGCGAATGCTGGTTTGAGCCGACGTTCCATAAGCATGCCGGTCGTTTGTGTGCCGGTGTGCAAATTCATGTGGAAGATGGTTCGTACCAGCACCTTGATTTTCGTCCATGGCGCTTGCAAGCACTGGCTTTCAAAGCTTTGCGCCAACTTCAACCTGCTTACCCATTGTGGCGGGATTTCCCTTATGAATACGAACTCGAACGCTTGGCTATCGATATAATCAATGGTTCGGTTTTACTCCGGGAATGGGTGGATGATAATCAGACTACGCCATACGACTTGGATACGGTAACGTTGACGGATGAAAAATCATGGGAAGAAGAGCGGCAAGCGTTTCTTTTGTATGCTTGCGGCTAATGTGTGAGGTTGATTTGTTTGACAAAATTTGTCACTCTTTGTCAATTTTTGTAAGTTGTACGCAAAGCAGCTGATTGGAATTTATTGAGAAAAAAACTACAACACATTGATTAGTATGTTAGTTTTTAATTTCTGTCGCAAGTTGTATAAGTGGTACATATTATGCTTTTCATTACCTGTACGCTTTCTTTGCGTATATTGTTCTCCTCGTAATTTACCTGTATTTTGGTTAAGCACTAACGCATTATCTCCACCTCCTTGCCGAGATAATGCGTTTTTTTTGTCCAACCATTTCAATAATGTCAGCGTTACAGTATTTTTAGCGTTGATTGATTCTTTACATTCGCTAAATTTTATCTAATGGGGTAAGGGGATGCAGCCAGGCAAATCACGTAGCATGATTTCATCTCAAAGTAGTTTGTTCGATTCTGCGGCTTTATTGTAATCAACTCCCAAACTAACTATGAAACTGGCAGTTTCTTCGATGTTCATGTCCGACTTTATTATTTTTGATTTATCCACAATAATAGTATACCCGGAGGTTGGATTAGGCGATGTAGGAACAAATAGGACATATTTATTTTCATGTCTATTGGTAACATAAGCAGGCGTCCATATTCCTTCCTTGGGATATTCAATATAAACCACTTCCTTGGCGAGTGTCTGATTGTGGGATGAAAACATGTTGATTACCTTTTTTAACACGCGATAAATTGTATTAAGCAGTGGAATCCTATCAATTATGAATTCAAAGGCAGTAATAACCCAAGTGCGGCCTTTTCTAACTATTTCGTATCCCAATGACACCAGAATGAAAAAGCTGACAGCAAAAACCAGGAAAGTGTAAATATAGTTGTCGGCATAACCATACACTAAACTGAACAGGTCAGAAACCCGCGCCTTTACAAAAATCATGATCTGTAAGATGATCACAACAGGTATGACCGCGAGCACACCTATTAGAAAATAATTCAATAACTTTTTGATCACTGCTTTCATGATGCCTCACCTTGGTTTGTAACAGTTCTAAATTAAACTGAACGTAGCTGAATATACTATTACAATTGGAATTTTCGATACAACTTTCTATAAAGTATTAGAAGGTTTGTTATCTTCGGAATTGAAGAGCTATCAAAACCGTCCTTACAGAATGCCTAATCTGTAAGAGTTTTATTTATCCCAATTAGCTGTTATAATCTCACGCGTCAGTTGATGCTGTGTCAGAACAGTGAGTATAAATATAAATTAGGGAGAAGCAATGCTTATCTTGACGCGTCGAGTAGGGGAAACTTTGATGATCGGTGACGAGGTCACAGTCACGGTTCTTGGAGTAAAGGGCAATCAGGTTCGCATAGGTGTTAACGCGCCCAAAGAAGTCTCTGTTCATAGAGAAGAAATTTACGAAAGAATCAAAAAAGAACAAGCTGATTCTACAGGATTGACAGGAACTGGAGAATAACCGTTTTAGGAGAGATGGCCGAGAGGCTGAAGGCGCTCCCCTGCTAAGGGAGTATGGGTTTTATAGCCCATCGAGGGTTCGAACCCCTCTCTCTCCGCCAAATTTTTTGTTTTTAAATAACGACAAAGTAACATTTTTCGTTACAAAATGCCGACACTTAGAAGCTTTTCTTTTATAAGAAAGTTCCCGGCTAATCTATGCTAGTTGCATTTAAAAATTTTGAGTGCTTTTTATACAAAGCAGCAAGTTCCCAAGAGGAATAGAAATTCATTATTTTCAGCACGGAAAGTACTCCGCAACCCGGCCGATAAGTGCGGAATTAGTAAATGACTTCCAGCATTTATTAATCTTCCGCTTAACATTATTAAGAAAATTCGTAAAACTTCTGCTGTTTCACCTTTCGCGGCGACTATTTCCAGATAAACACACAAGCCATACAAATTCCGTTAAACAATTTGTAAGGTAAGTGCTTTTCTGTTGTCAGAGTTTCAAATTGTGGCCTGATTTTTCTGCAATTTAACTGCTGGCAATTGCCAGTCCTGAAATACCAAAGCGGAATCTGGCTGGCTTCTGCATCTATAGCATTGACCATTGTTAACTCCACAACAATTTAACAATCGGTTGCTTAGGCGATTACCTGCGAGGTATGTGCCCGGTTTGCTGGTCGTTATATTCATTTGTCGATGGCATCCTCCGCCTTTCGCGATCCTTGTCCATCCATGGATATCGTCTATGTTGTAAAAGAGTTACAAATAATCCTGCCAGCGCCACCTTTTTTTGCCTTGAAAATGAACACATATCCAGCACAATTCGGGTATATTCATTCAAGGAAATCGACAAAAAACTTGTACCCCAATACAAGGAGCTATCAACATGAAATCTGCGCTAAATAATTTACTGGCTGCGATTCCCGATTATTTACCGGAAGAATTGTTTGAGCTTATCCACCAAAACAAACATGTTCGTATTGAGCGAATCGTATCAAAAGGCCATAGTACACCCGATGGTCAATGGTTTGATCAGGGGTGGGATGAATGGGTTTTGTTACTGCAAGGCCAGGCACAACTGACCTATCATCAAGTCGATAAGCCCTTCCTGTTAAAATCGGGCGATTATTTGCTGATTCCCGCTCATACGTTGCACCGGGTAGAATGGACGCCTCCAGATAAAACTACCATTTGGCTGGCTATTCATCTACTGTAAAATGGTGCCAAGCCCTTTGCTGTATGCCGTTTATGTTTTCATGGCACTGGCCTAATTTTTCCGATTGTTGTCAAATTTTTTTTTAACCTAATGAAAAAAATAGATTGCCCGGCTGTTCATTTACAGAATAATTCGAACATTCACGGTCTGCTGATTGTCGTGTTTGTCATTATCCTGGGTGTCACCCATGTATCGACTGTCGCTTTCGGTAGCGAACAAAAAAGTAGCTTGATCAACATGTCCAAAAATGCTTTACAAATGAAAATTGAGGCTATTAATGCTCGGCAAGGCATGGATGAGGCTTTTAAATCAAAGTTACTTAAGTTTTATCAATCTGCCCAGGATAATTTAAACAATATCGACCGGTTTAAAACACAGGAGGCCGATTATAAACAGGCTATAAAACAGGCTCCTGAAAAAATCAAAAAGTTGCAAAAAGAGATTGAACTGCTTCAGTCAAAGCTGGCAAAACAAACCCTAGAAGATTTTTCCCGTATTCCGACGGAGGAACTGGATCAACGGTTGATTATTGAGAAAGGCAGGATCAGCAGTTTGGATGAACAGTTAAAGAAACTTGAAAGCGATCTGACGTTGCAGAGTTCTCGGCCACAACTAATTCGACAAGAAATTCTGATAGCCCAGCAAGAGCTTGAATCCCAGCATAAAAAATTGGAAACTCAACCAACAGGCTCGAATACACAACAGGAAATTGAAGCCCGACAAACTTACCGAAAAACACTGACCGATTCGAGAACCGTTGAATTGGAGACGCTGGAAGTCGAAGCGATCAGTAACCCAGCCAGAGTTGAGTTATTAAAAACACGGGTTCAATTGCTGGATCTGCAAAAAAACTCATTGGTGTTGACCATCAATTCAATAGAAACTCTACTGGCCGAGCGTCATCAACAAGAAGCCAAAGACATGCAGGATGCCTTGACGCAGGCTGAAAAAGAATTGTCAGGCAAGCATCCACTCATTCAGAGTATTACCCGAAAAAATATTCAATATAGCAAGGACTTACAATCGATTACCGGTAACATAGAATACTATAACGAGCAGAAAGCCAAGCTGGATGCGCTGATCAGTCAAATTGATAATGACTATAAAAGTGCCGAAAAGAAAATCAGTCTGGCAGGTTTAAGTCCGGCTCTGGGTAAAATCTTGCATATACAGCGGCGCAATTTATTGGCACAGGATCCCTTCACGATCCAATCAGAAACCGTACAAGCCGAAACGGCCTCAACAAGCCTGGAGCAATTCAAGATTGATGATGAATTGAAGCACCTCATGGATATTGACAGCGAACTGAAGGAAATGATGAGGCTCCAGGTCGCTTCCAATCTCTCTGTGGAACAACGCATGATGGTTCAGGCTGAAGTGCGTATCCTGATCAACAATCAAAAAGAACTGCTGAACAAATTGTCGATGGCCTACACTACTTATTTGCGTATTCTGGGTGATTTTGATTTTGCCAGCCAGCAACTGGTTAACTTAAAGGAAAAGTTTACATCCTATCTCGATGAAAAACTGTTGTGGGTAAAAAGCTCGGAACCCATCAATATGAGTATTTTTGTCGGGTTGTATCATGCTATTCAATGGCTGTTATCCCCGTTTAACTGGTTAACCGTCGTAGAGGATACCTTGTTGCTGGTGTCGCGAAACAACTTCCTGACTTTCGTTGGGCTCTTAAGTTTTGGCGTCCTGCTGTTAGGTAAAAAGCACGCAAAACCAAAGCTGCGCGACATTTCAGAGAAAGTTGAAAAAATTTATTCTGATAATTTCAATTACACGTTGATGGAATTGGCTTATACGTTGATGCTGGTGCTGCCCCTGCCTTTATTTATCCATTTTATGGGCAAGTTTTTAAGCAGTCATAATTATGTTGCCAATTTCACTGCGGCGATTGGTGAAGGCTTGCTGGTTACTTCGATACCCTTCTTTTTTCTACAATTCTTTTATCGCTTATTTTCGCCAACCGGCATTGCCCGTAAACATTTTCAGTGGCCTGAGGAGACGACTACCCTGTTGCACAGGCAAATAGCCTGGATACGGTTTGTTGCGGTAGTCGGTATTTTCCTTATTCATTGTACCGGGGCCTCAAAAGTGGCTGAACACGGGGATAGTCTTGGTCGAGTGGCGCTGATTATCATCCTGGTTTCAGTCGCAGTTTTTTTTAGTCGCTTGCTGCACCCTCAACGAGGATTATTAAAAGATTATTATCACTTGAATCCCGATAGTTGGTTTTACACCTTACGTTATATTTGGTACTCGGCATCGTTTGGGGTGCCTTTGATTATTCTTGGTTTTGCGGTTTCAGGTTATTATCTGAGTGCGTTAGAGTTGCAACAAAAACTGGTGATAACCTTACGATTGATTTTTCTGCTGGTCGTCATCCACGCCATGGTGATTCGCTGGTTGACATTAGTGAATCGGCAACTTGCAACCAATAATGCCCGTCAGAAACGTAAGGCCGCCGCGTTGAGCGACAAACCATCAGCGGTTGGTGCCGAGGATCCTATTTTGCCGCTTGATCAACAACAAATCGACATTCCTAAAATTAATGTTCAAACTATCAAGTTGCTTAATGTATTTATAGGTTTCAGCCTCATTTCGGGCTTTTGGGTCATCTGGAAAAATATTTTGCCGGCTTTTTCTTTTCTTGATGACATTGTGCTTTGGCAACATCTGTCTACCGTCGATAATCAGGAAAGTTATCAACCCATTACGCTCACTAACCTGATGCTGGCCGGATTATATGTGTTTATTGTCATCGTTTCGATACGGAATTTTTATGGCGTGATGGAGTTGCTGGTTTTCAGGCGCTGGGCAATAGAACCCGGTAGCCGTTATGCAGCCAATCAATTGGCAAGATATCTTCTGGTTACCATTGGCATCGTTAGTGTAGCCAGTGAGCTCGGAGGCAGTTGGTCTCAGGTTCAGTGGCTGGTTGCGGCACTCAGTGTCGGATTGGGTTTTGGCTTGCAAGAAATATTCGCTAATCTGGTCTCTGGCATCATCTTGCTGTTTGAACGGCCGATACGGATCGGCGATGTGGTGACGATTGGCACCGTCACCGGTAAAGTCAGTCGCATTGAAATGCGCGCAACTACTTTGATAGATACAGACCAAAAGGATTTGATTATCCCGAATAAAACCTTTATTACCAGTCAGTTGGTCAACTGGACATTGAGCGATGCTATTACGCGTCTGGTGATCCCGGTTGGCATAGCCTACCATGCGGATGTTGAATTGGCGCATCAAGTGATGCTTGACACCGTGCGCACAACGCCGATGGTGCTTGCCGACCCGGAACCCAGCGTATTATTTATAGGTTTTGGTGAAAGTTCTCTGAATTTCTCCATACGCATTTTTGTTGATGAATTAAAAAATCGCTTACCTGTCACCCATGATTTACTGATGCGACTGGAAAAGGCCTTTCGCGAACATCATATCGAAATTCCGATGCCGCAACGCGATATTCACATTCGTTCGATGCCGAAAAGCGTTGAAAAAATCGATGGAATCACGCGGAATTGCTGATATACTCAACGCCCTTCTACAATCAGTATAGGAGAATTGATGGGCCGATGTCCTTCTTGTTTTTGTAGATTCAAGATAGCCAGTAATCAAAAGCGGGTTACTGATATTTTAAAATTCCTTGAATGACGACACATAACGTGTGAGTAAAGAAAAACAATTTATCCCCTTAAATATTGCCGTGCTTGTTGTGTCGGATAGTCGTACAGAGATTGATGATGTGTCCGGTAGGGCATTGGTCGATCGGGCTTCAGAGGCGGGGCACTGTGTCGTTGAAAAACACATTGTGCCTGATAATGTTTATCACATCAGAGCAGTGGTTTCGAACTGGATAGCGGCTGAAGATATACAGGTCGTCATTACCACAGGCGGCACCGGCGTTACCGGCAGGGACGGCACACCCGAAGCGGTCAAACCCCTGCTTGATAAAGTGCTGGATGGCTTCGGCGAGACTTTTAGAATGATTTCTTTTCAGGATATCAAAACCTCTACGATTCAATCCAGGGCCATTGCCGGTGTTGCAAATGGCACCTATCTTTTCTGTTTACCTGGATCTTCCAATGCCTGCCGTACTGCATGGGATAAGTTAATCAGGGAGCAACTGGATTACCGAACCCGACCCTGTAATTTGGTTGAACTCATGTCACGATTGTTGGAAAAATGATATGAAATCGATTTTTTTATTTCTAGGTGCCATTAGCGCATTCACAGGCGTTGCGATGGGCGCGTTTGGCGCGCATGGGCTAAAGGCCATTTTAACTCCTGAAATGATGGCTGTTTATCAAACGGGTGTCAGCTACCAGATGTGGCATGCCTTGGGCTTGATCGGTGTTGCCATCATCCGCCATTTGAATCCAGCTTCCAAATTATTGAGTATGGCAGGATGGCTGATGTTTCTTGGCATTGCGCTATTCTCTGGCAGTTTGTACTTGCTGGCGCTGCTCAGTCTTAGCTGGTTAGGTATGGTTACACCTTTCGGCGGGGCCTGTTTTCTGGTCGCATGGCTGTTAATAGCGTCATATGCAGCCAGAAAACCACAAAGCAAGCGTTACGCATGAACAACAAAAGCCGAGTTCAGTTTGATTCATAAAATAATATGCTGATCCTTGTGCCGCCCGACTTGGGCTGATCGCTGAGATTCACGCGCGCACCGTGCAAATCGGCGATTTCTTTGACGATCGCCAAGCCCAAGCCACAGCCATTTCCAGGGCTATTCGGCATACGATAAAAACGTTCAAATATTTTATTTTTTTCGCTGTCCGGTATGCCGGGACCATCATCCACAATGGTCAGTATGGCGACGGGCGAGCGAGCGAGCGTAACGACTAGAGTGCCGTTATTGCGTCCATAGGTAATCGCATTGTCCAACAGGTTACCCAGCATTTCCCTGAGTAGTACTTCGTCGCCAAGAACCATGATAACCTGTTCGGAACATTCCAGACTTAATTCTATATGGCGCTGTAAGGCTTTGGGTACCCAATCTATGCAGGTTGCTTTCACCACTTCGTAAAGATTGACGGGAATTAATTCATGCATGCCGTCAATAGGCCCAGACCTGGCCAGAACCAATAGTTGCGTGACTGTATGTGATAAGCGGTCCGCGCAGTTTTGCATTTGTAACAGAGCGGGCTTCATTGCAGCCAGGTCTTGTTCGCGAAGTGCTCGTTCTGCCTGTACGACAAGTCCGGCGAGCGGTGTCCGTAATTGATGGGCGGCATTGGAGACAAAGCGTTGTTGGGCTGTAATGGCAATGGACAAACGTTCAAGCAAGTCGTTGATGGTATCGGTGAGGGTACGCACTTCCGGAAAAACATGCGATTCCCCAATCGGATTTAAATCACGAGGCGAGCGTTGGCCAATTTCACTGGCGAGTGTATGCAGGGGCTGTAATCCTCGTTTTAAGCCCGCTAGCAGATATACGTAGGCAAATATGATCAGCACAATTTGTGGGACCAGATCGGATAATAAAATGTCCCACATCATGCCCCGGCGCTTATTCAACGTTTCGGCGACATGAACGAAAAACTTATCCGGGCTTTCCTTCCGTAGCACCTGCATGGCGACCACCCGAACGGGTTCCCCCTGTATGTCGCCCTTGAAAAAAAACGGAGTTGACCAATCTGCCGAATCGGGTGCGTCGGGGACAAAATTATCACCGGCGATTACCCCTTTTCCTGCGGAACTGATTTTAAAATAGGTTTTGTCCAAATCATCCCATTCAAATATCTCGAGGGCGGCCAGTGGTAATTCAACCAGGACGTTGGCATTTTTAATTTTGATTTCCTGCGCTAACGAGCGAGCAGAATCCAGTAGCCAGCGGTCATAAGTTTTATCGACATGATGCAGCGTGACAAAATAGGATAATACGGACTCCAGCGCGACAAAAAAAATCAGCGGTACGATCAGGCGAAATAGAATGCCGGTTTTAAGGCTTTTACTTTTATTAGGCATCGGCAGCCTCCAATAAGTAGCCCAATCCACGTGACGTTCTTATCACGGCACCATAAGGTTCTATGCGTTTTCTTACCCGGTGAATGTAGACTTCGATTGCATTATCCGCGAGTGCGTCACCATCCGTTGAAAGACGCTGAACAAATCGATCCTTACTGACCACTTTTCCGGCTTGCATCATCAGTATTTCCAGAACGCCATATTCTCTCGCAGAAAGCGCCATCGGCTGCCCATCGGCCAGAACCTGGTGGTCGCGGGTATTCAGAATCAGTCGACCAATGGTAATATCATTGCGAAAGCCGCCGTAGCAACGCCTGATTAAGGCATGAATTCTGGCCTCCAGTTCCCTGAGCTCGAAAGGTTTGGTCATATAGTCATCGGCACCTTGCTCAATGCCCTGAATTCTGTCGTTGATGCCGTCGCGAGCCGTTAAAATCAAAATGGGTATGGGTACTTTTCGTTGTCGCAGTTGACGTAGTAACTGTAAGCCATCCATATCCGGTAATCCCAAGTCCAGCACGATTAAATCAAAATCCTGTGCGAGTAACAGATGATCAGCATAAGCGCCGGTTGTCGCGCAAGTGACTGAGTACCCGCTATGACTCAGCGTATATGCCAAACCATCCGCCAAAACGGCATCATCTTCAACTAGCAAAATATTCATATCCAGGAATGTTTCTCACTGAAAGGTTCTTGAAAGGTTCAATGCTTACAATCATTGCCAATTCTATGAAGGTTCTAAATCAACAGTATTGAGACTTTTAAAGAATAACATTAAAGATGGGTCGTGCAACTTGAATAGCAAATTACAATTAATGATATGAAATCGTTTGAAAAATTACTTTTGGAAAACAAGGCTTGGGCAGAAGAAAAAAAATCGGTCGATCCCGAATTTTTTGTAGAACTCGCCAAATCGCAAACCCCTGAATTTCTCTGGATCGGCTGTTCGGATAGTCGTGTTCCAGCTGAAATCATTGTTAATGCAAAACCCGGTGAAATATTTATTCATCGCAATATCGCCAATCAGATGATAGAAACCGATTTCAATTGTTTGAGCGTTTTGCAATATGCGGTGGACGTGTTGCATATCAAGCACATCATTGTCTGCGGCCATTACAATTGCGGCGGTATTAAAGCTGCGCTCGAAAAACAAAATGCCGATCTGGTCATCACCAATAAATGGCTGATGCATATCAAGGATGTTTATCGTTTTCATAAAGAAGCAATTGATGCTTTGCCAACCGAAAAACAACGCGTCGATCTTATGGTTGAGCTTAATATCCTTGAACAGGTAAAAACCCTGTCACATACCTCCATCATTCAGAAAGCCTGGCATTATCATCAGCGGCCAGTAATTCATGGTTGGGTTTACGGATTGTCCGATGGTCTGCTCAAGCCACTGGTGACGCTTTATCCTGATACCGTTATCGACCCAATCTACAAATATGACTTTTAGCCCGCATCGATATGCTAGGCAATCGGTTAAATGGACAACCAATGTATAAGGGACACTTAAAATGATTCATAAGCATATTGATTTCTATATTAAGCATTTAAAGGACGACATACCGGCGGGGATTGTTGTATTTTTGGTTGCTTTACCTCTGTGTCTCGGTATCGCTTTGGCCTCAGGAGCGCCTTTATTTTCGGGATTAATTGCCGGTATGGTGGGAGGCGTGGTGGTGGCCTGGCTTAGTGGTTCACAACTCAGTGTTTCCGGGCCGGCAGCCGGATTGACTGTTATCGTGTTCAACGCCATTGAGACGCTGGGCAGCTTTTCCGGCTTTTTAGTTGCCGTTGTGCTTGCCGGTTTTATTCAGCTTGTGATGGGTTTCCTGAAGGCAGGGCTGATTAGTGCTTATTTTCCTTCCTCGGTTATCAAAGGCATGCTGGCGGCAATCGGCTTGATTCTGATCATGAAGCAATTGCCACATGCAATTGGTTACGATGCCAGTTACGAAGGTGACGAAAGCTATATGCATGAAACAGCGATATCGACTTTCCAGGGATTATTGGAGGCGTTGAACTCGATTTCGCCTGGAGCAACGCTGGTTAGTGTAGTGGCTTTGCTGATATTGATGCTCTGGGAAACTGCCTTTGTACATCGAATCACCTTCCTGCGAGTGATCCCCGGTGCCTTGATCGCTGTGATCTGGGGGGTGTTATACAATACCGTGGCCTTGTTCAAGGCGCCAGACTGGGCAATTTCCAGCAAACACTTGGTGTCTTTGCCAGTCACTGCTACGTATTCAGATTTTATTCAACTCTTTACCTTGCCTGATTTCAGCTTTCTGATGAATTCGGAGACCTATACGATAGCGGTAACGCTGGCAATCGTTGCCAGTCTGGAAACGCTATTAAGCCTCGAAGCTGTTGATAAGATCGATCCGTTGAAACGGGTCGCGCCAACCAATAGGGAATTGAAGGCTCAGGGTATCGGCAACATGCTCAGCGGTTTGATTGGCGGGTTACCGATCACTGCTGTTATTGTACGTAGCGCTGCAAATGTCAATGCCGGCGGCCAGAGTAAAGTTTCCGCTTTTGTGCACGGCCTCTTACTGCTTGTCAGTGTGCTGTTTTTTGCGCGCTTTCTTAATCACATTCCTTTGTCCTGCCTGGCAGCGATTCTGCTACAAACTGGTTATAAACTTGCAAAACCTAAAGTATTGATCGAGTTTTTCCATAAAGGCTGGAATCAGTTAATTCCCTTTTTAGCCACCATTATCGCGATTCTGGTAACCGATTTATTAAAAGGTATTGTGGTTGGGATGTTAATCGGTTTGTATTATGTTATTCGAGCCAATCACCATGCCGCCATTTCGCTGACACAATCAAACAATCATTATCTGATAAAGTTAAATAAGGATGTTACCTTTCTGAATCGGGCGCTTCTGAGACGCTTTCTCGACCAAATCGATGAAAACGGCTTTGTTATTATCGACGGATCAAAAACACGGTTTATTGACCATGATATTGTCGAAACTATCGAAGATTTTATACAAAGTGCTCAAGACGCCAATATCACTGTGGAAACCAGAGAATTGAACGGCAAGGAAAAAATTCAATACTCCGTCGATTAAGCAGTACTGAGCAGCGCAACGTCACTAAGTTAAGCCGTTCGTGGTGAGTTCGTCGAGCCATGCACGGCTTAACGGCATTGCTGATCAGGGTGGCCGTCGTTTATACCTGGTGTTTCATTTAAAATAATGTATCTGATGGGATTACGAAGAGTAGTAAAAATGCCGGTTTCACCGGATTAAAATAGTGTAGGCACGTCCATGCGTTTGATCGATAATCCCAAAAATATCATTACACCCATAGCATTGATAATCGTTGTTTACTTGTTGAACGATACGCTTGTGGATTTGGTCGTGTGGTTGTTTCATACACTGTTTATATTGATGCACACATTGATAGAATTCAGCGAACATGCGCTCGATATACTGATTGAACACCTTTTTCATACGGATCCTCGCACTACTGAAATTATCGTGTTCTATATTATGTTATTGGCTGGTGTCGGAGTCACCTTAAAACTAATGTGGGTCTTGTCGCATTGGTTTAGCACCTTTATCGAGCAGCAGATCGACTTTTGGCACCAAGAAAAAAACAAAATGATAAGCACATGGCAAGCGCACTCGGTCATTAAAAAATTAAAATGCAGCGCGTGCCTGACAATCAGCCTCTTCATTTGCATTTTATGGTTATTGAACTGAGTGAGAGTTGCGACCCAGAATCCACCACGCATGGTTTTTAGTGGTGATGTCTCCAGCCATGATGGCCACCCCTGCCAAATCGTCCGACCCAACCGAAGCCCCCGTAAGGGGCATAACCGTAAAAACCATAGGGGCGGTATCCGTAAGTCGAGTAGCCATACGCAGGACCATAGCCGTAATAGGCGGCGGGGGGGCTATAAAAGGGATAAGGATAGGCTACACAGCCCTGTGTGAGCAGTGCCCATCCCAGAATGGCGAACAACATCAATAAACGGTTCATCAATACTCCTTGAGCACTATCGGTATTTAAGGTTATTGTTTTGAGTGGCAACGGTAAAAATAATTCATAGTCAGCGCTATATTCATTGAATCTTGAGCAGTCGGATCGAAGTCGGTTTTTTTGTGTAAAAAGCAGGGCTGTTTGTTGCTATCTATCAAGCATTAAATGTATCTTGCTTATTTGAATTTCAAAAATTGGCTATAGGTATGCGCTTCAAAACAACGCGAATACGCGTATTTTCATTCAATTTATGGTTATTCTGTGTTTTACATAGTGCTTATGCCGGGGTTGATCAGCCACCTGCGATTAATATTGTCAAGCTGGAGCAGTCTGTTCACCAACTCATCAACCGGGAGCGAAAGCACAACGGATTGAATGCTCTGCGAAGCAACGTCAACTTGTCTGCAATAGCGCGTTCGCACAGTCAAGATATGATCAGCCAGCAATATTTTAGTCATATCAATCTGCAAGGCGAAACGCCGGCAGACAGGTGCAAGCGGCAGAACTGGCCAGTGAGCAAGCCACTTGATTCAAAATCACAGGCCATTGGCATTGCAGAAAATCTGTTTTTGGCCCATCGGTATGATAAGGTTGTCACCACCACCGAAAACGGTGTAATAGTGAAAAAAGACTACCAGTGGAATAGCCCGGATCAGATTGCCAATACTATTGTGCAGGGCTGGATGAACAGCCCCAGGCATCGTGAAAACCTCCTGTCACCGCTGCATGATCAGCAGGGGATAGGCATTGCCATTTCCGGCAACGATGTTTTTGTCACGGATGATCTCTATTAATCCAGATCGACAGTTAGCCATGATAAAACTTCCTTATTTTGATTATCTGCTGGCCTTGCTGGAAGCCGGCGATGAAATGATTACCGCCAGTTTTGGCCGGCACGTGCATTGGGGTTATTGGAACGAACCCAAGCAGGCGGATTTGACAAGCGATGATTTCGCGAGGGCGACTGAAAATCTCAGTGCGCAAGTCTGCATCGCCGGGCATATTGACAAGGGCCTCTCCGTTCTGGATGTGGGCTGCGGTTTTGGCGGAACCATTGCCTACCTGAATGACAACTTTAACGGCATGAAGCTGACCGGATTAAACCTCGATGAAAGACAGCTCAATCGTGCACGAGCCATCGTGACACCTGTAGAGGGTAATCGAATAGATTTTCTGCAGGGTGATGCTTGCGCCTTGCCTTTTCCGGATCAAACGTTCGATGTGGTGCTGGCTGTTGAATGTATTTTTCACTTTCCGGATCGTGGGCAATTTTTTAAAGAGGCGCATCGGGTGCTTAAACCCGGTGGCTATCTGGCTCTGTCGGATTTTCTGTCAACTGCACTCATACGGCCATTTACCCAATTCCCTCTGCCTGAATGGTTAAGCAACCGCTTTTACGGAGCATGCAATCTGGAATATTCAATCCAGCATTATCACACTCTGTCTCAGGAAACCGGGTTTACCCTGAATGCCGAGCGCGATATTACCCTCAACACCCTGCCTACTTATCGCTATTTGAAAAAATTCGTTCATCTGAGAAATATCGTTCCCAAAAGAGCCCTGATGGAAACGTCTGTGATTGAAATACTCAGTCGGCTTCGATTAATCAACTACTTTATTTTGGCCTTTAAAAAGGCTGACTGATCGATATAAGCTGTTGAATTCTGATCCAGCATTTGAATTCTAAAATCCATTGCATAAACCTGGAAAACCATTTAAACCACGAACTTCAAAAGTAGGCTCCTGTAGGCGGCATAAAAAGTACAAAACTATTCAAAGAGATACCCAAAGGTTATGTCCAGCAATGCAACATGCGGATAAATTTAGTGTGTTTCGTGCATTTCGTGGACTAACTACTGTAGACAGGATAAATTGATATAATGCGGGGCTTGTCTAATCGCACAGCAGTCTACTGTCAGAAATGGCCAATCATCACAATTTAATTCTCTCTCCCCCTGTCCCAACGTCGATAGAGCAGACACTGTACTGGACAGGGTTATCCGGTTGCGGAGATTCATTGGCGCTGGCGTCGGCCATCGACAATGAAAAACGATTGTTTGTCATCGTCACGCCGGATACGCAGACTGCCTTGCGCATTGAACATGAATTAGCATTTTTTTTGCAAAACGAATTCCCAATTTTGCATTTCCCGGATTGGGAAACCTTGCCCTACGATATTTTTTCACCCTTGCCGGATATTATTTCGGAACGTTTGAAAGCACTGGCGCTGCTGCCCCAGATCAAGCGCGGAGCGCTGATTGTGTCCGTAACCACGTTAATGCACAGACTGGCGCCCCGCGAGCATGTGTTGGCCAACAGCTTTGCCATCAAGGTTGGCGATGACTTTAACCTGGAGCTTAATCGAATCAAACTGGAAAGTGTCGGTTACCAGTGTGTGTCGCAAGTCTATCAGCATGCTGAGTTCGCGGTCAGGGGCTCCATTGTTGATTTGTTTCCGATGGGCAGCAAAGTTCCGTATCGTATTGAATTGTTCGATGATGAAGTTGAATCCATCCGTACCTTCGATCCGGAAACGCAGCGCTCCCTGGAGAAAATCGAGCAGATTCTGTTATATCCGGCGCGCGAGTTTCCATTAACCGATGCATCCATCAAGCATTTTCGTCAGGCTTTCAGAGAATATTTTCCTGAAACATCGCCCAAAAACATATTGTATCTCGATGTCAGCAAAGGCATAGCGCCAGGTGGCATCGAATATTATTTGCCGTTGTTTGTTGAACAAACCGCCACTCTATTTGATTATCTGCCGCCTTCAGCTTGCCTGGTGTTGCCGGACACTTTTAGAGAACATGCCCGGGCGTTTAATGCGGAAGCTGAGGAGCGCTTTCAGCAACGAAAGTACAATATTGACAGGCCCTTGCTGCAACCGGAGCGTTTATTTTTATCGGCTGCTGAATTAATTCAAAAAACAGCAGCCTTTGCCCGCATAAGCCTGGATAGTAAAGACAAATCAGAAAACACCGGATTTTCAGTCAATTGTCTTGCCCTGCCCAATTTAACGATTGACGCCAAACAACAGGAACCAGCGGCCGCGTTACAGCATTTTGTTGTTCAATTTCCCGGGAAGATTTTATTTGTTGCCGAGTCGGCTGGGCGTAGAGAAGCCTTAATCGATAAATTAAGACAATACAAAATATTGGCCCGACAGGCCGATAATTGGCCGACTTTCTTAAAGTCCGACGTTTCGCCTAGTGTGCTGGTCGCACCGATGGATCATGGATTATTGCTTGAAAGTCCGGCGATTGCCATTATTACGGAAAGTCTGTTGTCCGGAGAAAAAGCCCAGCAACGACGCAGGCGGCGCAAGTCTTCGGCGCGTGAACTGGAAAACATCGTCAATAACCTCAATGAACTGACGATTGGTTCGCCAGTGGTGCATCAGGAACACGGTGTCGGTCGCTACATGGGCTTGCGGATCATACAGGTGGGCGGCATTGATGCCGAGTTTCTGACCTTGCAATATGCCAATGACGATAAATTGTACGTGCCGGTTTCATCACTGCATTACATAGGGCGTTATACGGGCATGAGTCCTGAGAATGCGCCGTTACATAAACTGGGTGGCGATCAATGGAGTAAAACCAAGAAAAAAGCCATCGCTCGCATCCACGATGTGGCAGCCGAGCTATTGGAAATTCAGGCTAAACGCGCGGCCAGACAAGGTCACGCCTTTCAGATGGACAGCACCGAATATCTGGCTTTTGCCGACGCCTTTCCGTTTGAAGAAACACCGGATCAACAGACCGCCATCGAGGCGATAGTGGCTGATATGCTGACACCGAAGCCGATGGACAGAGTTATATGTGGCGATGTTGGTTTCGGCAAAACCGAAGTCTCCATGCGGGCCGCGTTTATTGCCGTACAAAGCGGTAGGCAGGTGGCGCTTTTGGTGCCAACCACGCTATTGGCACAGCAGCATTTTCAGAATTATCAGGACCGCTTTGCCGATTGGCCGGTGCGAGTCGAGGTAATTTCCCGTTTTGTCAGCGCCAAGCAGCAAAAGGAAGTTATGGATGACCTGGAGCAGGGCAAAATAGACATTATCATCGGGACCCATAAATTATTATCATCCGACATCAAATATAAGGCTTTGGGCCTGGTGATTATCGATGAAGAACATCGATTCGGAGTTCGCCAAAAGGAACATTTCAAAAAACTGCGCCATTCGCTGGACATGTTGACAATGACCGCCACGCCGATTCCCCGGACGTTAAACATGGCCCTATCGGGTCTCAGAGACATATCCATAATTGCCAGCCCGCCACCGAATCGACACGCCATCAAAACCTTCATTAGCGAATGGGTGGACGCACAAATTCAGGAAGCCTGTGTGCGCGAAATAAAAAGAGGCGGTCAGGTTTTCTTTTTGCACAACGATGTTAAAACCATGGAAAAAATGGCTTTGGAACTGGCCAAACTGGTTCCGGAAGCTCGCATTGAAATGGCGCACGGGCAAATGCCCGAACGTGAGCTGGAACGCATCATGCTGGGTTTTTATCATCAGCGCTTCAATTTGCTGATTTGTTCGACCATTATCGAAAGTGGTATCGATATCCCCAGCGCCAACACCATCATCATCAATCGCGCCGATAAACTGGGTCTGGCGCAATTGCATCAGTTGCGCGGACGTGTAGGCCGTTCCCATCACCGCGCCTACGCCTATTTTATCGTGCCGCCGAAATCTTTGATGAGCCCCGATGCGGTTAAAAGACTGGAAGCGGTTGATCGTTCCGGCGATCTGGGTGCCGGCTTCATGTTGTCATCGCACGACATGGAAATACGCGGTGCCGGTGAACTACTGGGTGATGACCAAAGCGGCCAGATTCAGGAAATTGGCTTTACCTTATACACAGAGTTGCTGGAGCGAGCGGTCAATGCCCTTAAATCAGGCCAGCAGCCTGAACTCGATACACCGATCGATAATGGCCCGGAAGTCGATTTACAGACGCCTGCGTTGATTCCGGAAGATTATTTACCGGACATTCATGCCCGTCTGGTTTTGTACAAGCGCATATCCAGCGCCGAAACAACCGAAGATCTGCGCGAGTTGCAAATCGAAATGATTGATCGCTTTGGACTCTTGCCGGAGCCGATAAAAACGCTATTTAGCATGACCGAACTGAAAATGCATGCAAAAAAGCTGGGTATCAAGAAGATTGAAGTGAACGCCGGCGGCGGCCGGATTTTATTTACAAAAACGCCCACCATCAATGCGGAAACCCTGATTCGCCTGATACAAACCGAAGCACATCGCTATAAATTTGATGGAGCGGATAAGCTTAGGTTTATAACCACTTTTGAGTCGACGGAGCAAAAATTAGTGTTTATTGACCATCTGCTTCAGCAACTTTCTTTACCATGAGGCCGATAAATAAATTTTCCTATTTCACGCCATGGCTATTGGTTTTCACACTGCTCTGGCTGGTTATTTTCTGCACCGGATTTTCTAACCCGCAGGAACTGGCCGCAAAAAACTGGCCTCTGATATTGATAGGGGTGTTAGGCGCATTCATTGGTAATGTGACCGCCATCGGGGGCGGTATTGTCTTCATACCGGTGATGATGTTTGTCTATAAAGTCGATCCGCTGAGCGCTTTAAAACTGGCTTTTGTCACACAGGCTGTCGGAATGTCAAGTGGTGCGTCAGGCTGGTTACGTCGTGGTGAAGTGCCGTTATCGCTTTTGAAATGGACATTGCCGACACTAATCCTGGGGACAATGATTTCCACGTTTTTATTTCACCCGCAGCCGATGTTAATTAAGCGATTGTTCGGTCCCATTGCCTTTGCCGCGGGCTTGCTGACGCTCGTTACACTCGATAGAAAAGGTGGAATCGACCGGCTTCCTGAAAGTGCCCGCATGCCCTTGCTGTTTATTTCCTTAGTCGGCGGCATGATTACCGGCTGGGTTGCCATTGGTGAAGGCGAGATAGTGGCGGCTTTTTGTATGTTGGCTTACGGGCTGAATGCGAACCAGTCTATCGGGCTGGGCGTCGTTTTATTGTCGATAAACTCGCTGTTGTTAGCCGTTATTCATATCGTATTTTACGGTGGGATACCCTGGGAACTGGCCGCATTTACGATACTCGGCGTGCTTTGGGGCGGTCGATTGGGACCCTATCTAAGCCAGTGGGCCTCACTTCGAACGACCAAAAAAGTTTTTGCTGTGATTGCTTTACTGGATGGCCTGGTAGTTTCGCTTCAGGCGGCTTATGTGATTTTTTTAAATTAATGGGCTATGTGCATTTTGAGATTGGATTTGTTTGCCGAAAGCCAATTAAAATTTCAATTAATTTGCGCAAAACGTGGTTGAACATCAAGGTAAAGAACACCGCTGTTTTGAGCAATACAGGCTTGGAATGATGGTCGATAACATTCGTGTTAACTCATACGAAAGAACACTATCCGACCCTAAGCCGCCTGATCGGGAAGGGCTTTGCTTGGCGGCTCTGCTTCGCATTGCAGACCCTTACAAGATAGCCTGATTGAAACCCATTAAAACCCCCGACTTTATTGCCCAGACTTTGGTTATAATAGGATTTATTGTTGTTTTTGGGTTTACAGCGGAAAGTCGTATACATATCAACACCATTTGGGGTGTTTAAATCAGAGACAGCTTTCAAATCAATTATTTAAAATTAATAACTGGAGATATACGACAAATGTGCTGGATTATAAGACATCAGATGTCGTATCTATTACGTTAGCGCCCACATGAATCATCTCGAGCAGCTGGTAGCAGAGTGGTACGAGTATCGCGGGTACTTCGTCCGCCGCAACGTGCAGGTTGGGAAACGCGACAAAGGTGGCTACGACTGCGAGCTTGACGTGGTGGCCTTCCACCCAGAGAAACAGCATCTAGTTCATGTGGAGCCGTCCATGGACGCTCACACTTGGGCCAAGCGCGAAGAACGGTTTGCCAAGAAGTTCTCGGCAGGCCGCAACCACATCCCCGCCCTCTTCAAAGGCATCGTGCTCCCGTCAGAGATTGAGCAAATTGCGCTGCTCGGCTTTGCCAGCAATGCCAACGTCAAGGTGCTGGCTGGTGGCCGCATCATGACAACGGCAGAATTGTTCGCTGAGATCGTCGCTGGCATTTCTGACAAGCGCGTGGCAAAAGCCGCAGTTCCGGAACAATATCCACTTCTGCGCACCATCCAGTTCGCATGTGAGCATCGGCATGCCGCGAATTGGCGCTAACAGTTCATTCAAGCCGAACCCGCTTCGCGGGTCGGCTTAATTCAGGCGTTGAATCGACATCCCCGGCAGCTGATATCATTTGAATTTTTGACTGTCCGATGAACATGATGGGGTCAAGTCTTGCAAAATCATATTTTGATATGTCAATGCAAGACCGGACCCTCTGTCGCAGTTAAGTATCAAGAAAAAACTGTGTTAGACTCGCAACATGAAAATTAAAGACCTTATCGCATTAATTGAGTTGGATGGTTGGCAGCAAGTACGACAAAAAGGAAGTCATCGTCAATTCCATCATCCAGTCAAATCCGGTACGTTACTGTTGCTGGAAAACCCAGCCTAGATGTCCCACCTGGAACGCTGATCAACGTTTTGAAACAAGCAGGACTTAAGTAGTAGAGGTTTATATGCGTTATATGGTTGTTATTGAAGAAGGCCCAACAAGCTTTGGCGCCTATGTCCCTGATCTCCCCGGTTGCATAGCTGTAGGCGAGTCAGCACAAGAGGCTCTGCAACTTATTCAAGAAGCTATCGAGTTTCACGTTGTGGGGCTTAAAGAAGAAGGTCAGCATATTCCGATGCCGCACTCTAAGCTCCTTCGTTGAGGTTCAAGCTCAAGCCGATGCGCTCCCTGCGTGGATTACCTCAAACGTTATGCATCATAAATAACACATGGTAAACTAACCATTGTATTTTGAGAGTTGAAAATAACGTATGTCAAAACTTGATCGCGCCAAGGAACAGATAGCTTATTTGAAACTTTGGCTGGGCATTTTGGTTGCGACTATTATCAGCCTCACTGGTTGGTTGATTTCAAACTTCCAGTCAGTTCATTGGCTATTAGTTTTTGCTGCTGTATTTGCTTTATCCATAATCAGTTTTGCCGGATACAGCATTCACAAACGCATTGAAGAGAAAATCGCGCTTCTCGAGGAGTTATAGAAATGACCATTATTGTAGCTATTGTTCTTGTCGCCGCCGCTGGGTTCATTACCTATCTGGCATTTGATGCCATACACAAGTCATAGAGGCAGTTCACAATTGCAAGAAAACCTAAAATTGCGCTCAATCGGAGCGCGTTTCCGTTTTTCAGCTTCCCGTACCGCGCCTGGTTAGTTTCGTTAGGGGCTAATCTTGGGAGTTGCTCATAGTAAACTCGTAGCCCGTATGCGGAATACGGGAAATAAAGCCCAAAATTATCCAAAGCATCCAGTCACGGCACATTGTCGATTATCCAATGGCCATGCCGGATATGTAGCACACCATTCATACCATCCCGGATTTCGCTACGCTCCATCCAGGCTACTCGCTGGTGGCTTCGCTTCAGGCGGCTTATGTGATATTTTTAACCCATCTTCGTGACATCTACCAATAATTACTTATTATTTCAATAAGTTACAATTTTTAATTTATCTTAAATGGCACTACAGATTTTTTCTTATCGATAATTGTTTTCCATTTACCTATCGG
>JABFSH010000046.1 GCA_013140705.1 Methylococcaceae bacterium
ACAAAGTTCCGGCATTCAACAAGTCAACCAGGCGATTGGCCAAATGGACGATGTGACGCAACAGAATGCCGCGTTGGTTGAACAGGCCGCGGCATCCGCGGAATCTCTGGAAGAGCAGGCTCAACAACTGGCTATTTCGGTTGACAAGTTTTATGTCGGTGATAAAGGCGTCCGTCAAGTTGCGGTCACGAGGCCTACTCCGGTTAAAGTGGAAACCTACCAATCGCCTAAAAAATCGGCGAGTAGCAATACTTCTTTTCAGTCTAAAGAAAACGAAGAGTGGGAAGAGTTTTAATGGGGCGGACAGTTAACGAGCTGTTGTTCAAAAAAAAATTTATTGAGATATTTTTTACAAAAATAAAAAAATAGAATTGACTTTTGCCATTTCATTGAACTGAACTATGCTTAACTGGGTGTGCCGGTTTGCTCCTGACAGTGCTATTCCATAGAATTAAATCCACCGGCAATCTTGAGTCGTTTTACTGTGGCAAAGCTGCTGCTAATGAAAAGGGCTTGGCGCCTGGTTTAACCAAAACTGTTAAGTGAACAGCAGGGTTGCGTAATTAGCGTGTCGAATGTTTTGCTTTGAATGGTGTGAGCACAAACGGCGAAGTAAATCGTTAAATCAATGACGCGGGTCTGAATCGAAAATATGGAAAGCGCCTTCGATAGCCCAGAAGAACCTGTGTTACCTAAAGGGAACTCGTCCAAATCGAATGTGTTAATAGATTCATTAGAACCGGATCCATAGATTAGCTAATGAGATAACGTTAAAGGAAATGCTTAGATGAAAAAAATCCAGTTCAGAGTAAGCCAGCTCTTGGTGGCGATGACACTATTGGTCCTGCTATTTATGTTGGCGCTTTCCATTGTCGGCTTGCATAACGTTGGGACACTTAAAGAAAGTATAGATTTTGTTGCGAATACCGGGCAAGCGGTGCGCCGGCAGATGGATGCCGATATGATGCACGATACTATCCGGAGCGATGTATTAGGGGTTGTGTTGGCCAGCAGGGATGGTCAGGTGCAGAAGATGAAGGAACTCGAAAGCGAGTTGAACGAACATATGGCGCGATTTGACCGAAATCTTGCTGAGAATGCCAAGGCGGGTTTGGGCGAATCGGCTGGCCGCCAGATAAAGACGATCACACCTGTCGTCAACGACTATACCAAACAAGCCCAGCTGATCGTTACGTCAGCGATTCAGAGCGGTCATGTTGACGACGAGGCTATGGCAGTTTTTGTGCAGCATTTTGCAACGTTAGAAGTCGAAATGGAGAAACTGGCGGATCTCATTCAGGAAGAAGCCGAGTTGGCTAAGCTCTCGGCAGTTAAGCTAGCATCGACAGGTCAAACCAATACCTTGATCATCATGGTGATTTCACTGAGCGGTTTTAGTGGACTGGCTTGGTATGTTTTTCGTCGTATAGCCCATCCTTTGGCGGCTTTGGCGCGTGTCAGTCAAGATATCAATCGCACCGGCAATTTTGGGTTGCGGGCCGATATTATCTGCGATGATGAAGTGGGGCAGGTTGCCGGCGCTTTTAATGGCATGATGGACTCGTTACAATCTGTGTTGACTGATATTAATGCGGTGATGGGGGCCGTTTCTAAAGGGGATTTCAGCCGGCAAGTGAAAGTGGAGGCCCGAGGTGATTTGAATTTGCTGAAAGAAAATGTTAATGCCAGCGTTAATGAACTTCGAATAACCATGGTTCATCTCAACGACCTGATCAAGGCTATGTTCGAAGGCGAATTCAATAAGCGAGTGGAAGCCAAAGTAGAAGGCGAATTCAAAATTGCGATTGACAATGCATTGAAAGCGATGAACACGATGCAAACGATGTTGGGAGAGATCGGCCAAGTCATGAGCGGTGTTGCTCAGGGAGATATTACTCAACGGGTTAAGGCTGAAGGTCGAGGTGGTTTTTCCGAGCTGAAGGATCATCTTAACCAATCGCTTGACGCCTTATCGTGCCTCAATGATATTTTGTATTTGGCCAATGCCTTGGCCAGCGGCGATCTGACTCAAACCATTCGTAGGAACTACCCCGGGACCTTCGGTGTAGTAATTGATGGCATGAACACAACCGGTCAAAATCTAAAAGGCCTGGTCAGTGAAATCCGTGCGGCAACGGATGCCATTCACACGGCTGCGAAAGAAATTGCATCGGGTAACAATGACCTATCACATCGAACGGAAGAGCAGGCCGCAAGTCTTGAAGAAACCGCAACCAGCATGAATGAGCTGACATCTACCGTGAAGCAAAATACCGAAAGCTCCAAGCGCGCCAATCAACTGGCGATAGGCGCCGCTGATGTTGCAAGTAAGGGTGTGAAAGTGGTCAATGAAGTGGTAATAACGATGGACTCCATCAACGAATCATCACGTAAAATTACGGAAATTATTACGGTGATCGACGGTATTGCTTTTCAAACCAATATCCTGGCACTGAATGCAGCTGTAGAAGCGGCTCGTGCCGGGGAGCAGGGACGTGGTTTTGCCGTCGTAGCCGGCGAAGTAAGAAATCTTGCGCAGCGGGCCGCAGCGGCTGCGGGGGAAATTAAAGACTTGATCGGCAATTCAGAAGCCAAAGTTGTTGCCGGCAGTCAATTGGTCGTTCAGGCGGGGCAGACCATGGAAGAAATTGTCAATAGTATTCAGGCTGTTACCGGGATTATGTCTGAAATATCGTCGGCCTCAATAGAACAAAACGCAGGTATTGCTCAAGTGAACCAAGCCATCGGCCAAATGGATGATGTGACTCAACAGAACGCCGCTTTGGTTGAACAGGCAGCTGCGTCCGCCGAATCCTTGGAAGAACAGGCGCAAAATCTTTCAATTAATGTAGCCAAGTTTAAGATTGATGAATCAGATTATTCAAGTGCCCCGATATCGCGGACAACCATTCGAGGTTCTGCTGAAAAGTCAACCCAGAGTGGCTCCGGGATAACTCCTATCAGCCATAAATCCATGCAGGCGGCAACAGGTGACGATTGGGAAGAATTTTGAAGATGGCCGGGTCAAGACTGATTGAAGGGTCGAGGATGTTTGTAGATCAGTCCCTAAAGTTGTCAAATTGCAATGGCATTTCCAGCTTTTCTTCCCTTAACATTTGGATAACTTCCTGCAGGTCGTCGCGTTTTTTGCCGGTGACTCTGACTTGCTCGCCTTGAATGGCGGCCTGTACTTTCAATTTTTTATCTTTAATCAATTTAACAATTTTTTTGGCCGTGGACGTATCCAGGCCCTGTTTCATTGTAATTTCCTGGCGCATGCCTTTGCCACTTGGCTTGGCATCGCCAACCTCCATGCAGGCGATATCGATGCCGCGGCGAGTTAGTTTAGAGCAGACGATACTGAACATCTGCTGCAACTGAAACGTTGATCCGGAATTCATCACCAGTTTATCGTCATTCAGCTCGAAATTAGAATCTGTGCCTTTAAAATCAAAGCGCGTTGTTACTTCTTTATTAGCCTGGTCTATAGCATTTTGAAGTTCGTGCTTGTCAAATTCAGAAATGATGTCGAAGGATGGCATGGCAAATCAGGGTTCGTTGATAAAAATTCATTATACTGCTGTTTTTTCGGCTGATTTGTAGTTTTTAATGGCTTCACTGACGGCTTTAATGCGGTCATTACGAATTGTCTCGCCGATTTTAGGGCCTTCGATTACACGACCGAGTATATCAGACACGTCAATGACTGCAGCTGCCTGAGCCGCCATGCGCACAAAATCGACTTGAGGATAAGGTTTCAGTTCTAAACCTGTTCGGCCTCTCGCATCGGCTTCGCAGGCCAATAAAAATTCGGCTAAGCGGTTATTGTCATTTTTGAACGCCCCCAATGCAATCAGTAAATCCGTTAATGTTGAAGCGCGTAATTCAAAAACTCGATGACATTGGGTATGGTAGCGCATCACCAGGCGGGCTAGCGATTTGAAAGATTTCGGCACTCGCAGTCGCTCGCACAGCGCATCAAGAGCCGCCAGACCGGTATGTTCATGGCCGTGGTGATGCGGCCATTCTTCTCGGGGCGTGACACCTTTACCCAAGTCGTGTACCAGCACCGCAAACCGGACTTCCGCATTATTAGAAAGCAAGACAGCCTGCTGAAGGCATAACATGACATGAACGCCGGTATCGATCTCAGGGTGGTATTTTTCCGGCTGTGGAACCCCAAACAGTCGGTCAATTTCCGGGAAAATTTTAGCGAGAGCCCCACAACATTTTAAAGTTTGGAAAAATGCACTGGGCGTTTGTTCATGCAATGCTTTTAGCAGTTCTGCCCAGACCCGTTCAGGTACGAGATGATCGACTTCGCCAGCAGTCACCATCGAATGCATCAGCGCTCGCGTTTCCTCTGCCAGGGTAAAGCCAAGGTGCCCATATCTAGCTGCAAAACGGGCGACACGTAAAATTCGCACAGGATCTTCGGCAAAGGCGGGAGAAATATGACGCAAGATCCGCTTTTCAAGATCTTGCTGGCCGCCAAACGGATCCTGAATGATTCCCTCCGGGGTCATTGCCATCGCATTTATGGTCAGGTCACGTCGAATCAAATCCTGTTCCAGGCTGACATCCGGCGCGGCATGAATGATAAAGCCTTTATAACCGGGCGCTGTTTTCCGTTCTGTTCTGGCGAGTGCATATTCTTCCTGCGACTCCGGATGCAAAAATACCGGGAAGTCTTTTCCTACCGGACGGAAGCCTTTTTGGATCATGGCTTCGGGTGTTTCACCGAGCACGAGCCAATCGCGTTCTTTTACCGGGTAGTTGAGCAGTTTGTCGCGAACCGCACCGCCAACAAGGTAGATTTCCATAGAGTATTGTTACGGATTTTTTAGATAATTTTGGATTCAACCAAATAAACCGGAGATCCGGATAATGCGCTGAGAGCCAATATCCGGATTGTAGGTGTTGACTATTTGTTTAGCAAGCTTTTGATGCGGGCCCAACCCTGCGTTAACCATAGATCTTTTAACAGGGTTATAAGCGGTTTCAGTTGACTTAAGGCACGATTAATCAGCACTGTGATTTTAGCGACTCGGGATTGATGCTTTTCTGACGCCATGTAAACCTGAAGCTGTTGATATTGCAAACCGAGACCTTCCACAAAAACCTGTTTATACAGCCACATTTCCAGGATGGACGTTACCCACATAAACATGAAGGAAACCCCCATGCCCATACCGGCGAAAATCACCAGCCAGGCAAACATCGGATGAATCTTGGTGAGCCACCAGGAGGTGATATCGGCAATTAAAAACGTATACGGCATACCAATCGCGATGCATTTGAAGAGAACCGAAGGCGTTTCCGCAAAGCTGAAAATAATTCCGATAAACATGAATATGAAACTGATGCCAAACAGGTGGATATGGGAGACGCGGGTTAGTGACTGAAAGGTTGCCCCTTCATCCTGTTTGGTCACAGCTTTTAATTTGTCGAATTTGGTGAAGTCGGGAATACCAGAGGCTTTTTCGTTATGACACATTACGCAGCGTGATTCGATGATCTTGTCGATACCGGCGTCTACGTAATCGTCCGGGTCGGCACCATCTCGTGCCCACTGGATGATGTCAAAACGCTCCTGTTCGGGTGCCTTGTCCTTCATCGAACCATTCAGCTGTGTTTCCAGCGTTGTTCCGGAGCGATTTCCATAATAGCTGTAGACAATGTCATCAACCGATAAACCTAATTGGCCATCAGCCATGCCATGTGTAAATAATATCTGAATCAAGGCAAAGAGATAACCTATGCCCACCGTGCACAGATAGCCGGTAAACAACACTTTAATTGGGATGTCGTGATCTTTTAAAGGCGTATATTTGGTGGTCATAGTCTTTAGGGGGTAGGGAGTAGGAATGGTGGGTTTACGAGTTGAACGTCGAACTCGACTTTTAAATCCATTTGGCTTCAAGTATAGCCTGCTTTGTTAGCTCTTGAATATACGTTAATAAACTTATTGTAATAAATTGATATACATGAACCTTTTTAGAAATGTCAGGCTGCTTGAATGAAAGTTCTTTTTGAAAATAGCCATTGTTTCATTCACCTATTGCGTTTGAGCATGTTTAATGAATGGGCCAAAGCAGACTATCAGTCGCCTAAGTAAAATGAGGCAATTCGCGATACACTACTATTTTTGCAGAAATCATATCAATCATGCACTCCCTAGCCATTTTGGGTACCAGTTCGGATGCCGGGAAAACCAGCGTAGCCATGGCCTTGTGCCGTATTTTTGCTGATCGCGGCTTTCGTGTTGCGCCGTTTAAGGCACAAAATGTCTCCAATAACTCTGCGGTTACACAAGAGGGCCGGGAAATTTCCAGGGCACAATGCCTACAGGCAGAAGCCGCTCGCGTTGCGCCGAGCCATCTATTCAATCCGGTGCTGCTCAAGTCCCATGGAAATAGTTCCGTTCAGGTAATAGTGAATGGACAGGTTTATCTAAATCAATCGATAGTCGAATATTACGGTGATATGAGCTATTTGCAGCAACAGGTGCAACAAGCATTTATTACGTTACAGCAAGCTTATGATTTCGTGATTGCGGAAGGCGCCGGTTCACCGGTCGAATTGAATCTGCTGGAGCAGGATCTGGCCAATACCTATATCGCCAAAACCTTCAACACAAAAAATATTCTGGTGGCCGACATCGAGCGAGGCGGCGTTTTTGCTTCCATTTATGGCACACTGGAATTAATGGATTCTCAGATACGTCGCAATCTTATCGGTGTTATCGTCAATAAATTTCGTGGCGACCGGCAATTTTTTGCTGACGGCGAAAAAATTATTAGTTCCCGCTTTGGTGTGCCGGTTTTAGGGGTGTTGCCTTTTCAGCCATTGAATATTGATATGGAAGACTCTCAGTCACTGGCAAATTATCAACAGCGATTGAGTAATGTTAAAATCCGCATGGCCGTAATCGCTTATCCGGGGTTGAGTAATTATAACGACCTGGATGTACTGATGGCCGATAGCGAATTACATGTTGAATTAATTCGCATTTTCCAGCCGTTGGACAGCTTTGACATGGTTTTGTTACCGGGCAGCAAAACGGTCATTCGCGATCTGCAATGGCTAAAAAATCAAGGCTTGTTTACCGCCATTCAAGAGTTTACCAAGCCGATTTTTGGACTCTGCGGCGGTTATCAGATGCTTTGCCAAAGTTTACATGACCCCGATGCGCTTGAGCATGAAATCGCTGGAGTTGCACAAGGCCTCGGATTGATTGATGACAGCGTTATTTATCAGAATCCTAAAATCGTCAAAAGTGGCCAATACTCACTGTTTTCTGAACACTCGATCAGAGGCTATGAAATTCATTGCGGCCGGATGGAAAAATTTCCATTGTACTATCTGCACGGAGCCATTGCCGGTACGCACGTGCATGGCGTTTTTGATGACGACAATTTTCGCGCGGATTATTTTAGAGCCATTAATCCTGGTTATCAGGGATACGCTTATACGCAGTACCGTAATGCCGAGATTCAAGGTTTTGCCGACATGGTAGCTGAAAATCTCGATATCGCAGGTATTTTGCGGGCACTGCAGGCAGGATAAGTGGCCAAATTTAAAAGCATGGCTAATCAGAGGTGTCGACTATGTTTCGAAACGGCCAGTCAGGGTTACTACAGGGGATGTTTAGTCGAGTTGCCGTTCTTTTGCTGGGACTGTTTATTTGTACCAGCTGTACCCATTCCCCCTTGCAACAACATCACGATCATCAGCAAAGATCTGAACAGGAAAATCCGCTTTTTAATGACTGTAAGGGGCTATTTGACGATGTGGAACGGCGTATTGCTGAGGCGGGCGTTGTTGATAGCGAAGCAGCTAGAATACCGGGTCACCCTTATCTTAGAGTGAACCGCTTTTTAGCCAGTCTCCGTTATGACGTACACGGCGAAGCCTTTGAGGCTTGGGTGGATCAATTACAAAAACTTGCCTTCGACGGCTTGCAGATAGAACTTCGGAATTTGCCGGTTAATGCCGGAAAAGAACTACAGAGCAGGCTAAAACCGACGCTTCCAGGCACTACAACGCTGGCTGAAACGTTGCAGCAATGCAGCCGGACCCTACGCACAAAAATGCTGGATGAACCGGCTGAGCAAGCTGTCTTGCGGGAACAATCGGTTGTTCCGTCCGAATACAAGTTATGGCAACGAGCCGTCGGTTTTTATCCCATCACGGCGCTGGCGTTTCGATTAGGGATAAAACGCTGGCATGTTCAAACGCTGGAAACCTTCCGTCGTTCTTTGGCAAAGTTACCGATTGCCGGCCAGTTGGCTCGTTATGTGCCTGATCAGGCGTCGTCGCTAAATTTGACAGCCGTTGCCGAGATTATCGAAAAATCGTCACTTAATTGGCTGAACAGTCCTTTGCCCTCTTTGGAAGATGAAAAGCGCTTATTTGACCGCTTTGCACCGATATTTGAAATTGATGTCGCTTCAGACGATGACCGGCCGGGCGTTCCAACATGGCACGGTGCCGGTAAGTTGATTATTGATACGACTCATCCGGCCGTTTACCGGCATTTGTCACATTCCCGTTTGGGCAAACAGGTTTTGCTGCAGCTGAATTATACCCTCTGGTTTCCAGCTCGAACGAAAACGACGGGCATTGATCTTTTGGCCGGGCAACTGGATGGGATTACCTGGCGGGTTACGTTGCTGCCGGATGGCCGGCCGTGGGTTTTTGATACTATCCATAACTGTGGCTGCTATCACCTGTTTTTCCCCAGTCAGTATGCTAAAAAATTGGAGCAGGCGTCATTACTCAATGAGCCGGCATTTACACCGCAACAGCAAATAACTGTTGATGACGACAAACAGCTCGTCATCCGTATCGCTGCAGGCACGCATTATGTCGAACGGGTTTATTCGTTAACATCCACCCCCTTGCCCACCATTAAATACGGATTGTTAGATGCTGATGATCTGCGATCCCTGGCGCTTTCTGATGGTACTCGGCGTAGTCTTTTTGGTGAAGATGGACTGGTGGCAGGAACTGAACGGGCAGAACGTTTTCTATTTTGGCCTATGGGCATTCCCAGCCCTGGCGCCATGCGGCAATGGGGGCATCATGCAACGGCCTTTGTCGGGAGCCGCCATTTCGATGACCCGTACTTATTGGAACAAAACTTTGGCGTGGTTCAGAGGCATACAGAGTAATGCAATCCTAAAAAGGGGTCATAAAAAGGGGTCAGGTTACTTTTATTCAACCGCTTGCCGTTTCTTTGGGCGTCCCTGCGGGGCAATTTTAGCGCGTCGCCCCACCAGGGCCTCGATGTCATCCTGAAATTGACTCGATCCAAGCGCGC
>JABFSH010000051.1 GCA_013140705.1 Methylococcaceae bacterium
CCGATAGGTAAATGGAAAACAATTATCGATAAGAAAAAATCTGTAGTGCCATTTAAGATAAATTAAAAATTGTAACTTATTGAAATAATAAGTAATTATTGGTAGATGTCACGAAGATGGGTTAAAATGGCACAAGTACGTATCTGACGGAATCAAGAAAATCGAAACGCATCGCGTGGATGAGCTGATATTGATGCGCTTCACTGCGTTCAGCACATGTCGTGCAAACAGTCTTACTTTCCCATCAACGCCCACCGCAATTGCCATTGATGTTCGGTATCGAAAGTCTGTAAATAATTGATTTTGGTACGCGAACCGTGCGCCATCGGTATGCCATCCCGATAGACCAGGCGCTGGCTGGATGACGATGCAATCCTGTCTCCCGGCGTGATGATGCCGGTCAGATTTAACGGATCGGCCGAGCTGAGAACGGTCAATTCAGCGGTTTTATCCTGTTTGCGAATGACTTTCAGAAGGCTGAGTGCTTCGGGCAAGGCGAATTGCTCACCGGCAAAGCCTTGCACAAAGCGGCCGCCGCGAATGTCGCCGCGCGCTTCCAGTCGGCGGTAGATATAAAGCAGTTCCCGCCAGCTGGGTATGCCTTCTTCCCGCTCCAGCACTTTGCGAAAAACCACGCCATAACGCAGCAGTAACGTTCTGGCGATATGCTCGACGTGCTCATAATTGTCTGCAGGGTTTGGCCGGGAAGGGCGTAGTAATGACCATCGGCCAGCTGCGGCCATCGGATCATGGCTGGGGTAACGTTTACTTCTCCGATGCAGGATCTTTTGCGGGAGCACCAGTGTGCGCAGACCATGAAAACTGTCGGACGTGATCAAGCCACCCGCCGCCAATTCGCCTAGCGCTTCTTCGAGTTGGGTTTTCAGTAAGCCGGTTTCTCGCAGCAGTTCCTGAAAAAAACTCGCGCCCCATTCTTTTAAGACGGCATACACTTTCAAAGCGTTGCCTGATAACGCCATAGCAGCTTGGTCGGGGAGGGGGGACAACTGACGCCAGTTATCCATATTGGCACGCGAGATTAATGCAATAGGTGTGGTTTTCCCGGCCGATTTCGGACTATTTTCGCCTGTTGATTTTAATCGTAACCAGATAAAACGGCCTGCCGTGCACAATTGATCCAGTTCCGACGCAAAGTAAGGTTTTACGCGCTTGGCCAATATTTCAGATTCCCAACAGAATGCAGGCAGGTTGCAGCCTTCCAGTTGCTGTAAAACTTTCGCCAATCCGGATTCGCCGGTGACCGGATCGTGCAGGCCATGCCAGCGAAACAAAAAGCGCATAAAGTCGGCTGGCGCAAACGGTTCAATTTCGCTGCGCAATTGTTTTAACGTGTAGCGGTGGATGCGGGCCAATAAACCGCGTTCGCACCATTGGACGGCTTTCGATCCGGGCGTGTATTGGCCCTGAAGTAGGGTGCCCTGTTGTTCCAATGCCGTTAAGGCTTGTTGGATTGCTGATGCGGGTAATCCCAAGGGTTTGGCCAACTGTTCTGCTGTAACCGGTCCAAGTCCTTCCATGCGGCTGCGAATGAGTTCCTGCAAAATATCTTCGGGGGATAATGGCTTTTCAACGGATACGGCCGTAATAGTTGGTGAACAGGTAGAATCCGGAAACAGTATCTGTAATTCATGCAGGCGTTCAGCGGCTACCCAAAGGCGTTGTCCATGCACTAGGCTCATGATGGTTGCCCGTTGAGTCGATTGCAATACATTAAGCAGGCTTGATGCGCTTTGTGTTATTGAATGCGTCTGTTTCGATAATGGACCATTTTCGCCTTCCTGTTCCGTCATGAAGCCCAGAATAACCAACGCATCATGCAGTTCATCTTCATTACGAGCTTCAGGCCAGGCTTCGAGTCTGACACGTTCGATGGCTTCCGGATTTAAGCGGCCGATTTCAGCAGCTTCCTGAGGGCTGCCGAATCGGCGTTGCTGGATTGCCAGGGTTCGCCGTTCTTCGGCGGGGGTATCATCAAGAAAGGCATAAGGTTTGGCATTGATGATTTCCTGTGCCAATGGTGACGGACTGGTCAAATCCCGGGTAACAATATCGATACTGCCGTTTTCGATACCACTGAGGACTTGCTTTAAGCCGTCGATATCCATCAGTTCGTGCAGACAGTCCCATAGAGTCTGATTGACCAGCGGATGATCAGGGACTTCGCGGTCACCGGCGATATTTTCAAAACAGGCGAGCTGATCGGGAAATATAACGGCCATCAAGTCTTCCGCATCATTCCTTTGAAAAGGCGCAGGCACTTTTTTTCCGGCCCGGTTGCGCGGTATCGCCAAGGCTGTATTGGCAACCCAGCGCCATCGTGTTGGGAACATCGGCGCAGCCAACAGCGCTTGTGTCAGGATATTTTCAACGGTGCCGGCTTTGAGATAATCGGCGGGTTCCCGCAAAGGGAAACTGTGCGTAGGACCCAAAGACAGGACGATATTATTTTCGTCAGCGGCCGCCTGCAGTTCAAAATTGAAACGGCGACAAAAGCGCTTGCGTAACGCTAATCCCCAGGCCTTGTTGATGCGTGAGCCGTAAACCGAGTGAATGACGAAATGCATGTCGCCAATCTCATCGAAAAAGCGTTCGAAAATAATGGTCTTAAAACTTGGCAACACGGTTAATGCGGCTTTGGATGTGGCCAGATAACGGATTAACTGGTCGGCAGCGGCTGAGGGTAAGGCTAGTGTTTGCTGGATATAGACACGCGCTGAATTTTCACCAAGCTCAAGCAACTGATCGAGGGTCGTGGTGAGATCAGAGACAGCCGCCGACAATTCATGGCTGCGACCCGGGGCTTCGCCGAACCAGAATGGAATATTCGGCGGTTGGCCGTGGGCATCCTCGACAAACACCTTGCCCTGTTCGATTTTCAGCATGCGATAGGAATTATTGCCAAGCTGAAAAATATCGCCAGGGATGCTTTCAAAGGCAAAATCTTCGTTGAGTGTGCCGACAAACAACCCTTCCGGCTGCAAAATGACATCGTAATCGAATTGATCGGGAATGGCGCCGCCGTTCAAGATAGCGGTCAATCGAGCGCCTTTGCGCGCTCGCAAGATGCCATGCACCACGTCGCGGTGCAAATAGGCGCCCCGTCGTCCTCGGCGTGTATGGTAACCATCGCTGAGCATTTTGATGACAGCAGTAAACTGATCCGGGCTTAGTGACCGGTAAGGCCATGCTTTCGTGACTAACTGATTGAGTTCCAGTTCTGACCATTCCCGACAGGCCACTTCAGCAACGATTTGTTGTGACAGGACATCCAGTGGATAGTCGGGAATCTTGATGGTGTCGAGCTGGTCGTTGGTAATGGCCATTAGCAATGCAGTGCATTCCAGCAAATCGTTGCGTGACAGGGGGAATAAACGGCCTTTGGGGACGGCACCCAGCCTGTGACCGGAACGTCCGACGCGCTGTAAAAAGGTCGCAATCGAATGCGGCGAGCCCAGTTGGCAGACCAGGTTGACATCGCCAATGTCGATACCTAGTTCTAGCGAGGCCGTTGCCACCAGTGCTTTCAGTTGGCCCTGCTTCAGTCGATGTTCTGCGGACAGTCTGTGTTCCTTGGCAAGGCTGCCATGATGGGCGGTGACCGCAGTTTCGCCCAGACGATCGGCCAGTGCGGCGGCAGCGCGTTCGGCGAGGCGACGGGTATTGACAAAAATTAACGTGGTGTGATGTTCATTGATCAGTTGTTCCAGACGATCATAGATTTCCGTCCAGACTTCGTTTGCCAGAATGGCTTCCAGTGGCGAACTGGTGACTTCAATCCGTAAATCACGCTGCCTGACATGACCGGTGTCAATGATTGTACAAGGTTGGTCACAATGGCCGGTTAAATATTGGGCGATGGTGGTCAGTGGTTTTTGTGTGGCAGACAAACCGATACGGACCGGAGCCTGTCCGGTTAATCGGCTGAGCCGCTCCAATGACAGCATCAAATGTGCGCCGCGCTTGTTGCCGGCCAGCGCATGAATTTCATCAACAATGACAGTGCGGACAGTTTTCAGCATTTCGCGGCCGGATTCGGAGGTCAGTAAAATAAACAATGATTCCGGTGTTGTGACCAGGATATGCGGCGGAAACTTAAGCATTGCGGCACGCTCGGATTGACTGGTGTCGCCGGTTCGTGTTTGAGATCGGATGACGATCCCAGGCAGGCTGGCTTCCAGCAAGGCCATGCCTATGCCGCCAAGCGGTTCTTCCAGGTTTTTGTGGATGTCATTCGATAAGGCTTTTAATGGCGAGACATACAAGACCTGAGTCTGATCGGGCAATGCGGTGGTAAGGCCCTGCTTTACCAGTTGATCGATGACGGCCAGAAACGCTGCCAAGGTTTTACCGGAGCCTGTCGGTGCTGCAATCAATGTTGATTGCCCGGCCTGGATAGCGGGCCATGCGAGAGTCTGCACATCTGAGGGTGCTTCGAACTGCTCGAGAAACCAGGACGCTACAACCGGATGAAATGCGTTTAAGACGGAAGACATGAATAATTAGTGAATCGAGCCGGGATAGGATTTTGGGCTGGAAGCGGCGCAAAGACGCCAGGATTATCCTGGCGCTTAGCTGTTCTTGGCAAGCCGAATGCCGTTATCGTCGATAATGATCAGCTGTTTTTTGTACAGGCCGCCAATCGCCTGCTTGAATACTTTTTTACTGACGCCGAAGGTTCTGTAGATGATTTCCGGCGAGCTTTTGTCGCTTAGCATCAAGACACCGTTATTATCCTGGAGTTTGGCTAATATTTTGTCGCTTAAAGACACCACTTTACCGTGACCGGGTTGCTGAAGTATGAGGTCGATCTTATAATCTTCTCTGATTTGCTTGATAAAGCCTTCCAGTTTCTGTCCCTTAAAGACCGGCTGAAACAATTCATTGTGATAGAGCAAGCCCCAGTGCGTGTTGTTCACGACTGCTTTAACGCCTAGGTCCGTGTGGTCGGCAATGACCAACGACACCTTTTGACCGGCCTTAAAATAAACAGATTCTTCGCTCAGCCATTTTTCCAGCTTGGTGGAAGCAGCGATGCGATTTCTATCATCAAGAAACAATTTAACGAGATAAGACTTGCCGACTTCCATCTCGTGGTGCTGTTCACTGAAAGGCACCAGTAAGTCCTTGGCTAAGCCCCAATCCAGAAAGGCGCCGATGTAGTTGACGGACACCACTTTTAGTAAGGCAACATCACCGACTTGCGCCAGTGGCAGCTGTGTGGTGGCGGCTAGGTGGCCTTCCGTGTCGACATAAACAAAGACTTCCAGGCTATCGCCTATTTCGCAGTTTGCTGGTGGTTTTTTGTCAGTCAACAATATCCTGCCGGTCAAGTCTGTGCCCAGATAGATCTGGGAGCCTAGTTTCTTGACGACATTCAGTTGCGTTGTCGTTCCGATGCTTATCATACGAAGCCTTTAACTGGTAATAATAAAGCGCACAGCATCAAGCTTTAATTGAGCAGCCTGAATGTTTTCATGCGCCAAAATCGTCATGTCCTTTAAGTGTTCTATTTCCTGTTCCTTAATGGTGGGATTGACTTTTTTCAGACGAACCAGTCGTTTAATTTCAGAAGTCAGAAATGCCAGCATCAACTGAGTGGCGTCGGCTGACACTTGCTGCATAATCGATTTGGCATTTTGTTCTGCCAAGCCCACTAGTTTGCTGATGAGCTGGCGTTGATTATTCAGAAAGCTGACAATTTGCTCCTTATCAAAGCTAATCCCCGATTCAATCAAGTCTTGATGTGCAATGTGATCAGTGATGATTTTTTGATTTTGGTCAATCAGCACACGAACCGGCGTGTGTGGTAAAAATCGGCCGATTTGTAACTCGGATGGTGCGCTGCATTCGATAATGAACAGGCACTCCAGTAAAAATTGTCCCCCTTTGATTTGGGGGTGCCGAATGACGCTGATCGCAGCATTCCCGGTTTCACTGGACAATACCAGATCCATTGACGCAGTGACAAGTGGATGTTCCCAGGTCAGGAATTGCAATTCTTCGCGAGCCAGTGCAATCTGCCGGTTGACAGTTACCGTGATGCCATCTTCGTGTAGGCCTGGAAAATGTGAAACCCGCAAATGATCGCTGGGACGAATGATATGGCAATCTGTTGAATGAAACTCGGTATCAACACCATAGCACTCAAAGATGTCTTCCATATAGGGCCATAGGGACTGCTCGTTTTCATAGGCATTCAGCTTGTCGATTAGTTCGTCGGCTGCGGCTTTCCTGCAGGAATTTAATTCCAGTAATTGATCCCGGCCATGATGCAGTTGTTCTTCAATCTCAGTGCTCAAACCGTGAGACTTGGCAATAAAGGCATCAAGACCGTTGCAGTTATTGCTGCTTATTAATGTTGTCAATTCTTCATGAAGTTTGTCGGCAACCGGTTGTGCGGCTGAATTATTTCTTCGAAACACATGCAAACCTTCGTCATACCATCGATAGAGCTTATGTTGTTCCGAGTTTATCAGGTACGGCACATGAATTTGGATGATATGTTTCTGACCAATACGATCCAGGCGGCCAATGCGTTGCTGTAACAGGTCAGGATTGGTTGGCAAGTCATACAGGAACAAGTGATGCACAAACTGAAAGTTGCGGCCCTCACTGCCAATCTCCGAACAGATTAGTAAGCGTGCAGTACTTTCAGTATCGGCAAAGTAGGCGGCGGCTCGATCCCGTTCGATAATTGTCATGCCTTCGTGAAACAGGGCGGAGGCAATGCCGATGCGAGTTTTTAATGTTTGTTCCAGATTAATGGCGGTTTGGGCGTGTTTACAAATTAGTAAAGCTTTTTGTCCGTTTAGTGCCTTGATTTTATCAACCAGCCAGATGAACAACGGATCCAGTTGCAGATCCGTTGGATTGGGTTGTCCCGTTAGTGGGTAGCCATAGTACTCACGCTCGGGAAATCCGTGAATAGTATGTCTCGAGTTTCTAAATAGAATGCGCCCGGTTCCATGGTGATCCAATAAGATATTAACCAGTGCTTCACGGGCATTTGCCGATTTTGAGGGATCATCCAGGCTTTTCAACAATTTTTCTACATTGTCGCCTTTCAGCAATGTTTTCAGATTTGTTTGGGCGCCAGCATTCAGCGGTTTTCCGGTCAATAATAATTGGGCAGCATTAGCAACCGGTTCGAAGAGTTTTTCTTCTTCCAGAAAAGCGGCAAAGCTATAAAAACGATCCGGATCAAGCAATCGAAGTCGGGCAAAATGACTTTCCTTGCCCAACTGCTCTGGCGTCGCTGTTAATAAGATTAATCCGGGTGTCAGCAGACCGAGTTGTTCTATGAATAAATAGCCCGGACTGGCATTTTGTTCACTCCATTCAAGATGATGGGCTTCATCGACGATGACAATGTCCCAGCCTGCAGCTATGGCTTGTTGTTGCCGTTTTGGATTGCTTTCAAAAAAATTCTGGCTACACAGGACCAGTTGCTCTGTCAGAAAGGGATTTTCTTCCGTATCATCAGTTATTGGTGGTTCATCGGAAAAGTCATCATCCATCTCTTCATGGACATTCATGCAGCGTTCTTCGTCAAAAACACTAAAGCGCAGATTGAAGCGCCTGAGCATTTCGACCAGCCACTGGTGTAATAGACTTTCCGGAACAATGATTAATACGCGGTGGCTCAGGCCATTGATAAGTCGGTAGTGTAAAATCAAGCCCGCTTCAATGGTTTTACCCAATCCGACTTCGTCTGCAAGCATGACTCTGGGGGCTGAGCGATTGGACGATTCGTGGGCGATGTAGAGCTGATGGGGAATCAGGGCTGCGCGCCCACCCATCAAGCCTTTGACCGGTGATTGTTGGTGCTGTTGTAATCTCTGCCAGGTTTGGTAGCGTAATAAAAACCACGCGGTTGGATCAATTTGACCTGTAATCAGTCTGTCCTGTGGTTTGTTAAACTGGATGTGATGATTGAGTTCGATTTCCTCGAGGTGAACTTCCTGGCCCAGTTTATTTTTGCCGATATAGGTAATCAAGCCGTCCTTTTCAATACATTGGATGACTTTTAGATGTTCCTCGTTGATCGATTCAATGATATCGCCGTTTGCAAAGCTGACGCGCGTCAGCGGAGCGTTTTCACGTGCATACACGCGTTTTTCGTTACTGGCTAAAAAAAGCACAGTCACGCGGTAGTTAGTTGCTTCAAGTATCAGGCCTAAGCCCAGTTCAGATTCGGTATTGCTGATCCAGCGCTGTCCAGGGGTAAAGTTTTTCATTAATTGAGGGATATCCAGTTAATCAAAATAAATAAAACTATTATAAGCAATACGCTTGATGGTATCGGTATTTAAATGATTACTTGCAATACTGTCGAGGTGGGCGTGATTAACAAGGGGGCAGAAGGCAGAATTAACAGTCTTAAGGTATCTTGAAAAGCTGTTCGCTAAAATGATGATGTGTAATCAAATTGGATATTTTTGTTAAGGATTTTTTAAGGGCTGTGTCTTTATAATGGCTGCCAGTTAATGTTTTAAAGCCTTGCAAAATTAAATTAAACCACAAACTTCCGGGATTATATGAAAAAGACAATTTTAATAATTCAATTATTTACAGTTGGATTGTTGTTATCTAGTGCAGTGGAGGCATCGGGTGGCGGTCATAAACATTATAAAAAACATGGTCATCACCATGATCATTACGTCGGGTATGCGCCACAGCCTGGCTACTATGGCCCGCCTCCACGCCAGGATCCTCGTTCGCACCAAGGCTTGGCAGGTGGTGTAGTCGGTAGTGTGCTGGGTTATGAAATTGGCAATGGCGACCCGATTGCAACAGGCTTAGGTGCTGCTGCAGGCTCCTATCTCGGAAATGGTATGGCAGGAAGGCACTAATTTCATTTTTAAAACGGATTGCAAAGCCAGCGTTGCGCTGGCTTTGCAATATGGCAAGTCATGAGCCCACACTATAACTAATTCCAACCGCGCAAGACGGTTGTGATGGAAGTGATATCCGGCATAACCCAGGTGGGTTGATAGGAAGAGGTTTTTAGATCTTCTTCACTAGATATGCCGGTCAGCACCATAATGCTGCGAATGCCGGTGCGTACTGCGCCGAGTATGTCCGTTTCCAATCTATCTCCAATTGCTACCGTCGCCTCCGGTTCAATGCCCAAGATAGTCAGAGCCTGCTGATACATGATGGGCTCGGGTTTGCCGATGATGGTTGGTGTTACGCCAGTGGCTGCAGTCAATGCTGCCAAAATTGCGCCATTACCCTGTATAACGCCTCGTTCTGTTGGAAGAGTAGTATCTGCGTTAGTTCCAATAAATTTTGCACCAGCGCGAATGTTGAGAGTGGCAGTAGCGAGTTTGTCCCAGGTCAGCGTTTCATCTTTTCCGCAAACAACGATATCTGCACCATTCCTGCTGTTCGAACTGTTGACTTCATAGAGGTCTGTAAGCGTAAAGCCCTGTTCCAGTAATGGTTGACGGGCGCCGTCTTCGCCTAAAACAAAAATGCGGGTATATGCTGGATCTGTTCGTTCAGCCAAATAAAGGGCTGTCGCGATGCCTGAAGTCATTATTTCATTCGGCGCGACTGTGACTCCCATTTTTGCAAGTTTATCAATGTATTGTGTGGGAGTTAAACTGGCATTGTTAGTGGCTAAAATGAAATGTATTTGAAGATCTCGGAGAGTCTGAAAAAAATCGATTAAGCCAGGAATTGCTATAGGACCGTGCCACAGTACACCGTCCATATCGATAATCAGCGCCCGAATATTTCTGAAAGGTTCCATACGTTTATGTCTCAAAACAAAAAATAATTTCCAAAAGCAGGAATTGTCGAAGGTAACCTTTTAATTATGCACAAAAGGTGACGACATTTCGCATTATTTGGTTTGGCCAAGCTTGGCCCTGGAAAAAATGGTCGTGCTACAGGAATAGCATTCATTCCCGTATTTTATTAAATGGCATAATGAAAATGATTGCGAATCATCGGTGATTTTTGAAAAATGGATAACCATATAAAGCAAGCAATGTTTATGTGAAAGGAAATGGATTTTGATTGATTGGGAAGAATATAAAGCTTTCTAGATGAGGCAGGGTTGGATTTTGTCTGGAATAGCGCGCTATAAACAATTATAATATCCCGATTTGCTGGCTAAATGGTTTGCAGTAATTGACACATCAATATATCGCCTTATGAGCAATGAGCATTGGGCATTGACATGCATGCCATTTCTCCTTTACAGTTACGCTCGCAAAACAACTATGTAACCAATTACAACAATTATATTACCCTTCGGAGCAATTACCATGGCAAAACCATTAATTCAAATGGCCTTAGATTCATTAGATTTCGATCAAACTATAAGTCTTGCTACACAAGTAGCACCTTACGTTGATATTTTCGAAATTGGAACCCCGTGCATCAAACACAACGGTGTTAACCTGGTTAAAGAAATGAGAGCCAGATTCCCGAATCAACTGATTTTAGTTGATTTAAAAACTATGGATGCCGGCGAATACGAAGCCGCTCCTTTCTATGCTGCAGGCGCCGATATTTGTACCGTTCTGGGTGTATCTGGCCTGGCGACTTGCAAAGGTGTTATCAAAGCTGCCAATGCTCATGGTGCTGAAGCACAAATCGATTTGATCAATGTTGACGACAAAGTGGCTTGCGCGCGTGCTACAGCTGAAGCGGGTGCTCAAATTGTCGGTGTTCACACAGGTCTTGATGCACAAGCTGCCGGTCATTCACCATTCAATGATTTGAGTGATATTGCCAGATTAGGATTAAACGTCAGAATTTCAGTTGCAGGCGGTATCAAAGCTTCAACTGTTCAAGATGTTGTTCGAGCTGGCGCAAACATCATTGTAGTCGGTGCAGCTATTTACGGTGCCCCATCACCTGCTGAAGCTGCTCGCGAAATTCGCGAATTGGTTGACGCGGTATAATATGCATCAGCAGCTTATCGTAGACAAAATTTCAAGTATTCTTGAAGCCACCGACGATTCGTATGATGTCAGGCTGACCCAGTTACTTGATGGTGCTAAGCGCATATTCATAGCTGGTGCAGGCCGTTCCAAACTGGTCGGCAACTTTTTTGCAATGAGATTAGTGCATGGTGGATACGACGTTAGCGTTGTTGGAGAAATTGTAACTCCAAGTATCAAAAACGGTGACTTATTGATCATTATTTCCGGTTCCGGAGAGACTGAGCAGTTGATAGCATTCACAAAAAGTGCAAAAAAAGTGGGTGCCAATATCGTATTGATTTCAGCTAAGGATTCCTCAACAATTGGTGATATGGCTGATGCAGTATTCCAGATTGGAAAGGCAGAGCAATACGGCAAAGTTGTTGGTATGCCGATGGGTACGGTATTTGAACTGTCGACATTATTCTTTCTGGAAGCAACCATTTCTCATATCATTCATGAGAAAGGCATACCGGAAGAAGTGATGCGGTCACGACACGCTAATTTGGAGTAGCGATATAAAGAACGAGTGGAATATCCACTCGTTCAAACTATCAAAGGTCAGCCAGGAATTTCTAACATAGAAATTCCACAAATAAGGTTGATAATGCACTCAGAAATTCATAAATATTTAGGAGAATAATATGCCTTCGCGCCGAGAATTAGCGAACGCCATACGCGCTTTAAGCATGGATGCCGTTCAAAAAGCAAACTCTGGTCACCCCGGAGCGCCCATGGGAATGGCGGATATTGCAGAAGTTTTGTGGAACGATTTTTTACATCACAACCCAACCAACCCAAAATGGTCAAATCGGGATCGATTCGTTCTTTCAAATGGTCATGGTTCGATGCTTATTTATTCTTTGTTACATTTGTCAGGCTACGAACTGCCAATTGAAGAGTTAAAGCAATTCCGTCAGCTTCACTCTAAAACACCGGGTCACCCCGAGTATGGTTATGCGCCGGGTATTGAAACCACTACAGGTCCACTGGGGCAAGGTATAACCAATGCCGTAGGTATGGCAATTGCCGAGAAAGCACTGGCCGGTCAATTTAACAAGCCAGGACATGAAATTGTCGATCACAACACCTATGTATTTTTAGGTGATGGATGTTTGATGGAAGGCATCTCTCATGAAGCATGCTCTTTAGCGGGCACCCTCGGTTTGGGTAAGTTGGTAGCCTTTTGGGATGATAACGGCATCTCTATCGACGGTCATGTCGATGGCTGGTTTACAGACAATACTCCGAAGCGCTTTGAAGCTTATGGCTGGCATGTGATTGCTGACGTTGATGGTCACGATTCAGATGCTATCGTAAAAGCAATAGCTGCTGCAAAAGCAGTAACGGATAAGCCAAGTATCATTTGTTGTAAAACAGTGATTGGATACGGTTCTCCCAATAAAGCCGGAAGTCATGCTTGCCATGGTGCGGCATTAGGTCAGCCAGAGGTGGATTTGACTAAAGAAGCCTTGGGTTGGAAGTACGGCGCGTTTGAAATACCTGCTGATGTTTATGCGGGATGGGATGCAAAAGCAAAAGGTATCGAAGCAGAAAAAAACTGGGACAGTAAATTTGCTGCGTATAAAGCTGCTTACCCTGAATTGGCGGCAGAATATCAGCGAAGAATTGTTGGTGATTTGCCGAAAAGTTGGACAGCAGATGCCGATGGTTTTGTAAGCGCAGTAAATGCAGAAGCTAAAACTACCGCAACCAGACTTTCATCGTTGGCTTCCATTGAGGGTTATGCCAAATTTTTACCAGAGATTTTTGGTGGATCTGCCGATTTGGGATGTTCAAACATGACCGAATGGACCGGTTACAAGCCCATGCGGGCGAATAAGCCGGACGCGAACTACATCAACTACGGTGTTCGTGAATTTGGAATGTCGGCAATTATGAACGGCGTAGCACTTCATGGTGGATTAATTCCATTCGGCGCAACATTTTTGATGTTCTCGGAATATGCGCGTAATGCTGTGCGTATGGCATCGTTGATGAAAATTAGATCAATTTTCGTCTATACCCATGATTCAATAGGTCTGGGAGAAGATGGGCCTACTCATCAACCGATTGAGCAGACAGCTACCTTGCGAATGATTCCGTCTATGCAAGTTTGGCGTCCATGCGATGCTGTAGAAACGGCTGTATCATGGCGAGCCGCGATCGAACATAAGGACGGACCTTCAGTTTTGGTGTTTTCCCGTCAAAATCTGCCGCATATTCCTCGTACGCAGCAGCAGATTACGTCGATATCACGTGGAGGCTATATTCTCATTGATAGTGATGGACAACCTGATGCGATCATTATTGCTACAGGATCGGAAGTTGAGTTGGCCGTAAAAGCGGCTGATGAATTGAAAGCAAAAGGCAAAAAAATAAGAGTGGTTTCTTTACCTTCAACAAATGTCTTCGATTCACAGGATTCAACTTACCGTGATTCAGTTTTACCTCCTTCAGTAACTAAGCGAGTTGCAGTGGAAGCGGGTGTAACTGACGGATGGTGGAAATACGTTGGAACGGCAGGTAAAGTTGTAGGGATTGATCACTTTGGTGAATCTGCACCTGCAGGTCTCCTTTTCAAGGAGTTTGGCTTCACTGTGGATAATGTTGTCAAGAACGTAGAAGCAATCCTCTAAAATAATAACGACAAATGGAAATTTGTTATTTTCCATAATGCGGAAATTCTCCTCTTGAAGGTTGGAAATATGTCAGTCATCAAGGGGAGGTAGTTTCATACGACCAAATGGTGAGCAACGTGAAAAAGAAAAATTTAAAATATAATTTATTACCCGTGCTGCTTTTATTGAGTTCTGCAGTCGGTGCGGATCAAAAATATCCGGCTGCAGATTTTCAACCGACCGTTGTTTACCAGGATAGTGATTATATTGCTAAAGGCGGTCAGTCTAGTTCGAATGTTGCAGGTCGGTCATCTGAAACTGCATCGCAGGCAGCCGTTGATCCAAAATATCCAGCAGCCAATTTTCAGCCCAAAGTTGTATACAATGATCCTGGCTATCAACACAGTGCAACGACAGCCTCTACTGGAAGTGATGTTCAAAATTCCAGTTCGATTGCCAATGAAGAGGTTAGTTCTGGTGCAAAGGTAGATAGCGACTCCTCTTCGAGCTATTTAGTAGGTTTAGTTTTGTTCGCAGTCGTTGGGTTTATTCTGTTTAATAAAAAAACTGAAACTAAATCAGAAAACAATTCGCGCGTATATTCAAAAGATGCAAGTGGATTGACTGGAGTTGCAAAATATTTGAATCGGACTTCCGGTACAGGTGTGGCTAGATACCTGGAGAAGCAAGTGAAGTCGGCATCAAGCTCAGCAGTGACTGGTGTTGCAAAATATATGGCAAAACAAGGAAATACTGATCAGTCAATTAAATCAGAAGCAAAAACGGGTGTGGAAAAATATATGCGTAACCGGGGTTAAAATAGATGAGTCGGAATTACTTGACGGAAACAAAAGAGGGTCTGTTGGCTTTTGGTAAATCTTCCAAGGTTAAGAAAGCAAATAAAAACTCAAGCGAACTAAAAAAAGTTCAAAAAGAGGGTCCTGTCGATTCTAGTAATTCTGTATCCATTACTGGCGTTGCCAAATACATTGAATCAATTCCAGTCGTTACTAGCGTATCTCGTTATGTAAAGAAAAATGAATTACGTTTAGTGACTGGAGTTGACAAGTATTTAATAAACAAGACCCGCACTTTAAAAGTCACTCCAATAGCATCAGGCGTATCCAGGTATGTTGATAAACTATCAAGGGAATCGGTGTCTGTGAGTAGTGTTTCTAAATATCTAATTAATCAGCGTGTTTTGTCGAAAGACAGGCCATCAAATTCACGTGTCTCCAAGTATATTGCACTAAAAGCTCGAGAAGAAAGAGCTACAGCAGCATTAACAGGCGTGGCTAAATATCAGGCTGAACAAGAGTTGGCAGCTAGGAAAATCGCTGCTGCTGCCACTATAGCCAGGCACCTTCAACAGGAAGCGCTCGCAGCAAAGGCCAGAGAAGACGAAAAGCTGGCTATAGAAGAGTCAAAAAATCAACAGCCTGTTCAAGCTGAAAGCCCAGTAGAGATTGCTTCGACAGGTGTTGGACGATATGTTCAAATTCAAGCTGAACTGGCAAAAGATCGCCTGCCTGTTAGTAAAGTTGCTAAATACATTGCCACGCAGATTGTAATGGCAAGCAAAAGGCCTGCCCCATCCGGTGTTGAAAAATATCTATTGAAGCAACGAGTTTATAAAGAGAAATCACCGGCTGTCAGTCGAGTTGCCAAATACATAGAAATACAAGGTACATCGCCAACCAATCGCTCTGCTGTTTCTGGTGTGTCCCGTTATTTGAAAAGACAACAATCTGCCATTACGACTGTAGCGCCAGCAAAAAGTGGTGTCAGTAAATATTTGCAAAAACAAGCCTTAGTTGTGCCTTCAAGATCTGGGTTATCAGGTGTAACAAAATATATAGCCAATCAATTCAGTTCAGAAAATGAAGGATTATTGATAAAACTGGATGTTCCAAAAAGCCTTGAAGGAGAATATCTTCCTGCCAGCGATATCAAGCTAGAAACTGGTGTTTCGCGATATATAGACGCGCAACTATTACCAATAAATAAAGCAAAATCAATTCGCACGGGTGTTGATAAATATTTGTCAAAAAACGAACTAGCCAATGGATGATTGAGTATATCCTGGCAATATGAAATCATATTTAGCGAATATCAACCCATTTGATACTGCAGATTCTCCCCCATACATGAATTTCAAAAGGCATTGATTTCTACATGCCTTTACTCAATGATTAACTTGAGCGTTTGGATATGATATAATCCCGCGCCTGAAGTGCAGATTTCCCTATAACTAAAACCAAAGGTACCATTATGGCTAAGAATTTACTTGAACAACTTCGGGAGGTAACCGTTGTTGTTGCAGATACCGGCGATATACAAGCAATTGAAACATTCAAGCCTAGAGATGCGACGACCAACCCATCTTTAATTACAGCAGCAGCTCAGATGCCACAGTATCAAGGCATTGTTGATGATACTTTGAAAGCGGCAAGAAATTCTTTAGGTCGGGCCGCCGCTCCTGCCTTAGTTGCTAATCTTGCTTTTGATCGATTGGCAGTTTCATTTGGATTGAAAATTCTCGAAATTATTCCTGGCCGTGTTTCGACTGAAGTTGATGCACGATTGTCCTATGACACTGAAGCCACCATCGCGAAGGGCCGTGAAATTATTGCCCAATATGAATCACATGGTATCTCAAAAGATCGCGTTTTGATCAAGATTGCTTCCACATGGGAAGGAATTCAAGCGGCGGCAGTTCTAGAAAAAGAAGGTATTCATTGCAACCTGACGTTGCTATTTGGTATCCATCAAGCTATTGCCTGTGCTGAAAACGGTATAACATTAATCTCACCGTTTGTGGGACGCATTCTGGATTGGTTTAAAAAAGATACAGGTCGCGATTCTTATGCGCCTGCAGAAGATCCAGGCGTTGTTTCAGTTACATCTATTTACAACTATTACAAAAAATTTGGTTACAAAACAGAAGTTATGGGGGCTAGTTTCCGTAATGTGGGTGAGATCACTGAATTGGCGGGATCTGACTTGTTAACGATTGCTCCTTCGTTACTGGCAGAACTTCAATCCACTGAAGGAGATTTGCCTCGTAAACTGGATCCAGTTAAAGCAGCAAGTGAGTCAATTGAGAAAATCTCCATGGATCGCGCCACGTTTGATCGCATGCACGAAGAAAATCGTATGGCGAAGGACAAATTGGCCGAAGGCATCGATGGTTTCGAAAAGGCATTAGTAGCATTAGAAGAAGTTCTTGCAAAACGCCTGGCTGTATTAGAAAACAGCATGGAAACAGCTGAAGCATAAGCTTTTGAACACACTGCAGCGCTGACAATTTTTTTAACAGCGCTGCAGATCAAACTAACACTCAATTCGTGTTTGCTGCCAAATTGACATTTGAGTCATGGCATTTTAAACAATTAATCATCACTATCCGATATGTCAAATAAAATCTTAGATGTAGTTAAACCGGGTGTCGTAACTGGCGAAGATGTGCAGAAAATATTTGCCATTTGTAAGAATCAAAAATTCGCTTTACCGGCTGTCAATGTAATCAACACTGATTCGATTAATGCAGTATTAGAGGCAGCAGCAAAAGTTAAGTCGGCAGTTATCGTTCAGTTTTCCAACGGTGGCGCCCAGTTTGTTGCGGGTAAAGGTCTTAAGCTGGAAGGGCAGCAAACAGCCATTTTGGGTGCAATTTCAGGTGCTCATCATGTTCATGCAATGGCTGAAGCCTATGGCGTACCGGTAATTTTACATACTGATCATGCGGCCAAAAAATTATTACCATGGATTGATGGATTGTTGGATGCGGGTGAAAAGCATTTTGCGAGCACAGGTAAGGCATTGTTTAGTTCACACATGCTGGATTTATCGGAAGAAAGTTTGAAGGAAAATATTGAAATTTGTGGCGAATATTTAAAACGTATGTCCAAACTAAATATGACTCTGGAAATCGAACTGGGTGTTACCGGTGGTGAGGAAGATGGCGTTGATAATAGCGGCATTGATCATTCAATGTTGTATACACAACCGGAAGATGTGGCCTATGCCTATGAAGAACTCAGTAAAATCAGCCCTCGTTTTACTATCGCAGCTTCATTCGGTAATGTACATGGCGTTTACAAGCCTGGCAACGTAAAATTGACTCCAACTATTTTGGCAAATTCGCAAAAATATGTATCCGAGAAGTATGGCGTCCCGCACAACACATTGAATTTTGTTTTCCACGGCGGATCCGGTTCCAGTGCCGAAGAAATTAAAGAGTCGATTAGTTACGGTGTCGTTAAAATGAACATCGACACTGATACACAGTGGGCAACCTGGGCTGGTATCATGGAATTCTACAAGAAAAATGAAGGTTACCTGCAGGGTCAAATCGGCAATCCAGAAGGAGATGACAAGCCGAATAAAAAATATTATGATCCACGCGTTTGGCAACGTGCTGGTGAAGTAGGAATGGTTACTCGGTTAGAGCAGGCGTTCCAGGAATTAAATGCAGTTAATTCACTATAAGACAATATAATAAAGAATCGTTGATTCAATCAGCATTTCCTTAAGTAACACAATAAAAAGCCGATACAATTATCGGCTTTTTTTGTTTAGGGGATGTGACTTTTGCATTCTGGTTAGTCGGATTTTTCAGGGATCATTGCTTCGATAGTAATTTTACTGTGCCGGACACATTTTGCATAAGCTTCGTCAGTGTTTGATGAATTACGAACCTGCTGTGATGCCCGTGAGACATTCAGATAGTTGTCAGAATCTGTATGGGTGGGTGGATGTCCGGCATGCTCCATACACAGGCTAAAAACAGTCGCATCATTGCCGCTAGGGACTTCGACAACCGTCATGGTTCCAGCCGTAGGCACTTTTACATATATTTTACGTTCGGAAGATCGAATACAGTCCGATGCATCCGAGAAATAGCCAGTATCAGGTGTGTTCTGCTTGGCAAGATAGTCTGAGCAACTTTGCAGTAGGATTGACAGTAAAATAACAGCGAACCTGGACATTGAGATCTCCCTTAGCGCCGTAGTGGGCGAGTCATGCGTAGAATTTGCCAATGGCTGTGAATATATTGCTTTTTTATCGCCTCTCTAACAGGTGTGGAACTCAAAATGCCGAGTTTTGATGAGTTGAGATTGACTCGTTCTACAAAAAACCAATCGCTATCTTCTTCGCCAGTTATGGAAACGAGTTAGCCACGTCAATAATGCAGTTGGCTGATGATTTCGTTTCCAGGTGCCGGCAACATATTTGTTGGCTTCTGCCAAAGTCGGATAAATATGAATGGTGCCTAATATTTTGTTAAGGCCTATATTGTGTTTCATCGCCAAGACAAATTCTGCGATTAAATCCCCCGCATGTTCTCCGACAAAGGTGACCCCTAGTATTTTATCGTTGCCTGGTTTGGTAAGTACTTTAACAAAGCCGTAAGCGTCGCTATCGGCAATGGCTCGATCTAAATCGGCAATATCATAGCAACTCACCTCATAAGCGATTTTATGTTCTTGGGCCTCCTGTTCATTCAAGCCTACTCTTGCAACTTCAGGGTCCGTAAAAGTTGCCCAGGGAATCACAGAATAATCTGTGCGAAATTTCTTAAAGTCACCGAATAATGCATTGACTGCGGCATACCAGGCTTGATGCGCAGCTGTATGGGTAAATTGAAAAGGTCCCGAAACATCACCACAGGCAAAAATATTGTCGTAATTGGTGGCTTGAAAGGCATTAACTTGTACTGTTTTGCGTGTTGATAGCTGTACGCCAAGCTCTTCGAGTCCATAACCGCTGGTATTGGCAATTCGACCAATGGCCAGCAATACTTGATCGAAAGCAATACGCACAGTTTGATCACGATATTCGGCAATCAGGAATTTTTCTTCACCTTCAATGATAAACTGTTTTGCGGTATGTTTGAGGCGGACATCAATCCCTTCCTGTCGAAATTTTTCCGCGATCCTATTAGAAACCTCTATATCTTCCCGAATTAATAAACGTGCGGCCATTTCTATTTGAGTTACCTGGACGCCTAATCGAGCAAAGCATTGGGCCAGTTCACAACCAATGGGGCCGCCACCTAAAACAACCAAGCGTTTGGGTTTTTCACGCAGATTCCAAATGTTATCGGAAGTTAAGTAATGGATGATATCAAGACCCGGGATCGGCGGTACAAAAGGACGGGCACCGGTGGCAATAACAATGGCGCGCGTGGTGATTTTGCGAGTGCCATCCGGAGTTGATATTTCCACATCCCAAGGCGTAATAATCCTGGCGCTGCCTATAATAACGTCGACCCCAAGCTGCTTGTAACGTTCAATCGAATCATGCGGTGCAACAGTTTTAATGATGCTTTGAACACGTTCCATAACGTCGACAAAGTCAAACTCCGGTTGCATGTGTTTGATGCCAAATTCAACTGAACGTAGGGATTGTGCCAATAACCGGGTCGTGCGAATTAATGCTTTTGAAGGCACGCATCCTGTATTCAGGCAATCACCGCCCATTTTGTGCTTTTCAATTAATGTGACTTTTGCCTTAACGGCTGCTGCTATGTAGGAAGTCACCAAGCCGGCTGAGCCCGCTCCGATAACTACAAGATTATTATCAAAACTTTTAGGCTTTGTCCATTTAAGGTGAGCTTTCCCCCTTGATTCGAGATTCTTAGTCACGGGGAAGATACTCAACGAACTTTTTAGCGATGAGTGGGAATATGCCTAGTAAAGCGAATGAGCCGACTAATGCGGGCGATAAAATTCCGGACAGGGATTCAATTTTGGCCAATTGTGTTCCTGCATTGACATAGACCAGGGTTCCAGCCAACATGCCAACTTGACTAACCCAGAAAAAGGTCAATGTTTTTAGCATAGTCAAGCCCATGACAAGATTAATAACAAAGAAAGGAAAGAGGGGGATCAGGCGTAGTGTGAACAAATAATAAGCGCCGTCACGCGCAATGCCGGCATCAATCGTTTCCAGGCGATCCTTGAATTTATTATGAACAGCATCGCGGAATAAATGGCGTGCCGCCAGAAATGCCAGTGTGGCACCTGTAGTGGAGGCAAATGAAACAATCAACGTGCCCCATAGCAGTCCAAAAATTGCGCCGCCAGCCAGAGTCAGAATGGTGGCCCCGGGTAAAGATAAACCCGTTATAGCGATGTAAATGAAAGCATATAGGATGGTAGAAAAAAATGGATGTTTGTGGCAATAAGCAGAAATCGTCTGTTGTTGTGACTTCAGTGCTTCAAGAGTAAAAAAATGTTGTAAATCAAAAATAAAAAAGCAGCCGATTGCGACAGCGATGATTAGTAATAGTTGAATGCGTGAATTTGACATGAGCAAAACTCCTCCTCCCTAGTCGTGGTGAATGCTGCAAAATGGACTTCAGTCTGGCGGTTCTGTTAGCCAAGCGGGATTTATCCGGTGTTGCTTTAGATTCGACTTGTCAAACTTGTCCCATAACTCGGCATACGTTATTAGGCTGACGGGATGCTGAAGAGTTCCGGCAATTTCCGCCAAAGGTTCCAAAACAAATGCATAACGCTCGATCTCATCCCTGGGAATCTGAAGTCGGCCATCGCTTATGATAAGGTTTCCGAACAAAATAAGGTCTAAATCAAGTGTGCGTGCGGAAAATTTTTTACAATCGCGAGTGCGTCCCTGATCTTGTTCAATTTGCCTTAGACTTTTAGCTACTGTTTTAACGTCTAAATCTGAATCAAAACCAACCACTGCGTTGTAAAACGTATCGCCTGAAAAGCCAACCGGTTCTGACTCATATATCCCGGATAAAATCAGATTACCGAATAAATGTCTAAGCGCAATCAGACTGGCAGGGATATTTTTATCCTTGCTGATATTACTGCCGATACTAATATAGCCTCTGATCACAGTGATTTTATCCCTCGTTCAATGATAATGCCGACATCACTGGCGCCGCTGATTGCACCCTTTTTATTAAGGGTTACCTTAACCCAGGGAACATTGAATTCGGTCTGAATAATGGAAACAATTTCAGAGGTCAATTTTTCCACCAGATAGAACTGGCTTTCTTCAACAAAAGCAATAATACGCTTTGAAACTTTTTTGTAATCCAGGGCGTATTGAATGTCGTCAGTTTCTGCGGCCTTGCTTATATCAAAAGCCATTTCAATATCGAGGACGACAGTTTGTTTGGTTTCCCTTTCCCATGCGTAAATGCCTATGATGGTTTTTATTTCCAGTCCGCCTAAAAATATGATGTCCATTAGAATTTCCGGTTATTATGTGCGTTTTTAAAATTCTAAGTATCAGGTAATTGTGCCTGACTGACAAGCATTGATTGATTAAGGAAGCACAATGATTGAATGGCTATTAATTCCGCTCGCTTATCTTATAGGGTCGATTTCCAGTGCAATTATCATTTGCCAGATAATGGGATTGCCTGATCCGCGGGAGCAGGGATCGGGAAATCCGGGGGCAACCAATGTCATGCGCATTGGCGGAAAAAAAGCTGCCGCTATTACTTTGCTCGGTGATTTGCTGAAGGGATTGCTTCCGGTTTACGCGGCTAAGTTGCTGAATGCGCCCGTTGAATTGTTGGCGCTGACGGGGCTTTCGGCATTTTTTGGTCATTTGTATCCGATGTTTTTCGGATTTAAGGGCGGTAAAGGCGTTGCGACATCGATTGGTGTGTTACTGGGGTTTTCTTATCTACTTGGTATTGCTTTTGTTGCAACCTGGCTGTTCATGTACAAGGTGGGAAAGATTTCGTCGTTGTCCGCGCTAATTGCTTCCGTATTGTCGCCAGTTTACGCCTGGTTTATTGTTGGGAATGTCATAGTCACCGGCGTTGCCGTAATCATGATGCTATTTTTGCTGTGGCGGCATAAAAGCAATATTCGACGTCTTTTGACAGGGCAAGAGGCTTGATTGTTTACTATTCTCATGATCAAGCTGGTCATGTCTTGACTGTTGCCGACAGTTCACTGATTGGCCATCGAGGTCGAACGGCCAACTCAAGTCCCTGTTGCTGCCCGGCCATAAGTCGCTGGCAACCCGCAAACGCTATCATTGCTCCGTTATCCGTACAAAATTGCAATCTGGGGAAAAAGATTTGGCTATGTTCTCGTTCAGTCATTTCCGTCAGTGACTTTCTAATATGTTTGTTGGCACTGACGCCGCCGGCAACAACCAGTCTTTTCATGCCCGTCAATTGTAATGCACGTTTACATTTGATGCTTAATGTTTCTGCAACGGCTTGTTGAAAGGCTGCGGCGATATCTGCTTTGTCTTGATTGGATTTTTTTGAGGCGTTTATTGTGTTAAGTGTAAACGTTTTTAGTCCGCTAAAACTGAAATCCAGGCCGGGTCTGTCTGTCATGGGTCGGGGAAATTTGATTTGTGGTGAACCTTGTTCTGCTAACGCAGACAATTCAGGTCCCCCTGGATAGCTTAAGTCCAGCATTTTTGCAGTCTTGTCAAATGCTTCGCCGGCGGCGTCATCCAGTGATTCGCCGAGTAGTTCATAACGACCGATGCCTTCGACTTGCGCAAGCAGCGTATGTCCACCCGAAATTAATAAAGCCACAAATGGAAATTCGGGCGGATTTACTTCCAGCATCGGAGCTAGCATATGGCCTTCCATGTGATGAACGGCAATAGCGGGAATAGACCATGACCAAGCCAGGCTTCGGGCAGTTGCTGCGCCAACGAGAAGAGCGCCAATCAGTCCGGGGCCGGCGGTGTAAGCTATTCCATCAATGTCACAAGGGGACAGATGGCCTTCATGTAAAGATTGCTTGATGAGCGGAACTAATTGACGAATGTGGTCACGTGATGCCAGCTCAGGAACAACACCGCCATAATCTTTATGCATGGCAACTTGACTATGCAAAACGTGTTGGATCAGCCCTTTCTCACTATGATAAATGGCCACGCCGGTTTCATCGCATGAAGTTTCTATGCCTAAAACGTACATTCAGTTTTTAAAAATTAAAGATAAAAGGTATAATTTAAAGTTCTGTTTATTTATGGGTTAAAAGCCTGCAATTTTTAGATATTATCATATTTGGATTTAAATAATGCCGTCAGTCAAAATTAAAGAAAACGAACCATTTGATATTGCTATACGTAGATTTAAACGCGCTTGTGAAAAAGCGGGTGTGCTGGCTGAAGTTCGTCGTCGTGAATTCTATGAAAAGCCAACCGCAGAACGAAAACGCAAAGGTGCTGCAGCGGTTAAACGCCACTTGAAGAAATTGGCCAGAGAGCGCTACGCCTTAAAAAACTTACGTCGTGGTCGTCCTGCTCTTTAATACTGGGTTAACTCAATGGATTTAATACTGGATCGTATCAAGGAAGATATGAAAGCCTCCATGAAAGGTGGCAACAAAGCAAGACTTGGGGTTATCCGTCTGATTTTGGCGGCCATCAAGCAGGTTGAGGTGGATGAGCGGATAACGCTGGATAATGATCGAGTTATAATAGTGCTGGATAAAATGCTCAAGCAGCGTCGCGAATCTATCCGTCAGTTCTCCGATGCGGGGCGAAATGATCTTGTCGATATCGAAGAGGCTGAAGTTCTGGTCATTCAGGATTTTCTACCGCAAGCGTTGACCGATGAAGAAATCGTAACCATGATCAAAGATGCCATTGCTGAGTCTGGTGCGGAATCGGTCAAGGATATGGGCAAGGTGATGGGCTTGTTGAAAGGGAAAATGCAAGGTCGCGCCGACATGTCTATGGTTGGTGCAAAAATAAAGGCTGCGTTAGCGGGCTGAAATTGGCCGGGTAAAAAATGTCCGGTAGAATTCCACGTGAATTTATTGATGATTTATTGGTGCGGGTTGACATAGTTGATTTAATCGACTCGCACTTACCTCTAAAAAAAGCGGGGTCAAATTTTGTAGCCCGCTGTCCTTTTCACAGCGAAAAAACTCCCAGTTTTTCTGTCAACCGAGCCAAACAATTTTTTCATTGTTTTGGTTGCGGAGCGAGCGGTAACGCCATCGGTTTTTTGATGGATTTTAGTCATCTCGATTTTGTTGAGGCTGTAGAAGATCTGGCTGCTTTTGCCGGAATTTCTGTTCCAAAAGAAACTTATGAGTATCGTACTGAATCCAACCGGGAAAACCTGGGTGGCTTGTATCTCGTTTCGGAGCAGGTGGCTACGTTCTACAATGAACAACTCAAATCGCATCCCGGTAGAGCAACTGCGAACGCATATCTTAATATGCGAGGTGTTAGTGATGAGGTTGTTCGTGATTTCTTATTGGGGTATGCGCCTGATGAGTGGAGTCTTTTATCGAATCGTTTTGATCAGAAATCCTTGGTTGATGTGGGCTTATTAGGTAAAAATGATGCTGGGCGTGTCTACGATCGTTTTCGTGGGCGCATCATGTTTCCAATCAGGGATAAGAGGGCAAGGGTCATAGGTTTTGGTGGCCGAGTTCTTGATGACTCGCTGCCCAAATACCTTAATTCGCCAGAAACAGTGCTCTTTCATAAAGGCAAGGAAGTTTATGGCCTGTATGAGTTGTTGCAAAAAAATCCTAAGCCCAAAAGAGTTCTGGTGGTTGAAGGCTATATGGATGTCATTGCTTTGGCGCAATTTGGTATTCATTACGCAGTTGCAACGCTCGGCACGGCTGTTACACAGACTCATCTCGATTTACTGTTTCGCTATTCGGCAGAGTTGATATTTTGTTTTGACGGTGATTCTGCAGGTCAGGCGGCGGCATGGCGAGCGCTATCATCGGTTTTTCCTTCGTTGAAAGATGGTCGGCAGATCCGAATTATGTTGTTACCTCAAAATCATGATCCCGATTCGCTAATTCGAGAGCAGGGGCTCGATATTTTTATTGAGCGCATGCAAACTGCACAGGCGTTGTCAGATTATTTTTTCGAGCATTTTTCTCGTGACTTGAAGCTCTCTGAAATTGAAGGTCGAGCGAATTTAAAAAAAGAAGCCGAGGTTTACTTAAAGCAGTTACCAATCGGCGCCTTCAGGGAAATGATGTTTGAAGAGTTGTCGCGGTTATCAAGGCGTCACATCGTCGACAACGAAGCAGTAGATGTCTATAAAAAATCTCCCAAGATGCGTCGACAGAGAAATGATCGGCTTTCGTTGCCAAGTTCTGTGATGGCATTGTTGGTTCAAAATCCAAGATTGATCGAAGTCGTCGAGAGGAAAAAAATTGACTGGAATTACTTGGAATTTGAGGGGATTGAAAAATTTACGGAAATACTGAATGTTGTTTTGAAGGATAGGCCGGCAAATCACGGTATATTGTTAGAGCTTTATCGAGGACATATTGACGAGCTTGTCATTAAGAAATTGGCGTCATGGGATTTACTGATCCCTGAAGAGGGTGTTGAAAAAGAGTTTTCTGACGCTTTGGATAAATTATTGGCGCAAGCGAGAACTACTGGTCTGGAAAAACTGTTAGCTAAGGAGAAAATAAATGGCTTGGATAGTGAAGAGAAGGAACTGCTACGGAAAATGCTGGCCAACAAATAGTTTTGGTGCAAAGAAATAAAAAATTATAGTATAATCGCCTGTTAAATGTAGTCGTACTCAAGAGAGTATTTAGTGAGTAAATGATGAATCAAGAACAACAGCAATCCCAGCTAAAACAATTGATAGCCAAAGGCAAGATCCAGGGTTACCTGACGTATGCCGAGGTTAATGATCACATGCCAAGCGACATTGTTGATCCTGAACAAATTGAAGATATCATTGGCATGATCAATGATATGGGGATTCAGGTTTATGAAGTGGCGCCAGATGAGGACTCACTGATCACTGATTCAGCAGCTTTGACAACGGATGATGAAGATGCAGAAGAAGTTGCGGCTTTGGCGTCGGTTGATAGTGAATTTGGCAGAACGACCGATCCCGTGCGTATGTACATGCGGGAAATGGGTTCTGTTGAGCTATTGACGAGAGCAGATGAATTAAAAATTGCCAAACGTATTGAAGAAGGGCAGCAGCAACTGGTCAGGGCGCTTTCCCGGTCTTGTGTGGTGGTTGAAGACTTTTTGAACTCGTTTGACGAAATTTCAGGAGATGAAGGCGGTATTCGTCTCAGTGATTTAATTTCTGGTTTTGTTGATTTAAGTGAGCCGGAAGATTTAAGTGCAGCTTTAACGCTGTCGGATGGCGTCGAAGAACCAGCCGCTGAAGACGAATTCAAAGGGCTCAATTACGACGAAGTTAAAGAAAAAGTTGAAGCACTCAGAAAACAACTGAAAATAGCCGTTTCAGCCATCAAAAAGTATGATTATGCCAGTGAAAAAACGGAAAAGTCTTTCGATCAGTTGGCCGAGTTGTTCATGGAGTTTAAATGGACACCGCAATACCTGAAAAAATTATCGGCGATTATTCCAGATGGTGTTGCCATTGTTCGCGAACAAGAAAAGTCAATGCTCGAAATTTTCGTGAAGCATGCGAAAATGTCGCGCAAGGATTTTATCAGTGTGTTCTCAGATAATGAGACGAATTCAGAGTGGCTGGATCGTTATCTGGATGTTGGCAATCAATACTCAGAAGTATTGAAAGAGCACGAAAAGGAACTCAGAAAAGCCCAAAAAATCATGGCCGATATTGAGACGCAGTACGGTCTCACCATCAGTGGCTTAAAAGACATTAATCGCCGTATGTCTATCGGCGAAGCAAAGGCCAGACGTGCAAAAAAAGAAATGATCGAAGCCAATTTAAGGCTGGTTATTTCAATTGCAAAGAAATACACAAATCGTGGTTTACAGTTTTTGGACTTAATCCAGGAAGGTAATATCGGTTTAATGAAAGCGGTTGATAAATTCGAGTATCGTCGCGGTTACAAGTTTTCTACCTATGCAACATGGTGGATACGACAAGCGATTACCCGGTCAATTGCAGATCAGGCCAGAACGATACGTATTCCGGTTCATATGATCGAAACCATCAATAAACTCAATCGTATTTCCAGGCAAATTTTGCAGGAACTGGGAAGAGAAGCAACGCCGGAAGAATTGGCAGAGCGCATGGAAATGCCTGAAGACAAGGTTCGGAAGGTATTGAAAATTGCTAAAGAACCGATTTCAATGGAAACCCCGATAGGTGACGATGAAGATTCTCATTTGGGGGATTTCATAGAAGATGCTAAAGTGTTATCCCCAGTTGAAGCGGCTACCATAGCTGGGTTGCGTGAATCTACACAAAATGTGCTTGCGGGATTAACGGCAAGGGAAGCCAAAGTTTTGCGAATGCGTTTCGGTATTAATATGAATACCGATCATACGCTGGAAGAAGTTGGCAAACAGTTTGATGTAACGCGCGAGAGAATTCGTCAAATTGAGGCAAAAGCACTCAGAAAGTTAAGACACCCATCCCGATCAGAGCAATTAAGATGCTTTTTGGATGGGGAGTAGTCATGGAATATAGGGCCCTTAGCTCAGTTGGTTAGAGCGTCCGACTCATAATCGGCAGGTCGAAGGTTCAAGTCCTTCAGGGCCCACCATATATTAATTTAAAGGCTGCTGATGCAGCCTTTTTTCTATAAGGGTTCAATATTAATAAAAGGAGATATCGTGAGCAATAATTACATTTTTACATCTGAATCCGTTTCAGAAGGACACCCTGATAAGGTAGCGGATCAAATTTCCGATGCTGTGCTTGATGCATTGCTCACACAGGATCCTCGCTCAAGGGTTGCTTGTGAAACGCTGGTAAAAACCGGTATGGTGATCATAGCCGGAGAAGTTACCACGAATGCCTGGGTTGACCTTGAAGCGTTAGTCAGAAAAGTGGTTTGTGACATTGGCTATGATCATGGCGATATCGGTTTTGATGGTCAAACCTGTGCGGTATTGAATGCGATTGGGAAACAGTCTTCTGATATTGCTATGGGTGTTGATGAGTCGGAGGATCACGAGCAAGGCGCCGGGGACCAAGGGCTTATGTTTGGTTATGCGAGCAGCGAAACGGATGTTTTAATGCCTGCGCCAATTACCTACTCACACTTGTTGGTTAAGCGCCAAGCAGAGGTCAGAAAAAACAAGACGTTGCCTTGGCTTCGCCCGGATGCAAAGAGTCAGATCACTTTCCGCTATGAAAATAATAAGCCTGTAGCAATAGATGCAGTGGTGTTATCGACTCAGCATTCTCCTGATATCAGTGCCAAAGCCCTTCACGAAGCCGTGATGGATGAAATCATCCTGCCAGTTTTGCCAAAAGGATTTTTGCATGCAGGGACAAAATACTTTATCAATCCAACAGGACAGTTCGTAATCGGCGGTCCGGTAGGTGATTGCGGCTTAACCGGTCGCAAAATAATTGTCGATACCTACGGTGGTATGGCGAGACACGGTGGCGGTGCGTTTTCAGGCAAAGATCCATCGAAAGTGGATCGTTCAGCGGCTTATATGTGCCGTTATGTAGCTAAAAATATTGTTGCGGCGGGTCTGGCTGAGCGCTGTGAAATTCAGGTTTCCTACGCCATCGGTGTTGCTGAACCGACTTCGATCAGCGTTGAGACCTTTGGCACCGGTAAAATCAGCGAAGATAGATTGGTTCAAATTATCAGGGATAATTTTGAGCTGAGACCCAAGGGTTTGATTTCAATGTTGGGTCTATTAAAACCGATTTACCAGACTACAGCGTCCTACGGACATTTTGGGCGTACAGAAGAAACGTTTAGTTGGGAAAAAATCGACAAAGCTGCCGCACTGAAAGATGCTGCTGGCTTTTAAATTAACCTCAAGGGATACAAAATGAGTCAACAAGATTACAAAGTCGCTGATATTGCCCTGGCAGAATGGGGCCGCAAGGAAATCAATATTGCGGAAACCGAGATGCCGGGATTAATGGCCCTGCGTACAGAGTTTGGTGCCGAACAGCCTCTAAAAGGAGCTCGTATAGCCGGTTGTCTGCATATGACCATACAAACAGCGGTTTTGATGGAAACGCTAACTGCATTGGGTGCTGAAGTGCGCTGGTCTTCATGTAATATTTTTTCTACCCAGGACCATGCCGCAGCGGCTATGGCTGCCGCAGGTATTCCGGTATTTGCGTGGAAAGGTGAAACGGAGGCTGAAGCCGAATGGTGTATTGCTCAAACCATTGATGGTTTAGATGGCTGGCGCCCGAACATGATTCTGGATGATGGTGGTGATTTAACAACGATGATGCATGAAAAATATCCGGAACTAATGGCGGACATTAAAGGCATCTCCGAAGAAACGACTACCGGTGTTTTACGGTTATACGAGATGGTGACTAAAGGTACATTGAAAGTCCCAGCCTTTAATGTGAATGATTCCGTCACCAAATCCAAATTTGATAATTTGTATGGTTGCCGTGAATCGTTGGTTGACGGTATCAAACGCGCTACCGATGTGATGATAGCAGGAAAAATTGCAGTAGTATGCGGTTATGGCGACGTAGGTAAAGGTTGTGCACAGTCGCTTCGCGGCTTGGGGGCAACGGTCTGGATTACCGAAATTGATCCTATCTGCGCATTACAAGCGGCCATGGAAGGTTATCGAGTTGTCACCATGGTTGAAGCTGCACCTGTTGCCAATATTTTTGTAACGGCGACCGGCAATTTTAATATCATCACCCATCAGCATATGGTTGCCATGAGAGATCAGGCTATCGTTTGCAATATCGGGCATTTTGATGCAGAAATCGATATAGCATCATTGCGTAAATATCAATGGGAAAATATTAAACCGCAAGTCGATCATGTTATTTTTCCGGATGGTAAACGCCTGATTATTTTGGCTGAAGGGCGTCTGGTTAATTTGGGTTGTGCGACCGGACACCCGAGCTTTGTGATGTCGAATTCATTCTGCAATCAAGTTTTGGCACAGATTGAATTATGGAAAAATTCCGCACAGTATGAGAATAAAGTCTATATCTTGCCCAAAAAGCTGGATGAAAAGGTAGCCAGGTCCCACTTAAAACAATTGGGTGTGAATCTCACAGTACTGACTCAGGAACAGGCCAAATACATCAATGTACCTGTTGAGGGACCTTATAAGGCTGACCATTATCGGTATTGATTAATTCAGACGATTATGCATTCACAAGCAAATCATCCGCAACTGTTTAGCTTCGAGTTTTATCCTCCAAAGTCGGAAGAGGGCGCCGCCAATTTGCAGGTTGTTCATAGCAAACTGGCAGCTCTGAAACCGGATTTTTTTTCGGTGACCTTTGGTGCAGGCGGTTCAACGCGGGATAAAACCTTTCAGACGGTCGTCGAGATTCAGACCAAAGGAATTGCGGCAGCGCCACATTTGTCCTGTGTTGCATCAACGAAAGATAATATTCGCGCCATCCTGAAAGATTATCGTGACGAAGGTATTTCGAAAATTGTTGCACTCAGAGGTGACTTACCTTCGGGTATGATGTCTGCCGGTGAATTTCGGTATGCGAATGAGTTAGTCGAATTTATACGCCAGGAAACGGGTAATTATTTTCAAATTCATGTTGCCGCCTATCCCGAAGTACATCCGCAAGCAGTCAATGGTCGTGAGGATTTCAAAAATTTCAAACGCAAAGTGGATGCAGGCGCCAATGCTGCCATAACGCAGTATTTTTACAATGCTGAAAGTTATTTTTATTTTGTCGATGCGTGTGAAAAAAACGGCATCGATATTCCGATTGTGCCGGGCATCATGCCGATTACGCAATATTCTCAGCTGTTCCGATTTTCAGAAATGTGTGGCGCCGATATCCCGCGCTGGTTACGTAAACGACTGGAAGACTTTGGTGATGATCGCTCATCCATTCAGGCATTTGGTCTGGATGTGGTTACCAATTTGTGCCAGCGATTGTTGGATAATAATGCGCCTGGACTGCATTTTTATACGATGAATCAGTCTGCGCCTACGCTAGCAATTCTGGAAAATATCAGTCTGTAAAAAATTTGATTCCTTATTTTCAAGGACCTCAATTGAGAGTTTGACCAGCTACTGAGTCATTTTCAATACTCATCTTTTCATTGGCAAACTTTTGCCTCGTTTCATGATGAATAAGGGCAAAAGCCGATTTCTTGTGTTTTTTCTCCGAATCAAAATAGCCGGCTATAGCATAAAGTATTGACTGATCATGGCTGTAGGTCATTGCAATCAAAGCTGTTTCTATGTGGAAATGGATAATCCGGTGATTTTCATAGAAAATGTGCTAATCTAGCACTATTTATTTCGCAGTGAAGCAATGAAACACAAGATAGAGGCACTTATCTTACAAGCCATCGAAACACTCAAATCAGAAAGTGTTCTCGATCAAGACATCTCCCCCAAAATTATCGTTGATCGAAGCCGTGATCCAATGCACGGTGATTTTGCAACGAATATTGCCTTAATGCTGGCAAAACTCGCCAGATTAAGCCCTAGGCAGTTAGCTGAGAAGTTGATCACCGCCTTGCCACAAAACGATGTCATTATTAAGGTCGAATTGGCAGGCCCCGGATTTATCAATTTCTTCATCGATCCGGGTTTTCATTTTCAGGTCATCAAACAAATTCACAGCGCAGGTCGAGAATTTGGTTTGAGTCAGATCGGCTTTGGCAAGAAAGTTCAGGTTGAATTTGTGTCGGCTAATCCGACCGGACCCTTGCATGTCGGCCATGGTCGTGGAGCTGCTTATGGATCTGTGGTGGCCGATTTGCTGCAGGCCGTTGGTTTTGATGTGCATCGTGAATATTACGTCAATGACGCGGGCCGACAAATGGATATTCTAGCAACCAGCGTTTGGCTGCGATACCTGGAAGTCTGCGGCGAAGTGCTGCCATTTCCGAGTAATGGCTATAGGGGTGACTATATCCGTGAAATTGCCTGGAATATTCATAAAGATTCCGGTACCGAGTACCATAAAACGGCAAGTTCGGTACTAGAAAACATCCCACCCGATGAACCCCAGGGCGGCGACAAGGAAGCGCATATTGACGCTTTGATCGATAGGGCCAAGAACTTGTTGGGCGAAACGGGTTATCGGGAGGCTTTTCAAATTGGTTTGAACACCATTTTGGGCGATATAAAAGATGACCTGAAAGAATTCGGTGTGGATTATCAGGAGTGGTTTTCTGAACGCCAGCTATTGGATGACGGCTCGGTGGATAAAGCATTGCAACGCTTGCAAAGTGGCGGTCATTTGTATGAGCAGGATGGCGCAACCTGGTTTGCCTCGAGCCGCTTAGGCGATGAGAAAGACCGGGTTGTGGTTCGAGAAAACGGTCAATATACCTATTTTGCATCAGACATTGCCTACCACATGAACAAACTTGATCGAGGTTTTGATCGGATTGTCGATATATGGGGCGCTGATCACCATGGCTATATCCCAAGAGTCAGAGCGGCCATTGCAGCGCTGGGTGCTGATGAAGCCAAGTTGAAAGTGTTGCTTGTCCAGTTTGCGACGCTTTATCGCGGTGATGAAAAAGTACAGATGTCAACTCGCTCCGGAGAATTTGTAACATTGCGGCAGTTACGTAATGAGGTAGGCAAGGACGCCGCAAGATTCTTCTATGTCATGCGTCGGTCAGAGCAACATATGGACTTTGATTTAAAGCTGGCGACCTCGCATTCCAATGAAAATCCCGTGTATTATGTGCAGTATGCGCATGCTCGCGTTTGTAGCGTTTTGCGCCAACTGACCGAGAAAGGCTTGGAGAGAAACTTGCAGCGTGGTTTAGATAGCCTGGATCTCTTGATTGAGGAGCATGAAGTAAATCTGGTTACCTCATTAGGGCAGTACCCTGAAGTTCTGGAACGAGCGGCCCTTCAGCATGAACCGCATCAATTGATTCAATTCTTACGAGAACTCGCCAATGAATTCCATACCTATTACAACGCGCATCAGTTTCTTGTCGACGATGCCCGATTGCGTGATGCAAGGTTGAATCTGGTTTGCGCCGTTAAACAAGTGTTAGCTAACGGATTGGGCTTGTTGAATATTACTTCACCAGAATCGATGTAATGGCCAAAGACTATAAATATAGAGCGCATAATCAAGGTACAAGCCGGAACGAATCATCGAACCCGTTGCAAAGTGTCAGCTTCTGGAAATGGATGCTGACGACAGCATTCATTATCTCGTTTGTCGTATTTTTGGTGTATTGGCAATTTAGAGAATCGCGTCATGGTCACTCGATGCAAAATACACAGCAGTTTGCGCCGCCCAATCAGTCAAAAACGGCGTTAGCTGAGAATCGCAATAACAAAGAACCGGCAAAATCGGAACCTGCGCATAAGTCGCCGCGTTTTGATTTTTATACCATTTTGCCCGAAAAAGAAGTGGTTGTGCCTGACTATGAAATTAATACCCGTGCGCGTGAAGAGCGTGTCGGTAAGGCGAAAGAAGCACATTACATCATGCAGGCCGGTTCATTCAGAACATTCAAGGAAACCGATCAATTAAGAGCGAAATTGGGACTGTTAGGTATAGAATCGACAGTTCATAAGGCAAAAGTCGGGAATGTGATCTGGTACCGTGTGAAGATTGGACCTTATACTCACATGACGAGTGTCAGTTCGATCAAATCAAGATTAAGACAAAATGGTATCGACGTAGTTGTTACAGAAACCGGTCAGTAAAGTTTCAGTCAGTGCCCGTCATTTTGATCCGGTCCAACAGGAGACTTTTTGGAAAGTTCATTCGGTCAATGCTGAATTAATTGCGCCAAATCGTACTTGTGAACAGATAATGCCGACTGGAAACCCAGTCCGCATTATCTGATTAAGCATTGATTGAATATATTATCAAAAACTCACGGATTGAGCTGTTGCATCTCGATTGCGGTTATAAGCGGCCAACATCAATAAACCCATTGCCAGCATCGGCAATATCTCTGGTGTAGGGAGATTGGCACTGGTTTCAACCGTGGTCGTAGGGGCATTCAGGCGGGTAGAAATAGCGTCTTCACATCTCTCCCAACTCACCTTAAGTGACTTGCCAAGGTCAGATTCTTTAAACAAACTTTGAGAAATTCTGGCTTCCAGTAGGTAATGTTTTCCATCATATTGGCCTAACTTTTTGATACTTTTGTCATTGTATTCAGCAGCTTGATATTTGATGTCAATCGCCCCCTTTTTGACTTTTCCACCGATTTTAGCTTTACCATCATCGTAGTCTACATCAAAGTCATAATCACCACCTTTGCTAAAGTCAAATTCCAGGGTTCCGGAGTCAAGTTTGTCAGAGATAATGGCAATATAAAAATTAAGATCATCCCTAGTCAGGTAAATGGCTTCAGCGTCGTAAGAATGATCATCATCTTTTTTCTTCGAGCTGCCTTGATCGTCAACAAAGTAACTAACGCCAGAATCAGTTGGTTTCCAGTCGCTAATTGTACCCTCAGGACTGCCTATCCAGTCATTTAAATCCCCATCAATGGAGATCGCATGAGCCGTTGAGCTCAGAGCTATCAGCGAAAACACAAATAATTTTGACCACAAGTTCATATCCGTTTCCTTCATTAATTAAGTAAATTGTCAATTTGGTAGTACCAAATTAGATGCCAACTTCTTTAGCCCCTTAAATATGGGCTTGCTGGATAAAAAGCCTCGCGCAACCCTGACAGAAATGGCAGGCCAACTGACAGATATGACCCATCAATAAGATATGTTGTCATGGGAGTATCGATCATTGACAAAAAAGTCGGTAGCGATTGATTGCAACGAAGGCCCGCTGTTCCGAGGCTGCTTATGCAGTCTTTGTAAGTTATAATCAGGATCGAACCGATAGATTGGATATCGATATCTCACTATCAATTTTTTCTAACCGATGCTGCGATGGCATTTGCAGGCTGAATGAGGAGGGCAATGTGGCAAAAGCCAGTGATTTAAAAAGAGGAACGGTGGTTGATATAAACGGCGTACCCCATGTGGTTAAACAGCTTGAGGTTCGAAGCCCTTCATCGCGTGGGGCAACAACGCTGTATAAAGTGCGCTTTACCAACCTCAAAACCGGACAGAAGCTGGATGAAACATTCAAGGGCGACGACTCATTCAAAGAAGCCGATCTCGTCCGGGTTAAGGTTCAGTTTTCCTATATCGATGACAATAGTTATGTGTTTATGAATATGGATGATTATTCTCAATACTCATTAGGACAAGACGATTTGGAAGGGAAAGTTGGATTTTTGACAGAAGGACTTGAAGGCATAATCGCCTTATTGATAGACGATACGATTCTGGGTGTTGAGTTGCCAAGTTCTGTCGCTCTGGAGATTATTGAAACTGCCCCGGGCATTAAAAGCGCTTCAGCGACCAGTCGAACCAAAACTGCAAAGCTGACAACGGGTATCGAAATACAGGTGCCCGAATATCTGGAAACGGGTGACCTGATTAAGGTCAATACCGAAACGGGAAAATATATGTCGCGCGCATGAAATGAGTTGGTTATGTCAATTCAAACGGAGAATACCTTAAGTGTTAACCAGGGAAGATTCGAACTGCATCGGTTTCCACAACGTCCACGTGAACTGCTCAGGGCCTGGGATGCGGCAGATGAGTATTTACTCGATTACCTTGCGGACCAGGGGCTCCCTGAAAGAGAGCAGAGTGTTCTCATTATCAATGATACGTTTGGTGCATTGGCGGTGGCGCTAAGCGCTTATAAGCCAACGGCGCTATCGGACTCCTATCTGTCTCAACTGGCCACGCGTTGCAATCTGGACGTAAATAAGTTGCCAGAAGAAAGGGTTAAACTGGTCAACAGCCTTGAAAACCTCGAAGGTATGTATGATCTGGTTTTACTTAAAGCCCCTAAAACTCTGGCATTGCTGGAAGATGAGCTGATTCGTTTGCGGCCCCATGTGACGCCGGCCACTAAAATTATATTGGCCGGAATGATTAAAACCTTGTCGCCATCCGTCTGGACATTGCTGGAACGTTTGCTTGGGGCTACGCAGACATCATTGGCGCGGAAGAAAGCGCGTCTGATCTATGTGTCGACTGAATTGGCATCCCGGGATACAGAAAACTCCTATCCGATCTATTATCGACTTGAAAATACGGGTTACCTTATTTGTAATCATGCCAATGTTTTTTCTCGTGAAAAACTGGACATAGGCACGCGTTTTTTTCTACAGCATCTTCCCAGCAAGCCTGGCGCTAAGGATATCATTGATTTGGGTTGTGGTAACGGACTGGTGGGGTTGGTGGCGGCAGAACGGAATCCACTAGCGACTCTGCATTTTGTTGATGAGTCCTATATGGCGGTAGCTTCGGCACATGAAAATTTTAATCGAGCCTTCGGTCAAGAACGAATTGCCACTTTTTCTGTAGGTGATGGGTTAAGCGATTTTGCATCAAATTCTGCCGATTTAATTCTTTGTAATCCGCCTTTCCATCAGCAAAATACCATCGGTGATCAGATTGCCATCAGCATGTTTAAACAATCGAGGCGGGTGTTGAGAAAAAATGGAGAGCTATGGGTGATTGGTAACCGCCATCTGAAATATCAACAGCCTCTTGCACGTTTGTTTGGTCGTTGTTCAGTCGTTGGCGGTAATTCCAAGTTTGAAATATTAAAAACAAATTGCTGAGTTCAGAACTGTAGGCAAGTGGGGTCGACGGCCACGGTGGTCGCGGGTCGACGACCTCACAAAACTTCGTGATCAACCCGGTTGCCGCCATTTCAGAAAAGTATTGCTTAAAATAGCAGCCAGTGCAAACAAGATGGTCGACATAACAAATTCGCCGGAAATGAAACCGGTAATTCCCGTTATGAAGACGATGCCAAGCATGATATCTCTTTGTAATACAGTCATTTTTTTATCGCCTATAGTGTGAATAATTGGGAAAAGTGAAGTGTAGCCTTTAATATAGACGTTATTAAAAGTTTACAATAGCATAAAATGTTAATTTATTGTTTCAATTAGTTGAATAATGAGTTTTTAGGCTAACAATATAAAAGTGTGATATCAACTAAAAAAACATGATTTATTAAATAGAAGCGCGTTTTACTTTCGCCCAAATGATGGCTCTGTCAAGTGTTAAAGTTATCCACACTTCCTGTGGATAACTTTGTGGAAAAGTTGAAAATAAAACCTCTAACTAAGCACTTTTAAAGCCTTTTTGTTAGATTGTTCAATTTGTTGTCAACGACGGCGACCAACTAAAAATAGTCATATTTATCAACGTAATACTGAGATTGTTAGTATTATTCATGCTAGTTTATGTCAATGATTAACAGAGTTATATAGGTTGCTGAAATTAGTTAGTTTTTTGTAATTGGCTTGTGGAAAAATAGCCTGGTGATTTTTAACTAGCGCATGAAAGTGAGGGGCAAAATACGATTTGACCTTTATATGCCAATTGTTTCCCTGAAGGTTTATTAACGCGTTTATATGAAAATATTGTCGTTAAAATAAAACAAGGGGCAATGGCTGAAGTGTTATAAAATTAACGCTTCTTAATTTGAAGACTTAATTTTCGATAGTCGAAAAATAATGGCCAAGGTTTTATGCGATGTCCTTTTTGTGCAACACAAGATACCCGAGTGCTGGATTCTCGATTGGCAAATGAAGGAGATCAGGTTCGACGTCGGCGTGAATGTACGGCTTGCAAGGAAAGATTTACGACCTATGAAGTCGCTGAACTAGCCCTGCCCCGTATAGTAAAACGTGATGGTATGCGTCAGCCTTTTGAGGAAATCAAGCTACGAGCAGGCATGCACAAGGCACTGGAGAAACGACCTGTTGACAGCGACGATATTGAAGCGGCCATCAATCGGATCAAGAAAGATTTAATGGGTAAGGGGGAACGGGAAATTTCCACGCAAGAACTGGGCGAGAAAGTCATGAAAGAGCTGAGTATTTTGGACCATGTGGCTTTTGTGCGTTTTGCATCGGTTTATCGTAGCTTTCAGGATGTCAGCGAATTTACCGACATTATCGAGAATCTGCAAAAAAAATAAGTATGTCACAGTTAATCGCTCAAGATGCCTTTTTCATGGCAAGAGCACTTCAGCTAGCCAAAAACGGTCACTACACGACCAAGCCAAACCCCAGAGTGGGCTGTGTTTTAGTCAGGAATAACATTGTGCTCGGTGAAGGTTGGCATGCCAGGGCGGGTTGTGCTCATGCTGAGGTTGATGCCTTAAAGAAATTGCACGATGTAAAAGGTGCTACTGCATACGTCACCTTGGAGCCTTGCAGTCATCACGGCCGGACTCCGCCCTGTTCTGATGCGCTGATACATGCCGGCGTTTCAAGGGTTGTTGTTGCGATGCAGGATCCCAACCCAATGGTTTCGGGTCGTGGGCTGGAAAAACTTAAAAATGCCGGTATCGAAGTGATCTGCGGCATATTACAAGAAGATGCGGTTAACCTAAATCGCGGATTTATTAAACGAATGACGGAAAACAAACCCTTTGTTCGATCGAAGTTGGCCATGAGTCTGGATGGACGCACGGCCATGGCATCCGGCGAAAGTCAATGGATAACATCCGAACAGGCCAGAGTCGATGTGCACAAGCTGAGGGCTGAAAGCTGTGCGCTGGTAACGGGTATTAATTCCGTGCTGGCGGATAATCCTCTATTCAATGCCCGTGTCGACTTTGATGTCGTACAACCGGTGAGAGTGGTCCTGGATTCTGAACTGAAAATGCCACTTAACGCCCGCTTGCATACGGTGACTGGACGTTGTTTGATTTTAACCTGCGCCAATCAACCTGAGAAAGCTGCACGATTGCTGGATGCCGGTTTCGAAGTTTATCACTGCGCTGAAAAAAATGGCCGGCTTGACTTACACGCGGTCATGACATTTCTGGCGACGCAGCAAATCAACGAGGTCCTGGTTGAAGCTGGATCCATTTTGAATGGCGCGTTTCTTGAAGAAGACCTGATTGATGAAATGGTCATCTATATGGCTAGTGCGATATTGGGCGATCAGGGACGCGGCTTGTTTCATCTGCCACATCTACAGAAAATGTCCGATAGAAAAATTTTTAAGCTTCGGGATGCCAGGCAAATCGGTCCAGATTTAAAGTTGACACTTACACGCGATTAATCAGAGCTTTTATGTTTACAGGCATCATCTTGGCAGTGGGACAAATCAAGGCTATTCAGCACAAGTCTGGCGATTGCCGATTAACGGTTGATACCGGACAGCTGGATCTCAGTGAGGCTTCTCTCGGCGACAGTATCGCGGTGAACGGTGTTTGCCTGACAGCCGTAGAATTAGGCAAACATTATTTTTGTGCGGATGTCTCCAATGAAACTTTGTCCAGAACAATATTGAAGAACGCAAGCATCGGGACACCGGTCAATCTTGAACTGGCAATAACACCGTCAACGCGCATGGGCGGGCATATTGTCAGCGGTCACGTTGATGGTATCGGGTCGGTTATCGAGAAAATGCCGGATGGACGTTCGTTTCGTTTTAAAGTAAAAGCGCCTGATAACCTGGCTAAATATATTGCAGAGAAAGGTTCGATTTGCATTAATGGTATAAGTCTTACCGTTAATGAAGTTATTGGTGCAATATTTAGTGTTAATATTGTTCCTCACACTCTCCAGGAAACCACTTTGGGTTTGACTGTAGCCGGAACGCAAGTCAATCTGGAAGTGGATTTGCTGGCACGTTACATGGAGCGATTAATGCTGGGCGAATCGGCAGCCACCGATCAGGGTGGAATTACCGCAGAATTACTGCATAAAAGCGGCTTTTTACCCTAACCCTTTAAGACGACCGTGAATACAATCGAAGAAATCATAGAAGATTTGCGCTTAGGTAAAATGGTTATCATCATGGATGATGAAGATCGTGAAAATGAAGGCGATCTGGTCATGGCGGCTGCATTCACCCGGCCGGAAGATGTTAATTTTATGGCACGGTATGGCCGCGGTCTGATTTGTCTGACCTTGACCAGTGAACGTTGTCAGAAATTGCGACTGCCGCTGATGGTCAATGAGAATAAAACGGCGCACTCGACTAATTTCACTGTTTCCATAGAAGCGGCGACAGGAGTGACAACCGGAATCTCAGCTGCAGACAGGGCCCGAACTATTCAATGCGCCGTGGCAGATAACGCCAGGCCCGATGACTTGGTACAGCCGGGTCACATTTTCCCCCTCATGGCCAAATCCGGTGGCGTATTGAATCGTTCCGGACATACCGAAGCAGGGTGCGATCTGGCGCGGTTAGCCGGTGTAGAGCCTGCGGCTGTAATCGTTGAAATACTGAATGACGATGGGTCGATGGCCAGACGGCCGGATTTGGAAATATTTGCACAGCAACACAATCTTAAAATCGGTACGATTGCTGATTTGATTCATTATCGAATACAGAATGAAAATACGCTGGAACGCATCAGTGAATGCGCTTTCCCAACGGAATTCGGTAATTTTCGTCTCTATGCCTATCAGGACAGGAATGACAATAATCTGCATCTGGCGCTGGTGATGGGGCAGATATCCGGTGACGAGCCGGTGCTGGTCAGAGTCCATGCGCGCAATTTACTGGATGATGTGTTTGCATCAAGGCGTAGTGAAGGTACTGTTTCAATTCGAGCAGCAGTGGCGAAGATAGCCGAGGA
>JABFSH010000080.1 GCA_013140705.1 Methylococcaceae bacterium
AATCAACGTATCCTGGCGTTCATCGAGTTTTTTAATGAGACCTTGGCAAAACCGTTTCGATGGACTTATATCGGCAAACCTCTGCTGATTTAGGTTATCGGATGTATTTCAGAAGTTGGGTACTAGTGCTGGTATGATATGTTGCGGATCGGATTACGCTGTCCATGGAAATGTAGGATTAAACCCAGATGGAACTATAAAGTCAGGCGCATTTAATTTTGACCAGAAACCAGCTGGATATTATGGAAATACTCTGGAGGCCGAAGCTAAGCGTTTAATAAGAAACGGTGCAACAAGTGTGCTAGAGGGGGCAACATATGTCACAGGAGCCACAGCAAATTTTGTGAACTTTAATTTTAATCTCAAGCCAGCGGAGTTCATGATCAATTATTCGAGTGATAAACCAAATGTGATATATGACGGGACAAGGTAAGTTGAGAATATTTACGCTAGTTTTTATAACAATTTTTATTACAGCATGTGACTTATTTTCGCCGGAAACTCATATGGGTAATGGTTATTATTTTGTTACGCTCAATACTACTAATCGATATATATTCCGTGAAATTAACCGGATAAACGAGGATATTGTTAATCCAAGCATTGTAGCTAGTGCCAGGATTGGTGATTATTCATTTTCCTTGCGCCAACCAAGAATTGATTTTTCTAAAAAATCTGAATATGGTGAGGTTAGTGACGCTAAATTCCTTAATCAATGTGAATTCTTTATTATTGATATATCGAATGCTGTGGTTTACGGTCCATTAGGCGTCAACGAATTCAAGAAAAAAACGAAAGACCTTAACGTTTGCGAACATTGTTTGTATGAACATACCAAATCGGATTTAGCTACATATTGTGTAGAGAGGGCTGATATTTCGCCTTTGATGATTAAATGAACACGGTAAGTTGGGCTCAGGTGTAGGTTGCGGGTGAGGAAGGAACCCCAACTTTTATCCGCTCGATGCCAATGGCAATGGCAATGGCAATCGCACCCAAGCCGAAGGCACCGGAACAACTAATCAACCACACGCAGCCTCACAGCTACAACGCCCAAAAGAACCGCCTGACCGGTATCCAGCGCAACGGCACAACCACGGCCACACCGACCTACGATAACGAAGGCCAGCTGAAAACCCAAGCCAGCACCACCTACAGCTTTGACTTCGCGCACCGGTTGATCGGCCAGGGAACCAGCAGTTATGTTTACGATGGCGTCGGCAACCGCATCCAGGCCACACGGAACGGAATCGTCACAAAATACATCTACGATGCCAGCGGTAACCTCTTGGCTGAAGCCAACGCCAACAATGTCATCACAAGATATTACATTTACGGCCACGGCTTGACTGCTTTGGTCGATGCTATCACCAATGATGTCTATGTCTTCCATTTTGACGGCACCGGACACACGGTCGCGCTGACCAACGCCAGTCAACAAATCGTCAACCGCTATGCCTACGATCCTTACGGCAAACTGATGGCGCAAACCGAAACCATCGCCCAGCCGTTTAAATACGCCGGACAAGTCGGCATCTTTGCCGAAAACAATAACCTTTACTACATGCGGGCCCGGTATTATGATGCGGGTGTGGGCCGGTTTATAAGTGAAGATCCAATAGGCTTTGAAGGCGGGTTGAATCTGTATGCGTATGTGGGTGGGAATCCTATTATGTTGGTGGATCCGAGTGGCACCATTCCTCTGCTTGCTATTATTCCTGCCACAGGGGGATTAATTAGTGGTGGGTTTAGCGCTTATAATGCTTACAAAAGTGATAAGAATGTTTTTACCGCATTTGGTACAGGGTTTGTATCTGGTGCTGCAGGAACGCTTGCCGGAATAGGGGCCACTGCCGTTACGGGCAATCCTTATTTCGGTGGTGCCGCAGGTGGTGCCGTAGGGAACTTGGTAGATACAGGATTATCTGGAGGACAGTTTAACACTATCAATTTTGGCACATCGTTAGTTTCTGGTGCAGTGTTAGGGCCTTTGGCAGGTCGAATAATACCAACGCAAGGGCGTTTACCGAATTTATTTACATCCCGAAATATGGATAATTTTGGTCCAAATTCAGCACGATTGGTTGGCCAAGAAGGTATTTCCGGTTTGATTGGCGGAACTCTGGGCGCAATATCTAATAGTTTAGGTGGAAAATAGATAAAAACACTATGAATTCAATTAACCGTGCTTACGATCTACTTCATTCTGCTGAAGAGTGTATAAATAATGGTGAGATCGATCAAGCGCAGACTCTAATTGAACAAGCAGTTTCTATAAAACCTATAGAAAAATCAATTTTTGCAACTGCTGTAAATATTCTTCTAAATGCTGACTTATATAGTAATGCAAAAAATATTTTTGAACGGTATCTAAAAGAAACTGGAATTAAATTGGTCACCGATTTCACTTATGAAGAAATTCATCAAATGGAGAAAGATAGTTGCCTTAATAAGGTTACTGAAAAACCAATTCATTTTCATAGGATGACTAAAGTGGACCCCATTGTCCAGACAAATATTGGTTTAGTTTAAGCTAGAGTCCTGTTCATTCTCCAGCTGTATGGCGCTGTCCCAATTCGACTGAATGGATTTTTGAACTTTCTCCATACCATTAAA
>JABFSH010000079.1 GCA_013140705.1 Methylococcaceae bacterium
TAAATACTGGAAAAGTGAGTAACATCCAAGCCACTACACCATAAATCAAATGAGACCATTTGGCAGAATGTCTTATGTTGGCAATGCTGCGGGCTTTAGGATTCAGTGTTTTAGTGCGCATTTTCGACCCCACTTACATCATAGTAACTCATTACTCATCCGCACATTATTTTGCTGAAACCCTAAATTTTGGGCACAAAAAAGCCGGATGCCTCATCAGTGACATTCACGTTGTCACGTTCGGCAATCCGGCTTTCTTTATAATTGATGCTAAAGATCCGCGATTTTCCGTCCCTGTCTCACGGCAGAGTTGGCCTTGTTGTTATTATTATGTCCGTTGACTCACTGGCATCACAAATCCGTTTCAGCGTCCTTCGCTGTTATCGGATAATTCATGGCCCCGGTAGGAGGGCATGTTCTATGGTTTTGTTTTTGAACCCATTCTGTACCAAGCGATTATCTGGGTGAGATTAGAATCAATAATTGCGAAATTGTCAATAAGGCCCTAAAACTTTGTTTACACGCTTGAGTTTAGTCACCTAGAATCGGGTTTAGCGATTTAATTAAATAGTACCAACATCTGTAATGGTGATCGTAAATGTCAGCTAGTGATTGCCCTGAAACTCTGCACTCTTGCGGGCTGCAGGTAGTGAACACGCCAAAACTAGGTTATTACCTGGCTTGCCGATAAGGAGCCTACGCGCGAATAGCCCATTATGGCCCGAGCTCAAACGCTCATTCAAGAGGCCGGATATACGTGTGCCGTTGTACGTACAACTAAAGGTGGTGTTTAATTGCTTGCAAAACGGGTGGAGTCCATATACGGAATGACATCTTCCTGGGAGTAGTGCCATGCCAACTGAGAGCTAAACGTAATCAAAAAAACTTACTGTATCAATTCAGCAACTCTTTAATTTTAAGATACTGTTCCATAGCCTCGGGATTTGACAAAGCCTGCTTATTTATTACCGGACGTCCGTGAATGATGTTACGCACGGCCAGTTCAGCCATTTTGCCATTTTTTGTACGTGGAATATCGTTTACCTGAAATATGACAGCCGGTACATGACGAGGTGAGGCGTTCTGCCGTATTTGCTGCTTTATCTTGGCTTTCAATTGATCGGATAACAGGACGCCCTGGCGCAGAATGACAAACAGAACTATCCGGCTATCGCCATCAATCTCCTGTCCGACAGCCAGGCATTCCAGAACTTCCTCAACCTGCTCCACTTGCCGGTAAATTTCTGATGTACCGATTCTGACTCCACCGGGATTCAACAAAGCATCCGAACGACCATATATGATCATTCCTCCGCCATCAGTCAATGACACATAGTCACCGTGACACCAGATGTTCGGATATTTCTCAAAATAGGTCTCACGATACTGGCATTGCCCAGGATCATTCCAAAAACTGACGGGCATGGACGGAAATGCCGACTTGCATACCAACTCACCCTTTTCCTCTGACAATGACCGACCGTTGATGTCATAAACATCCACATCCATTGCCAGACCGCGGCATTGAATTTCGCCTCGACGCACAGGAAGAATCGGGCAACCCAATACAAAGCAGGAGATGATGTCGGTACCGCCGGAAATGGAGGACAAGCAAACATCCGATTTGATGGCATCATAAACATAATCGTAAGCTTCCGGCACCAAGGGTGATCCCGTTGATAAAATCGTTTTGAGTGATGCCAGTTGATGTGCGTTTTTGGGTGTAAGTTTTGATTTTCGGATGCTGTCGATATACTTGGCGGAAACCCCAAAGACTGTAATCTGAAACTTTTCTATCAAGTCAAATAACGTGTCAGCACCAGGATAAAGCGGCGAACCGTCGTAAAGCACGAGCTCGGCGCCGCTTGCCAGTCCGGAAGCCAGCCAATTCCACATCATCCAGCCGCATGTGGTGTAATAAAACAGACGGTCGCCAGGATGAATATCCACATGCAGCAGGTGTTCTTTCATATGCTGAATCAATGTGCCACCGATACCGTGCACAAGACATTTTGGCAACCCGGTGGTGCCTGAAGAATATAGAATAAATAAGGGATCAATGAATGCCATCTGGGCAAACTCTATTGGATCAGCCCCTGAAAAAGCAGCCAGATAATCGTGCCAAAGTGATAATTTACTGGTCAATCCAGTAAGCATTGAGCCATTCAGATAAGGAACCAGCACCGCCTTTTTAACCGACGGAAGCGCCTGAAGCAACGGATTAAGCTGATCTTGTCGATCAAATACCTTGCCGTTGAAATAATAACCATCACAGACAAACAACACCATTGGCTTTATTTGACTAAATCGATCGACAATCGCAGAAACCCCAAAGTCAGGAGAACAGCTACTCCAGATGGCGCCCAAGCTGGTGGTAGCCAGCATTGCAATGATGGTTTCAGGTAAGTTGGGTAAAACAGCAACAACACGGTCACCAGGCCTGACGCCTTCATGGTGCAAGGCTTGGGCAAGTTGCGACACACTATGATAAAGATCTCCATAGGAAAGGCGCCGAATCTCGTGATTTTCGCCATAAAAACTAATGGCAATACTGTTCTTATCCCTTTGTCTCAATAAATTTTCAGCATAATTCAGTCGTGCGTCAGGAAACCATCGCGCTTCGAGCATTGTGTTTCCATGCGATAAAACCACATCCCCTTTGAGTTCAGCTCTGATGTCTGCAAACTGCCACAACAAACTCCAAAATGCAGCAGGATTTTCAACAGACCATCGGTAAAGCGCGGCATAATCTGTAACATCAACGCCATAAAGGTTGTTCAGCCGTTTCATGAAACGGACAATATTGGCATTGTCGTAACGTTCTACCGAAGGCTGCCAAAGAATTGGATTCATAGTAATCTCCGATGGCGAAACACATTCTGCGAAAATAAGGTTGGGCGGATAAATTCAATTAGCTCTTCTGTTACCCCTTACTACCCCCTTCGCTTTCGGATGAATTTGAACTGCCGGTTAAGCTGTTTGTTTAAGCGTGAGGACTGCCATTTTCTCCATGACCTCATGCGCCGTGCGCAAAGCGCCTTCAATAAAACCCTGATAATCCGAAAAAGCTTCGTCAAATAGGCATGTTCGGAAAACCGTTGCGCTCCAGTGAAAAGGCCGATACTTTGTTCTGAGCCGTCCAGGATTTGATACCCGGCTTCCAAAGATGGCAGGCGGAACCGTAGGTTTCAATGTCCCAGTGACGAATGCCGAAACCGAGAATGCATTTGGGACTGATGTTTAAAAAACGTTCGCAACCTATTATCACCATCAATTTCAGCGCGCGTTTCATAGCCCTTGCGATGATAAAGCAACTACTGAGTCCCTCCCTGATCGATGAACTTATTGCATTTAAGGTATTCTCAAGTGAATTAGAACATTGCGATGCTGGAACGTTCCGCTATAACATCAGAACTCCATTTCATGGTCACACACTTCAATTCAGTCAGAATACCGTAGCGTTTTTTGTTCGGTAGCAAGCCCGTTGGAAAAAATCGTTGTAAAGGCTAACGGACTAAGGCTAGAATCTCGAACTAATAATTCCCTAACTTTCCTCTTGTAGATCCTTCACCCTAGAGAAAACAAATCATGCTGGCTACCAAACGGTACGAATACTTACCTATTGATCAAATCGAATTCCACCACACACTGACCAATCACCGAGATCTGGACCGGGCCAAGGTTGCACACCTTGAGAAAGACATTGTCGCCAACGGGTTGCTGGAACCGCTGGTGGTGTGGGAACGCAACGGCAAAGAATATTACCTGGTGGGTGGCTTCCATCGAATGTCGGCCATTCAAGGCATCCGTCAATCACACCCCGGCTATTTCGACCGGATCGACGTAAGAATCGTTACCGGTGATCCTGACGAGATCAAGGCACTCAATCTCAAGTTGAACTCCGACCGCGTCGACACACGCATAACAGATTATTTTCAGACCGTCATCTATCTCAACAATGCCAATTGGTCCAAAAGTCGTATAGCCGAGTTCTTCGATAAAAGCGTCAGCTGGATCGACGACATTGTCCGCTACGCCCCGCTAACCACGGACTCAATGCGAGCAAAGTTGAGCTCAGGCGAACTGTCATGGACGAGAGCAAGGGAAATTCTTCAAAAGACTTTAAAGGCACCCGCAGGACATGAAAAAGAGATTATCGAAACCGAACTAACGCAGCCCGTACGCCCTGTCGCAAAGCCATTACCCTTCCAAACAACCCTGAAGCGGCTGTCTAACTCCTTGAATTCAGAACCAAAGCGCACTTTCAAAGTCAGTACTCAAGATCTTTACGCACTACTCATTACACTGCGGGGAAAAAATGTCGATCAGGAACATATCGACCGTGTACGCAAGGCATTCCCTATCATGTGGGACGATAGTCAGAACACGGATTCCTGACTACGCCCAACTTTCAGTTGACATTGCAAACGCGCAAATAACCAGCCTGCCTTACTGGTAGTCGATAAGGGTTGCTTTACAGACTGGTTAACTTATAATGCAACCCTGCTTTCAGGTTCCATTGGATATTCTCATTCGATGGTTAAACGGGAAGTTGGTGAAGTCAACCCGACCTAATCCAACGCTGCCCCCGCAACGGTAACTAAGTAAAAGAATTGTCGAAAGGCCACTGTGTTTTTTACATGGGAAGGTGACAATTCAGGTTCACACCACTTACAAGCCCGGAGACCGGCCCGAAAGTATCATTCGGTACAGCGGAGGGCTGTCTGCGAAATAGACAGCACACTTTCGCGTTGTGCTCTCATTCTCGTTTTTTGTCCTTCGTTGTTTATACAACCTATCATGCGCGGGCGGCGCAGAGGACAAACATGCAGAAACCACTTTTCAGCTTGCTTATAGTGGCTGGCTTTAATATCCAGGCACAAGAAGCCCCTACCACCAAGTCGCTAACACTCCCCGAGATGGTTGTTACCGCAACCCGAATCGAAACTCCCAGAAACCAGTTGTCTGCTGCAGTCACAGTCTACACACGGGAGGACATTGAGCGTTTGCAAGTAAAAACTTTCCCCGATTTGTTGCGCGGCACAACCGGAATTGACATGACGCAACAAGGCGGTGACGGCAAAACGACCAGTATGTTCCTGCGAGGCACCGATTCCAGTCATGTACTCGTTCTGATAGACGGCATTAAAGTGGGTTCAGCCACATTAGGCACTACTCCTTTCGAGTTTATCCCCATCGATCAGATCGAGCGTGTAGAAATTATTCGCGGACCACAATCCAGTTTGTATGGTTCTGAAGCCATCGGTGGAGTTATCCAGATATTTACCCGCAAGGGTGGCGGCTCGGAAAAGCCAACCATTACACTGGATGCCGGTGGTGGTAATTACGATACAATGAAATCATCCGGTACGGTTAGCGGTAAATGGAAAAATAACTGGTATAGCGTGGGTGCGTCACACATAAATACCCAAGGTTTCAGTACTAGGCCGTTGGTTCCAAATCCTTTTGGGGGAGATCCTCTTGATCAACCTGATGACGATGGCTATTACAATACTGCCGTTAATGCCCGCTTAGGCCATCATTTTGATAATAATGCAGAAATCGAAGCGTCTTTTATGCGCTCTCAAGGCAGAAATGATTTCGATGGTATTTTTCAAGATAAAACAAAATTCATCAATCAAGTAGCCGCGCTATCGGGTAGTATGGATATTCTTGATAATTGGCGATCAACTTTGCGACTTGGGCAAAGCTTTGATGATAACGATCAGTTTTCACCGAATGGTTCTTTTTATTCGCGCTTCAACACTACTCGCTGGAATGTCAGTTGGTTAAATGAAGTGGACTTATCGGATGAACACAAACTAATCATGGGGTCGGACTACCGGGAAGATGAAGCCGACTACCGACAGGATGCGAGAGATAGTCCCAACAAATACGCGGTAAAATCACGCTATGATGTCGGCGTATTTGGTGAATATCATGGCCAATTCTATAAGGATCATTTCATCAATGCCTCGTTACGCTGGGATAATAACGAGCAATTTGGTGATTATGTCACCGGTAATGTCGGACTAAGGTCTAACTGGAACTACGGTATCAGTACTTTTGCCAATTTTGGCAACGCTTTCAAAGCGCCAACGTTTAACGATCTCTACTATCCCGATGCCGGCAATCCCGATTTAAAACCGGAAGAATCAATCTCTGCAGAAATCGGTTTGGCTGGAAAACATAATGACGTGCAATGGGAACTGCGTGCGTATCACACCAACATAGATAATCTGATTAACTGGGCTCCCGCACCCACTATAGCAGACCCATTTCGATGGATTCCATCCAACGTTGATAAAGCTGAAATCCAGGGTATTGAGGCTGAAACGACTGCCCAATTACTTGACTGGAATATTAAGTTGAGTCTTAATCTGCTAAACCCGGAAGATCGTAAAACGAATAAACGCCTGCTACGCCGTGCCGATAAGACGCTATCGTTTGATTTATCTCGTTCGTTTGGTAATTTTGATGTGGGAGCCAATATTTTGGCACAAGATTATCGTTTTGACGACGCAGAAAACACCGTCAAGGTTGCAGGTTATGCCACTATGGATCTACGCACGGCCTATCATTTCAACAAAAACTGGATGCTCAGTGCCAGACTGAATAATTTGCTGGATAAACAGTACCAAACTGTAAGTTTGTATAATACGGCGGACAGAAATTTTTTTATTTCGATCCATTATAATAACTGACACCACAACTAAAGAAAGACAGCTTGTTTTTAACCTCATGTAACGCCCGCGCTACACATTCCGACCATTTTGGTCAAAAATGAACTTTTTGGAGACAGTAATGAATATCAAATCTTGGCAACGCATTCAATTTTTACCGCTTGCACTCTTGGGATTAATGGCCCTAACCCGCTTCGATCACTTCGGTTCTGCATTTTCATTACCGGATGCATCACTGGCAGTATTTTTTCTGGCCGGCCTCGGAATCAATCGTCTTTGGTTTTTTACTGTGTTGTTGCTTGAAGCAGGCTTGATTGATTATCTGGCGATCACGCAATTTAACGTGAGTGATTATTGCATATCGCCAGCCTATGGTTTTTTGATTCCTGCTTATGCGGTGCTGTGGTTTACCGGTGTTTTCAGCAAACGCTTTGTATCGCTCAGTATTGGCAATACCATAAAAATGGTAGGGCTTATTGCACTTGCCACAACGTCGGCTTTTGTTATTTCGAATGGCAGCTTTTATCTGTTATCCGACAAGATTGTCGCAATTTCCTTGCTGCAATTTACCAGTCAGTTTTCGCATTATTATCCGCCCTACCTGATTTCTACCCTGTGTTATGGTTTGGCCGCTTTGTTAGTGACAAAATTGATCAAATCATTGCTAGACACAACAATTACCAGGACAACAACTTAAATTATTCCAGCTACAAAAAACCCAAAGTCCTTGCTGACTTGAGCGGGACTGTGGCTTTATGGTATCTCAATCAATTTTGTAGATTGATAAGCGGAGCAAACTCCGATTCTTGCGCTTAAACCAGAATCATGCCGTCATGAGAAGCCAGAGTGTGATAATAACGTTGTTTACGGGTCAGCTATCTTAAAACAACAGGAGCCACCACCTTTTGCCATACACTCTGTCAGTTCGACGTCTTTGCCGAGTAACGACGTCATCAGCGCCATATCGAACTGGCAGATTTCCTGATGTGTTTGCGCCAAATCATGAAAAATACAATTGTTGGCCTTGATGGTGGATTGCTGAGCAACGCTGCCATCAGTCTTAAAGCCTAATTCATCCATTATTTTTAATAACTCAGAAATTTTCTCCTGAGGTTCTTTTCCTGTAAACCGATAGACATGACTCTCAGACAGGTTTTGCCCCAGCTTGTACATATAGCGTTGAAAGGCTTCTGAACCTATTTCTGTTTTTAACGCCGATAGCATCAACTTGGAAAACCAGGCATATTGCTTCGGAAAACTGTTAATGCCGGCTTCGGTTAATACATAACGACGGACAGGTCGACCCGCAGTTTTAGATAATTCACCAATTTGCAGATAGCCTTCTGACTCCAAGACAGCAATATGCTGTTGTATCGCGTTACGCGATATGGATAAAACCTTAGCAATTTCATCAATACTAAGGCCCACTTTATTACCCAACAGCAAATCCAAGATTTGACGCTGCCGCGAACCTACCGTGTCAGTCATAAATTTCCTCATAATTAAATAGCCTAACGTATCAACATTAGGTTGACTGCCATTTGTTATATAACTTATATCATATATTTATTGTATAACTATTGCTTATTTGTTACTATTTTTCTGGTAATCATTTTCAAATGATTACCGTTTGGCGCTGAGCCATTCGTGAAATTGCAACCAAAGATCATTTTAGATTGGGAGAATAATAAGTATGAGTGCAACACTATACGAAAGAATAGGCGGTGAAGCCGCTGTAAATGCTGCTGTTGAACTTTTTTACCGCAAGGTCCTTAACGATTATCGTATCAATCGATTTTTTAATAATACCGATATGGACACGCAATTAGCCAAACAAAAAGCCTTTTTTACCATGGCGTTTGGCGGTCCCAACAACTACACAGGTCAGGACATGCGCAATGCTCACGCACGACTGGTTAAAATGGGACTGGCTGAAGAGCATTTTAATGCCGTTATGGAGCACCTGGGGGCAACAATGGTTGAATTAAACGTACCCGCCGACTTGATTGCTGAGGCCGCCGCAATTGCCGAAAGCACCCGAAAAGACGTTTTGGGGAAATAACCAAGCTTTGAAGTCAGTTTAAAGGGCGTTCATCGGTTCGCCCTTTAGCTTAAACTCCTGGAGTCACGCTGCATGTACACATTGACCGTTGATCAAAAGCGTTACTCCTGTCTGGAAAATGAATCAGTTCTTGATGTGCTGGTTCGGGAAAATGTCAATTTATCCTATGCCTGCAAAAAAGGCACTTGCCACAGTTGCCTGGTTCGCAGTATTGATATCAAGCCTCCCAAGCCAGCCCAGGCAGGATTAAAAAACACCCTGATCAATCAAAATTATTTTCTGGCCTGTCAATGTTATCCGCTGCAGGATATGCACATCAAACTACCGAACCAATCGGAGTTTTATCGAATGGGAACGGTCACCGTCAATACGCTACTCAACAGAAACACGATGCTTCTGGTCATTGCATTTGAAGACGCTTTCGAATTTAATGCCGGACAGTTTGTAAACTTGCAACGTAGTGATGGCTTGACCCGCAGCTATTCCATTGCCAATGTACCCCAAGAATCGAACCAGCTGGAATTTCATATTCGCCGTCTACCGGGTGGAAAATTCAGCTCGTGGCTACATGATGAAATCAGAATTGGCGATAGCATCGCCGTTTCCGAACCACGCGGTCATTGTTTTTATCTACCGGAACGCCGTGAACAAGGTCTTCTGTTGGTAGGCACTGGAACCGGCTTGGCGCCGCTGGCAGGCATTCTGACTGATGCGCTTAGACATGGTCATGCGGGTCCGATTCATCTTTTTCACGGTAGTCGTCATTTTGAGGATTTATATCGAATCGATGAAATGCAACAGCTTGCTGCACAGCATGCCAATTTCCACTACATGCCATGCCTTTCAGGTAATCCCGTACCGGACGGTTTTTCAGCCGGACGGGTTAATGATGTCGCACTATCCCATTTTTCCGACCTGAAAGATTGGCGCATATTTCTATGCGGTCATCCGGAAATGGTCAATCAGATGAAAAAAATGACTTTCCTCAAAGGAGCTTCAATGGCGGATATTTATACGGATGCCTTTATCGTTTCGAGCACCTGAGCAAGCCAATCGGCAATGCGCTTCATTCCCGTCGACCCGGTTAATTTGAGCATAAGAGGCAAGTTAATTGCGGTTGCTTCAAGCTTTTTCGCCATTTTAATCATTGCCTGGGTGTCGCAAATATTTAGCTCAAACCCCATTCTGATAGCGTCCATGGGTGCCTCGGCAGTCATTGTATTCATCATTCCTAACAGTCCGCTTGCACAACCCTGGCCCTTGATCGGCGGACAGTTAATATCCACCCTAGTTGGCGTTACTTGTGCCCAACTGATTCCGGATACTGTTTTCGCGGCCGCCAGTGCAGTGGGTGGCAGTATTTTGGCCATGTTTATATTGCGTTGCCTGCACCCACCGGGAGCAGCATCGGCACTGACACCTATTGCGTCAGGAGATCCCGCTGCCAGTTATAGTCTTTCACTCATGCCGGTTGGTCTGAATGTGATCGTGATGCTGATTATGGCTATTGTCATTCACCGCTGGGTATTGCGCCGTGAATATCCCATTCTGTCAGGAGATTTATCGGCTCAATACAATAAAACTGAGGAAACATCGCAGCCACAGAAAGGAATTTCCGAACAGGATTTAATTCAAGCCTTACAGAATATGGATATTTTTATGGACATTTCGTCTGGCGATTTGAATCGATTACTGACAGATGCCCAAAAGCGAAGTTTTAAGCGATTCAGCGGAAATGTCATCTGTGCTGACATTATGGATACTGACGTGTCCTTTGCTGAATATGGTACGGAAGTTGAAGCCGCGTGGAAGCTCATGCAGCATAAAAAACTGAAAGCCCTGCCGGTCATTGACAGAGCCAGGCGTATAATTGGCATCATAACTTGGCATGACTTTGTTAAATGCATCAGTCTACGCGCGGAAGAAAATATTCACGATAAATTACGAGAATTCATACGCCGCACACCGGATGTATCGACTAAAAAGCCTGAATCTGTCGGCCATATCATGTCTTCCCGGGTGGTCGTCTTGACGGAAGTCTCACATATCGTTGAACTTATCCCGTTAATGTCAGATCAAGGCTATAGCCAAATCCCGATTGTAAATGCTGAAAACCGATTGGTTGGCATGGTATATCAAGCTAACTTGATTGCGGCGCTTTACGATGAGAGCGACTATTATGTCAAAAGTGACACATCTCCCGTTTAGAGTGAGAATCAGATTTTTGAGGCGCGGACATTGTCATGCGTCGGTACCGCTTCTTTTACCGGGTCGACAGACCATAACTTTTCCAGTTGATAAAATTCACGTGCCTGCGCAGTCATGACATGAACAATAATATCGCCCAAGTCTAACAAGACCCAGTCCGAACCCAGGTCGCCTTCAATACCCAGCGGCATCACGCCATTTTCTTTGGCTTTTTCGGCAACGTAATCGCACAAAGACTTCAGATGGCGATCGGAAGTGCCGGTTGCTATCACCATGTAGTCCGTAAAACTGGTTTTGCCACGCACATCGATTGTGGTGATATAGTGGCCTTTGCGTTCATCCAGAACTGTCTGTACGATTTTCAATAACGCTTCTGTTTGCATTCAATTTCCTATTGGTGTTGATGGATCAGTGTTTTTCATAGAGATGATGTTGATAGATATAGCTTAGAACAACATCCGGTAATAAATAGGCAGGCGATTTCTTTTCCGCAATCATATGACGAATTACTGTGGCTGAAATATCAAGCTGCGTAACGGGTTGAAAAAACAGTTTACCGGCTGCCGATTGTGTTAGTGCTTCACGCTGTAAAATTTGTCGGGCTGTAAAAAACGCATCCGGATGCTGTATCTCAAATCCCGGTCTGGTCATCACAACAATGTGGGCATAATCGAACAGGTGCTGCCATTGATACCAGTTGGATAAATTATTAAAGGCATCACAGCCTATGAATAAAAGCAGAGGTTGTTTCGGAAAGTCCTGTCTTAGTGACTTTAAGGTATCTATCATATAAGAGTGCCCTTCCCTATCCAGTTCTCTGGTATCGCAAATAAAACCGGGCTGATTTTCAATGGCCTGCTCCAGCATATGCACCCTCGCAGATGTTGTGGCTTCAGGCTGCTGGCGATGTGGCGGACGAGCACTCGGAATCAGACGGAGTTCAGTCAGATCGAAAATATCCTTGACTTCGAGGGCTGACCGTAAATGCCCATAATGCACTGGATCGAAGGTTCCACCAAAAATGCCAATCATTTATTGCCTGATATGGCCATCACCCAATACTATATACTTTAATGAGGTGAGTCCTTTCAATCCGACCGGTCCCCGCGCATGCAGCTTATCCGTGCTAATACCAATTTCTGCACCCAAGCCATATTCAAAGCCATCTGCAAAACGAGTCGAGGCATTGACCATAACGGAACTGGAATCGACTTCCCGCAAAAAGCGTCTGGCCAACGTATAATCTTCGGTAACGATAGCTTCAGTATGGCTGGAACTGTATTGATTAATATGTTCTATCGCTTCGTCAATACCGGTAACAATTCGAACTGACAGGATGGGCGCCAGATATTCTGTACGCCAATCATCTTCAGTCGCTCTGCTGCTGGCAGGAATTAATGAGCAGGTCTTCAAGCAGCCGCGTAATTCAACGCCTTTGCTAATGTAGATTTCAGCCAGTAACGGCAATATTTTTGCGGCAACACTTTCTGCTACCAGTAAGGTTTCCATGGCATTACAGACCCCGTACCTGTGCGTTTTCGCGTTGTCGGCAATCCGGATGGCTTTATCAATATCAGCGGATTCATCAATATAGACATGGCAGATGCCATCAAGATGTTTGATAACTGGAATCGTGGCTTCCCTGGAAATACGTTCAATCAGCCCTTTGCCGCCACGAGGCACAATAATATCGACATAATGATTCATCGTGATGAGTTCACCGACCGCCTCACGATCAGACGTTGCGACGATTTGAACAATCTGCGAGGGTAAACCGGCAACTTTCAGTCCCTGGGTGATACAGGTAGCGATGGCCTGATTGGAATGAATTGCCTCCGATCCACCTCTTAAAATACAGGCATTGCCGGATTTAAGACATAAAGCAGCCGCATCAACCGTCACATTCGGCCGAGATTCATAAATGATCCCGATCACTCCTAATGGCACACGCATCTGACCCACTTGTATACCGCTAGGCCGATAGCTTAGCTCAGTGATTTCTCCAACAGGATCAGGCAGTGCGGCAACCTGCCTTAAACCTTCAGCCATGGCTGAAATACTTTTGGCCGACAGGGTTAATCTATCCAAAGACGCGGCATCCAGGCCATTTGCTCGACCGTTCTCTAAATCCTTGCAATTTTCTGCGATCAGCCAGTCCTGATTTTTTTCGATCGCTTCAGCAATAGCCAGCAAAGCCCTGTTTTTGTTGCCTGTGTCAGTTCGACTAATTTCCCGACCTGCTATTCTGGCCTGCTGTCCCAGAGTCGTCATGTATTCTTTAATATTCACTTCGTTCTCGTTAGACCCGTTTATTTAAGAGTCCATTATATCGATTAAAGTAGAATTAATTAATCCGTTTGTTTGATCTCCTAGATTAAGTCTAATTAATTTAGTTCGCATTGTTTGCTATAATTCAACTTCAAGAAGCCGCTCTAGTCCCTTTAACAATAAGGGAACTCGCAGCATTACATATCAGTCCAAGTTTTTAAACCCTTGCAATCCTTACTTTATACAGAACACTGGAATTGTCTGTTAACTTGCTTTACATCAAACTGTAAGAGCAAAAAATTTAACATTTTGAGCACATATAGTCAGTAATGCATAACAACAGACTTTCAATTTATCGCATTTTTATATTGAGCTTTGCCGCCCTGTTGATTTTAATCGGCGTTATAGCTTTCCATTTAGTCACTGATGAAATCCAATCATCCAATTTTCAAGCTCAATATATTTCTGCGATTAGCAAACAATTGAGTTACAAGCTGGATCCGGGCCCCAGCACATCCATCCGGTATCCGGAATACGGCCCTTATGATGAAAGGTTGGGCTACACCCAATTACCTGGCACCATTTCCCGTATGGAAAAATCAGGATTCAATATTACGGCCCAAGCGTCATCATCCCCGATGATGACGCAACTGGTCGATGATGGTCTATTCATGATCTATCATGAAAAAACCCAGGTTGGTCTAAGAATTCTGGATCGAGCAGATCAGGAGATATTCAGAAATGTCTATCCAAGTTATGGTTATCCAAATTTTGAATCCATTCCACCGGTCATCCTTTATACGCTGCTTTATATTGAAAATCGTGAATTACTGGATGAAAATCATGCCACTGTTAATCCTGCAATTGAATGGGACCGGCTAGGCTTTGCCGGACTTCAAATTATAGCCAACAAGCTGGGCTTGAATGATAATGTGCCTGGCGGCAGTACATTGGCAACGCAGATTGAAAAATATCGTCATTCCAAAAATGGGTACACCAATTCTATCCTGGACAAATTCCGCCAGATGGGCAGCGCCTCAATTCGGGCCTATTTATTGGGTCCTGATACTCGCGAAATGCGACGGGAAATTGCCTTAACCTACCTGAACTCAATGCCGCTTGCTGCAACTCCAAAGGTAGGTGAAATACATGGACTGGGTGATGGCTTATCAGCCTGGTTTGGGGCAGATTTTAATGAAGTGAATAAACTGCTTCGTCCTTCGGCTATCAACTCAGCAGAGCGCATAAGTCCGCAGCAGGCGCAAGCTTATCGTCAGGTACTGTCACTATTGATTTCTCAAAGACGTCCATCCTACTTACTTGGCCCTGGTTTCTCAGATTTACAGACGCTGACCAATAGCCATTTACGACTGCTGGCGGATCAAGGCGTTATTTCGACGCAACTTAGGGACGCGGCCCTGGCACTTTCAACAGAACGAATTGCCGGCACGGAGCAGGCTTTCAAGTTCATGACAGAAAGGAAGACGCAGAATGTACTTCGTACCCGTTTAGCCAAGTCCTTGGGTGTAAGGACCAATTATGAATTGGATCGCCTGGATTTGACCGTTAAAACGACACTTGATTATAAAACTCAAGAAAAAGTCAGCAATGCCTTGCGCCAGCTTAGCGAAGCCGATACCGCCCGCTCCGCTGGGGTTTTTGGCTTCAGGTTATTGAATGAAAATACAGATCTCACACCGGTGATCTATAGCCTCATGCTGTTTGAACGCGGTGAAACGGGCAATCTTTTGCGTATTCAAACCGATAACTATGATCAACCACTCGATATAAACGAAGGTATACGATTAGACCTTGGCTCAACCTCGAAATTAAGAACCATGGTTCATTTTCTGGAGCTTATTGCCGATATTTTTCCGCGCTACAAGGACCTTTCACCCACAGAATTGAATAAAATCAAACTTCACCCGCGTGATTATTTATCGGCCTGGGTTATTGATCAACTCAGGGCAAACCCCAAAATCAATTTGGAAGAACTGCTCAATCTGGCACTTGATCGCAAATATTCGGCAAGCCCAGGAGAAAGCTTTTTTACAGGCGGCGGTCTGCATCACTTCAACAATTTTGATAAATTCGAAGATAAAAAGATCATGTCGGTGCGACATGCTTTGCGAGATTCGGTCAATCTGGTTTTTATCCGCTTAATGCGCGACATTGTCTATCACCATCTTTACAGACCCGATGGCATCGCTCGCTGGCTGGAGATTCCCGGCGATCCGCGTCGAAAGGAATATCTGGAACGTTTTGCAAATCGTGAAGGCATCGTTTACTTGCGCCGGTTTTATGCAAAATATCATGACAAAACTACCGATGAATCCCTGAGTTTGCTGGCGCAGCGTGTAATGGCCAAGCCCTCACGTCTCACCATGCTTTTTCGGGCGATATATCCTGACCGTAACGAAACCGCCCTTAATACGTTTTTGCATGCTCACATCAGTAAATCGGTGCTTGCAAATGAAGATCTTTATGCGCTGTATGATCGATTTTCTCTCGACAATTTTGACTTACAAGATCAAGGCTATATCACCAAGGTTCATCCCCTGGAATTATGGCTGATTCGTTATCTGGCCGAACACCCCAAAGCAACACGGGATGAAGTTATTGAAGCCAGTGCCGAGCAGCGCCTGGAAGTGTATCGATGGTTAATCAAAAGTAAACGGCAAGGTGGTCAACTTCGCCGCATCATGTCGTTGCTTGAACAAGAAGCGTTTAAGGAGATTCATGCCGCATGGAAGCGTGTTGGCTATCCCTTTGGAAAGTTGACACCCTCTTATGCCACTTCCATCGGCGCATCAGGTGATCGGCCCGTTGCGTTAGCGGAGCTGATGGGTGTTTTGGTTAATGACGGTGTCAAGTTACCTACCGTTCGCTTTGAGAACCTGCACTTTGGTCAAAACACTCCGTACGAAACTGTACTCAGTAAACAGTCTGACAAGGGTGAACGAATATTTTCGCCCGAAATCGCAAAAGTTGCTCGGGAAGCCTTAGTAGGCGTTGTTGAGGGCGGAACGGCTGCACGACTCAGAGGCGCCTATACGGATGTTAACGGCAAACCGTTATCGGTTGGTGGAAAAACCGGAACCGGTGATCATCGCCAGGAAACTTGGGGAGAAAGAGGTCACCTGATAGAGTCCAAATTTATAAGTCGCGCAGCTACCTTTGTGTTTTTCCTGGGCGATCGTTTCTTTGGTGTGATTACCGCTTATGTTGCAGGATCCAATGCCGAACAATATCATTTCACCAGTTCCTTGCCCGTACAAATTATCAAATTTCTGCAACCTACCCTTTCGCCTTTGATAAACAAGAAGTCTGATAATGGCAATCAAAAATTGGCCGTTGCGAACGATGAAATTAAAACATCAATTCATTAACTGTCTGCTTGAGCGCCCTAATGACTGTTTTAATATCTCATCAAGAGAAGACCTCGCTTAGTTCCTGCATCGAATTAATCGATGATTACTAAAAAAATCCACTTATGATCATCGAAAACCTGAAGCGAATAAGATCAGAAATTGCCCAGGCGGAACTTCTCTATCATCGAAGTCCTGGATCCGTTTTATTACTGGCTGTCAGTAAAACCAAGCCGGCCGCGGACATTGCCCTGGCTTACCGCGCCGGTCAACGACATTTCGGTGAAAATTATTGTCAGGAGGCTATTTTAAAGCAGCGGCAACTGGGTGCATATGATATTACCTGGCATTTTATTGGTCCCATTCAATCCAATAAGACCAAAACCTTGGCCACATGTTTTGATTGGGTACATAGCGTGGATCGCTTTAAAACAGCTAAACGTCTTAGCGAACAACGCCCAATTCACTTACCGCCCCTGAATATTTGTCTCCAAATCAACATTAGTAACGAATACAGCAAGTCCGGTATTTCATTGGCTAGTCTTCCTGAACTTTGTCAGCAAATTGTTGAGTTACCCAATATTAAGTTGCGTGGGGTGATGGCGATTCCTGCTCCGCAAGAAGATTTCAAGCAACAGCGCTTAGCCTATCACTCACTTTTCAAGGCAGTGAAAATGCTCGACAATGTGGCGTTTGATACCTTTTCTTATGGTATGAGCGGGGATTTAGTAGCGGCAATTGCTGAGGGATCGACAATTGTCAGGATTGGATCTGCGCTGTTTGGTGCACGATAATCCGGACGCTAATGACGTCATCGATATTCAATACCTCTCGTTACCGATGGTAAGCGCCGACCCGTTTCGAGTACAACAATAATTTCGTCGTATTCAATGATGTTCTTTTCATCCGCAAGAATATGTTCCGCCAACGTAGTAATGGCTCGCCAATTTAAACGGTCATTAACGAAGTTAAAGGCTGCCAGAAATAATTCCATCGCCTTCTCTTCCCTGCGCTCTGCCTGATTGATAAAACAATTCAGATACTCGTTGACAGACGCTAAATCAGACGTGCCACCGTAATTATGGATGGCATTCAAATTGACCAAAACAGGATTAATGATTTCTCCGTCTCGTAAGGCAATATACTTGGCCTCTGCTAATGGCCCTACCAGCAAGTTGATAATGTCCGCTTCAAAAGCGCGAAGGTAGGCTTGTTTATGCGCTGATGAAAAACCACTCGTTGCTTCTTCAATCGAAGACGGTAAGGTATGTATCAATCGACCGCCTTCCACGTTCGCCATTGATTTATGATCGGATTTGCCGGAAAACTCACCTTGCAGCGGAGTTATAAAAATCTGAAAAAATACCGGTGGCAGTTTTTTTCGTTTATTGCCAAGATAGATGGCGGCAGCATGGCCGGCTTCATGGAAAGCAACTTTTCTGTTGATTTCCATGGGCGCTCGATTGAGGGCTTTGTTAAACATGTGGTTACGGTTCATGATAACCTCCGTTAAAAAAGAATGCGGGTGAGACATTTACCCGCATTTACGAGGGGAAGGATAATTACTAATGACGGTAAGTAAATCAATCAGTAGTGGTGCAAAGTCTAACGGCTTAACTGATCACTGAAAATGTGGCATATTGCCGCGCGACAAAATGTCGCTAGTTTTGGCATGGTTAATGCTTTATAGATTAGTTTGCTTGTAACAAAAGACCTGTAAAACCCCTGAAAAGCAGCTAATATCTGCTTCCAGGGAAATGATTTAATAGGATTGAAAAATATTTAACTGTGTTAATTGACCCACATAGGTTAAATAACATAGTTTAATTTAACCCAGTTACTCGTGAGAACACTCTCTGACGATTCCACACAACCTGCCAGATAATTTTGAGCTATGCCGACTCAACTTCAAAAACAAATCAATAAAAACAACCTATTAACGGAAGGTGTCTCGCTGTTGATGCGACAGGGCTATCATGGCACGGGCCTGAAAGAAATTCTTGATGCCGTGCAAATTCCAAAAGGCTCTTTTTACAATTACTTTCGCAGCAAGGAACATTATGCCGCCGAAGTGATTCAATATTATATTGATCCCTTCATAAATCAGTTAGACACGCATTTAAGTCAGAATGAAAATGATGCCCTGAAAGCGTTAACCCACTATTTTAATACGCTCATTGTCGAGCTGGAAAAAAGCAATTTTCAAGGCGGCTGTCTGCTCGGCAATTTGATGGGTGAAATTGGCGATACCAGCGAACTCTGTCAAAAATCACTGCAAAAGGCGGTACATCGTTATCGGAACTTATTACAACACGGTATTGAAAATGCTCAGCAACAAGGCACAATAAGAACCGATAAAACAGCCGAAACGATGGCTGATTTATTGGTCAATTCCTGGCAAGGCGCCTTACTCAGAATGAAAATTGAAAAATCATCCTTTCCCCTCAAACAATGTTGCCAGGATTTATTAGGTGAATTTTTTAAAATCTGATGGTAATATCTTAAACCAAGACGACCGGTCAGACCTGTTTTAAACCAAGAGGATTCAATATGCCCAAATATATTATCGAACGTGAAATTCCCAATGCGGGTTCTTTATCAGCTCAAGATCTCCAGGGTATCTCGCAAAAATCTTGCGGGATATTGAACGAAATGGGGCCATCCATCCAGTGGGTGCAAAGCTTTGTTACCGACAATAAGGTCTACTGCCTCTATATCGCTCCGGACGAAGCAAGTATCAAAGCACATGCCGAAAAAGGCGGATTTCCAGCCAATCAAATTGCCAAAATTACAACCATTATTGATCCAACAACGGCTGAATAACGACTGTCCTGTCAATGCTTCAATCAGCGTTCAGTTCAGTGAGCAGTTTCGAGAATCACTGAAAATGGTTAGTAATCGATAATCCGGCACTTTTCTCCCTAACATTATATTTGGGCAACTAAAATGAATAATAAAGCTCATAACTTTCAAGTTAAGAAAATCTCAATTATCAAAGCGTGCGTATTGGCTGTCGCATTGTCGGCAGGTTTCGATATTGAATCGGTAGAAGCCGATGAAACCTGTCTGTCACCGTACATGGCCAAAATTGTTGGACAGGAAGATTTTGTCTACGTCTGGACATTAGGTGTGGTAGGCATGGGCGATGAACAGGATAAACTGGTCACCATCGATGCCAATCCAGCATCCAAGCTTTACGGTAAAGTCATTAACAGTGTTTCCGTCGGAGGACGTAACGAAGCACATCATTCCGGTTTTACGGATGATCGGCAATTCTTATGGGCGGCGTCTTTGGACACCAGCAAAATTTTTATTTTTGATGTCCATTCGGATCCTGCCAAACCCAAGTTAATCAAAACCCTAACGGATTTCGTCGCAAAAAGTGGCGGCATTATCGGCCCCCACACCACTTATGCCCTACCGGGTCGAATGATCATGACCGGACTTTCCAACAATAAGGATCATGGTGGCCGAACCGGACTTGTTGAATATACCAATGAAGGGGAATACATTGCCACTCATTGGAATCCCACGGATAGTAATCTCGAAGGTGCGATTAAAACGGGTAAGTATGCCGATGGTTACGGTTATGATTTAAGGGTATTGCCCAGGCGTAACCTAATGCTGACCTCCTCGTTTACCGGTTGGTCCAATTACATGATGGATTTTGGCAAAATGCTTAAAGATCCGGAAGCGATGAAGCGTTTTGGTAACACAGTCGTGCAATGGAATTTACACACTAAACAGCCGAAAAAAGTCTTTGACGTACCTGGCGCACCTTTGGAAATCCGGTGCGCCTGGGGAGAGAATCATAATTACTGCTTCACCAGCACGGCATTAACATCAAAAATCTGGCTTATTTTCGAAGATCAGAAAAACGGTTGGCAAGCAAAAGAAGTCGCTAATATTGGCGATCCTAGTAAAATTCCCTTACCGGTTGATATTTCGATTCAGAGCAATGATCAAATACTCTGGGTCAATACCTTCATGGATGGAAAGACCCGTGCTTTTGATATCTCCGATCCTTTTAAACCTAAGCAGGTATTCGAGCAAAAAATCGGTGCGCAAGTGAACATGGTTTCATCCAGCTGGGATGGTAAACGCTTGTATTTTACGTCATCCTTGTTGGCCAACTGGGACAAAAAAGGCATTGACAACGAACAGTTTCTCAAGAGCTATGGCTGGGATGGCAATCACTTGAAAGAACAGTTCTCAATTGATTTTACCAAGGAAAGACTGGGCCGGCCTCACCAAATGGTTTTTGGTGCCTATTCCTTGTATAGCACGACTCAGCCTAAGCCATCTGACAATCTGATGACAATGCTGAAACAGCGCTAGCTAATCGGCGAGACGATAGCCTTTCCAGCCATAATAGGCGATATAGCAATAACACATTGCAGGAAGCACAAACGCAAGGTGTATGCCGATAAAATCGGCCAATACACCTTGCGCAACCGGCACTATTGCCCCTCCAACAATCGCAGCACAGAGTATGCCTGAACCTTGCCCGGTATGATCGCCCAAGCCTGACAGCGCAAGCGAAAAAATGGTCGGAAACATGATGGAATTAAATAAGCCGATAGCCAAGATTGACCACATGGCGATTCCATCGCTGGAAGACAGGGTAATGATTAGCAATGTCGTTGCGGCAAGCGCATTAAAAGTCAGTAATCGACTCGCTGCGATTCGGCTCATTAACCAAGCACCTGCAAAACGGCCCAGCATAGCCCCACCCCAATAAAATGACACGTATTTGCTTGCCTCTGAAACCGATAGACCGGCAACACGCTGTTCACCCAGATAGCTGATCAGAAAACTTCCAATGGCTACTTCAGCACCAACATATACAAAAATACCTAATGCCCCCAGCACCAGATGCCTGTAGTTCCAGGCGCTTTTTCTTTCACTCGCCTGTTCAGTGGATTGGTTTATAGATGACACAGGGCTAATATCAGGCAATTTGATACACGCAAAAATAATTGCAATGATGAATAAACTGGCAGCCAGCATCAGATAAGGCAATTGGACAAGTGCGGCCTGGCTTGATTGATACGCTTCCAAGGCATCCGGGTTAAGCCCTTTTATTTCTTCGCCTGATTTAACTGCTGTCGAAAGAACAAACAATCCACCAAAATACGGCGCTAATGTCGTACCCAAGGAATTGAATGCTTGTGTCAGGGTTAGTCTGCTGGAAGCGGTTTCCGGGCGGCCTAAAATCGTCACATAAGGATTGGCCGCAACTTGTAACAACGTGATGCCTGACGCCAGGATAAAAAAAGCCGCCAGAAACAACGGATAAGATACAAACGCCGCCGCAGGATAAAACAGCAAACAGCCGAGGCTCGCTATGACAAGTCCTGTAATTATGCCTTTTTGATAATTGAATTTTTCGACAAAATAGCCACTCGGCACTGAAGCGAGAAAGTAGGCCGCGAAGAAACAAAACTGCACCAGCATGACCTGGGTATAGTTAAGAATGAATAACGATTTCAAATGCGGAATCAATATGTCGTTGAGGCACGTCATAAAGCCCCACATAAAAAATAGTGACGTTAAGATACTTAAAGAGCCGAGATAAGTATTTTTAGGCGACATAGATTAACAGCATCATTGTTTATAACTTGATCGAACTGTTAAAGGAATTGTTTTTGGCAAAGTCATCTCGTTACATTCAGCGTGTAACCGTAAATTTAACACGCTCATTACCCACCATCACAATAAAATCTCCAGGTTCGACAATCCGCTTTAAATCAACGCCGATAAATGATAAGTCATCAGGCTCTAATGTGAAGCTTAAATGTTTCGTTTCTCCGGGTTCAAGAGCTACTTTTTTGAAGGCTTTTAGTTGTTTATTAGGCCGTGATACTGATGCGGCAACATCATTGACATATACTAAGACTGTTTCCTTTCCGGCAAACGAGCCGGTATTTTTAACATCCACCGTCACAGTAATAGTGTCTTGCGCACCCATGCTGATTTTATCGACTTGCAAATGACTAGTTTCGAATGTGGTATAACTTAAACCGTGACCGAAAAAATATAACGGATTTACGGTATTCTGCTCAAATACCTCGATGGGCTTATAGTCATAATGCACAATATCGTTGGTATCGCGCGGATACGTGATAGGTAATTTGGCATCCGGATTGTGATTACCGTACAAAATATCGGCAACGGCTACCCCTCCTTCCATGCCCGGTAAAAAACCCAGCACCACAGCCGCCGCCTTTTCGGCAATTGACGTGATGATTCGTGGTCTGCCACCAAAGGTAAGCAGGATAACCGGTTTCCCTGTTGTCAGTACTGCATCAGCTAATGCTTGTTGCGACGGCTCCAGTGCCAAACTCGAAATATTGCCTGGTAGCTCAGCATAAGGTTTTTCGCCCAGACTCAACAGGATGTAATCATGGTGTTCCGCCTCAGCAACGACCCGCGCGATATCGATGGAGTCGTTAAAGTTCACACCGCCAACATACGTGATCTTTCCCGTTGATTGTTGTTGCAATGCACTCAGCACTGTTAATTTAACTTTCGGATATAACGCTTCCGAATCGCCTTGCCAAGTAATGGTCCAGCCACCGTTCATGACACTCAAAAGATTCGCAGTAGGGCCTGTTACCAAAATACTGGCATCTTTTTTAAGCGGCAGGACCTGGTGATCGTTTTTGGCAAGAATTATGGATTCGTGCGCTGCTTGCCGATTTGTTGTGGTGGCGTAAGTAGTGGCAAAATTGCCTTCTATGGATATCGGTGGTTTTGTCGCAGTAAATAAACCGGCTTCATATTTCACCGTTAAAATACGAGTGACAGCCTCATCAATACGAGCAACCGGCACTTCACCGTTTTTAACCAATTCCAGCAAAAGATCGTAAAAGGAAAAATCAAAAGGCACCATGCTCATGTCTACGCCAGCCATCACTGCAATTTTTACGGCCTCCTTTTCAGAGACCGCTAATTTATCCCGCGTATACAAGCGCTTGATATCTTCCCAATCGGAAACCGTAAATCCTTTAAACCCCAATTCATCGCGAAGGATAGTTGTCAGAAAATGATAATTGGCATGGCCTGGAATGCCGTCCACTTCGGCAGAATTTACCATCACTGTTGGCGCACCGGCCTTGATGCCGGCGGCGAAGGTGGGCAAAAAATATTCACGAAGCATGCGTTCACTGATATATGCCGGAGTGCGATCTTTGCCGTTGAATGGCAAACTGTAACCCACATAATGTTTCAAACAAGTCAGGCCTTTGTCGGCAGCAGAAAAATCAGTGCCTTGGTGTCCCTGGATAAAACGTTGTCCCATAACCGTCGATAAATGAACATCCTCACCGTAGGTTTCCCATAACCTCGGCCAAAGGGGTTGACGTCCGATATCCATGACGGGTGAAAAATTCCATTGCAGGCTAGAGGCACGAAGTTCTCGGGCTGTAATTTCACCCGCTTTGAAGCTCAAATCAGGGTTGAACGTAGCAGCCATATTGATTGCTTGCGGAAATAATGTGGCATTTTTGGTATAAGTAGCACCGTGAACGGCATCAATGCCATAGAGTACCGGAATTTTTAGCCTCGATCGGGCTGCAACAGCTTGAATGGCCTGTTGCAATTCACGCCACTTGCCCACAGTCTGGGCTTGATTGTCGGGGGTGGTCGGTGAATTCATAATCGAACCAACATGGTGTTTTAATACCGCATCTTCAAGCTTGATGGGATCAATCGAATTAGTGGCATCCAGTGTTCCATCTCTCGATATAATTTTAAAGTCCACTTGAGTCATCTGTCCGACTTTTTCTTCCAGCGTCATTTGTGCTATCAGATTTTCAACTTTTGATATTATTGTTGAAGTTGTGGCTTGTACACTCACGGAATACTCCAGGGTAATTAGTAACGTTGTAATAATTAAATAGTTTTTTGTTTGCAAGATGGAGGCTTCCTTAATTGTGAAGAAATTAAGCTAATTGTTTGATGGAAGCAAGCTTTGTACCTGAATGAGCGCGACATTTTTGCCCAGTGGCTATTGCCATGTCAATCGTCATCGCCACGCTGCCCTGAAAAATTAAGCCATTCAGAATGCTGTGGCTATACGAAATAAATTGTGTCCGGCAATCAACCAATTGAGATATAGCCGATGCATTCAGGATTGCTGCTACTATATAAACTGATTATCCGAGAAGACGGAAATTTAGGGGAAACTCGATTACTCCTCAGTGCAACGGCTTCTTTTCTTCAAAAATGGATGGAATTGAACTATTTTTAAACATTAATCTGCCTACATACACGTTAACTCGAAGAGGATATTATGGATATAGCCGAATTACTGGCGTTTTCAGTAAAAAATAGCGCGTCGGACTTACATTTATCTGCCGGATTACCACCCATGATCCGGGTCGATGGCGATATCCGCCGCATCAATATTCCTGCCTTGGATCATAAAGCTGTTCATGGACTTATTTATGACATTATGAACGATAAGCAACGTCGGGATTATGAAGAGTTTTTAGAAACGGATTTTTCATTTAATTTACCGGGAGTGGCCAGATTCCGGGTCAATGCATTCAATCAGGACCGGGGAGCTGCCGCTGTCTTTCGTACCATTCCCTCCAAGGTTTTAAGTTTGGCTGATTTAAATGCCCCTAAGTTTTTTGAGGAGGTCTGCAAAAAACCTCGAGGTCTGGTTTTAGTAACGGGACCAACCGGCTCAGGTAAGTCGACCACTCTGGCAGCAATGATTAATCACATCAATACCAACGATTATGCGCATATTCTGACTGTTGAAGACCCCATTGAGTTTGTTCATGAAAGTCAGAAGTGTTTAATCAATCAGCGTGAAGTCCATCGTGATACGCACGGATTTACTGAAGCACTCCGATCTGCGTTGCGTGAAGATCCTGATATCATCCTGGTCGGTGAAATGCGCGATCTGGAAACCATCCGACTGGCATTGACAGCGGCTGAAACAGGTCATCTTGTCTTCGGTACGTTGCATACAACATCAGCCGCCAAAACAATAGATCGTATTATCGATGTCTTTCCCGCTGCGGAAAAGGACATGATCCGCGCCATGCTGTCAGAGTCACTTCAAGCCGTTATTTCACAGACCTTGCTTAAAAAGATTGGCGGCGGTCGTATCGCAGCCCACGAAATCATGGTCGGCACATCGGCTATCAAAAACCTGATTCGAGAAGCTAAAGTGGCACAAATGTATTCCGCTATTCAAACCGGACGTAAAGACGGAATGCAAACCCTGGATCAAAACTTAAAAGAACTGGTCGACAAAAACCTGATTGCAGCCAAAACAGCCATGGTTAAAGCTGTTAATAAAGATATCTTCATTTAAGGAGGCAAAAGTGGATTTTAAGGCACTGCTTGCACTGATGGTGCAAAAAAAAGCGTCCGACCTGTTCGTAACAGCCGGACGCCCACCGACAATCAAGGTTGATGGCACATTGGTAGAACTTTCCAAAACTCCTCTGAACGCTGATCAAGCACTTAAAATTGTTCAGAGTCTGATGTCTCAACGGCAACGGGATGAATTTGAAAACACGAAGGAATGCCAATTTGCATTCGGAGAAGATGGTCTCGGACGATTCCGTGTGAGTGCATTCACTCAACGTGATGCAGCAGGTATGGTGTTGCGCCGGATTGAGACGTATATTCCGGATACGGAAACGTTGAATTTACCCGCAGTATTGAAAAACCTGATCATGGAAAAGCGCGGCCTGGTAATTTTTGTAGGTGGAACCGGCACAGGCAAATCAACCTCGTTAGCGTCGTTAATCAAGCATCGAAATGAAAATAGTAGCGGCCACATCATCACCATTGAAGACCCTATAGAATTTCAACACCAACACTTGGGCTGTATTGTTACCCAGCGAGAAGTGGGAATTGATACGGAATCTTATGAAGTTGCGTTAAAAAACACCCTACGACAAGCACCTGACGTGATTTTAATTGGTGAAATCAGAACCCGAGAGACCATGCAGAATGCCATTACGTTTGCCGAAACAGGCCATTTGTGCCTATCAACACTGCATGCTAACAACGCCAATCAGGCCATCGATCGAATTTTGCATTTTTTCCCCGATGAAATGCACGATCAGTTATTAATGGATTTATCATTGAATTTACGCGGCATTGTTGCTCAGCAGCTAATTAAAAGAGCCGATGGCAAAGGTCGTTATCCAGCCGTGGAAATCCTGGTGAATACGCCGTTGGCTAAGGACTACATCCGCAAAGGTGAAATTGACAAACTAAAGGAGTTGATGAAAAACTCCCGCGAACAGGGCATGCAGACTTTTGATCAAGCACTCTATGACTTGTATGCCGCCAATAAAATTAGCTATGAAGATGCATTAAATGCTGCCGACTCCAAAAATGAAGTGCGTTTAAAAATCAAACTAGCTGATGAAAATAAAAATAATTTTGTCCGGGACGGCATGACGTTATCGGAATCTGATTCCGATCAAGGCTCTATTTATTAATTTTTCGCACCACAAATAATCCAGACTACATTATTCAATGCATTGATAATCTCCTGCCGCTCATGTCCAGCACAAATTTACCTTTATCTATTTTCTTTTTAATTTTCGACGACAGCCACCAATGCAATATGTAAAGGTTGAGAGCCCCGCCTTTTTAATTATTGCGGCCTGTCTGATTGGTTCTCAGCATCAGGTAGTCTCAGCCTCTACTGAGGTAAGCTTTCCTGAGTTCTCATTCCACGGACTGACTGACTTTCGCTACCAGCACGCTGATGCGCAGCAGGGCTGGTTGGACGGTGGTCTTGGTACATTTCTCAGTGGCGGGGAGAACGACCGTCTGCGTATCAACGAAGCTGCCATGGTTCTTCAAGGACGGCTATGGGATTGGTCTGGCACCGCCACGGTAAAATACGCCCATGGGCAAGAGAATCCGGTCGATCTGACGGAAGCATTTCTCCAATATCGCCCCGTGAGCACAATACCGTGGCGTCTCGGAGCACGAATCGGCATGTTCTTTCCGCCCATATCCCTGGAAAACACCGGAATCGCCTGGAGCAGTCCCTACACCTTGACGTCTTCAGCGATCAATTCCTGGGTCGGTGAGGAACTTAAAACTTTCGGAGGTGAAGCTCACCTGACACACCAACTCGAAAACGGGGACCGGCTGGGTGTCTTTGCGGCAGGATTAGCCAACAATGATACAGCTGGCGCACTTTTAACCTGGCGTGGATGGAGTCTACACGACTACGAATCGACATTGCATGACAGCTACCCCCTTCCCGAAGGGATTGGTATTCAGAATGTCTTTCGAAGACAGGCTACCCTAACCAGACCCTACGTGGAAGTGGACGGGCGTCCCGGCTATTACACCGGATTTTCCGCCGAACGACCGGATCTCTTCAAGTTTCGCGGTCTCTATTACGATAATCGAGGCAATCCAGACATTGTCGAAAAGGGGCAGTATGCTTGGCATACTTATTTCTGGAGTTTGGGTTTTAAAGCAGAATTGCCGTGGGATCTGACGGTGATCGGACAGGGGATGACCGGACGAACAAGCATGGGCCGGCTTCGAGACGAGAAACGGCCATTTGATGTCGGATACTGGGCGTCTTCGATCCTGCTCAGCAAAGCCTTTGGCGTCCATCGGGTCAGTCTACGTTATGACCAATTCGGTACCGACGAGAATGATCGTTTGCCTCAGGACGACAACCGTGAGCATGGATATGGCTTTACCGCTAACTATAACCTTACCATAGCAAAGCATCATCAATTTAACTTCGAGGTTAATCATATCAATAAAGACCGCTCGGCCCGTGCAAAGCTGGGGCAGGCAACAAACCAAGAGGAAACATTGTGGCAAATCGCTTATCGTATATTTTTCTAAATTCCAGGATCATCATCCTGGGCATAGTCATGGCAATGCCGGCTGCGGCTATCACGATGTCAGGCGAAGTGCGTGACAGCGATGAAGCCCCTGTTCCCGATGTGGTGGTAACGGCTATGCCGGTGACTGGCAGGACCACAACTTCAATGGGTGGCAAACCTGTCACCGTCAGGCTTGATCAACAGGGACGTGAATTTGTTCCGCATGTTTTGGCCGTGCGTATGGGCACGCCAGTAATTTTCCCAAATAGCGATGATATTCAGCATCACGTCTACTCTTTCTCGTCCACCAAGCGCTTTGAAATCAAACTTTACAAGAACATGCCGGATAAGCCGATTGTGTTTGATAAACCCGGCGTGGTTGCGATAGGTTGTAATATCCATGACTGGATGCTGGGCTACATCTTTGTCACTGAAGCACCACACGTAACCAAAACCGATACCTCGGGACAGTGGGCTCTGGAGGTACCGGAAGGAGAATATCGATTGTCGTTTTGGCATCCAGATGCCGACATTCCGGACACCTTACCGAGCGAGACCGTGCAGACTCCAATCAACGACTTGTTACATCACAGCATAAAACTCAAAACCCGGCGTCAAACCGGTAAGCCGCCTGGCTCTATCCAAACACAAGGTTACTCGGATGGATTTTAGTTTCCAGACCAGGATTGTCTCATTCGTTTTGCTGTTGTTTGCCGGTGTGCAAGCCATTACGCTGGTAACCGTCTACCAGACTACCAGGAGCAATGTTATTAAACAAGTCGGTCAGAATCTGAGCTATGCCCAGCGTATCTTCGATCGATTACTAAACGAGCGAGGTGAACGGATAGCCTCCGAAACCACCATCCTGTCAGCGGACTTCGGCTTTCGTTCCACAATAAGTAGTGGTGATCCGGTCACAATCCGGTCTGCACTAGAGAACCTAATTCTCAGAACCCATGCTCAACGCGCTTTTTTCGTGGACATGGACGGCAAGGTTGCCGCTGACACAGACCAGAAATATGATACGGCTAGTTTTCCATTCTCAAAAGCGATAAACCTGGCACCACACAAAAGCTCTTCAGTGTATTTTGTGTTAATTGACAGCAAGCCGCACGTGTTAGCAACTGTGCCGGTACTGGCTCCTTTGCCCATCGGCTGGATCTCGATAGCAACACGGGTTGATAACCGCTTTCTGGAAAACATCAAAAAGCTTTTTCAGGTATCTTTGGAAATCACGATTGCAGCAGAGACGCCGCAAGGTCTTCATCGACTCGCCAGCACACTGGCAGAAACATTACAAAAAGATATCGACAGCTTGTCCATAGACCATTTTCAGGAGGCCAATGATAGCCCAACTATTCTGGAATTCGCAGGACGACGCTGGGTTACTTTTTCATCGCCTTTGCTGTCCGCTCGGGAAGACCAACAATTATCAGTAGTGTTGCAGTACGAACTGGAGGGTTCTCTTAAGCCCTACAAGCAACTCTGGTATTCCACTGCAGGCTTGTTTGGATTTGGCCTGTTCGGCATTTTGTTTGGTGGCGTTGCCATTGCCCGTCAAATCAGTCGACCTGTTAGACAATTAGCACGTGCTGCCCAACGAGTTGGGCGCGGTGATTTCGGAAAGCCGGTTAACATGAGTCGGCGAGACGAATTGGGACGATTAGCGCAAGCATTTAACCTCATGATGCAAGGAATCGCCGATAGAGAGGCTCGAATTGCCCACCAGCTTCGCCACGACCCAATCACCGATCTACCCAACCGATTATTTTTCGAGGAGAATTTAATAGCCCGTTTCAAACAAGACTGTGGCTATTTGGTAGCACTGATTGGCCTGGACCGTTACGCGGAAATCAACAGCACCCTGGGACATGGATTGGGAGACAAACTTATTCGTGCCATTGGTATGGTCTTAAAAAATAACATGCCTGTCGATGCAGAACTGGCACACATGGCGGGCGATGAATTCGCGTTGATGGTTCCAAGCCCTGGCAATGAAAACTCTCTCCGCCATATTGCTGAGCTGATCCTTCACGTCTTCGAAGAGTCAATCACATTAGGACCCACAACCATTGATGTCAGCGTTCATATCGGCATAGTTCACTATCCTAAGGACGGGCAAGACGCTCAAACATTGTTGCGGAAAGCCGATGCGGCGCTCTTTGTTGCTCGTCGAAGCGGCCATGGTTATCATATTTATAAGGAAGAAACCGATCCATGCCAACCTGAAGCACTATCCCTGATGCGAGAATTGCGCTTAGGTTTGGATACCGGGCATTTCAAGCTTTATGTTCAGCCACTACTCGATTTGCGGCTTATGCAGGTAACTCACGTCGAATGCCTGATACGCTGGTTTCATCCGGAACGAGGCTTTATGCCGCCAGACCATTTCATTCCACTGGCAGAACAAACTGGGCACATTAGCCGTGTCACCGCCTGGGTATTAAATGAAGCCTTCCGTTTGCGTAATGAATGGCAAGAGGCAGGACTTGAAACCAGGCTTGCGGTTAATCTCTCGGCAAAAGACTTGCTCCACGGTAATTTGCCGAAATTACTTGACGATCTTCTTGCAAAATTTCCCGTGAAAGCCAACGACTTCATGCTCGAAATCACCGAAAGTTCGGTCATGCAGGACGCTGAACAGGCACTCAAGGTGATCAAACATCTTCGCGCGCAAGGCTTCCAGATTGCCGCTGATGATTTTGGAACGGGATATTCATCCATGGCTTATCTTAAAAAGCTACAGTTGAACGAACTGAAGATTGACAAGTCCTTCATCCTCAATCTGGCGAATAACCCGGAAGATTCCGTTATTGTCCGTTCGATCATTGATCTGGGTCACAATCTGGGATTGAAAGTGGTTGCCGAAGGCATTGAAAATCAGGAAAGTCTTGCTCTGTTGGAACTTATGGGTTGCGATCTGGCACAAGGGTACTGGATCAGCCGACCGATGCCTTCCATAGAGTTTTATGGTTGGCTAAAGCAATCCTCCCGGTAATCCAGATCTATTCCAATCTTGTTCACAATTTAGAGCTGAAGCAGGAAAACAGATAGGTTGACCGTGAGGAAAATAATAGTCAATTTGCTGTTACCCGTTCAGCTTGGCTTCTATTTTTTGCTTATAGTTCAAATAATGTATGGTTTGCAACTGTTCCAAATTATCGACATGGAATGCAGAAAGTGGTAAATCGATATCAGATATATAAACCGGATAATCCTGTTTCGTCTGTCTACGTTCAAGAATATGTTGAAAAACCACGATAAACAATTGGTTGCCGTGGTCCAATGAAGAAAACTCGTCTTCATTACAGTAAATCGTGTAAGTGATTCCATCACTGGTACTCTCGCCGGAAATGCGGAGACTAAGCGGGTTCTGAGGTAAAACAGGTTTTACAGCGATCTCAATGCATGACAAGATACCTGCTGAATTTTTTTGGATTTCATAATATTCCGTGGTCAGGAGATTTGTGAATAAATGCCGATTCAGGATCGACTGCAAAAAAATGGAATATTGATAAAGTAAATGACACACATCGGATTTACTATGTTGTTGTGTAAATAGCGACCCTCTTTCATCGACAATGTACACAGTGACGAGGGAATTAATTTTTTGATAAAATACCTGAATAACTTTTGCTTTATTCATGCTGAAAATTAGCGGTAATGGCGTGCCTTCTAGCATAGCCTGATCCAGATATATTGGACTGAAAACCTCATTTGGACTTGCCAATTCTTTTAGAAGTTGTTCTTTTGTTGGCAGTAGTTGAAAGCCCAATATTTTATTGTTCATCTGAAAGACATAATAAGCACTTTCGCCCGCCAATAGGTAGCGCGGCATCCGATTCCGTTGAGCCTTGGAAAAATACTTTACCAAGGCTCTAAACAATAAATCTATACGCCCGACGATACTTTTTGCACGTACGGGGGTATGGCAGATTACGCAGAGGTCGTCTATACATAACGGTCTCCTGTTGTAATTGACAATATCTGTCAGGCACTGAAATACCCCATCTATTCCGTCGTATTGACTGGTAGTAATCTCACTCCAGCTGGAAATAGACACCTTATTGATGGTTTGGATAAAGCATTGTCGATTTGTACCATAACTGAGCGCATCAGAACGTTCACTGATAACACAATTACCATCTTCTCTGATATCAACATTTTTTACCCCTACATTAATAAAAATGAGCGATTTAAGCTGCAAATTAACGGCTTGGTAAGTCTCTAATGAATTATCAATATCAAATTGGGTAGTGAAAAACCAATTCAGGTGATTGAGTATTAGTTGCAGTTCGTCACTACCGGGATTTAATGAGCAGGAACTAAAATGAATTTTAAGATGTTTTTGATAGAGTCCATTTATTACAATCCAACACAGAATTTCTATCAATGTTCTTGACTTATGGAGCGGTTCAAAATCGTCTTGATTAGCCGCCTTTACTTTTTTTACAAATAATAACCACCCCTGAGCCCCATTCATGAAAGTGGTTTCGACAATCGAAAGCTCACTTTCTTTGGCATGGACTTCCTGGCGGGTAGTGATAATTTCAATCTTGCCTGGTTTTTTTTCTAAAAACGAATATAACTTCCTGCCGATAAGCTTCTGATCGTTGCTACCCTGATAATTCCGTTTATCAACGTAATTGTTGGCAAAACTTAGGATCATTCTGAAACAGTGACTGAGTTGATGCAATATGATGCCGTGTTCTTCAGTTGCTTTTTTTATGTTCCAAAAACGTTGTTTTTTGAGATCTGCCAGCGTAGACGATGGCCAATTCCAGCGCTCGGCAATTAACTGTAAATAGTCTTCCCGCAATGCTCTGCTTTGACTATCCATACTATTGGCAGACGAACCGATTATTTTTAAATAAAAGCACTCTCTGGCCAATGTCAGACGTCCTGAGCTTGATGTTGATTGCAGGTAAGCGTCTACCTTTTGGTAAATCAATAGATAGGAATCAAGATCCGTAATCGCAAAAGTTCCTTGATAAATGGCTAGTTTAATTTCCTCACATAGCCATTGGGGTTTGGGATATTCGCTTGCATAACATTCCATTAGCAACAGTTTTAATAAAGATTTGTGCGGAGAGTTAAGTGATTTATAAATATGCCAAAGTGTGGCGCTGATAAACTCCTCCGGAGGCACGGATTCCAGTCCACCAAAATCAATGAGTTCCTGTTCAGAAACAAAGCGATTGTCCTTTAAATGACGGATATAGTTTGTGTAGTTATTCTCTTCATGCGGTGGAACTAACCACCAAGCCGGGCTTTTTCCTGCTATATAAACAGCTGTGCGGTAAAACTCTTCTAAAAGAAGATAATGCTGGGTTTTACCACTACTATCCTTTGACATCGGCGTATCCTTACCAAGGAGAAATTGTCGACAGTCCATTAGAAAAAAATGAACTTCCAAATCCAATGATGCGGCCCAGCGTTCAATTGCCGTAGCCTTTTTTTGGAGCTCATCAATTTTACAGGTCGATAAATCAGACTCATGACATAACCAGATATCCATATCGCTCGTCTTTGAAAAGGCTATGCTGCCAACACTTCCCATCAAAAACAGACTTTCGATGGCTCCATTTCGAGTAACAGGTCTGTTGTAAATGATATTTTTTGAAATCTTTTTGGCTGCTTTTAAAGTCTTATTGCTAGGATAGTATTCGGGTATGCCGGACGGTGTATCCAAAGAGATAAAACCTGGCAGCAAAGGGATATTCAAGTGAAAAATAAGTGGTAATAAGTCGAGGAATTGTCGTTGTCGGGGTTGTAAAAACTCCTGGATACGCTGTATCCGAATTAGGTGCAGGCTTTTGAAACGCTGTTTGATCGTTTGAAGATCTTTTTTGCTAATATCTTCGCCTGGAGAACCTAGATTTATGGGAGGATATTCTTTTTTCACAGTTTGAATTAAGTATAATGACTGTTCAATAGCTACGTTTTAGAATTCAATCCAAGACAATTTACTGCATCATCAAAGTTATGATCCTTTACCAGTATAGAGCAGTAGTTATCAGTTTTTTGATGAACAATGTGCTCGTCTGCTCAAAAGCTGGCACGGCTCACAAATAGAGAAAATACATATTCCATGAACATTGATTCCTATGTTGATATTTCGATCACTACACAACAACTGACCCTGGTCCTTGATCGATGTATCGAGCAGACTTACTCAGTTTCCACTGCCAAAAATGGTGTGGGTGAACAAAGAGGAAGCGAATGTACACCAACTGGCTGGCATGCCATCAGGGCAAAGATTGGCGCTGATCAATCACTGAATTCAGTGTTTGTAGGTCGACGAGCTACAGGAGAAATTTATTGCGCTGACATGGAGACAAAATACCCGCATCGGGACTGGATATTAACCAGAATTCTCTGGTTAGGAGGATTGGAACCCGGCAAAAACCGATTCGGTCATGTGGATACGGCCAGAAGATACATCTACATTCATGGTAGTCCAGATCATCTAATTACCGGCATACCTGAATCTCACGGCTGCATACGCATGAAGAATCAGGATGTCATCAACCTATTTGAGCACGTAGCAGCCGGCTTTAAAGTTTATATTCACAAATAGGTTTTTAGTAATTCGCCTCAACTTTAAAAAATGCCATAACTTGTTGCAATTGCATTGCCTGTCCGCTGAGTTCCTCGGCAGTTGCAGCTAATTCTTCGGAGCCCGAAGCATTTTGTTGAGCTGCTCGATCCAATTGATTGACTGCTTGACTGATCTGTCCAATTCCTTGTGCCTGCTCTTCAGATGCTGCGGTTATTTCTTCGACCAAATCGGCAGTTTTTTGGATATTTGGAACCATTTTTTCTAGCAATAACCCGGCTTCTTCGGCAATTTTAACGCTATTTTTGGCCAGGCTGTTGATTTCTTGAGCTGTTACACGGCTGTTTTCTGCAAGTTTTCTAACTTCTGCGGCGACCACAGTAAAACCTTTACCATGCTCACCTGCTCTTGCAGCTTCTATAGCGGCATTCAACGACAATAAATTTGTTTTATAGGCGATATCCTCAATAAGACCAATTTTATCGGCAATGCCTTTCATAGCTTCTACTGTTTTCTTAACTGCATTTCCACCATTTATAGCCTCTTCGGCTGCTGTTGTGGCAATGTTGCTGGTAACTTTGGCATTATCAGAGTTTTGTCTGACAGATGATGTCAACTGTTCAATTGAAGCGGTGGTTTCTTCTATGCTTGACGCTTGCTGAATTGCGCTTTGGCTGATAGATTGCGCGGTCGCACTGATTTCCTGAGAAGCGCTGCTGAGTGAGTCAGAGTTTTGTCGAACCTGCATGACGACATCACCAAGTTGATCACGCATGTTCCTTAGAGAATCAGCCAATAAACCGATTTCATCTTTTTGATCATAGTGAATATCGGCTGCTAAATCGCCCTGTGCCAATGTATCAACGATACCCTGCATGGCAGTAAGGGCCTTTAATATGCTACGAATATTGTTGAAACCCATGATAATTCCAAAGCAAACAAATGCGATAGAAACAATCCATAAAGTGTGCGTGGCCTTTTGAGTCGACTCATTAAGAGCGGAACTGGAGTTTTTCATAGTAGTAACTTTGGCATCCCGAAGTTTATTAACATTGTCAGTTAAGTTTTCAGCCGTATTATCAAAGTCATCCATCAATTTATTGCCAGCTTCAACTCCACTACTAATGTAAACTTCGGCCATATGCTTACCATCTTCATGATATTTTTTGAAGGTGGATTCAAGTAAATCCAACTCTTTAAATTCAGGAGACTCCTTGTCAATTTCCTTACGAAGGATTTGGATATTTTGCCTAAAATCCTCAGCAACCAGATCAGACTCCTTAAAGCCTTCGGTGCGATGAGTCGCAGCTGTATCCTGAATAAAATTCTGGATCGATGACACGTCGAAAACCATTCTTTCCGCAATCAACGCCTGCGGCAAAGATTTTTCCTTTAACTGAGTAGTCGCGGTCTGTGTGTTTGAAAATTGTATCAAGCTTATAACCATTACAATGATCAACGAACCAATTACTGATGAATAGCCAATGATCATCCGAGCTTTAATTGATTTAAATGAGAACATTTGATTTCCTAATTTACTATGCTGTATTGATTTAATTGCTAATATTTGATCAAGCTGATGTCATTTGCGGACTTGCAGCCATAAATAATTTAAAACGCCTCAGACTTCATTTTTAATCGTCTGGTTTCCGACTGATAACTGTTTCAGTTCTGACAATTCCTGTAATTCAAGCACCCGGTTTATATCGAGTAAAATAATAAATTCACTTCCTACGCGCCCCATACCCTGAATGAAATCGGTGCGGATATCGGCACCAAAATCCGGTGGTGGCATAATCATGGAGTCTGGAAGATCAAGAATTTCATCAACCGAGTCAACAAGCATACCCAGCAACTGGCTTTCCTCGTGATAGCCGATCTGAACTAAAACAATACACGTCCGTTTACTGATTTCGCTACGCGCATGCCCCATTCTTGCCGACAGATCAATAACCGGAACAACATTCCCACGTAAGTTAATGACACCACGAATATAGTCAGGTGTCATAGGTACGCGTGTAATCATGTTAAATTCGATAATTTCCTTAACGTCCAAAATATTGATACCGAAATTATTACTACCGACTAGAAAGGTCAAAAATTGATGCAAAGATTCTTTCGCGACCAAACCAGATTCTTGTTGTGTTTTAACTTTCAATTGACTCATGATTGGGATTACCTGTTAAAACCGTTCAAAATCGTTCTCATTAAATTCTGGTAGAGTTCGGGCTAGATTGCTTGAGGATGAAACCATTACCGGTTTCGAATCGGGATTTGATTTAATTCGAGTTGATGGAAATGTATTTATTTTTGCTGGCACTGGCCTGGAACCATTCTTCACAATTGAATTTTGTTTGAAGACAGACTGAACTTGACTATGTCCAAGGTCTATTTTGAAAAATTCGATAACTTGTTGGAGATGAATTGCTTGTCCACTTAATTCTTCCGCCGTCGCCGCCAATTGCTCAGACCCTGAGGCATTTTGTTGAGCCGCTCTATCCAGTTGGTTGACCGCCTCACTAATTTGGCTGATTCCGTGGGCTTGCTCTTGAGAAGATGCTGTAATTTCTTCGACTAAATCGGCAGTCCTTTGAATGCTGGGAACTATTTTCTCCAATAATTCACCGGCATCCTCAGCTATTTTTAAACTGTTTTTCGCCAGACTATTAATTTCTTGGGCAGTGACTCGGCTGTTTTCAGCCAGTTTCCTAACTTCTGCAGCTACGACAGCAAACCCCTTACCATGATCACCTGCTAAAGCCGCTTCAATGGCAGCATTGAGTGATAATAAGTTGGTTTTATAGGCGATGTCTTCAATAAGGCCGATTTTTTCTGCTATTTCTTTCATGGCTTCAACCGTACGCTTAACAGCCTGGCCTCCTTCAACGGCATCTTCAGAAGCTGTTGATGATATGCTATTGGTTACTTTTGCATTATCCGTATTTTGCCTGACTGACGAAGTAAGCTCTTCTATGGCTGCTGTTGTTTCTTCAACGCCGGAAGCTTGCTCGACAGCACTTTGGCTAATACTTTGGGCCGTCGCACTAATTTCCTGAGAGGCACTGGCCAAGGCATCGGAATTTGTACGAACCTGGATAATGACATTGTAAATTGCATCGCGCATGCATTTTAATGCCTCAGCTAATGCACCCACTTCATCTTTTTGATTTAGATTAATATCGCCCCTCAAATCACCTTGGGCCAAAGATCCTACAAATTGTTTAAGCTCGTTAATTGATACCAAGATTCCATGAGTAATGAGTGTACTAAAGACTAATGACACAACTACACTGACCCCAAAGATGCTAAACAGTAGCAAGTTATACCCATGAATTGTTTCATTGGCTTGAGATTCATTTTCGCTATTCAGTTTCGAAGTTATTTTGACGACGTCATTAATTGCCGCTAAATGTTCTTCAAAAGATAATTGCATTTTCTTGATACTTTCACGAGCGCCTGCACGATCTCCCGACTTAATCTTGGGCAAAAAGTTAAGGTGGGCTTCTGCATAAAATTTCTGAACTGGCTTATAGGATCTTTCGAGTAAAAAATCAGTTTGCTCCCTATCTAAGGGCTGATTTTTCCAGTAGTTATGCCGGTTTTCGTACTCAGTTTCCAAATTAATAAATCTTTCGTCTAAGACTTTAATCTCATTCGAATTTTCAGCCCCTAACAATTGAAAAGCGACAAGATAAGATTCGATAATGTATTCTGGAGGCGGTAAAACATCCGCAATAAGATCTTTCCCTTGCACGATGTTTTGGTAAACCGGACCATTTACGTTCAATAATTTCATTGACTTGAAAGTCGTTAGCCCAAACAAGGTAAACCCGACGATTAAAATGCCCATCAACAGGATTAGTCGAAATTTGATAGTGAAATTGTTTAACATGTTGCTTTCCTAGGTAATATATTTTCTTGGGCAATCTACACAGCTAAGTGCTATGACCAGTGATTCAGAATTATTTATTTCACCGCTTCATGACCAGCACTATTCGTTTTTAGTAACTGATTGCAACTAGTACCCAGCTTCTGAAATACACTCGATAACCTATGCAAGCAAAGGTTTGCCAATATAAGTCCATCGAAACGGTTTTGCCAAGGTCTCATTAAAAAACTCGATGAACGCCAGGATACGTTGATT
>JABFSH010000002.1 GCA_013140705.1 Methylococcaceae bacterium
CCCTGATCTTTACAAAAACGACAAATTAACTGAGTTAATGGCTTAATAGTCAGTCATCTGCTCAAAAAAACCGGCTTTTCAGGAGCCTTTATTAACTTACTCCGGTTACCATTGGATAATTTTGCAATTGGCTCTACCGAAAAACTTTTTCTTTTAACGAAAAGTGCTCCAAAGATCGTGAAAATGAAAATTTTATATATATGGCCTGCAAGCCTTGTATCTAGGCACTTCCAACATAAACTAAGGTAGTCCACCTCATTCCAGAATAATTGTGGCCATTCCAGAATAATTATTCCCTTCTCAAAAAATTGCTAAGGATGTGACCCATAATAACTTCCCTGTAGATTTTAACAGTCATACAGAAAAATGTAGAGCGGCACCCCGCCGATTGAGCGCCCAGAATGCCCGGTTCGCGGCAAAGACGCCGCTCCTACTAAGATTTCAGGATAATTCGGAAAGTTATTTTTTGCCATATCCTAACTATTCAGCGTTAAGGATCAGGTAAATGGTGATTCGCCTTCGCTTTGATTTTGTTGAGCCTACTTTCAATGCACTTTGAACAGATCGTCAAATGTCCTGTCCAGGAACAGCTTGAGCAATTCCGCGCTATTTACGCGGGGGGGGGGGGAGCAACCGATTGGATTCATTTTTAACTACCTGGTAACACCCACAGACTCGATTTTCCAGTCCCGGTCTATCTATCACCGTAATGTGTCCCCGATTGTAATTTATCAAACCTGCCCGCTGCAATTTACCGGCGGCTTCCGTAACACCTTCACGGCGTACACCCAGCATGTTGGCGATCAATTCCTGGGTCATCGTCAGCTCGTTGGACTCAAGTCGGTCGAGGCTTAACAACAGCCAGCGACAAAGCTGCTGATCCACGGAATGGTGCCGATTGCAGACGGCCGTCTGGGCCATCTGCGTAATCAATGCCTGCGTATAACGCAGTAACAGATGAAGTAACGGTCCATAAAGATCGACTTCCTTTTGCATAAACGCGCCTCGCAGTCGATAGGCATATCCAGCACTTTGTACGATCGCCCGGTTCGGCATGGTATTTCCACCCATAAACAGGGCAATACCAATCATGCCTTCATTACCCACAACGGCAATTTCAGCTGATGCGCCATTCTCCATGACATAAAGCAACGACACAATGCACGTCGTCGGAAAATAGGCGTAACGAAGAGTCTCTCCTGACTCGTACAGTACTTTACCGAGCGGCATGTCAATTTTTTCCAGATTCGGGAAAATCCGCTCGAATACCTCAGTGGGTAGAGCATCCATGAGATGATTTTGTAAGGGTGTATTGAGGTCAGCCATTGTTATTGTTGGTATTAGACCCAAATTAAAATCACTAACTTTCACGGTACGTTCCCTGTGGAATTTACATGAAGTTCAGTGAAAGCAGTCTTCGTTTGATCAAACCTTATTATTGCCTAAAAATGACGTTCGCTGTGTGCGTTGTCGTACATACTTTATCAGGTATCAAGGTTAGTCTGTACTTATACTACCAAAGTAAAGATAAAAATCTCTTAAGGGGGGGCCTCTAAAAATTGCACTTCGACAAGCTCTGTGCGAACGGCAGCCTTTTTAAATCAGTGCCTTGTCCGTTCGTGCTGAGCAAAATAAGCCCCTCTTCGGAGGCATGGCGTTACCCTGAAACAGTCGCTGTTCGACGTACTTTTTTGTGTTTTCATATCTTTGCAAGTCATTGATTTTAAAAATACAAAAAAGCTGTTTCTTGAGAGCTTGTCGAAGCATGAATGGATACTTTTTAGAGGTTCCCTTAAGGGTAGTCTGAATTTAATCAAATAGATCGCAAACCCTATAAATCCAGATCCTTAATTTTTAAGTCCATCATTGCAGTATCCCGCCGAGTGTTGATGTAATAAGAACGCAGGTGTTCTTACATAATATATACAAATCGATTGATCGTGTTGGGTTTTCAAAAACTTAATCCAGGGTGAACCGACTTGCACAATGATAACGCCGAATCAGAAAAAATCAACGTATGCTGAATCAAACTTCACCGATTTCAAATGTCTCTTACCTCTTCATCGGCACAACAAGGTCTTCATCTAAGCTGAATTGTGCCATTGACCGTGCTAAAGAACACCTTCTGAGTCTTCAGAGCAATGAAGGTTATTGGGTATTCGAACTAGAAGCCGATTGCACTATACCGGCCGAATATATCCTGATGATGCATTATATGGATGAAATTAATGAGTCTCTGCAGACCAAAATTGCAAATTATATCCGTACACAACAAAACTCGGACGGCAGCTATTCCCTATACCAGGGGGGCTCGGGCGACATCAGCTGCACAATCAAAGCGTATTACGCCATGAAGATTGCCGGCGATCCGATCCAGAGTGTACCTATGACAAGTGCGCGTGACTGGATTCTTTCACAGGGTGGCGCTGCCAGGGCCAATGTCCTGACACGCATCATGCTGGCCATGTTTGAACAGATTCCTTGGCGTGGCGTCCCTTTCATCCCGGTGGAAGTCATGCTGCTTCCTAAGTGGTTCCCTTTTCATCTTGAAAAAATATCCTATTGGGCACGTACCGTCTTGGTGCCACTGACCATACTCTGTACGTTTAAGGCCAAAGCCCGCAACCCAAAGAAAATAGGGATCGCCGAGCTATTTGTTACCGCACCGGATAAGGAAAAGAATTATTTTTCACATGTGACCACACCCTTGGGAAAAGGATTTCTGGTGCTCGAAAGAATGGGCCGGTTCATGGAACCATTGATTCCGGGATTTGTTCGTAAAAGAGCAACACGCAAGGCCCTGAACTGGTTCATCGAAAGATTGAATGGTTTAGATGGTCTTGGCGCCATTTTCACTGCCATGGTGAATGCCTACGAAGCCATGGATTATCTCGGTATTCCTGTCGATAATGAACAACGGCAAATCGCCAGAGCGTCCATTGATCGCCTACTGGTCATCAAGGATGATATGGCCTATTGCCAGCCTTGCGTGTCACCTATATGGGATACCGGCCTGGCGTCATTGACACTGCAGGAAATTGATCGCCATCAGAAAGATCCTCACACACAGAAAGCACTGAAATCGGCATTACACTGGCTGGCGACCAAACAATTGAAAGATGAGCCGGGCGACTGGCGGAATCAGCGGCCCAACTTGCCGGGTGGCGGCTGGGCCTTTCAATTCGGCAACAGCTATTACCCTGATGTTGATGATACGGCGGTTGTGGCTTATGCCATGATCCAGGCCGACAATAAAAATTTTGCCGATAATATTGAACGAGCCGGTGCCTGGATAGCCGGCATGCAATCCAGCAATGGCGGCTATGGTGCTTTTGATGCCGACAACACGCATTTCTATCTTAACCACATTCCGTTTGCCGATCACGGCGCCTTGTTAGATCCACCCACAGCCGATGTGAGTGCTCGGTGCATCATGCTTCTGGGCAAGCTCCTGAAACAGCATCCCGAATACCAGACCGTCATTGACCGGTGTATCGAATATCTGCGCAATCAGCAGGAGATGGATGGCTGCTGGTTTGGTCGCTGGGGCACGAATTACATTTATGGCACCTGGTCTGTGCTGGTCGGGTTTGAATCCGCCGGCGTTCCCAAAAATGATCCCGGCATACGCAAGGCTGTCGCCTGGCTGAAATCCAGGCAACGTGTTGACGGTGGCTGGGGAGAAGGTAATTATAGTTATAACAACACCAAATGCCGCGGCCAATTCTATACCAGCACGGTTTTCCATACCTCGCTTGCCGTTCTGGCCCTACTGGCGTCTGGCGAAGCCCGATGCCCTGAAGTCAAGGCCGGTGTCAATTATTTGCTGAATAACCAACAGGCCGATGGCTTCTGGAAAGACCCAAGCTTTAATGCGCCGGGTTTTCCAAAGGTTTTCTACCTGAAATATCATGGTTATGATAAATTTTTTCCCCTTTGGGCGCTTGGCCGTTACCGAAACGAGAACCGCCTCTCTCTGCCGAATCATTAACTTTAGGAACATGCATGAATGAAAAAATTAGCCGTGTGGAGTTATCCACTCTGGGTGAATAAATTCGCGGGGGCATCATAAATCCGGACGTTATATTTAGCCTAATCCTACAAGCTTCGAAACCGCGCCAGTTCGTCCTGCAACCATTGTTTACAATTTACCGTTGCAGCGCCATCACACCTCACCTCATACGGTTTACCGCTACGACTGCTTGCCGTGGCTACCCTATCAATAAAGTCTTCGGCTGTATTAATAAGATTTCTTACTTCCAGGTAGTTATATTTGTTGCGTAAATGGATTTGCGCCTCTTTCGAGTCATGCCAGGTGCCATTGCGATAAAATTCACATCTGGAACCTTCAATAAATCCAAGCAGAAAATTCACTTCTATTTGCACGCTGGCTGGGGGTTGTGCAAACCCTGGCACAGAATCCAGCAGCATGACCAAAGCTATTATCAATCGTATGTTCATAATTCATCATCCAGTGGAAAAAGTGATATGAAATTGACCTCGGCTCGTTGCCAGTCACTCCGAGCCGGTTCCCTGTCGAGCTCGACAGAATTCGTACCTTCCTGGGTACGCCAAACCAAACCCGCACGCCCCCCTGTGCCGTTCGCATGCAATACCAGCTGATAGGCGTTGACCGGCTGCACCATGGCTTCGAAACGGGCAACGAGCTGACTAGCCAACTCGGAGCTATCAATGATCAAACCAATTTCAGTGTTGATGTGCATGGATCTCTGATCAAAGTTCATTGAACCTATAAACAGCTTCTGACGGTCAAACACAAACAGTTTTGCGTGCAACGAATAGTTTCCGTGCCGCGATATGGCTTCTGTTTGCCCACTACCTTTGCTGTTACCCAGAAGTGCACGAATTTCGTAAAGTTCAACGCCATTTTCCAGCAGAGGCACACGATAATGCATATAGCCGGAGTGAGCCAGCAACTGCTCAGATGATTCAAGTGAATTGGTCAGAATGCGCACCCGGACGTTGCGGCGACGCAAGTCCTTGAGCAATCGCATGCCTTCGTTCCCCGGTATCAGATAGGGTGTGACCATCAGCAACTCGGACTGTACCTCCATAGTGGTATTCGCCAATGCACGCTGCATCAGTCTGCCATACTTGGCGCCGCTTTTTACTTTCTTTTTGTCGGGGCTGTCGTAGACCAGTTGCGCGCGCGCCCAGATCAGGGGCAAGTGGCCGGAAAGCATGCCTTTAAAGGGTTCGCCGGTCGCAGCGCGTTTTACATAGTCGATACCCTCCCTTTTCATCTGCCGTCTCTGGTCGTTTAATATCTCACGATGGTCGTTCAAGGCTGCGTGTGCCGACTTCTCACCAACAAGTGCCTCGGCCGGGATCGACAGGTCGCTGTTCCAGAACTCGTCGAAAGTCGCTGACAGTTTCATGGCAATAGGACCAGCGGCAAAAATGTCGTCATCAGCAACCTGAGACTCAGGGTCCATCTGAAAAAATTGATCACCAATGTTACGCCCACCTATGAGCGCTATGGCATTGTCCACGATGAACAATTTATTATGCATTCGATAATCAAGCCTTGAGATATCGAAAAGAAATTCGACGTTTCGAAGCAGCCTGGCATGTCCGCGATACACAAAGGGATTGAATATGCGAACCTGGATTGACGGATGCGCTTCAAGTACTGTAATCCCTTCGTCGCCACTCTCCGTATCACCATCGTCGACCAACACACGTACTCGCACACCACGGTCGGCCGCATGCAATACAGCTGCAGTCAACAGTTTGCCTGTTTCGTCGCCACGAAAAACGAAATATTGAAGATCAAGTGTTTGTTCCGCAGCCTTAATCATTTGCATCCTGATCAAGAATCCGTCCGCGCCTACAGGAATGATTCGAAATCCCGAAGTGCCGCCGTGTTGGCGACCGGCATTGCCGAACTGTCGACCAAGCCGAGTCTCCTCGGGATGAACAAGTGCCGAGGACACGGATTTTGGAAAGTCGGAACCCGGTGGTAGTGAGGCGCACCCGACCAGAATCGAGACGGATAGGACGATAAGCGAAAAATGAGTAACTCGAAACCTCGATGCCCAAACCGGGTAGATTAGGGGCATCTTAGGTCGATCATCGATTGGGCTTGCTGACTTCGTGACCGATGATGCCACCTACAGCTGCACCACCGACCGTTCCAAGCCCACTACCACCGGTAAGAGCGGCTCCTCCGACGGCACCGACACCGGCGCCGATGGCAGTGTTCCTTCCCTGCGTTGACATGCCGGAACAACCAAACAGGCCGATGAGCATTGCGGCTGTCACCGAGCTGACAACAAACTTTTGAATTGTTTTCATTGCATTACCTCTTTATTTATTTCGGCCCTGTAAAATATTATCTGCGTTCACCTTGAGCATGCCGTATCACCAGAGAGCTTCGACAAGCCCGGCTCGAACGGTTTCAAATATCATCAGGCCGAATCAATAATATCCAGAACTCATACGCATCCTCGTTTGGACGGCACTACTTTCGACCATTACACAGGGTTGCTGGTTTATGGTGTAAGTCTGCCAGACGGGTCTCGTTCGATAGTTCAAGTGTAATCAGAAAGCTCTTCTCAGTCTGTCCGCTGACGCACATACCCAGCATTCAGCATTCGATTGTATTTATGGACTATCCCCTATGTGGCCAAGCGTACAGTTCTTTTGACATTATTAGCAGATCATTGTTATTTCCGCTTTATCAGGAAAAGACAAGCCATGATTGCTCATATCATTTGCTTGACCGCTTTAACTGGCGCTGCGCTAAAGTCACCGGACACTATTTATCAAAAACAGGAGATTCAACATGAAACCTTTTTTAACTGCTGCGGCATTGGCAGCTTTTTGCCTTACCACCTTCCATGCCACCATGATTGCTGCCGATGTAGGCCTCTCGATCAATGTTGGCCAGCCCGGCTTCTATGGTCAACTTAACATCAACGACTATCCGCAGCCCCGCGTGATTTATCGACAGCCGATAGCCATCCAGCGCATACCTATGGACCGCCCCCCCATTTATCTGCGTGTACGTCCGGGCCACGCCAAACACTGGAAAAGACACTGCCGCGAATATAACGCTTGCGGCGAACGTGTCTATTTTGTGCAAAACAATTGGTACAATCGTGAATATGTTCCGCGTTACCAGGAATATCAACGCAACCGCGGCAATGACGGACGTGACGACCATGGAGATAATCAGGGTGGGGATCATAGGAACGAGCAGGGCGGCAACAATAGGGGTCATGGCCGTGATCATTAAGACATTGTCGTAAAGGTATTGGCTAGCCCTACATCATTTCAACAAAACCTTTAAAGCACCCAACACCTATCGTTTAAATGCCATGCGGTTTAGCGCTCGTTTCCCTTATGTACGTTAGCGTACGGTACACAGCGGCTAAAAGGCGTCTAATGGCTATGGGCTGTTCCTATAGATTCGGCCCTTTCAAGTTTTAACTCCGCTCGCTTTGAGCTTGTCGAAAGACCAGATAGCTTCGTCAGCCCTGCTCGAACGGTTTCAAATATCATCAGGCCGAATCAATGGAACCAACGTTTTATCTCCATAAGCTTATCTGATTACGTATAAGTTTCAGCCAACGTTGAAACGATAAACTCTCCCCGGCATGGATTGCCGGGGTCTAGGCTACAGGGATGTAACCCCAGTGATGTGTTGTCAGCGAGTCACGTCCCTATGTTCTGGATACCGGCGATCCATGCCGGCATGACGGCTACTTGAGGGTTTGCTATTTCAGCTGAAACCTGTGGGTAATCAGGTAAGCTTATTGCTATTTCTATCCCGTATGGAAATTTCACGTCAGGGATTTCATTTTTAGAATCTCGGCTTGGGAAGTGCCTGATTCGTCTTTACCAGAAAGGTTGTTAAGTAATAAAGGACCCAGGTTCTTTAACGCCATCAAATTTACTACCTTGAGGCCTATACGTCTGCACGGCCATTTGGCTTTAAAGTCAAGGCAATTTCCAAGTGGAGGAGCACAGCCTGATGGCTGTTGCAAAAATTGAAAATCGTAGCCTTTTAACCGGTGAAACGATTGTATTCAACGTTCAAATCAATGGAGAAAACCTTATGAAAAATTTCTACTACGCCAAATCAAATAAGATTTTACATGGGCTTGGCATAACGGCAGCGGCAGTAATCTTCCTTTCAGGTTGCGCGAGCATTCCTGCACCAACGGAGCAAATGGCCGTTTCCAGGGCTGCGGTCAGCAGTGCAAGCAGCGCTGGCGGCAATGAATTTGCGCCGTTACCGCTCAAGTCAGCCATGGAGAAAATGGATAGCGCCGAACTGGCCATGACAGAAAAAAACTATCTGCTCGCCCGGCGCCTGGCGGAACAAGCCCAGGTCGATGCCCAACTTGCAACAGCTACAGCTCGATCATTCAAGGCGCAAAAAGCAGCGAGTGCATTGCATGAAGATACGCGTGTACTACAACAAGAAATTGACCGTAAAACCCAGTAATATTTAATGGAGTTCATCATGCAAACCAATCGATATTTACCCCTGTCCGTGATCGCTGTCGCGATTATTTCTGGCTGCGCCACCCTGCCCAACCCGTCTCTCACAGAAGCACATAACAATTACAACAACGCACGCACCAATCCCGATGTTACCAATCTGGCAGCGGTCGAATTAAAAGACGCCAGCGATACTCTGAATAAGGCTGATTATGCGTTAAACGAAGATGATAACGATGAAGTCGTCAACCACCTGGCTTATATAGCCAATCAGCAAGTCGGTATCGCACAAGAAACCGCAAAACGAAAAACTGCTGAACTAGCGGTAAACAACGCTGGTGCCAAACGCGATCAAGTCCGCCTTGAAGCGAGAACGGCCGAAGCCGATGCATCCAAACAGCAAGTAGCCATCCTGCAGGAAAATGCGGAATGGCAAAATGCCGAACTGGCCGCTGCCAATGCGAACACTGAGCGTGACCAGGAACTGATAGCTCAACAGGAAATGCAGCTCAAGGAATTGAACGCCAAAAAGACCGAACGTGGTCTGGTCATTACGCTAGGCGACGTCCTGTTCCGTACCAACAAAGCGCAGCTGGAATCCGGCGGAATACGCAATGTAGAAAAACTCGGTAACTTTCTCACGCAATACCCGCAATACAAAGTCCTGGTTGAAGGTTACACCGATAGTCGAGGCAGTAACGACCTCAATCAGGAACTTTCCGACCGGCGGGCTTATTCTGTTCGGACAGCCCTGATGGAAATGCAGATCAGCAATGACCGAGTGTCGACACGCGGTTATGGCGAAGAATTTCCGGTGGCCAGCAACGATAACGCCGCCAGTCGGCAATTGAATCGAAGAGTGGAAATTGTTTTATCTGACAGCAATGGCACTATCGTTCAACGCTAATACGTAGAAGTTTCAGGATGAAATCATTGTTTACCATCCGAAATCAAATCTAGGTGCAACATACCGTCTGTCCTACCCGGAAGGGTTACTGAAAAATGCAAGTCCATATCAACTACTAATATCAAGGTGAATCCATGAAAACTAAAAACGAATATATCGACGGTCTGGCAACTGAACTAAAAGCGTGGAGTGCCCAAATAGATCTGTTGTCTGCCAAAATGGAGAAATCTGCAGGAATGGTAAAGCTCAAATATGTTGAAGACGTCAATGCCTTGCATGCTAAAGAGCATGCAGCTACTGAGAAGATAAAGGAACTTGAACAGGCCAGTGCCGAAGCCTGGAACAGCTCAAAAGAAACGGCGGATAAGATTTGGGATGACTTAAGAATCGGCTTGGCTAGCGCAGCGTCCAAATTCAAATAAACCACGAGGCAGGTACCCTGTTCAGGCCGGCGGCAGGCAAAATTAGTGCCTGCGGATGTCTTTACCGCCTTCTGATACAGGGTTGTTGCCTACTCCATTCGGGTAATGTGCGGAAATGCCGTAAACCTGTCGAGTGAGCCAACCAAAGGCCCGATACTCTTCGACCAAGCTCGGGGGAGGACGGAGTTTTGCTTGGATCAACCTCAACGCTCTTTTTTTGGATAAAACGCCAAAGCGACAGCCATTCTATTTTCAGAGCTCTGACTAGCCAACCGGCAGCCCTCCCCCACGTGTCGCCGATAAGCCTGGCAAATGAGGGTGTTCGCTCTAAACCCCGTTCTCCCAGGACCTGTAATCTGACAGCGTAGAATTAATAATTGAGATACTTGTAAAACTCCTGGCAATAGTCCTTCCTGATTACCCACAAGCTTCAGCCGAAAGAGAAACGGTGATGATCCCGTGAATTCCCCCAGGACGTCACCCCGGCATGGATTGCCGGGGTCCAGGCTACACGGATGTAAACTCAGCGATTTCTGTTACATGACGAGTCACGTCCTTGTGCTCTGGTTACCGGCAATCCATGCCGGCGTAACGGCTACTTGAGTGTCTGCTATTTAAGGTGAAGCTTGTGGGTAATCAGGAATAGCTATGTCCGAGTATTTTTTGCAATGATTGATCTTTTTCGTCATTTTTTTACATTAACCGAGGTTGTGTTCAACAAACAAACATGGATGGCGCCAAGTGGTTGAATCTGAAAGCAACAGAATCCTCTGTTTCTGAATCAAAAATTCTGGCAGGAGGAGAGAGAATGACGTTGCCTACTTCAGACTTTAATCCTTTATAAAGCTGAAGCATATACCGGTTGTGCATCCGAGTTCCTTCAGTACTGCAATTCTGAAGAGGGATTATTGTTCAAGATGGTGAAGATAACAGCTTACAGGTTAAGAAAAATTACGAGTTCGGTAATCGCAGTTAGTGAATGGACTGAAAAATATAATAGGAAAGTTTTTATGAGAGTTTTATTTTTATCTTTAATGTTTGCATCAAGCGTAGTCGGTGCAGCACCCATCATTGTCACTAATGCACCGGGTGCAAATGCTGTCAAATACACAGCGATGACTTACAATTTAAAAAAATTAAAGACAACAATAACCGATGCCCGAAATTTATTCCAAGGTGAAGAGATATTTGTTGGCGCTGATGAAGGCTATCCATTAACCGGAGGCCCTGTTAGTTTTGGTGGATTATTTACCTATCATGCCGCGGGTACGCCCTCGTTTTACGGTATTGTTGAATCGCCTAAAGTCGCCGGGCTGAATCCGACAGGCCTTAGTAATTTTCTGGTACGGCCAACAAGCGTATCGCCAAATTTGAATGTCACAGCATACTTTAACCGACCAACCCACAGAAGTGGGTGCTTATTTCACGACCACGAACATTTCCGGTCTCGTCTATACCGATGCCATAACAATAGCGGTTGATGGTGTGGAAGTGGGAACCGTTGATCTACCAGCATTTGCAGCCACTTATGTTGGAATCCGTGATGAAGTCAATCCTTTCATCACGGATTACGCCAATCCTGCCAATCCCAATTCACATACAGTGACGTTTACGCCTACCATAGGCGGTGAAATTGCTCCCTTCGTGGCAGACAGTGTGTATATTGAATTAAGTGGCGTTACACCTCCGCCAGTCATAGTTACTCCGCCTCCGGTTACAACACCCCCTGTCGTTGTTGTCACGCCACCGGTAGTTACGCCTCCCGAAGAAGTTGTCAAGCCTGTCAAGGTGAAAGGAAAATTCCGCTAGTCTGATCACGTACTAATGCTCATGGCTAACGATTCGACTTAATTGTTGGACACGAAGTGTTACGTAGTAACGAGACGGTTATGTTGAATATTGCATAACCGTTTTTTGTATAGAGAGGATGACCAGGCACATTTGAAGAGATCCCCCTTCACAAAAAGCAGCCATCTTTCAGGCAAGTCTTTGGAAGCACAAACCAACTGATTATCTGGTAAAGCCACTGACACGCAAACACATCAGCGTACTGGCAATTGTTAATACCTTTCCCGACGACATATACTCGGCTCTTTCAATTCCTGATCCTCGGGCTAATCAATAGATCCTTCCGAAAATCCTTAATGGAAGTCATTCCTTATCTAACGACATCCACACGTTTCAATTGCTTTTTCAGGCAAGTCCGTTCAACGCTGTTGGTAAGTTAGGTTAGGTCAATTCAATGCCCTAACAAAATCTCAACATCACTGCCTCCGGTGCAATGCTTAGCACCCGGTACAATCTTCAGTGCTTGCGGCAGTACACACTTTATTCCAGTTAATGTGTTCGATAGCGTACAGACCCAGACTATTCATACCGCTAAACTACCCCATCACTTACCAAGGACACTCCCCCAATGAATATGAATATACATATAGCAACAGAACCCTTACTGGCGCTGGTGATAGGAATATTAATATTGCTGGTACCCCGATTTTTAAATTACTTTGTAGCGGTGTATCTAATCGTTGTAGGTCTATTGGGGCTAATCCATCATTCCCCACTGTAAATCTGTCCGTCTTAATCAGAATTGATAACTTCTGGTTAACCTCAATTTCATTAAACAGGAGCACGCACATGTCAATTGGCACACTCTTACTCATAATTCTTATTTTGATGCTTTTAGGCGTCATACCAGCCTGGCCACATAGCCGTTCGTGGGGATACGGCCCCAGCGGGGGTCTAGGTCTCATCGTCATCATTTTACTGGTTCTAGTCTTACTGGGTAGAATCTAGTTGCGAACGAAACCTGTTCCCTGTGTTCATTACACATCGCTGTTAAGGAAATGGCAAAAAATAACTTACCTATCTGTTGCCGAGAAAATTTTTCCGTTCGTCCTGAGCTTGTCGAAGGATGGAAAAATTCCACTCCGTAGCGGCAAGCCATTCATGCTTCGACAAGCTCTCAAGAAACAGCTTTTTTGTATTTGTAAAATCAATGACTTGAAAAGATATGAAAACACAAAAAAGTACGTCGAACAGCGACTGTTTGATGGTAACGCCATGCCTCCGAAGGGGGGGCTTATTTTGCTCAGCACGAACGGCTTGCCGGGAAATTTTGTGATTTCGTGAAGATATTTTTAACGGAAACCTAACCTTAACGTGAGGCACGTGCCGGCTATAACACAGAACGATTGGCGCCGAACTAGTCATAGAAAAGTGGTGTCTGATCGCTTGTTTATCGTCGTATCCTGGATTAATCCAGTCAGAACAACCGCAATGTGACGATTTCGATACATTGGCTGTTTGGACCTTTAAATACTTCCCTTCGACAAGACGCTCCTGAGCGAAGCCGAAGGGCATGATCTGATATTTTTTAGTGGTTCCCCCCTGTTCTAGCGACTCGCTTTATTTTTATTTTGATGAGGAGAATAAAATCATGGCCAAACGCCGAGAACAAAGGCGACATGTTAGAGTCGACCATCCTGGTGGCGAAGAATCTCCCATCCGTTTCGAATTATTCAGCATTGAACGACTCGAACAGCATGCCGTCAGTCTGGCAAAAGCCCAAAAGATCAGTAGTCACAAAGAAGGGATTAAACTGATCCTCAGGGTACGAGAAAATTCCCGCTGTTTGCTTGAAGCCTACAAAACCGTCGCCAAGGCCATACACGAGCATCATGCCATTACACCTGCGGCGGAATGGCTTCTGGATAACTTTCATGTTATTGAAGAGCAGATCAGTGATATCCACATTGATTTGCCTGAAAGTTATTACCACGAACTCCCCAAATTGTCGGAAGGTGTTCTTGCCGGTTATCCCCGCGTCTATGGTATTGCCTGGGCCCTGGTGGCCCATGCCGACAGCCGCTTTTCTCCCGAGCTGCTAAAGCAGTTCGTAAAGGCTTACCAAAGCATTGAGCCATTAACACTAGGTGAGTTGTGGGCAATACCGATTACACTGCGCATCTTGCTGGTTGAGAATCTGCGTCGTTTGGCCATTCGAATCATTCGATCGCAAACAGGTCGTCAACTGGCGGACGAATTCGTAGATCAAGTTGAACTAGTCGCCGCTCAAACTGATAAATCAGACGTTGTACTTCCTGTTGCAAAATTACCCGCTGTTCCAATGCGTCAGGCTTACGCGGTACAAATTCTTCAGCGATTACATGATCCACATCCTGGCAGCGTACTCTCGCTCGACTTCCTGAATAGCTGGTTACATGAACAGAAGGTTAGCCTTGATGAAATCGTACAAAAGGAACATGCCGATCAGATCGCCGATAATCTGACCGTACGTAATATCATCACCAGCATGCGTGGAATCTCAGCATTCGAATGGCCGCAGTTTGTTGAAGCTGTAAGCCTTGTTGACAAATGTCTACGTGCTCACGAAGGCTATCAGGCGATGGATTTTTTGACGCGCGATCGCTATCGTCATGCTATTGAGGATCTCGCTAAACGCTCATCCTACTCCGAAGTGGAAATAGCGGAAAAGGTCATTGCCAAAGCCAAAGGCTCCAGCACTTGCCCAATAAACGACAGCCGAAGGCAAGAGCCCGGCTATTATCTGATCGGTTCAGGACGTTATGCGTTTGAAAGGGAACTGGAGTATCGGTCTACCATTAAACAAGTCTTGATAAGGGCCTATGTCTCCAATGCCGGCGTCGCCTATGTAGGCAGTATCGGTCTACTAACAGTAGTATTCCTGCTCATTCCATTAGCTTCAAGCTTCGCTGCGGGCATTAGTGAATTGCCGTTGTTACTGCTTGGTTTGTTCACCGTATTCCCGGCATCCGATATCGCTATCGATCTGTTGAATCGATTTATTATTGGCAGACTGCCGCCGAGACATTTGCCACGTCTCGATCTAAAAGAAGGTGTACCTGTAAGCCTGAGCACCTTCGTTGTTGTTCCGACATTATTTATCAATGAAATCAGTGTCAGGGAACAGATCGATCAAATGGAAATTCGCTACCTGTCGAATCCTGAACCTCATGTGTATTTTGCGTTATTATCGGATTGGGCAGACGCAGAATTTGAATGCATGCCAAATGATGCACAACTGCTATCAATAGCCCAAAATGCTGTAACGGCACTTAACATCAAGTACGACACACAACGATTCTATGTATTCCATCGTAAGCGCTTATGGAACACTTCCGAAGGCAAGTGGATGGGCTGGGAGCGTAAACGTGGCAAACTGCATGAATTCAACCTTCTATTACGGGGGGCGGCCGATACGTCGTTTCTGGCGATTAATGGCCAGCCAGCAACAACGCCATCGGGTATCTGTTACGTTATCACCCTGGATGCAGACACAAAATTACCCATGTGCACGGTGTCTCAACTGGTGGGCGTAGCCGCTCACCCCCTTAACCAACCGGTTTTTGATCCGCTTACCCAGTGTGTCGTAGATGGCTATTGTATACTTCAGCCACGCGTAACACCGACACTGCCGCTGAGACAAGAGCGTTCGATGTTTCACCAAATTTTTGCTGGTGCTTCCGGAACAGATGCCTACTCAAGCTCCGTTTCAGAACTTTATCAGGACCTGTTTGCGCTGGGTACTTATTCCGGCAAGGGTTTATATCATGTCGACACCTTTGAGGCCGCCTTATCCAAGCGAGTTCCTGACAATACCCAACTCAGTCATGACCTGTTCGAAAGTGTATTCGCACGATGTGCACTGGTAAGCGATATTGAATTTTTTGAGGAGTATCCTTCTCATACTGAAGTTGCAGAATCCCGTGAGCATCGCTGGACACGGGGAGACTGGCAACTGTTGCCCTGGATATTCGGTCCTCGCGGTAAAGGCATGTCTTTAATAGGACGCTGGAAGATGTTGGATAATCTCCGTCGATCACTCTCTGCACCAGGGGCATTCTTCGCGCTAGTAACCATTTGGTCCATTCCGGATGCCCCGGTGGCTATCCTGACAGGATTCATTTTATTTGCACTATCCTTGTCAGCCATCCTGACGATTACCAATGAGTTTTCATTACCCCGTCGCGGCATCTCACTGAAAACTCATCTACGTGCAGCATCCGAAAATGTTTTATGGGCCATCGGTAACAGTCTGGTGGCGTTAACGTTATTAGCGCAGCATACCTGGTTAATGCTCGATGCGATCGCCAGCACCCTGATACGCTTGTTCATTACCCGACGCCAGTTGCTGAAATGGGTAACGGCCTTACAGGCCAAAACCGTATCAAGTCACGCGATCAGCAATCTGGTTCGGCCTTTTAGGCGATCGTCATTTGTCGTTATAGGTGCTGGCGCGGTTGTCTTAATGTTTAATCCACCGAGTCTCATGGTAGCTGCACCATTTTTACTTTTATGGTGGCTGGCACCCGTGGTTGCCCGTGTGTTAAGTCTTCCACCCAAACTCGATTTAGCGGAGTCCTTACTGCCGGAAGACAGTCAACAGCTTCGATTAATCGGTAGACGCATCTGGCGTTTTTTCACAACTTTTGTGACCGCGGATGAACACTTTCTACCCCCCGACAATTTTCAGGAACATCCTCAACCGGTCATCGCACATCGAAGTTCCCCGACGAATTTCGGTCTTTATCTTCTTTCCGTGATTGCCGCACGGGATTTTGGCTGGATCGGATTAATGAAGACTATAGACCGTCTTGAGGAAACCCTGTCGACACTTCAGACTCTGCCACGATTACACGGTCATTTTTATAATTGGTACGATACGCGCAATCTTCATACCCTTGAACCCCGATATGTATCTACCGTGGACAGTGGCAATCTGGCCGGACACCTGTTAACACTGGCACAGGCATGTCGAGACCTGTTACAAGCACCTCTTTCGCTCGATAACGCGTTAACGGGTATCAAGGACACACATCAACTGTTTATCAGTTCACTGGCTAAAATTCCTGAAGATCGCAGAACCTTTGCAGTTACACTGAAAGAATTACTACAAAAAGCAGAAATTATTGGCAAGCACCTGGATAGCTACTCAACTGACCCTCACCAATTGAGTTATTTATGGAAGCAATTAACAGTTTACGCAGAAGCCCTGCAGGACCTGGCACATGCTTATGCGGTCGAACGGGGTGATGCCGAAGACAATGAAGTGCTTGTGTGGGCAACCTTTCTGTACGATGACATTCGTTCCCACTCACACGATATTGATAGTCTAATTCCATGGATACATTTCGACGTTGCACATGACACCCTTACGCAATCAACTACGAAACCGACATCAGTCTTCCTCAGTCAATTTTCGTTAGAAACACCGGTCATGGCGTTATCCAGCAGTTATAGAAAGGTATTGGCTGATGTTGAGCATTCTACCGAGAATTTTCTGATCTCTGAAACCTGTTCAGAATTAATGGCTGAATTGCGGCGCGCAGCAGATACTGCCCAACAACTCACCGCGCGCATCGAACAGTTGATAACACAACTGGATAATTTGTTTTATGAAATGGATTTTAACTTTTTATATGACAGCGAGCGTCACATGTTTGCTCTCGGCTATCGCATCACAGAAGGCCTGCTTGACTCCAGTTATTACGACTTGCTGGCATCCGAGGCACGCCTTGCCAGTTTTATATCGATCGCCAAGCGCGATGTACCCTCCATGCACTGGTATCATTTAGGCCGAAGAGTGACACGCGCTGCACAGGGGACTCTGCTGCTGTCATGGTCTGGCTCCATGTTCGAATATTTGATGCCGTCTCTCGTCATGTTTACGCCGCGTTACAGCCTTCTGGATCAAACCTGCCGCTTGGTCGTAAAACGTCAAATCGAATACGGAAAAGAATGTGGAACGCCCTGGGGCGTGTCAGAGTCCGCTTACAATGTTCGTGATCTCCATTTTACCTATCAATATTCTGCTTTCGGCGTACCGGGACTTGGCATGAAACGCGGTCTCGGTGAGGATCTGGTGATAGCTCCCTATGCGACAGCCTTAGCCTCCATGTATCTTCCACATGCCGCCGTAGAAAACTTCGATCAATTGGTGAAAGCGGGCGCCTTAGGTCGCTATGGCTTCTATGAAGCACTCGACTATACGTCGAGTCGACTGGCTGAAGGCCAGACATTTGCTATCATTCAATGCTACATGGCACACCATCAGGGGATGTCACTGGTCGCATTTTCCAATGTGATTCATGACGGAACCATGCGGCACCGCTTTCATCAATCACCGTTAATTCAAGCCGCTGACTTGTTGCTACAGGAACGCATCCCTAGCGGTGCTGATACCATGATCACGCCATTACTGGAAGTTCTTGCCGAAATCAAAGAATCCGAACAACCTCCCGTGCGTCGCCTTCCCTCACCTACATCATCTGTACCCTCTACACATCTACTGTCAAATGGCCGTTATGCCGTCATGATAAGCGCTGCAGGCTCAGGTTATAGTATATGGAATAACTTGGCGCTGACCCGCTGGCGCGAAGACGTAACGAGGGATGCCTGGGGGAGTTTTATCTATATCCGGGATGTTGGCAGCGGCAAAATATGGTCTGCCGGATACCAGCCCACGGTCGCGACTCCAGACCTGTACGATGTTGTGTTTGCAGAGGATCGTGTCCGCATCACCCGCACGGATGGACAAATAATCACTACGCTGGAAATCATTGTTTCTCCTGAAGACGATGCCGAAATTCGTCGATTGAGTCTGATTAATACCGGAACGAGCACGCAGGAACTGGAAATAACTTCTTATGCAGAAATTGTCCTGGCGCCATTTCCGGCAGACATCGCTCATCCTGCGTTTTCCAACCTGTTTATCCAGACCGAGTTTTTGCCTCAGGCGCATGGCTTAATTGCGCATCGGCGCCAGCGTTCAGCAACAGATCCTACGATCTGGGCGGCTCATTTGCTAACTGATGGCCGAACCGGTGACAGGATGCAATACGAAACCAACCGCGGTCGCTTTATAGGCCGAGGGCAAACCCTCAGAGAACCGATTGCAGTAAAAGACGGGCGTCCGTTATCCAATACCGTTGGTGCGGTACTCGACCCCATTTTTAGTTTGCGGACACGAATTACCATTTCAGCAGGAGCAACGGAGCATTTAACATTTACCACAATAGCCGCATCATCTCGGCAGGACGTTGTAGAAATGGCCGAGAAATATCAGAATATGGCCATATTCGATCGTGTTTCATCCCTGGCCTGGACTCATGCCCATGTGCAATTGCACCATCTTCGAACCAAACCGAGTGAGGCCCAACTGTTCCAGGATCTGGCGAATCGATTGCTTTATACCGACCCCTCACTGAGGTCGTCCGGCAAATTTATGCAGCTGAACACGTTAAACCTGAATGACCTGTGGCGTCATGGCATTTCAGGCGATCGGCCCATTGTTTTACTGCGGATAAAGGATGATGAAGATCTTGTCATTGTCGAACAGTTATTGCGAGCACACGAATATTGGCATATCAAAGGCCTTGCCGTTGACCTGGTGATCGCCAATGAAAAAGAAATATCTTATGTTGATTATTTGCAGGAGCTATTGGAGAACATGGTCAAGGAAAACCAGGCGCTATCGTCCCATCATGCCGATAAAAATCATGGTGGCATTTTTGTCATGCAATTTGATCAATTTAGCCCTGAAGATCGACGGCTTTTTCAAACAGTTGCCCGTGTGGTGCTTATCAACCGTCGAGGCACCTTGGCTGAACAATTATTGCGAAAACCCAAACTCGATGCAGCATTTGTAATACCAAGGGCCTTGACGGAGCCAGGAAATCCCGAGTCACCCCAACTTAACATACCTGCATTAGAGTTTTTTAATGGTCTCGGCGGCTTTGCCGATAATGGACGTGAATATGTGATTGTTCTCGATAACGGCCAATGGACACCGGCGCCCTGGATTAATGTAATTGCCAATTCTGACTTTGGTTTTATGGTGTCGGAGTCTGGCAGCGGCTGCACCTGGTGTGGAAATAGCCGGGAAAATCAGTTAACCCCCTGGTCCAATGACCCGGTCGGTGATCCCCCGGGTGAAATTTTCTATCTACGGGATGATGTAACCAATGAATTATGGACGCCAACGATTTTACCCATTCGAGTCGAAAATGCGAGCTATATTATCCGTCACGGCCTTGGCTACAGCCGTTTTGAACATGTCTCACACGGGATTCATAGCTCGCTTCTTCAATTCGTCAGTCCTGATGACCCCATCAAGATATCGTCATTGACCTTAACTAATGTGTCCGAACGGCCTAGACGGCTCACGGTCACGGCTTACCTGGAATGGGTTCTCGGCGCTTCCCGCACCGTTACGGCACCTCATATCATCACTGAACTGGATTCACTGACGGGCGCCTTGTTGGCCTACAATCCCTGGGATCTGGAGTTTGGCCAGCACATGGCCTTTGCCGACCTTGCAGGTCTCCAGACAGCATGTACCGGTAATCGTACTGAATTCATCGGCCGTAATGGTAGTCTGGATGCACCGATTGCCCTCGTTCGTTCCAATACACTGAAAAACCGCTTTGGTGCCGGACTGGACGCCTGTGCGGCCCTTGAAAGAGTAATAGAACTGGAAGCGGATGAACAGATCGAGATTATCTTACTACTCGGGCAAGGCAGCGACCGAAATCATGCCACCGACTTAATTCGACGCTATCGAACGATAGCGACTGCAACCACCTTTGCAAAGGTTAAACAAACCTGGGATCAGGTGCTGAACAAAGTTCAGATTAAGACACCCGATCGACAATTGGATATCCTGTTGAATAACTGGCTTCTCTATCAAACATTAAGTTGCCGAATGTGGGCTCGTGCCGGGTTTTATCAGGCAGGAGGTGCCTTTGGTTTTCGCGATCAACTTCAGGACAGCATGGCTTTAGCGGATGCCCGGCCCGATCTGACCCGGGCACATCTGCTACGAGCCGCCTCTCGGCAGTTTGACGAGGGTGATGTGCAACATTGGTGGCATCCGCCTTCGGGTCGCGGTGTGCGTACGCATTTTTCAGATGATCGTGTCTGGCTGCCTTTTGCTGTTGCTCACTATATCCGGGTAAGCGGCGATAGCAATGTGCTCGATGAAGAAGTACCCTTTCTTGATGGACAAGCCCTAGCACCGGAGCAGGATGATGCCTACTTTGAGCCGACCGCATCGATTCAACATGCAACACTTTTCGAACACTGCGCCCGAGCCCTCGACCTGAGCTTGCCAACGGGTATACATGGTCTCCCGTTAATCGGAAGCGGCGACTGGAATGACGGGATGAATCGGGTGGGCAACCGGGGCAAGGGCGAAAGTATCTGGCTGGCCTGGTTCCTGATTACCACGCTGTCAGAATTCGCCAAGATCGCCGAGCTTAGGGGGGCTGGTGATTGTGCCATGCGTTGGCGAGCTCATGTTGATAAACTTAAAACAGCAGTAGAAGCCCATGGGTGGGACGGCGCCTGGTATCGACGTGCATTCTTCGATGATGGCACACTCCTCGGATCGGCCACCAACGCTGAGTGTCGTATCGATTCCATCGCCCAAAGCTGGGCCGTCATTTCTGGAAGCGCCGATTCTGAACGCGCACAACGGGCCATGCAATCAGTACGTGAATACCTTGTGCGTTATGGTGATGGCTTGGTCTTGCTGTTCACGCCACCTTTCGACAAGATCGATCGTGACCCTGGCTATATCAGGAGCTATCCATGTGGTGTCCGTGAAAATGGCGGCCAATATACCCATGCTGCCATTTGGTCGGTAATCGCCTATGTCATGCTCGGTGATGGTGATCAGGCGATGGAACTTCTGTACATGCTGAACCCCATCAACCGTACCGCAACTCGCACGGGCGTTTATGCCTATAAGGTCGAGCCCTATGTACTGGCTGCCGATATTTATGCCGAGCCCCCCCATACACGCCGTGGCGGGTGGACCTGGTACACCGGTGCGGCCGGATGGTATTACCGTGCGGGTATGGAATGGATTATCGGCTTACAGGTACGTGCCAACAAATTATATTTTAATCCCTGTATCCCGAGAGCATGGCGTCATTTCAGTATTGTTTACCAATATCACAATACGCGATATGAAATTACTGTTGAAAACCCAAACGGTCAGACCAGGGGTATCGGCCAAATTGAATGCGATGGCGCACTTCAATTAAACACTACCCACATTATATTGCTGGCTGACGGTCAACCTCATCACGTGAGGATTGTGCTTGGCTAATATCAACTATCAAGACCATTACTTATTTTCATACTCTCCTTTCTTATTAAAACCGCACCCATAGTATAAACCCTCAATCTATGTGCGATAACGAACCGACGTCGTTCAGTTTTACCTATATCCTTCTATCCAAGTGATGGAATCTATCATTCCAGGCTTTGGTCATGACTATTGGGTTATGGCTGCATTAGTAATCAGGAGTTACCCATGAACAAAGATCAAATAAAAGGTCGAGTTGAAGAAGCCAAAGGTATAGTCAAGGAAGTTACAGGCAAACTACTGGATGATGAAAGTATGGAAATAGATGGAAATGTTCAAAAAATCGTTGGCAAGGTACAGGCTGGTTTTGGAGACCTTAAGCAGGATATTAAAAAAGGCCGATAAAACATACCCGTTAATCTGTGCCCCAATCTATGTAGAGTGGGGCCTGCAGGTTTAACAAGTTAAGCTAGTCATTTCTACAGGAAATAATATGAAACGTACCACTTTGAAATTGATTGGTTTATGGATCACCCTCTATTTGCTTTGCTCCTTTACTGTTTATGCCTTAGAAAACCAGGACAGTACAATCATAAACAAGGATCAGGTTGATGGACGTGTGGAGCAAACCAAAGGAAAAATCAAGGAAGTTACCGGCAAGGTCGTCGGTGACAAACAAATGGAAGTAGAAGGTAGTATCCAAAAAAATATGGGTAAGGTCCAGGCTGGCTATGGCGATCTCAAACAGGACATCAAGGACAAAAAATAATACGAATCCTGCCGTGAAACTCTGCCAACACCTGCGCCCCTCATCGGGGTCAGGGTTGCAGAAATAACTGCTCAACATTTTTACAGGAAATTATCATGACACCAATCAACAGTAAACACACAGGTATTTACACAGCTCTCGTTTTGACGCTCGCCTCCTTTGGCGCTTATGCCGGGGAAAGCCATATGGCAGAAGCTCTCAAGCATGCGGAAGCCGCAGTTAAAGCTGACGACGGCAAGGCCATTGGCGAACATGCGGAAGTTGCCAAGACCCATGCTGATACCGCTAAAAAGCATCTGGACGCGGGTATTACAAGTTTGAATGATGCTATAGATCACGGAAAATTGAAACATACTGATCTGGCGAAAAAATCCGCTGAAGAAGCTGTCACACATTTGAAAGCCGCGCAATAAATCCGTTCTTTGGTAGTGCTTGGCGGGTTGATCAATAACCCGCCATTTTTTTGTTCATTACCCCATGATGTAAAACAATTCTTAGCACCCCCTCGATGGCTCCACTAGTGTCAGATGTCGTCAGTACGCTAGCAAACACAACTTATTCAATTACATAGCCGTAATCGCTTGAGCAATGTTCGATACCGAACAGACCCTGCTCGGATAGAAACGTATCATTGACCCAAGTGTTGGAACATGAATCCACACTAATCAGGGTCAATTTAATTCTCAGGAGGCATTTATGAATAAAGATCAGGTAACCGGTCATATTGAAGAAACCAAAGGAAAAATCAAGGAAGCCGCTGGCGTGATACTGGACGATAAGGAATTGGAACTAGAAGGCAATATAGAAAAAAACGTAGGCAAGTTCAAAGCAGGGTTTGGTGATCTCAAAGAGGATATTAAAGACAGTATCTAAATAACGTCTGTCAATTTTGTAGCTGTATTCAATCAGGAACCGATCAACCCAAGCGATTTTGGGTTACTTGTTTTCCTGTCGAACAATTTGAAAATCATCATCTCAGGGCAATACACCGATTTTCGGTAATATTTCAACTATTCCCCGGAAGTCCCTATCACCGTCAATTGACGATGTCTTAATTATGGAGAAGCAATCATGCTTGAAACAATCGCTCTCATTCTAGTCATCCTGTGGATACTTGGTTTGGTTTCCTCGTATACATTGGGGGGATTCATTCACATTCTTTTGGTGATTGCAGTCATTGTGGTCGTATTGCGTGTCATAGAAGGCCGAAGGGTTTTGTAAACACGCATAAACAAGTTTTTGTAGACTGGGGCGACGCCTGAAGAAAGTCTGCAGAATAAACACCCATTCAAGCAACACAAATTGAGAGATTACTAAAGACTTTTTGATAAATGATTAAAGAAAACTTTATAGCGAGTAGTGTCGCTGAATCGCATAAGACACATCGAAAAGCTGCCTTTTATGCCATATTGGGCGATCTGTTATTTATCATTCTGCCTTTGGTCGTGATTTCGATTGTAGACGTGAGTGTCGGCAGATCGCTTTTTGCATTAATTGAATCACCCGAATTATCCTTCGGTTCTGCGGTGCTATTTGGCCAAACCATTATTAAAGTCGTATCAGGATTTGCCCATACCAAACCCTCCGGGGCGGAACAACCCGTCTTTATAATCGCCCTCATTATTGTCTTTGGTTTAGTACCCTCGCTTGTGGTGTTAGCCTTACTGTTGAGCGTAACGCCAATACCCCATGGGCTACAGTTGGTTCAAGCCTGTATCTTCGCCCTGGGCATCATCGTGTTCCTGCTCTTTGGCGTTAATGGACATGCCTTGTCGCTTCGTTATGGCGGCCGACAATTAGAGCGCCATTCCCATACTGACCCATTACCTTAATCGCAGCAACGATCAAAGCATTTACGTCCCAGGGGGGCGCTTGTTCGTGGGTAAAATTTTCCAGGCAACCGGTAAAGCCGTATAAAGGGTATGGACTGAGATCAGCAGTTTCAATACGCTGGTCAGGGGAGGCAGCATTTTATGCGATGACTGATTAACTGAGTTTTGGCAATCGGAGCGTGGGCACTGAGTGAGTTCGCCGAACATAAATCCAATAGCGCTCGCCAAAATTAATGTTGTTGGTGCCGTCATCTGTTTGTGAATCTTCCGGATCACGATAGCCGCACGAACATCGACGCAGCGTTGTTGTATGGACAATTGGTGCGCTGCATTTCTGATTTCAGCCGGCAAACCCAAGCTGGTTCTACGATTTACAGAGGACTTAACGGTCATAATTTTTTCGTACATCCCGCGGTTCACGAGGCGCTGCTTGCATACTGCCGAGTGTCGCCGGGAATTTTAGATGGCGCCCTTTGCGGTGGATAACATGTAAAAGAATTAATACCAACAGTAGATTCAATGCGACCGCAAGAAGAATGGCGCTGCTCGTGATGACTCCGTTTTCCATCAGCTCCAACACGGCTGCCAAAACAACACCCAGCCAAGCGGTCATCAACAGGACGGCAGCCATAACGCCCAGGATGATCATATCGACCAGACTCTTTCCGGCATGCTGTGTTTCTAATGCGACGAGCCTGAATCGAACGTATCCTAACCTGAAGAGTTCATGCAGATATAACTGAATAGCTTCCAGCACACCGGTGTTACCGAGTGTGTCGCCAAACACCGCAGATTGCTCTGCCTTTTCAGGCTCTGCGGCGTCCTTGTCCATGCGTAAGGTCAATCTAACGGCCGCTTAATAAGCGGCTTAGCAGAAACCCTGCAGCTACAGCAATACCTACCGACGTTACAGGATTGTCGCGGATATACATTTGACAATCCTTCATCATGCGATGCTCGGCATTTATTAGCTGCTCGCCTCTGTCATCAATGGCGTCCGCAACCTGGTTGGAAACACTGGCGATCTTGTCGACCGCTTCGTGTGCATAATTAGATGCTTTATCAATGGTTTTCATAAGGGTTCTTCGCCTATCTAAGCCGCATGTCATTCTTGACCGATTCCACACCTTTGACTTTGCGTGCAACTTCGACCGCAGTATTCATGGCCTCTTTTGTACTAACGAAGCCACTCAGTTGAACAACGCCCTTGAAGGTTTCAACATTAACCTGGCCAGATCTAAGGTTAGGTTCATCGAATAACATTGCTTTTACTTTAGTGGTAATCACGCTGTCATCAACATATTCGCCGGAACTCGAATGCTTAGGGGTTGATGCACATCCTCCAATGATCGTTAATGTCATGGCCAATAAAATGGCTGTTGGTAATCTACTGAGCTTTTTCATAATTCATACTCCAGAAATATTCATTCAAATATAAAGTGCTTTATGACTATGTCTCTTGGTCAAGGCCTATCTCAAGACCCATGATAACCAGACACTCGCACTGGCACATGGCTTCGGTGGAAACTGAGGTTTCATCAAAACCTTATCCAGACTTTACCCGCAAAAATTAACAGAGTCAGTACGGTAGCGAACATATGGAACACGCTTAAAATACCTGGCTTGTAAGATTACTCACTAAGCAGCGATTGCTGAATGAAGGGCTAAATCCACAGATTTTCTCAGGAGCAAATTGCAGCTAACCCTGCAAGTTAACTTATTCATTTCAGAAGGCGGTCTGTTCGCTAGAATACATAGGCGACAACAACTATGCGTTACAATTTAACCACGAGAATGCTCTTATCAATTTAATAATATCTATTGCATTCCAGGCCCTTGTACTCAGTGCTTGGTAATAAAATTGTGTACGTTCCAAAACAGCTATTTGACATGAATCATCCTGTCATTCGGGCAAATCGGGAATACTGATAAGTAGCTTACGTGTATTTGCAAGATGCATTGATAAACATCGTGCCATCAAGAGATGAAGGATACTCATGAACAACTCAAGTGTACATTCCAAGGCCGCCGCACAGGCTCAAGCATGGTGGCTTGACGGCATCGCCACTCCCAAAGTTGGACCGACTGATGCAATAGGCCTGTCGGATAGCGAAGCACGTTCCAGACTTGAAAAATTTGGTCCCAATCTGTTCCGTGATCACCATGAAAAATCACTGCTGATTCAATTTCTATCCCGATTCAAGAATCCATTGGTGCTTCTCCTGCTAGTAGCGAGTGCGATTTCAGCATTTACTGGGGAAATAACCAACTTTGTCATCATAACGGTGATGGTGCTACTGAGTGTTACACTGGATTTTGTTCAGGAGCATCGTGCTGGCAAGGCCGCGGAGAGTTTACGCCATTCAGTATCCGTGCAGGCCACGGTCATCCGCGATGGCAAGCCATTGAAAGTCGCAGTCAGTGTCGTGGTCCCCGGCGATCTTGTCGAGCTTTCAGCAGGCGATATGATTCCAGCGGACGGTTTGGTGCTGGAAGCCCGCGATCTATTTGTCAAACAGGCCCTGTTAACCGGCGAGTCTTACCCGGTTGAAAAAACAGCCGATGCCCCCGCTAAAGATTCCACTGATTTCCAGGACGCCACCAACGCAGTGTTCATGGGTACCACTGTCATTAGCGGAAGCGCCCGGATGAGAGTGGTTAAAACCGGCACAGAAACGGCGATCGGCGCCATCGCAGACAGTATTACCCGTCAGTCGCCGCCAACAGCTTTTGAGATCGGTACTCACCGATTTGGCATGCTCATCATGCGCTTAACCATCATGCTGGTTCTTTTCGTATTGCTGGTCAATGCCTTCATGCATAAACCCTGGCTGGATTCATTTCTGTTTGCAGTGGCACTCGCCGTGGGGTTAACCCCCGAATTGCTGCCAATGGTGGTTTCGGTCACGTTGTCTCGTGGGGCTCTGCACATGGCCAAGAAACGGGTCATCGTCAAACGTCTGACCGCCATACAGAACCTGGGATCAATGGACGTCCTCTGTACTGACAAGACCGGCACACTGACCGAGGCGAAAATTCGGCTGGAGCAACACCTGGATCCACAAGGAAATCCCAGTGAACGAGTGCTGGAACTGGCCTACCTTAACAGCTTCTTTGAGACTGGCCTTAAAAGTCCTCTCGACGATGCAATTTTGGCCCACGAAAATATTGACGTAAGCACCTGGACCAAAATTGACGAAGTCCCGTTCGACTTTGAGCGTCGACGTGTGTCCGTTTTACTCGATAAAGGCACTAGCAGGTTACTGATCGTCAAAGGCGCATCCGAAGAAATCATCGGACTTTGTACCCGTTATGAAGAACAGGGCAACACAGCCCAAAGTCCACTCGACAAAGCCTCCCGAGACCGGATACACGAGCAGCACAATGCCCTTGAAAAAGAGGGCTTCCGCGTATTGGGTATCGCCTGGCGCGAAGCTCCTGTGGATCATCCGCATGCTGTTGTCAGCGATGAGTCCGAGTTAATCTTTGCGGGTTTTGCCGGCTTTCTTGATCCACCCAAAGCAAGCGCCGGTGCTGCACTTGCCGCCCTTAAGGAGAGCGGTGTTGTGGTTAAGATTGTGACGGGGGATAGCGATCTGGTGACCCGGCATGTCTGTGCACAATTGAATATCGAAGTCACAGGAGTACTGATGGGAAAGGATATTGCCCAAATGGATGACTTTGCCCTACGGGCTAATGTCGAAAAAGCGAACCTGTTTTGCCGCGTCAATCCATCCCAGAAAGATCGTGTCATTTTGGCCCTTAAAGCGCGTGGCCATGTAGTCGGCTATTTGGGCGATGGCATCAATGACGCGCCATCACTCCATTCGGCAGATGTGGGCTTGTCGGTGGATTCAGCGGTTGATGTCGCCAAGGAAGCTGCCGACATGATCCTTCTGGATCATGACCTGCATGTCCTGCATGACGGCGTTCTGGAAGGCCGGCGCACGTTTGGCAATATTATGAAATACATCATGATGGGCACCAGTTCAAACTTTGGCAACATGTTCAGCATGGCCGGCGCAGCGCTGTTTCTGCCCTTTCTGCCGATGCTGCCAACACAAATATTGCTTAACAACATTCTCTATGACCTTTCTGAAGTACCGATTCCTTTGGATAAAGTAGACGAAGAGGAACTCCGCAAACCGCGGGTCCTGGATATGAACTTTATTCGCAATTTCATGCTGGTGATTGGCCCCGTCAGCTCGGCTTTCGACTTTCTGACTTTCTATATCATGCTCAGTGTGCTGAACGCAAACGAAGCGCTGTTCCAAACTGGCTGGTTTATTGAGTCTCTGTCTACTCAGGTATTGGTGATCTTCGTCATCCGCACTCGCGGCAACCCGTTTAAAAGTCTAGCGCACCCACTGCTCATGACAACGTCCCTTGCTATTGTAGCAATTGCTGCAATACTGCCCTTTACCCCATTGGGAACGTATTTCGGATTCGTTCCACCACCCATTGAATTTTATGCGATTCTGGCAGCCATGGTGATCACCTATCTTGGAATCGTCGAAATAGCCAAAAGAGGTTTTTACCATTGGCACCGCAAGTAAATTTTAGTGAGCAATTTTCAAGCATATTGTTACAGTGCCTGCTTGGAAATCTCTTATGTAAGGGAATAATAATAGGGAGCCTCTGATAAATGCATTTCGACTAGGCTCTCCTGAACACATTCCAAGGGTTCAGTACCCATAGGTTATAAATGCGAACGGGCATCTTGTTATAATCAGCAGCCTATACACATACCTGTCGAACTGCTTGAGCAGGAACGGGTTAGTTTTAGAGCTCACCCTAAATCTGTATGACGTATCGACTCTAAAAAGCCAAATGTAATGACAGCAAAATCTAAAATAATTCTGTTGATCGCCCTGGTTGCCACTTTGCTATCCGGATGTACAGGCTTCGCTACCAATAAACAGTTGCAGGCTGTTTTTGATCAAATTGGTCTCGAAGCTGAACAAACAGATCATGGCGTCGTAATATTTATTCCGGAAGTATATTTTGATTATAACAAAGCAGATCTGAATTCGAGTGCTCAAGAAAAAATTGAAAAAATGTCTTCAGTACTCAATGATTCTGCTGTCAAACCAAGAAAAATTCTTGTCGAAGGACACACTGATTCGGTGGGCTCAGATAAATTCAATCAGAGACTTTCCATTCAACGTGCCAATGCGGTCAAGCAAAGACTGATTTTTGAACATGTTTCCGCTGACCGGATCACGGCAGTAGGTTATGGAGAAAAATACCCGGTTGCACACAACTCAAATGCCGATGGCAGTGACAGTGCTATAGGTCGGGCAAAAAATAGACGCGTTGAAATTTTGGTTAAAAACCCGCCAGCAATGCCCTGATCCGGCGTTGGCAAGATTCAAAGACTAACCGGATCGATTCTGTTTTTTTCGATAACTTCCCCCTTAACACGAATCGCCAGCCCATTTCTGGACGTAGGTGGCGCTGCTCGACTTCGAAAAGTTACGCCGGCAGTGGCCTGTGTACGCTACCGAACAGTCATTATCGTATAGTTTATGTATGCTTTTTACTATTGATTAAATTGATGATCCAAGCCTTACGTCCCCCAATATGGCTTGTCGTCTGTTCAGAATTAGCATACTCATCGTTTTAGTCAAAAGAAAAATTAATAATTAAGGGAACCTCTAAAAATTATTCGTTCATGCTTCGACACGCTCAGCACGAACGGATAAGTAACTGATTTAACAAAATACCCCGTTACTTGAAGCGCAATCAATTGAAAATTGCTGCCAGGGTTGAAGAAGTTAATTTTTTATGGGTTATCAATACATCTTGAAAAAAGCGGTAACTATTCAGCGTGAAGCACTAAAAGTCCTCTCCCGCTGGAGAAGGCACTAGTTGTCGCACTGAATAGTTACAAAAAGCGTAACAATATTTTTTACAAATCTGGCCACCAACTTAATGACCGGTAATAGATTGTTGCAGTGTGTATAAGTCAAATATTCTGTTTGCCTTTATGACCGTTAGTACTAAAAACCAGAGGCGTAATGATGTGGGAAAATCCATTTCCATCTCTAAAAAATAATACCCCATTGAAAACGGATTCCTTGTCATTACAGCATCCAAAAAAACAAAATCGAATCATAGAGCTTTCTATGTGTATGTTATTGGAGGTTAGATAAGCATGTTTGCCAAATATTTTGGTTTTAACGCAAACCCCTTTAGTCTGGCTGCTGACTTTTCACTTTTCAAAATTGATGCGCCTAAACAAGATATTTGCAATGCCATTCTTCGCGAATTAGATAAAGGTGCCCGCTATTTTCTGATCACTGGTGTGTCAGGTGTGGGTAAATCCCAGTTATTACGCTACCTTTTCACCCAACTACCATTAGGTATACAAAGCTTTTCCTTGTCGGGTAACAGTGCCAATTATTCTGAAAAACTGCGTTTTATCATCGAACTTACCATCGAAAATTATCAGCTAGGAAAAAAGTCTCTCGTAGTCATTGATGACGCCCATGAAATTTCTGAAGAAGATTTACGATCGCTGCTTGCCTTGATATCGCAGAATAAAAAAGCAGTGCCTGCTTTCCCTATCATTCTTTGCGGGTTGAATAACCTGGAAATGAGACTGGAAAGTGTTGGCTACAAGAATTTGATCGAAGAGAATATCTGTCGATATCGTCTTTCAGGCCTCAATGAGTTGCACGTCCAAGATTATATAAATTTTCGTCTTAAACAAGTGGGTTATGTTAACGAAGGTGAAAACGAAATATTTTCAGCCCGCGCCATTAAGCTGATTGCAGCTTCATCGCAAGGAATTCCTCATGCAATCAATCTGGTTTGTGGGGCATCCCTATTGATTGCAAGTATTGATGATAACCGAATAGTAAGTGAGCAGATTGTTCAAGAAGCCGAACGCAGCTGCCTACTCTCGCCAAAATATTCATTAATGAAATCAGTACCTGAACAATTGATAAGCTTATCAAGCACCTCTTTAGTTTTGACAGATAGAAACGAGCGACAAATTCAGACGAGTAAGCCAAGGCAAGTTTTGTCATTCACTTTATGTAAGGCACTCGTAAATAGCTTGTCGGTCCTTTTCAGGATTCCGACAAAAAGCTACATGAGATTGCATCAAGCAACGATTACAAACCAAAATTTTTTGGATAAAAAAAGGCGGTTACAAAAAAAGTTCGAACTTGAAGTCTTATCAGGTATTGGAGTTTGTCTTTTGGGTCTCGCCTGCCTGTTTGTTTTCAACTTATCTGATAAGTCTAATTCAATCAAAAATATGGCTGAAATGTCATCAGAATCACGGCATACTCTACATGTGGGAAAAAAAATCACACCATCTTCTTCGTTTATCGAATTCAATAACCCGTCCAATAAACCAGTAAAAAACTCCATTAACAAGCGTATTACAGTTGAATGGGAGTCGTTGAAACCTGACACAACAAACAAAATGGACAGTGCATTAGTAAACGCAACGCACATTAAATTAGTCACTATTGCCAGGCAGGAAGTAAAGTACTTTAACAACGCATCTTACTTCCCTTTTGACGATCGTAACAGAATTCAATTTGTTAATATTTCCGCTGAAAAAACTCAAAACTCTCCGAAAGCATGGCGAACTGATAAACAGTTCAATCGATTGGGCATAAACGAAAGATATGCCACCGGGCGCCCAAAAAAGCCTGCTGCCATGAGGGCATTCAATCAACATGCCGCTCATAAGCAGACACCCATCGCTTCCGAACTGGAGGCATCCGTTCGAGAAAGATCGACCAATCGTCTTAAGCTGGATGAGCTTGGTATCGATTACAGTGTTGAATCAATTTTGAAAGCGTCCAGGCTAGGCAATGTAAAGGCATTAAAATTACTGCTGGCGGGAGGTATTCCCCCCGATATCAAGGATACAACACAAAATGCATCCCCTCTTCTGGAAGGGGTCAAAAATGGGCACCTTCAAGTTGTGCAAACCCTATTAGAGAAAGGGGCAAATGCTGATATCAGAAATAACGACGGTCAGACCGCTTTGATTACTGCCGCCAGGAATGGTAATAAGACAATCGTTAAAGCCCTGCTCAAAGCAGGAGCGCATGCTAACGTTAAAGATCTAAAAGGCAGAACCGCACTCTCGTACGCCGTTCAAACCAATAATACCGAAATCATTAATTTGCTTGCCAGGAATTAAACCACCGGTAGCGGCAAATTCATCACCGCCAAAAGCCACTAATCTACGCTCAAGGGGCATATCAGGTTTAATTTTGTCGGTATTCATCATTTTTTCTCTTCGTCCAGACATACAATTTCTTTTATTAAATGCCTCGTTTACGGTTTAGGTACGCTAAAGCACAGACTTCGGTGGGAAGATCACGTAGTCTGTTTATCTGTCGTTATCAAAATAAAGGAAAGTATCATGAAATCTTCGAAAATAATTATCGTTGTACTGACTGCCCTTGCTATGACCGGATGCTTTACGGGCCCTGCAGGCCCCCCCGGACCGCAAGGTGCAACGGGTGCTACGGGCGCAACCGGTTACACTGGCGCTGCTGGTGGCACGGGAGCTACCGGGGCAACCGGGTATACAGGTTCAACCGGTGATACCGGTGCTACGGGCGCGACCGGATACCCTGGTGCGACCGGAAGGACGGGCATACGAGGAAATCCGAACGGTAGCACCGTCGTTATCGTGCCGGATCGCTAAGTCAGATAAGCTGGGCATCATCTTAGTATGCCCGGCATTTCGCTGCACCCCTTTCAACTTTTCAAGGTCAAAAATTTGAGTTCATTGCCATTACCAGCACTTCAGCGAAGCTCGCTCGGCGAAGAACCGCCTGTAATCTTTAATTTTTATTGAATCAAATATTTATCACTGCATATGTCGCTAGCGATGCGCCTACTACCGTCGACAAATACCGAACAGCATCAATAACGACATGCCTGCCTACCATCAGTTTAGCGGATTTGCCCTTCCCGCCTAGTTTCCATTTTCAAATTTTCATATTCATGCTGTTCTAGTCTGCCATCTTCACCGGCGTCAACCTTGTCGAAAACGTTCAGCATGTAGGGAAAATTTTTTAATTCACTTTTAGTAATATTGTGATCTCCGTTGCTATCTGCTTGTTCAAATGAAGGCAATACACCTTTACCATCGGTTGGTTTACTGACCGGGTTACCTGGGCTTTCTGCCCATACTGGAACCGTAACAACACTAAGGCTCATACTCACGACAATCAACCGGAATGGTAAACGGATGCTGTTAAAAAAATGTGATAAGTTCCTGCTTTGGGTCCCACAAACTTCCAGACCGTTTTTGGTAATTTTCATAATTGGCTCTCTCTACAGTAAAGATTAATCAGTGTTTGGTTTAACTTGAAAGATAATTTCAATGACGACGTCAGATGCTTCTACGTGCGGTACCTGTTAATTCATGGTCAAAATTTTTGTATGGCAAAAATTAATGAATTCAAGCTGATTTGATCATAGTGTGGACAAGCCATTTTATCGGTGCGGCAGCATACGGAGTGATCTTGAAAAAATAGTTTTACTCGCCTCTAAGGATATGGCAAAAAATAACTTACCGATTGGGTGCCGAGAAAATTTTTCCGTTCGTCCTGAGCAAAATAAGCCCCCCTTCGGAGGCATGGCGTTACCATGAAACAGTCGCTGTTCGACGTACTTTTTTGTGTTTTCATATCTTTGCAAGTCATTGATTTTACAAATATAAAAAAGCTGTTTCTTGAGAGCTTATCGAAGGATGGACGGAAAAATTCCGCTCCGTAGCGGCAAGCCATTCATGCTTCGACAAGCTCAGCACGAACGGCTTGCCGGGCGATTTTGTGATTTCGGGAAGTTATTTTTTGCCATATCCTAAGTGCGACAAAACGACCACACACTGCGTAGGCAAACATCTTTGGAGACTTACTGTTCGTTAGCGTACAGACTTGTTCATATATCGAGAATAAACTACTCCCCAGCGCCCTCAAAGCGTGGAGCAGGAAACTTGCTCGGACTAATAAGGGTACCTCTACTTTTCGGTAGTTCTTGCCTTCAAGTTCGAAACTCATTAGTGATTATCACTGAAAATAAAATCCAATACAGCGCCACGATATCTTTTTCGATAGGTAGATTTTGAGAGAGTGGTGCAATCAACCTTTAATTTTTAATAAATAAAGAGAAGCTTATGAAAATCGTCAGCCAATTATTATTAGTCATTATCACTGTTGCAACATTGACAGCTTGCGGTGAACAAGGTAAAGGCCCTAGCAAGCCGGCAACTATCAATTCAACTTCCATATCGCAGTAACCACTACCTTGCAGAAATTAGGTCTGGTGTTTGGAGAAATTAAAATTCCGTCATAAGGACAGTTGGTACGAACACAAATGATCTTAAAACATTTGAGTGTCCCAGATAGCCAAACACTTCACTATTCAATCACCAGACCTATGCTGGTTTGTTAAAGACGTTTTAAAGGCCAAGGATAATAAGTAGGCCAGAGTCGACTTATTAAAATGTGATTTGAATTTTCCATTTGGCAGCAGTCATGAAACGTAATAACCCGTCAGTCTGAAGTAGTTGGCTTTTGTATTAATTTCAGTACCCGGTCAAAACTATATCCAATCAGTCCAATGGTCAGTAGTGTGACCATGATTCGAGTGATAAGAAACAGCTGTTTGAGTTCTATCGTGTATTTTCCAGTCGCAATTTTTAAAAAAGGCACTAACCACAAAGAGGTAAGGCCATAAAATTTATACACATTGGCTTGTTGGGCGTTCATCGTTTTTCTCTTTAGCCATGTAGTTGTCATCATTGAATTTCTACATCTGCTTTGTAATTAAAAAATGCGTCCATGCACACTATTAACCTTCATTGTTTGAGCGAAGGAATACATACATAAGAAGAAAGCAGCGCCTTAAATCTCGCGCAACAGTTACTTCTATGAAATAACATCATCGCAATAGATTGTTTAATTCCGCCAGCGGAGCAAGCATGTCACTAATAGAGGCTACGCTGGTTCTGGAACCTTAAAGACAGTTTGCCGGTTGGTTGGTAGCTGGTGATTAAACCGGAACTTCAGCCATAGAGAATGAAGTCTTTTTCTTTGAGGCTATGCAAATCGATCTGCATAAGGTGGACTTACTTCAATACCATTTAAAATTTGCAAGGGTCAAGTCCAGTGGGATTGACTCCAATAGCCGCAGGCCAGACGCATTACGTCGTGTTTACGGGTACTCAAGTAGTCGTTATTCTTCATGCTGCGGATTCTGCCTTCCGGATCCGAGCTTTTCAGAATAAGCGACGGGTATCAAGCAAGCATGTTGAGTCTTGGCGGTAAGATGATTTGGCTTAACTCCGATATATTTCAGTTGGTCATTGACGAACCAAATCCACTGATCTAAAACCGTGTGTTGAAATTGTTTCCAGTTCATTTAATTTTCCTCTAATTCGATGATTTAATGAGGCGACCGGTAAACCGAAAAAGCATATATGTTGTTTACCTTCTGAGTCAAAATATACAGCGTTTTACTCTTGTTATCTGTCTCATACCGAACATAGTAGAAGTTACATATTGACACTAGTCGGTCATTTTTGGTCAGGCAAGCACCCGATTTTTGAAGCTGGGTGTTATAGATAGCATGAAGTCGCCCAATCTCCTGATTTATGTTTACGATTAAGCAAGACCACTCATACTAAATTCCTCTGTGATGAGTTGGTTCGTGAATAGTTGGAATTGCCAGACTGCCAATCCCCGCCAACCAGACGAATACGGCACCCGTACCTATGAGCAGTGATTTTGATGTCTTTTTTGGTTTCTTTTTGATCTTCCGGGTTCATGCATGCAGCTTTGCGCTTAAATCGCGATACTAAGCGACTGCTCAATAGACGGCTTAAAAGAAAGCCAATACCAACAGCTATACTTAACGAAATAACTGGGTTGTCTTTTACGTAAGCCCGACCATTTTTTACCATTCGCTGCTCTGCGTGGTGCAAATGTTCACCTTTATGGCTCAGCACGAACGGATAAGTTGCTGATTTAACTAAACACCCGTTCGCACTCGACTGCATGGATGCAGGAGGTAGAGCACCGACTGTAGGCGCTTTAGGCGACGCATGGAGCAGTTGCCGAGGGCCTGTCGAAGTGTAATTTTTAGAGGTTCCCTTATGCCGATTGGTCAGTTCGAGAGCATGAAATTAAATCATTGGAGGTACTTGCAAAATTTCTGTATGTGGTTCGACGGGCTCACCACGAACGGAAAAAAGTGAATAAATTCAACACAACCTCCGTTCGCCCAGAGCCTGTCGAAGGGTAATTAACAGGAGTTTTGCAAGTACCTCATTGGCTTAAAGCTTATCGGGAAAAATAAAAATGTCGCTTGTAGATTAAAGAAAACTGCATGATCTTATGGCTGCTATTCGACTGCAAGTCGTTAAACTGCCTGGATTTAGCTCATAGGCCTGAAAACCATAACTCCTTCCCATCAAAGATTTGACATAGGTCAAAATATTATGTGCGATACCGCACTTACAAAACCTTGCCAATTTTTTATAGTTAACCTTTGTTTCTTCATATCAGCTCATGGACCCGTCAGACTCGAGATTAGAATCTTGCTACGGGAACTAAATTTTCCCAGATTCACCTAATTTAATGATTGGTCGTTGTACCCATTTATAGCGTTACCGGCCCGTATCAATAACAAAAATCTACAGAGCAAAAAAATACTGCTTGATATTTTGAAAGATGGAGGTCTTAACAGCGTGATGCTGTATTAAAGCAAGACTTGAGCAATTTTTATCCACATCTATTGAAGGGTCGACTATGACTGAACTGCAGAGTCATCAAAAAAACCATCTTCTTGAGGCCTTGCCTACAGAAGTCTACGAGCGCCTTTTCCCCTTTCTTGAACCAGTCCCATTGCCGCTCGGTTATGTGCTTTACGAATCCGGCGATGCCTTACACTATCTCTATTTCCCTGTTACCGGCATCGCATCGCTACTGTATGTCATGGAGAACGGCTCATCGGCAGAAATCGCCATGGTCGGCAATGAGGGCATGGTTGGTGTCGCCCTTTTCATGGGGGGTGGAAGCATGCCCAATCGTGCTCTTGTGCAAAGCACCGGTTATGCCTATCGAATCCGGAAGCAGCATTTTATGCTGGAGTTCAACCGTAACGGTGCGCTTCTTCGTTTATTGCTACGTTACACCCAGGCGCTGATTACCCAGATGGCGCAGACAGCAGTCTGCAACCGCCATCATTCGCTGGATCAACAGCTCTGTCGCTGGTTACTGTTCAACCTCGACCGGCTTGAATCGAACACCTTGACCATAACCCAGGAGTTGATAGCCCATATGCTGGGTGTGCGCCGCGAAGGTGTTACAGAGGCCGCCGGAAAATTACAACGAGCCGGGTTGATTGATCACCACCGAGGCCAAATTACAGTACTCGACAGGCCTGGCTTGGAAATGCGGGTTTGTGAGTGTTACCAAGTGGTCAAAACGGAATTCAATCGTTTGCTCCCTGCCTCTAACCAAAGAAATACCTCAACATCAAACATTAACGCGTTGTGCTACCGTGACAGTTTCAAAAAGACTGCGTTGCGTTATCCTCAGGAAGAATCGGCATGAGAGGTCGACTTTGACGGGATATCTTTAGGAAAACGCAAAAGCTTGAAATAAACCTTAGCTGCCATCATTAGGCCGTTATCGACTCATTATCACTAACAGTTCTTATGGAAATCAATGATCTTCAGCGGCACCTAATCATTAAAGATGTTATAGCGCAGCTCATTAAAAACGATGAGGATGTCGTGATGAATTTATGGGAGCCGTTGGCGACCCAAATTATTTCGATCGTCGGTGAAGGCGGCTTTAATTCACTGTTCCTGAGAACAATCTACCTGAACCAGGCCACCTTTCCATGGCTCGCGGTCAGTTTACTGTCGACACAAACTAATCAACAGCTTATGAATTTAAAAATGAATTTGGATAAACAAGCACCCGCGCAACTTTGCGAAGCAAACAGCGTGCTACTAATCACTTTAACCGACATTCTGGCCTCGTTAATCGGCGAACCGCTAACAATCCGTATTTTGCAGTTGGCCTGGGGTGTTGAGCTCTTGACGAAAGCCGGCATGGAATTCAATGATGAATGAAAAGGTCAGTATTCGCCGTATTGCGACTGGTGTACCGGGCCTGGACAATCTATTGGGCGGAGGCCTGCCGGAATTCTCGTTCAACCTGATTGCGGGTACGCCGGGTAGCGGAAAAACAACGCTTGCACATCAGATCATGTTCTCTCTGGCCAACCCGAATAATCGCGCGCTGTTCTTTACTGTGCTGGGGGAACCGGTCTTGAAGATGCTCCGTTATCAACAGCAATTTCAGTTTTATGATATCAACAAAGTTGATGTATCCATCCGCTTTATCAACCTGTCTGCCGACTTCATCGAGGGAACATTTGATCGCGTACTGACACACATTTCTAACGAAGTGAAAGTCTATGCCCCCGGTCTGGTATTTATTGACTCGTTTCGTTCGGTTGTGCAAGCGGTGAAAAGCGAACAACGGAGAGTCTCCGAACTTCAGCGTTTCATCCAGCAATTAGCCATGCAGATGACCAACTGGCAGGCAACCACATTTTTAATCGGTGAATCGTTGACACCCGAATCCGAGTCCAGTCCTGTTTTTTCAGTAGCCGACGGTATTCTGTGTCTTTCGCAGAATTTGCAACGCAATTCGGTCGTGCGCAAAATCCAGGTCATCAAAATGCGAGGTCAGGCGCAGGCACCCGGTCTGCATACTTTTCGTATGAGTGACAAGGGCCTTCAGATTTTTCCGCGAGCCATGATAGATGACGACGCAACGATGGAACCAGAAACAAAGCCATCCCAAGTCAATAAACGCGTTGCCATGGGAACGCCTGGCCTGGATGACATGCTGGGTGGTGGCTTGCCAGCCGGGTATTCGTTGCTGGTGGTCGGACCCTCCGGTTCCGGAAAAACCATACTGGCAACGGAATTTCTTTCCGAAGGTTGCCGCAGAGGCGAGCCCGGTGTCATTGCGGCATTTGAAAAGAGTCCGAGCCAACTGTTGAGCAATAAGCTGTCTACGCTGGTCAAAACCGGGCTAATTGCTTTGATTGATACCCGCTCTTTGGATTTGTCGATTGATGAAACCTTGCATGATTTAATCGAAATGATTATTCGAACACAAGCAAAACGGCTTGTCATAGACTCATTGTCAGGGTTTGAGCTGGCGCTGGCGCCTGAGTTTAGCGAAGATTTTCGAGGGTCGCTTTATCGGATGATCGCCAAACTGACCGGCATGGGAGTAACTATCTTAATGACCTCGGAACTGGAAGACCGCTACACAGACTTGCGTTTTAGCCCATTTGGCAGCGCTTTCCTCGCTGACGCGATCATTGTCCAGCGCTATACCGAAATCCAGGGCCAGTTTAAACGCGTTATTTCGGTGGTTAAAGTCCGGGGCAGCCAGCACAGTAAGGATATTCGGTTATTCGATATTTCTGATGAAGGCATTAACATTGGCAAGAGCTTAGCCGATTACACGGGGATCATGTCCGGCAGTCCCATGATCAGCCTTTAACTATAAGAACCAGGTGGTCATTAACCGAGATAACAAAAAAGGCTCTTCTGATAATGATCCTGGCCACTTGGACGTGCCAGGTTCATATAACGACAACCCCTCTGTCCAGGATAATGCGATTACGCTCAGAGAGAACGCGTTAATTGATGATAAGACAACGCTTCTAATACGTGAAAAATTAGTCAGCGCTCGCGAAGATGCGGCAAATTTTCGTGAAAATGCCGCCAGCCTGCGCGAAGATGCTATTTATCATCGAGAAGAAACCGTACTTCAGCTTGAAGACGCAGCCGATTTACCCGAATGCAAAGCCCCCTTAAGTGAACAGGATGCTCAATCGGCAGAATCAATGCTGGCTGCCTCCGACGATCACCTGAAACTGCTGCAGCAAGCAAACGCTCACCTGGTTATCGCTTCCATAGAAGCACACAAAATGGCTGAACAAGTTCAAATGGCTAAAGATCAGCTGGCTCATTTGGCGCATCACGATGTTCTTACCGCTTTGCCTAATAGAATACTGCTACTTGACAGAATGAATTCAGCCATTGAATTGGCGGCCCGCCAAGGTTGGCAACTGGCATTAATGTTTATGGATCTGGACCGATTCAAATATGTCAATGATTCCTTGGGGCATGCGGTGGGTGACCAACTTTTACAGTCAGTTGCTCAATGTCTGCTGGATTCTGCGCGTCACTCGGATACCATCAGCCGCCAGGGCGGCGATGAATTCGTGGTGCTGCTGCCTTTTATAGAACGAGCTGAAGAAGCGGCTCTCTGTGCGCAAAAAATCATCGTGGCACTGGATCTGCCTCATCACATTGATGGTCACGATCTCCATATCAGCGTCAGTATTGGTATCAGCATCTTTCCGAAGGATGGTCAGGATGCGGAAAGTCTCATCAAGAATGCGGACACAGCGATGTACTGCGCCAAAGAAAGCGGGCGTAACAAATATAAATTCTTCGAGCCGGAAATGAATATTCGGGCCGTCCGGCGACATTCGATGGAAGCCAGCCTGCGCCGTGCACTGGATCGGCATGAGTTTGTACTGTACTACCAGCCGAAAATAGACCTTAACAGCGGCGTAATTGTTGGCGTCGAGGTACTGATTCGCTGGCAGCATCCGGAACGAGGCCAGATTCTTCCGACACAGTTTGTATCCATCGCCGAAGACTGTGGCCTGATTTTGCCTATCGGTCGCTGGGTTCTTCGAGAAGCCTGTCTCCAGGCTCAAGCCTGGAGACAGGCGGGTTTACCGCCGATCTCCATCGCTGTCAACACCTCCGCACTCGAATTTCATGCGGAGAATTTTCTGCAAAATATACGCGACACACTCCAGGAAGCCTGCCTGGAGCCTCACTATCTGGAACTCGAATTGACCGAAAGTGTTCTCATGCGGGATGCCGAGTTTACAAATACCGTACTGCATGAACTCTCTGATTTGGGCGTGACCCTTGCGATTGATGATTTTGGCACTGGCTATTCAAGCCTCAGTTATCTGAGACAGTTTCCCATTGATACGTTAAAAATCGACCAGTCCTTTGTAAACAGAATAATCAACAGTCCGGACGATGCCAGCATTGTCAGTGCAGTAATCAGCCTGGGGAAAAGCCTCAAGCTTCGCGTGATTGCCGAAGGTGTAGAAACCTCTGAACAGCTCGCTTTTCTTCAGGCTCAGCAATGCGACGAGGTCCAAGGCTACTATTTAGGCCGCCCGATGGTGGCAGAAGCGCTTGCCTCTTACCTGCGGACAGGGGTAATACCGTTGAGTTAATCCTTTCGTGGTGAGCTTGTCGAACCATGAACGGATTAGTCATTCACCCTTCGACAGGCGAACGGCCAAGAGTTAACTTAACGGCATTGCGGACAGGGTGTTGTCTTGACTCAAAAGATTCGAATGCCAGGACGAAGCGCCTGAATATAATCGGAGATACAACAACACGCTATCTCTCAAAACCAACGTTTGATAACTTCCCTGGGATTTTAACAATCACACAGGAAAACGTAGTAGCGGCGCCCTAGCCGCGAACGGCAGCCTGGGCGCTCAATCGCGGCGAAGGCGCCGCGCCTACTGTGACTATTGGGGCTTTTTTACACTTTTTTTGGCATGTCTGGATCGTACAGCGGTGTTTTTCTTGATGGGTTTGGTCTCAATTTTGACCTGGGTAGTACCATCTGTTTCCATATCAATTTTTTTAGCGGCGGCACGAGACAAATCAATGACACGCGCTCCAACAAAAGGACCACGATCATTGATCCTGACATCGACCTTCTTGCCATTTTCAAGATTGGTTACTTTGGCCTTGGTGCCCATCGGCAAACTCGGATGGGCAGCCGTCATCTCTTTCTGGTCAAAGGTCTCACCATTGGCGGTCTCCTGCCCTTGAAAACCTTTTCCATACCAGGACGCCTCACCCACCTCCTTGTGAACAGGATTAGACGAAGCCTTCTCCTTCAGTGGGCCTGCAAGTTTGGCCTGCCTGTCGGGATGTTCGGTGGTACAGCCGGAAAAAATGAGCATTCCGGTCAACAGTAGGGGTAACAGAAGTACGCTGCTGCAAATCGACGCATTGAAGCCTCGTGTTATTGGATTTAACATCACATCTCCTGTAGGGAAATCTTAACGCTCTGATGACAGAACCCTGTCTTAGGGGGCCTCTAAAAATTACACTTCGACAGGCTCTCGGCAGTCCATGCCGGGGCGACGTTTTTTGGAAACTTATGGCTCTTTGATATTGGCTGAAGCTTATACGTAATCAGGTAGCGCCTTGCTTTCATAGTAATCAATCGCACATCTAATCATTAGATTGCTATTAACGGAGTAAGTTCAGGTGTCTGACTATATTAGGCGGCAAACAACCCGGCAACCGCTTCCAATCCCAATTTGCATAAGTAGGAGTACAATACTGTCTGCATGCTCATTTAAAGTCCTGGAGAGTTCTTTCTGAAAGCAACTAAACCATCACCGACGTTTCTAGGGACAACACGGTTCCCCCACCATGACTACTGATTCTATGGTATCTCATTTTCCTATCGTTGGTATTGGCGCTTCCGCAGGTGGTTTAGAGGCTCTGGAAAACTTTTTCCGCCACGCCCCCAGTCATAGCGGTTACGCCTTCGTGCTTGTTCAGCATCTTGATCCTCATCACGACAGCATGCTTACTGAAATCCTGCAACGCACCACCACCATGCCGGTGGTCGAAGCCTCCGATCAGCAACTGGTTAAACCTGACTGCGTTTATGTGATTCCACCCAATCGAGATATGGTTATCATTCATGGAAAATTGCAACTTAGCGTGCCCAATGAGCCTCGCGGGCAGCGTTTACCCATCGATGCTTTCCTGAGATCACTGGCTGAAGACCAACAGGAACATGCCATTGGCATCATCCTTTCCGGCACCGGCTCCGATGGAACGCAAGGCTTACGTGCCATCCTCGGCGCCGGCGGAATCACCCTGGTGCAGGAACCGTCCACGGCGAAGTACGACGGTATGCCATCCAGTGCCATCAGGGCGGGTTATGCAACCCAGGTTTTAACAGTTGATAAAATGCTGGATGCCCTGCATTTTGGCGCCCGTCAATTTGCCGTTCACACACCGGTCCCAAATGATTTGAAAGGGGCAGGCGGGATCAATCGAATCCTGATGCAATTACGCAACATAACCGGCCACGACTTTTCTCTCTATAAAAAAAGCACGATCGCTCGACGCATTGAACGCCGCATGTTGCAACACAGCATCGATGACACCGAGGTTTATGTCCGTTATCTCAAGGAAAACCCGACGGAGGTACGTGCCCTATTCAAGGAACTGCTGATCAATGTCACCAGCTTCTTTCGAGATGCAGAAGCATTTAATATGCTGCAGAAGGAAGTTTTGCCGAACCTGTGCAAGGACAAGCCGGAATTCTCCCAATTTCGGGTTTGGGTTGCAGGCTGCGCCACCGGCGAGGAAGCTTATTCCATCGCCATAGTGCTGAAAGAATTCATGGAGGAAACACATCAGGACTTCAAGGTACAGATATACAGCACCGATCTGGATGATAAGGCTATTGACATTGCCCGCGCGGGTATTTATCCCCTCAATATCGCTCAGGATATCAGCCAGGAACGACTGCGCCGATTTTTTACCAAGGAAGATTCAGGCTATCGGATAAAAAAGGAAATCCGGGAAATGGTCGTCTTCGCCATCCAGAATGTCATTAAAGACCCACCCTTCACCAAGCTCGATCTGCTCAGTTGCCGCAACCTGATGATTTACCTGGAATCCGAACTGCAGAACCGTATGATAACAACATTTCATTATGCACTTAAGCCCGATGGTGTCCTGTTTCTGTCGCCCTCGGAAAGCATCGGCAACCACACGGCGTTATTCTCATCAATCAGCCGCAAATGGAAATTTTATCGTGCCACCCATTCGATAGCTGCATCTCGTTCTGTGATGACGAATATTTTGTCCTGGGTCGATGAAAACGAAATCAAAGCCCCTCCTGAGGAAACGATGGTTAAAACTAAGGAATCCAATTTTGCCGAACTCACCCGACGTGTGCTCGTGCAATGCTTTGCGCCCGCTTCGGTGGTCACCGATCTCAAAGGTGATATCCTATTTGTGCATGGTGACACCGGCAACTATCTACGTCCAGCACCCGGTCAGGCCAGCCTCAACGTCATTGAAATGGCGCGTGAAGGTATGGAACTGGAACTGCGTGCCGCTGTTCGCGTTGCCGCCAGCGAGGGCACACCTACGCTAAACCGAGAATTGCAGGTCAGGTCCAACGGTGGTTTCACAACCGTCAGTCTTAGTGTTCGGCCGCTGCCGGATTCAACAAACAATCAGAACTTGCTGCTCGTGAGTTTTCAGGACGTCGCCAACGCACTTGTCAGAAAGGGACGTAAACGAGCCACCAAACCGGTGGAACTGAGTCACATCGAAGAACTGGAACGTGATCTTGCCTACTTAAAAGAAAACTACCAGGCCAGCCTGGAGGAACAACAGGCGTCAAACGAGGAACTCAAGTCAACGAATGAAGAGATGCAATCCACCAACGAGGAACTCCAATCGACCAACGAAGAACTGGAAACCTCAAAGGAGGAACTGCAATCGGTTAATGAAGAACTCATCACCGTCAATTCGGAGCTGCAAGCCAAAATTGAGCAATTGGCCGGCATGCAGAATGACATGAAGAACTTGCTCGATAATACCAATATCGGCACCCTATTCCTCGACGAACAGTTGATTATTCGACGATTCACGCGCGAGGCCATCACTATTTATCGCCTGGTGCCTTCGGACGTGGGGCGTCCTTTGAGCGACATCAAGTCCAATCTTGTCAATGAAGAACTACTGACCAGCGCGCAGCGCGTGCTTGAAACACTCGCGCCCTATGAGCAGGAGGTCTGCACGCACACAGGCGCCTGGTATTTGCTGCGTATTCAGCCTTATCGCACACTGGAAAATGTCATTGAAGGGGTCGTTCTGACTTTCACCGACATCAGCAAACGCATTGCGGCAGAAACTGCCGTGCAATTGGCGCGTGAACTGGCAGAGGGTATTATCGATACGCTGCGCCAACCGCTGCTGGTGCTGGATGGCGACTTACAGGTAATTTCTGCCAGCCGAGCTTTTTATCAGTATTTTAAAGTAACGACCGCAGACACCGTAGGCCGCAAAATTTATGATCTGGGCAACAACCAATGGAATATCCCTGCCTTGCGGGAGCTGCTGGAGGTTCTGCTGCCCCGCGACCAGACGGTCGAAGGGTATCGGGTGGAGCATGATTTTCCCACTATCGGTCACCAAAAGATAGTAGTGAACGCTCGCCGCATTGTCGGCAAGTCCCGTGAGCCGTCGTTGATTCTATTAACAACAGAAACGGTCAGCGACGAATCTTCAAAGGAGAACAACATATGAACCCGAAATGGAATGGCGTTGAACGGCGCTCGACGTTAAGGAAAAAGGCCGAGGCCATGGTGGGAAGTTTATCTCCAGATCAATCCGTAGCCCAGCCCTCCGACGTGCTATTGCATGAATTGCTTGTACATAAAGTGGAACTGGAAATACAGAATGAAGAATTGCGAAGAGCTCACACAGACATGGAAGAAGCACGAGATCGCTATGCTGACTTGTATGAATTTGCCCCGATCGGCTACTTCACCATTAACCGTGACGGCCTGATCAGCGAAATCAATCTGACCGGAGCTGCATTACTGGGTATTGACCGCTCCAAACTGATCAATCGTCGTTTTTCGAATTTTATCACCCCTCCGGATCAAGATCGTTGGTATCGACTATTCATTAACATGATTAAGCTTCCCAATGACAAGAAACAGGAGCTTGGTCTGGAGATAGTGCGCGCGGATGGCTCCGTGTTTTATGCCCATCTGGACTGTCTGCGCAGAGAGTCTTTACCGACGTCTCCTTCGTTACGAATCGCTCTTATCGATATCAGCAAAATCAAGCAGGCCGAAAAGGAATTGCGTATTGCGGCAGCCGCTTTTGAATCCCAGGAAGGCATGTTCATTACTGATGCCAACAATGTGATTTTGCGGGTGAATCAAGCTTTCACGACGATCACCGGCTACAGCGCCGAGGACGCCATCGGCAAAACACCGAGCCTACTCAAGTCAGGGCGCCAGGATGCCACCTTTTATAGTGAAATGAGGCAGAGCCTTAAAACGAAAGGCGCCTGGCGGGGAGAAATGTGGAATCGTCGCAAAAATGGAGAAATCTTTCCGGAATGGCAGACCATCACTGTCTTGAAGGGAGATGATGGCGAAGTGCTTCATTACATCGCTACACTCACCGACATTACCCAGGAAAAGGTTGCGTCGGAGCAGATTGAAAAACTGGCATTTTTCGATCCCTTGACCAATTTGCCCAACCGGCGCTTACTGAAGAACAGGTTGCATCTGGCATTGGCCTTCAGTTCTCGCAACAAGCGACGCGGCGCTTTACTATTTATTGATCTGGATAATTTCAAACTATTGAATGACACATTGGGTCATAACATAGGCGACTTATTGTTACAGCAAGTTGCACAACGCCTCATAAACTGCATCCGCGAAGTGGATACAGCTGCTCGTCTGGGGGGCGATGAATTTGTCGTGATGCTGGAAGACCTGAGCGAATCACTTGAAGAAGCCGCCATCGACACTGAAATCGCCGGCAAGAAGTTATTAGCGGCCCTTAATGAGCCTTATTTGCTTGCTGGTCACGAACACCGATGTTCGGCAAGCATTGGAGCAACACTGTTCTACAACCATTCGGTGTCTGAGGATGAACTGTTGCAACATGTCGATATCGCCATGTATCAGGCCAAACATGCAGGGCGCAACACACTGTGCTTTTTTGATCAGGCCATGCAATCGACCTTAACCGAACGCGCTACGCTAGAGACAGATTTACGCCATGCCCTGGAGCAAAATCAATTTAAACTCTATTATCAGATGCAAACCACGCACGACGGCAAAGCTGTTGGTGCCGAGGTTTTAATTCGCTGGCACCATCCGGCGCATGGACTGATTTCACCGATGGCATTTATCCCATTGGCCGAGGAAACCGGATTGATCCTACCCATCGGGCAATGGGCTCTGGAAACTGCTTGCGCCCAGCTTAAGGCCTGGGAAAATAATCCGAAGACCAAAGGATTGAGGTTGGCCGTCAATGTCAGTGCGCATCAGTTCCATCAATCTGATTTCGTTGAGCAAGTTCGCACCGTACTGGAAAAAACCGCCATAGACCCTCAACTCCTTACACTGGAACTCACAGAAAGCGTAATTCTCAAGGACAGGCCAGATACAATCGCAAAAATGCAGGCACTCAGAATCAACGGTATACGCTTCTCTCTGGATGACTTCGGCACCGGCTATTCATCACTGGCCTACCTGACTCAATTACCCCTCGACCAGATCAAGATTGACCAGAGTTTCGTCCGCAATATCGGCATTAAGCATAATGATTCCGTTATTGTGCAAACCATCATCGCCATGGCCAACACATTAGCCATGAATGTCATCGCTGAAGGCGTAGAAACAGAAGAACAGCGTATCTTCCTGGAACAATACGGCTGCAATCTTTGCCAGGGTTATTTGTTCAGCAAGCCTGTTCCTGCGGAGGATTTTGAGGCACTGCTGTCGTAGGATACGGTCTTAATAGTTTCCCTATATTAAACAGCTAAAATTTTTCCGTTTGTCCTGATCCTATCGAAGGATGGACGGAAAAATTGCCTCTCACTTTATCGTGAAGTTATTTTAAATCATATACTTAGATCCTAACTCCCGAAAATAAATGTGACCCACTATACAGATTACCCCGTAAACGGGGTCATTGCATTTAGCTTCACCTACACTAGGAATTAACAACTTCATCACATTTTCCTGGAGAAGCTCATGACCACATTTACCTATCAAAAAACAGTCCATGCATCTTATCTGGTAGTTATCGCAGGGATTATCACAATGCCGGATGTTATATTCGGTTTAGTTGCCGAATTAATGCATCTATTATTCGAGCTTGCTCATTTGCTTTTTGAATTTCTTGAATCCACGCTTGATCACCTTGTCGAGCATGTTTTTCATACCGAAGTCCATGAAACTCAAGTCATCGTTTTTTACCTGATTGTTAGCATGGGCGCAGCGGCATTGTATTATCTTTTTCGGTCTATTCCTGGCGCCTACCACAATGTTAAAAATAACATTATCGAAACTTGGCTCGAATATAAAAGAAGCGCATTACGTTATTGGACTGAACAGTCATTAATCAACAAATTTAAATGGATCGTAATAGTTAATACAGGACTTGTCTGTCTGTTTCTATTCGGCTTCTGAGGACCAATCTACAGTTAATACTGGCCTAAGACGCTTCTTCGCTTTTTTGTTTTCCAAATAACTGGGGTTCCTTGGGTGGAGATTTTTGCTGCAAACAGTGATACGCAGCACTATCAAATTTAATTTGCAAGGAGCGCGGATTTTCGTGCTCGGTAATAAACTTTTCCGCCTCTTGAGCAGTCAGATCTTTCATCATGTACGTAGCAATACACATGCAAGGCTCGGTAAAGCGCTCTCTATCTTCTTCTTTATTAACCGAATTTTTTAATTCCCTTTCCACACACTGTCTGGCAAAGTCATGCTCGAACTTATGCTTTTGTATGTCAGTAACTTCGACATCATGTGTGTGATCAAACGGATTATTTTTTTCCTCGGTGGCAGAAACTGTTGTTTTATTTTCTTCGTCATCTGAACAGCCCGAGAGCGTTAGCGATAGTCCAACAGTGACCAAAGCCGTAAAAAGTAGAACTTTTGAGAGTTTAAGTGTTTTCATGAATTTGAATCTTAGTTTTAATAATTAGTAGGATCAGCGAAAACTTGGAATAACCAGATGATTTTTCGAGGTGCAAAAAACTTTGTGGTTAAACTGTTGTGAATCAAGCAAGAACATTATCATCTTAATAAAAGCTTGTAAATAACAGATAGTATAGAGAATCAGTCTCCATAGCCTTCTGCTTGGGTGATATATACCTTAAAAAGAATGAAAATATCAAATTCAAGATCACCATCACAAACACTGTTTATTATCTATACTATGGTGTTACATGATGTCATTAGAAAAATTGCTCAAAATTGGCAATTACAACTTCACCACATGATAGCTGCCATGAGATACAAACCAGAAATTATTTTAGGTTTCACCCTGATTGAACTGTTGGTTACCATTTCAATTGCTGCAATCCTCTTAGGTGTGGCCATCCCAAGCTTTATAACCACTATAGATAGCAATCGGTTAGCAACCATTACCAACGAATTTGTTACTGCCTTAAATATGGCTAGAAGCGAGGCGATTAAACGAGGAATGCAGGTAACAGTGGTGCGTAAAGGTGCAACCAGTGGTGAATGGCAAAGTGGCTGGGATGTTTTTTTAGATAGCGACGGCAATAATGCATTTAATGATGATGCTGACTCTACATTATGCGAAGCAGGCGAAGATTGCTTATTGCGAACCTATGAATCATTACCATCAGGTTATACATTGAGCACAGGCAACAGCACATATGAAGACTACGCCAGTTATTCACCCAGTGGAATGAGCACAGTGGTTGTAGGCGATACATTTACATTATGCAGTAGTTCTGGATCAAACAAGCCACGTCGCACAATCACCATTAACGCCACAGGTAGACCCAGAATCAATGCAACGCCTGGTACTTGTCCATAATTTTTCAATATGACTCGCAAAATGAACAAATTCACCGGTTTTACCTTAATAGAAGTCCTAATAGCCATGCTGGTGCTGGCAGTCGGCCTGCTGGGTATGGCAGGCTTGCAGGCAACCAGTCTTAAAAACAACCAAAGCGCCTACAACCGCAGCCAGGCCACACAATTGGCCTATGATTTGGCGGACAGAATACGCGCCAATGTTGCTGGCATAGCTACCTATACAACCATTGGTCCTGGTGCAGCGGTAGCAAAGGCAAATTGCTTGAACACAACCGGCTGTACCATAGCAGACATGGCGGAAAACGATCTCTATGAATGGAACATTGCTGTTACCGGCACTTTACCCAGTGGCGCTGGCACCATAGCCGCTGCGGCAGGCGTGTATACCATTACCATCAACTGGGACGATAACCGTGATGGCAGTGTAAATAGCAGTGACCCCAATTTTCAAACAAGCTTTCAGTTATGAACACTGATATTTTAACGCAACTTGCCAGCCAAGACGGCGCTCAATACGCCTGGTTAAGGCAAAGCCTGAATGATTTTGAAATGGCCAGGATACTGCTGGCGTCAGGCAAATGGGATGGCGCTTGTTATCATGCTCAGCAAACCGCTAAAAAGTTGTTAAAATTCATACTTAGCCACGCAGGCCAAGCATTCAGGCACACCCACACCCACTCAGTTCATGAACTCGCTAAAGAGTATAATCAACACCTTGACGCTACCTTGTTTGATGACGAAATCATCGATTCATATAAAGAATTGAGTCAATACAACACTATTGCTCGCTATCCATCTGCTTACGATGCACCGGTTGATATCATTACCAAAAAACAAGCCTTGTCAGCGATTGATACATTGAACCAAACCCTGTGGATTCTGAGGGGTGTTTATGAAAACCGCTGACCTGATTCAGACAGCCAGAACAAAAAAATTAGAAAGTGTACTTAGCTTTCTTAAACTAGCTTTCAATGACTTTGACTATCCCGTCTACTTATTTGGTTCCTACGCAACCGGGCAGTTTCACGGTCACTCGGATGTCGATATTCTCATCATTTCGCCAGACGCCTTATCAGCACACGTCTACCGTCAAGCCAGTGACAAAATGACTGGAATAAACATAAATTACGACATCCTGATATCGCCTTCTATCAACCGATTGGACAGCAGCATTGTTAACTCGCTACAAGCCATTTCGGCAACGGCCTCATGCACTCTACCTCCTGCATCCATGCAGTCGAACGTTCCTGACCAGCCAAGCAACCCACTTTCTCGTCACCAGCTCGGCATGACCCTGATAGAAATCATGATTGCCTTATTGATCGGCGCGTTCTTGTTAGGCGGAGTGCTGCAAATTTTTATAGGTACCAAGCAAACCTACAGAATGCAGGAAGGCTTATCCAGATTGCAGGAAAACGGCAGATTTGCACTGGATTTTTTGGCCAAGGACATTCGTATGGCGGGTTTTATAGGGTGTAATAGTGGAGCCTCGCTTACTAATACACCAGTTTGTATCACGCCGGATAATCCAGTAGGTTGCACCACACCGCTCAAAACACCCAACACACTAAATACACCAACAGGTTTTTTATACGATTTCAAGACCTCCATCCAAGGCTTCGAGTCCACCTCTGCGACCGCCTGGACGCCTGCCATTGCCGCCGATATCACCTCCCCACTTGGTGGCTCCGACGTTATCGCCATTCGCCGGGCGGCTGACGAAAACTTTACAGTCACCGCTCATGCGTCAGCTACCGCAGACCTTACCTTAGACGCAACAGCCACCACAGCAAATTTGAAAACCGCAGGTTTCTTGAAGACCGATGGTTCAAACAATTGCGCAACTGCAGTGTTATCCGATTGCTCGGCTGCCGCTGTCTTTCAGGTCAGCGCGATAGCGGGGACTGACCTTTCACACGCCACAGGCGGCTCTTGTACGCTAAAAAACTCGACTGATGACCTGGGAAAAACCTATGTGGGCGGCCAAGTCTACCCGATCAACACCATCAGTTATTACATCCGCACAAACGACAGCAATCAACCCTCGCTTTACCGTAAGCTGGGATCAAATGACGCACAGGAACTAGTGGAAGGCATTGAGAACATGCAGATTTTATATGGTGTAGATACTGACCCAACGCCAGATGGAGCCGCTAATTATTATGTAAGGGCGAATGATGCTGTGGCTAATATGGCCAAAGTCGTCAGCATCCGCATCATATTAACGGCCCGCACGATTGATGGCAACTTGACAGCAACAGGGGATGGCAGGATTAGACGCAATTTCGCTTCGACGATTGCCGTACGTAATCGTCTGCCATAAAACAGGAGCCTTCATGAACAACCACCAATTGACGGCAGGCAAGCATCACAAAGAATCCATGGGCAAGTTGATTCCATTCATGCTTCGACAAGCTCACCACGAACGGAATCAACAAAACACTGTCCGTCCTGAAACAAGTAGGGTGGGCAAAAAAACCTGCCCACCCTACCCTATTAAAAACAACCATGCAATTTTGCATGGCAAAGTCACATCCCAATCCGGTGTTGTACTGGTAGTCAGTTTAATTATGTTGCTGCTATTGACGCTGTTAGGCATCACCGGCATGCAATCGACCTCGCTGGAAGAAAAAATGGCCGGCAACATGCGTGACAAAAACTTAGCTTTTCAGGCCGCTGAATCCGCCCTTAATGCTGCAGAAACCAGCCTGAATCCGCCTGCAGTGTTACCAGCGTTTGTTGATGCAGGTACTGGAGGCTTTTATTTGGACACTTCAACCATTCCGACTGCTTCCGCAATTTTGACGGACAGTTTTTGGACTGCAAATCCAGTGGCCACTTCTTCGGTCACTACATTAGGAAACGGTATCGCCACACCAGCCTACATCATTCAAAAATTACCTGCTGCCTGTTTTGGCACTTGCCCTCCCGATCCAACTTCAACGCCTTATAGAATTACGGTTAGGGCAACCGGTGGTTCCTCCAGCACCGTGGTTATTTTGCAATCAATCTTTTCACCCTCTTAAAGCACATTACACAAACTTTTGTCCACATTGATCACACCCGAATACGCACACCGGGCACTAGCAACCATCACATCGGAGATTTGAAATGAACGCTTTTCAACATAAATGTTACCTTATCTCCAAAGGCTTGCTGTTCGGGATGATCGTGAGCTTAATGACTGGACTTTCACCCAAGGCCAGTCATGCAGCCTTGTCTCCATCACCGCTTTTTTTGACTATATCGATTGATCCCAACGTTTTATTCAATATGTCGATAGAAACGCCCATGGGAGGGGCGGCCTACAATGACCAGCCCGATGGGGCAAACTGCACTTCGACCAGCTCTCCCAAAGGAAGAATAAACGATGGCGGCACAGTAGGCGTCTGTTATTCGAAAACCAAAACCTATCTGGGTTATTTTGATCCTAACAAATGCTATATCTATAGCTCTAGCCGGTTTGAACCCCATAGCGACACTATAAACAGCAACCACGAGTGCTCAAGCAAATACAGCGGTAACTTTATGAACTGGGCCACCATGACGGCAATCGATATGTTTGTCTGGCCCATGACGGGTGGCAATAGAATAGTTGATAACGCAGACAACACCACCGTTATTCGTCGCATGCGCAAAGAAAATAACGATAGTTGGTTTCCGCATAAATTAATTACCGCCACCCAAAATGTGGCGCCCTCTACCGTAACTCCCTGGAGCGACTCCAAAATATTTATTTACAACACGAATTTTGGTGTCAACTTTGGCACCTCCCGTGGAGGAACCAATAAAGGTAATGGGTTAAATGTCAACATCAAGGTTTGTGATAAAACTAAAACATTGGAAACCAATTGCATCGCATATGATGGCGGTGCGTATTACAAACCTGAAGGCCTGATACAGAAAAATGCCGACCACATCCGCTTTGGCGTGACCAGTTTCACTAACACCAGTGGCAATACCATACATGGCGGTGTGTTGCGCTCGAATATAAAGTATGTCGGAACTTTAAAACCGGATGGTTCAGGAGGGACTACAGCAAATTCTGATAAGGAAATTGATGCCGATGGCACCATTATAGTAAATCCAAATCCTGCCGATGCCACCGCCAGCAGCGTAACTCAATCGGGAGTTATTCCTTATCTGAACAAATTCAGTGACGTTTCTTACAAAGGTAATGACCCCGCGAGCGAATTGTTTTACGAGTCCATCCGTTATTTTAAGAATCTTGGTCCCACTCCTGAATATTTAACCGGTGCAAACGGCGGTTTTCCTATACTCGGAGCTAGCCAGTGGGAAGATCCCATACTGCAAAGTTGTCAGAAAAACTTCATCATCGGAATCAACGATGCCAATCCATGGAAGGATAAAAAACTGCCCGGTACTTTTTTCAACTCATCCACTTTTAACGGGCGCAACATTTCTGACGATTATGGCCAACCTGGTAATCCAGATAGCGCCATCAATGTAAAAACCCTGACTAATACAGTGGGCGATCTTGAGGGTTTAACCGGTACTAGCAAGTGCATCGGTTGCACTGCAGCTAATTGCGATGGGCTTGCAAACAGCAAAAACATTCCAGGTCTTGGCGAAGTGTTTGGTACCTGCCCGTCCCCCGCAAAAGATAACTCTTACTATATTGCGGGCCTAGCATATTATGCCAACACCCAGGATATTAGGACCGGTGCCGGTGGCACAACCGATTTCGAAGGCAAACAAACAGTCTCCACCTTTATGGTGGATACCCAGGAATACAACGCCAATCCTTTGGTTGGCAGAATGAACATGCTTTGGCTCGCAGGAAAATACGGAGGATTCAATGACTTTAATGAAAATGGAATACCTGATGGTAAAGTCGTCGATCCCACCACGGGTAACCTAGTTACACCTTCTGAGTGGGATGCGGATGAAAATAGCGAACCTGACAACTATGTACTTGCAACCAAGCCAGAGAAACTGATCGCCGCGTTAAACCAAGCTTTTACCACCATTAACGGCCAAGTATCGTCAGCCGCCTCGGTGGCGGCCAATTCCACCCGCCTAGATGCCGGGACACAAGTGTATCAAGCAAAATTTAACTCCAGCGAATGGTTCGGACAATTAGTCGCTTTTACCGTTGATATTACAAATGGTGCGTTAACTAAGGCCTGGGAAGCATCCGAATTGCTTCCTGCCCATGGTAGCCGTAATATCTATACGTATAATCCTTCATTGGCGACAGGCTCTCGTGGCGTTGTTTTTCAATGGGATAACCTTACCAAGGACACTGACACCCCTGCTCCGCTGCCATTTTCACAACAGCATTACCTAAGCTCATTGGCCAGCATTAACGACGGCAATGGTGCATTGCGTGTCGCCTGGTTACGTGGTGATGCTGCCAAAGAGCAAAAAAATAGCGGCGGTATTTTTAGAAACAGGACTAACATCCTAGGTGACATCATCAACTCCGACCCCATCTATTTGGGCGCTGAAGATTACGGTTACGCTACATTGTCTGGCGCAGAAGGCAGCACTTATAGTGATTTCCGGGCATCAATAGCGTATACCGGCAGACGCCCAATGCTGTATGCGGGCGCTAATGACGGCATGTTACATGGCTTTGATGCCAGAAACGCAGGTGGACAGGAAGTGTTTGCTTACATACCCAATGCCTTATTTCCTGAATTAAGCAAACTTACGTCGCCACTGTATGCCCATCAGTATTATGTCGATGGCATGTTTGGTACTGGGGATGTGTATGATGGTTCGGCTTGGCACACCTTGTTGGCAGGTACGACTGGTGCAGGAGGGCGCGTGGTGTTTGCGCTGGATGTCACCAATCCCGACGATTTTACCAATCCTACCAGTGCTGCCAGTAAAGCCCTTTGGGAGTTCACCAATGCAAACGATGCCGATTTGGGTTATACGTTCGCGCAGCCTTCAGTGGTCAGAATGCAAGACGGACATTGGGCTGTGATTGTCGCCAATGGGTATGACAGTGATAACGGCCATGCCGTCCTGTTTGTCCTTGATGCACTAACCGGTGTAGTGCTGCAAAAAATTGATACCGGCGTTGGGGCGACAGCTGACAAAAATGGGCTTTCCTCACCGATTGCTGTCGATACCGATAATGATCGTAGCGTGGATACTGTTTATGCAGGCGATTTGTACGGCAATTTATGGAAGTTTGACGTCTCGGTCAGTGCCGGTAGCTGGCCTGTTCCGAGTAGCCCATTCTTTGTTGCCTGCACCATTTCTGGCACAACCTGCACCGCTGCGAATCGTCAGCCGATCACCGGCAAACCTAACGTGGGCAAAGTGGGGGGGGCAGGCACCGATCAAAACAACACCGGCATAATGGTGTACTTTGGCACAGGCAAATATTTTGAAACCGGTGACAATATTTTGGGCGCCAGTCCACAAGTGCAATCGTTTTATGGCTTATGGGATAAAGGAACGGCCATCACTGATCGAAGCCTGTTGCAAGCACAAACTATCGATTTTGAGGGGATTGCAACCACAGTAGGGGGGACGCCCAGCACCAAACCTATTCGTGTCTCATCAAAAACTCCCGTATGTTACGCTGTCACCAGCACGGGTTGCACTGCAAGTAGTCCGTTAAAGAGCGGTTGGGCATTAAATCTTCTCAAGCCTGTCGCTATTGCCGAAGGTGAACGGATGGTGAGCTTTCCTCTTGTTCGCCGGGGCTTAGTCGTGTTTTCCACAATAATTCCCAATGCTGACCCCTGCAGCTTTGGCGGCAGATCACATTTAATGGAGATCGATGCGCTAAGTGGGGGAGAGCCTAGCGGTGCGCCTTTTGATACCAACGGTGATGGTATAGTTGATGATGATGATTTTGTAATTATTGATGGTATTAGACATGCTGCATCGGGCATTGATTTGGGAGTTGGGATTACCAAAACACCAGCAGTCGTTGAATCAACAAACGTTGACTACAAATATGTCAGTGGATCCACTGGAGATATCGGCACCGCTGTTGATGCTGCAGGAGGGGGCTGCGTCGGGGCCGGTTGTGGCGGCGGTGGCGGTGGCGGTGGCGGTATCCGCCGATCCTGGCGACAATTGAAATAGTTGTATGGATGGGCAGGGTGGTAAAATGCTGTTTTGCCACCTTTTTCTGGATGTCACGCTGCCAAGCGCGATCTTCGTAATCGCTGAAGATTCAATATCGGTTTTCCCTGTCTGACGAAACCAACCTCCAGCCCTGAATTAGCCTGCTATCCACCATGACCTTAACGGATAAAAAAATTATGAAAAAAACACCACTAGGTTTTACATTAATAGAATTAATGATTGTAGTGGCCATTGTAGGTATTTTGGCTGCAATTGCTTATCCCAGCTATCAGGATAGCGTAATGAAGTCGCGCCGAGCAGATGTAAAAGGAGTTATATTAGGTTTGGCGAATGCCATGGAACGGCATTTTACTGAGTTCAATAATTATTGTGATGCCGCTGCAGGTGGAACTGCAGTAGCTAATTGCGATACTGCAACAGAAGATACCGGCACCCCCTCTATTTATACAATTCCAACCGAAACGACCACTTATTACACGGTAACTATTAGCGCTGCAACTGCCAACAGCTATACATTAAGCGCTGAGCCCACCGGAGGCCAGGCTAACGATAAATGCGGCACCTTGACACTAACTGATACCGGAGTTAAAAACAATTCTGAAGGCTTGAGTCAATCAGAATGTTGGTAGATAGTTGAAGAGCGATTGTGTTAAATTGTTAAAATCGTGGCTTTACTGATGGCAACTGTTACTTTTGATACAATGAAATTTTTAGAATATTTAAAATTAGCAGGATTTGCGGAATCTCAGTCTAAAGCTATGACTGAGGTGTATAAACATGCTTTTACCGAGATATTTGAAAAGCGTGATAATCAAGCAGCAACAAAAACTGACATCGCAGAATTGATGTTGGAAATTGAGCGCACTCGCCGTGATATTGCTGAATTTAAGGCCGATACCATTAAATGGGTAGCTGGATTGTTGATTGCCCATGGGGCAGTAGTGGTCGCTTTAGTGAACGTGTTTTAAATTTAGCAAACAGTATCTTGGTCCATTAAAATTCCGTTTTTAAATTTTCTCCCCCTAGCCCCGACCGTACCGAAATTTGAGGCATTGCATTCGCTCCTTCCCTTTAGTGAAAAACCCATCATTGAAAGCTTGGTGTATTTTTGGTGTTAAACTAACTGCATGCTAAAAGTGAGGTGGCATATGTTTGATGATGATTTGTTTGAAGAGTGGCTGGATAAAAAAACCAAAGCAATTTTTTTAAAATTGGGCGAAGAACCGATTACCAGTGATGAAATGATTTTATTGGTCCTCAAGGCGCAGACCAATCATTTTGAACATTTGGACAAAGACTTACGCACTGAGATGGCGTCCCTCAATAAAGAGCTGCGAGAAGAAATGATTTTACTTCGTAGAGATATGGATAAACGCTTTGAACAAGTTGACAAACGTTTTGAGCAAGTCGATAAACGCTTTGAAATACTGACTTCTCGTATTGATCATTTTATGGTGTGGTCATTTGGAACGACACTTACCGTGGGCGGTTTGGTTATCGCAGCGATTAAGTTTTTGCCGTGAATACTCCACCGCTAAAGCCGGTGGCTTCGGGTTACGGCTTAAAGTCGGATTTTATCGAACCAATGGGTCCAATTTACAGCTCCCCGAAATCATAGTCGGTTTCATCCGTCTTCTGGTCTTCATTATATTTCTTCCGTTCTTCATCCGTTACATAGCCGCTCGACCCAAGCCAACATCCACAACCAACACCGCATGGCGATATTTTGTTACCCATACCAAGCGGGATTTACTGATCCCCTATCCGGGACTTTAAATTTTAATTTCGGGAGCAAGGCATCCTATTAACCCAAGGCTTAGGTATTTTTTGGTGTAAAATCATCAACAAACTAAAGAGAGGTGGCTTATGTTTGATGACGATTTGTTTGAAGAGTGGCTGGATAAAAAAACCAGAGCAATTTTTTCAAAATTAGGCGAAGAACCGATTAGCAGTGATGAAATGATTTTATTGGTCCTCAAGGCGCAGACCAATCATTTTGAACATTTGGACAAAGATTTACGCACTGAGATGGCGTCCCTCAACAAAGAGCTGCGAGAAGAAATGATTTTACTTCGTAGAGATATGGATAAACGCTTTGAACAAGTTGATAAACGTTTTGAACAAATTGACAAACGCTTTGAACAAGTTGACAAACGTTTTGAAATACTGACTTCTCGTATTGATCATTTTATGGTGTGGTCATTTGGAACGACACTCACCGTGGGTGGATTGGTTATTGCTGCGATTAAGTTTTTGCCGTGAATACTCCACCGCTAAAGCCGGTGGCTTCGGGTTACGGCTTAAAGTCGGATTTTTTCGATCCAATGGGTCCACTTTACAGCTCCCCGAAATCATCGTCGGTTTCATCCGTCTTCTGGTCTTCATTATATTTCTTCCGTTCTTCATCCGTTACATAGCCGCTCGACCCAAGCCAACATCCACAACCAACACCGTATGGCGATATTTTGTTACCCATACCAAGCGGGATTTACTGATCCCCTATCCGGGACTTTAAATTTTAATTTCGGGAGCAGGCATCCTATTAACCCAAGGCTTAGGTATTTTTTGGTGTAAAATCATCAACAAACTAAAGAGAGGTGGCTTATGTTTGATGACGATTTGTTTGAAGAGTGGCTGGATAAAAAAACCAAAGCAATTTTTTCAAAATTAGGCGAAGAACCGATTAGCAGTGATGAAATGATTTTATTGGTCCTCAAGGCGCAGACCAATCATTTTGAACATTTGGACAAAGACTTACGCACTGAGATGGCGTCCCTCAATAAAGAGCTACGAGAAGAAATGATTTTACTTCGTAGAGATATGGATAAACGCTTTGAACAAGTTGACAAACGTTTTGAAATACTAACTTCGCGTATTGATCATTTTATGGTGTGGTCATTTGGAACGACACTTACCGTGGGCGGTTTGGTTATCGCAGCGATTAAGTTTTTGCCGTGAATACTCCACCGCTAAAGCCGGTGGCTTCGGGTTACGGCTTAAAGTCGGATTTTATCGAACCAATGGGTCCAATTTACAGCTCCCCGAAATCATAGTCGGTTTCATCCGTCTTCTGGTCTTCATTATATTTCTTCCGTTCTTCATCCGTTACATAGCCGCTCGACCCAAGCCAACATCCACAACCAACACCGCATGGCGATATTTTGTTACCCATACCAAGCGGGATTTACTGATCCCCTATCCGGGACTTTAAATTTTAATTTCGGGAGCAAGGCATCCTATTAACCCAAGGCTTAGGTATTTTTTGGTGTAAAATCATCAACAAACTAAAGAGAGGTGGCTTATGTTTGATGACGATTTGTTTGAAGAGTGGCTGGATAAAAAAACCAGAGCAATTTTTTCAAAATTAGGCGAAGAACCGATTAGCAGTGATGAAATGATTTTATTGGTCCTCAAGGCGCAGACCAATCATTTTGAACATTTGGACAAAGATTTACGCACTGAGATGGCGTCCCTCAACAAAGAGCTGCGAGAAGAAATGATTTTACTTCGTAGAGATATGGATAAACGCTTTGAACAAGTTGATAAACGTTTTGAACAAATTGATAAACGTTTTGAGCAAGTCGATAAGCGCTTAGAGCAAGTTGACAAACGTTTTGAGCAAGTCGATAAACGATTTGAGATACTGACTTCTCGTATTGATCATTTTATGGTGTGGTCATTTGGAACGACACTTACCGTGGGCGGTTTGGTTATTGCTGCGATTAAGTTTTTGCCTTAAGTCGAGCATCCCTGAATAACCGTACGGTTTATCAAGTCGTATTCTACCCACAAGCCCGAGATGAAGGCATACCTTCGAATCCTCCCCTGTTTAGGGTTCGATTTGCAGAGCAAGCCACCAGCTTTTGCAAAAAATCAAACAACCCGATTTTCAAAAACCACGACCGTCTGGCTTTTAACCGGATAAAAATGAGTTTGCAATGCACGCTGATCTTGAGGTGGAACAATATCCTCTGGTGATAGTCGCGATGTGTCTATGGCCAGGCACCATTCCCTTCCAGAAACAACGGGCAATTCCATGGTCTCTGTCTGAACCGACATATTCAGAACAATATGCAAATCAGATTCACTTTCACTGAAGCCGGCCAAGGTAAAGACCAAAATTCTAGCTTCTGGATCATCCCATAGAGGTGCATCAAGCTGTTTTCCATGCCACGAAATATCAGGAAGATTTCTTCCTGGAACAAGCTTGCCCGTCAAAAAGCGACGTCGCATAATGGAAGGATGCCGCTTACGTAACGCAATCATGTTTTGTACGAAGCGAAGCATATCCGATTTGATGGCCGTCATATTCCAGTCTATCCATGTTATTTCATTATCCTGGCAATAACCGTTGTTGTTACCTTTTTGACTATGCAATAACTCATTGCCTGCCAGTAACATAGGTACGCCTTGACTGACTAGCAAAATCACGTAGGCATTTTTTGCTTTTTTCCTGCGGAGCGCCAGAATTTCTGCATCGTCGGTCTCGCCTTCAATACCGCAATTAAAGCTCAAATTGTGATTGCACCCATCCCGATTATTTTCACCGTTAGCAAAATTATGCTTTTGGTTATAACTAAATAAGTCATATAAAGTGAATCCATCATGGCAGGTAACAAAGTTGATACTGCTGATCGGCAAACGTCCTTGATGCTCATAGAGATCGCTGCTACCACAGATGCGTGTAGCAAGGTCTTTAATTACACCGTGATCACCACGCAAAAATTGACGGACGGTATCTCGATAGATACCATTCCATTCAGCCCATCGATAGCCCGGAAAACTGCCAACTTGATACAAACCAGCGGCATCCCACGCCTCGGCAATCAATTTGGTTTTTGCCAACTGTCTGGAAAGCTCGATACCCCAAAGTACCGGTGGATCAGACAAAACTTCTCCGCCCTCACCTCTAGCCATCGCGCTGGCAAGATCAAAACGGAAGCCATCGACATGCATCTCTTTGACCCAATATTCCAGGCAACTGATGATGAAGCGAGCCACCAAGGGATGATTGGCGTTTACTGTATTACCGCAACCGGTATAGTCATACAGGATACTTTTATCGAATGGATCATGGTGATAAAAAATATTATCGCCAATACCCCTGAAATTAATGATTGGGCCGCCTGCGCCAGCTTCGGACGTATGATTGAATACGACATCCATGATGACGCCTATTCCGGCACAATGAAGTGCCTTGACTAAATCTCGAAACTCTTGAATATGGGTGCCTTGCTCGGGCGTGACACAATAACCAGGATGAGGACTAAAAAAACTGTGAGTACTGTAGCCCCAATAATTTTTAAGACCAAGAGCAGCCGTATTTTCCGGCACATCCTGTTCATCAAACGCCATTACCGGTAATAGTTCAACATGGCTTACTCCCAATGCCTGCAGATACGGGATTTTTTCGATTAATCCTGAAAATGTGCCTGGATTACTGACACCCGAAGAAGCATGTCGGGTAAAGCCGCCGACATGTAATTCATAAATGATGGCTTTTTCACTGCTAATACGAAGGGGGATGTCGCCTTCCCAATCATAGTCATCATCGGCTACAACACAGCGCATGGCTTTATGTCCATTATCGCCTGGATTACAGGCAGCGCTCCGCTCCCAGCGTTTGTGGCTGACTCCTTTTGCCCACGGATCAATCAGATGCTTTTCTTTGTCAAAATGAAGCCCGGATGCAGAATGATTTGGGCCATCCATGCGCCAAACATACCAGGTGCCAACAGGTAATCCGACGACATAGACATGCCAGGAAAAAAATGTCCTGTCTTTGTCTTTCTGCAAAGTTATTATCTGAAATGGTTCGATACTGTCAGCTGTCTCAAACAGTAACAGTTCAGCACTGGTTGCATGACGACTAAATATAGAAAAATTAACACCTCCGGCATTGGATCGAGTACCCGAAGGATACGGATTTCCATGTTTGACTTGGTATTGTTTATTCTGCATATCCCCTCTTAATTTATTAACCACCAAAACAAGCAACTTATCTATGCTTTTTATTATCCGTCGTTGCATGATTTTATTTTGATTCAACCAAACATTTTAGAATTAAATTCTATCATTATTCAACAAACTGATTAATTTAGCTGACTGTGATCATTTAATTTCATAAATGGTGAAGTTGTTTCAAGCTTTTATCGATCGAGAACTATTCAGGCCATTGAAACTTCGATTTACATTTATAACAAAGCGCAAAATCAATCTCAACGATTTCAATAGAGCAAGCGAAATTTATTAGCAAATATTGAGCCCATTGTTTACATTATTGATTAATGGAGCCCTCTAAAAATTATCCGATCATGCTTCTACACGCTTAGCACGAACGGATAAGTTACTGATTTTATAAGACACCCGTTCGCACTGAGCGTGTCGAAGTGCAATTTTTAGAGGTTCCCTAATATTAACTATCTTAAATTTTTTAACAGTACCAAACTCTTTTTATGCTTTAAATATGTGCGTACGAAAACCCAATCTAGTGCGTTACTCCTCCTTCCGAAGAACCTAAATGAATCAACTTTTGCTTCCGGAAACAGTTTTTCAGAAACGATTATTGGCCATCAACCTCGGCATTTGAACTGCAATTAACCTATACTAAAGTTTAAAGGTTTACTTAAGAAATCTGTTATTTTTTATTTATTTATAAAACCAATGCAATAAATTTCTAACCTTATTTTTTTAAGTAAATGAAAATTTTAATATTTAACTATATTTTAATTAACAGTCCACTCTGTTTTTAGCTACAATTTCTGGAAGCCTATTCGGCTGTACTTCCTGGGTTAGAAACTGACAATCGGCGAGTGGCCTGGAGTCAAATTTGTTTTTCTCCTTGGCAATATAGCTTGAATAAAAACTTTCCAAGCTAATTTTATATTGACTGGGATCCCGCCGATAACGGGCATCCTAATTTGAACTTAAACTTTTGGGCACTATCAATCAATTTTGATAACCCATTAATTTTGAAGGTTTTCATATAAGTGCCCTTAGATAACAAAAGATATTCAGCACTCCTGATTGGCATAGCCATCATTGCCTTGGTTTTTAGTGCCGGTTTTTTTTCCATGACCAAGCTGCTCAATGGCTTTGTTTATGACAAATTAATAACGAGTTATTCGAATATCGGTGCGTCTGAACGCTTGTTGGTCATCGAGGCCAATAGCCAATCTGTCGATAGCGGCGACGAGGTTTGGCTCCAATTATTGAAAAACCTGCTATCGCACAATGTTGATCAGGTCGTATTTAATTTTTTGCCTGAGCATGTTTCGGAAAACTTTTATCAATTAGCCGTTAACTCTGGAAAAGTGATATTTGGCCGGAAATTGACTATAAACATTCAAAATCGGGAACCGCAATTACAAGAATTGCCATCGCCTGCGACTGGAAAAACTGTCACTTTTGGCCTTGTTGACACAGCCCAAAGTGATTACGGAGTATATCGAAAACAGACGGGCAGCCTTCAAATTGGCAACCTCATGTTACCCAGTATGGAAATCGTTGCGGCACAACGCTTAATGCGTAAAGACACACGACCGGTGTTAGACAAGTTTCGACTCAATTTTATTGGCGGTACTGCAAGATTACCCAAAATTGATTTAAAAAGAGCCCTAACGGGTGGTTTGATCAGTGAGTTAGTTTCAGGACGTACCGTGCTGGTTGGAGTTCCAGGTTTAGAGTCATCAGCCGGATACTTTACCCCTATTTCGGATAGTCGCGAGCAGGTTTCCGATGTCCTGTTTCATGGCTTTGCTCTCGATACCCTACTTTCTGATATTCCTATTGTAGAGTTGCCTCATTGGTCTAGTTTACTTGTAATCGCGTTGATTACCGTTGGAGAGATATTTTTATGCCAATGGTTGTCTTTTCAAATGTCGTTATTGGTATCCGTATTGCTGACAGTGTCTTATATAAGCATATGCTGGTCCGCACTGCATATTTTCTCGCTCTGGGTGCCGTTTGTTGAGTTGTTTTTCGCACAATGGCTCACCTTTGGTGTGGTTTCGCGTTATCGGGCCATTTTGGAAAATCAAGCACTGGATCAAATATTGCTCAACTTATCCACGAAGCTACAAGAAAAAGCATTTCCAGTCAGTTTTTATCGATCCGAAGATCATTGGACACAATTAATCACAATGATCAATCAAACTTTAAATTTAAACAGGCTGGTTTTTCTTGAGCGCGTGAAAGGAGATCATCGATTAAAAGAGATTGCCGCCTACCATTGCAGTATTGATGATGTTATCGAGCAACGCAGGGATTTTGAGCGCACACCGTACAGCAGCGCCATTCTTGAAAATAAGCCCATTTTGCTGGACAGACCTTATTTAAAGGTAGTCGACGTAAATGAATATCAGTATCTGGCCCCTTTAATTTTTGCGGGTGACATTTTAGGTTTTTGGGCTTTCTCCATTGACCCAACCGAGATAAAGTCCAACTTAAAGTTCGTCTCGGTAACACAAACGTATATGGAGCAAATTAGTGAGGCTTTACATTACCGCCAAGAATGGCAAAAACAACTGGAATCAAAAAACAATCCCCTGATGAATTATTTTCATTTGGAAGGAGGTACTTCTTCATGTCAGTCTCTTGATCAATCCGTCATTTTATTGGAAAGGCGAAATTCTGAATTACAACAGGTATTTAATAGCCTGAATACCTGTGGAATTTTGTATGATTTATTTGGCAAAGTATTACTGGTTAATAAGCGCATGGAAGAACTGGCCCAATCAGTTAATTTACGGCCCTACAACATTACCGCACTGGATTTTATCATTGAAGTAACCGGCAATAGCATGGTCGACACCAGAAATTTATTGCAAAAAGTTATTTTAGACCAAGAAGCCCTATCTCTACCCGCCTCGATATTTGGAGAAAATAACCACCAAATCCTGCATGTAAAACCATTAAAAACACAAAATCCTGAATATGAAGCTGATTTTATTTCGCTTCAAAGCAATGAATTCCTGACTAGCGGTATTTTATGCGAGTTGGTCGATATCACTGAAATAAACGCAACCAGCGAACTGAAAAAGAAAATGTTTGAACGATTTAGCCTTCAAACTGGCAATGAACTTGAATCAGCGCTATCTTCCTTGTCGAAATTAAAAACCTCAGACAATCAAAACGCATTACTTTTGAATAGCATTCAGGGAAAAATTAATAATACCCTTGCCACACTGAAAGCAGTAAGTGGACAAATGAACATTGAGCTAAAAAGCCTGTTCACCAATAAATTACAGTGTTATCCAGTCGATGGTTTAGATGCGCTTGCAAAAGCGATCGATAAACTAAAGGATTACATGGCCGTAAGAGCCGTTAAGCTACACTTTGAAATGCCTGCATTATCAGGCCTGGTATTTGCCTCTCCAGCCGAGCTCTCTCCCCTATTCCATACCGTTTTATTAACCATCATTGATGATACCTACGAAGCTGGTGATGTGTGGGTGGAGATCGAAGAAAAGGCGGATTGGGTTCACTACCGGATTCGGAATAATGGCATTGGCATTGCTGCCGACAATAAATCACGCCAATTCGATGACGATAACCCCACTACACAGAAGATGGTTCATGCCATAAATTGCGTTAACAATTGGGGTGGCTCATTGGATATTTCCAGTCAAATTGGGGAAGGATCATCCGCTGAATTATCTTTAAAACGGTTTATATAAAGCCATCTTGCCCATAGAAAATACTTAGGCTCGTTATTTGAGCTCTATATGCACAAATAGTATTGACAATAATCATGAAATTGGATTTCTTTATTTAGCACTGGTGTAATTTGGATATTTTCCCTCTCGCTATTTTCCCGCAAGGCAGTCTCTCTAGCTCAATCATCCCGGTTGTGTGGGTTGGTTTATCTGTGGTTTGTTTTTTTAATTTACGACTCGGTTGGGTTTTATCGGGTCTGGTTGTTCCAGGTTACCTGGTACCGCTAATGTTGATTAAGCCTTGGGCAGCTACGGTAGTGTTGGGTGAAAGTTTCCTAACGTATTTTTTGGTTTGGCTGTTTTCGGAATATTTATCCCGATGGGCGTCCTGGTGTAATTTTTTTGGTCGCGATCGTTTTTTTGCTTTGATTCTTTGCAGCATTGTAGTAAGGCTGCTGGTTGACGGATGGTTATTACCGATAATGGGCGAATGGGTAAATCAACACTGGCATATTGCGTTTGATTACCATAATCAACTCCATAGTTTCGGACTAATCATTGTCGCGTTAATCGCTAACCAGTTCTGGAAAACAGGTTTTTTAAAAGGCTTGATACCATTAACGGTAACGTTAGTACTAACTCTTGTCATTGTCCGCTACGGGTTAATGGAATTAACCAATTTTGATTTAAGCACTATCAGCTATTTATATGAGGACATGGCATCCTCTCTGCTGGCAACACCCAAGGCATATATCATCCTGGTGTCGACCGCATTTTTAGCTTCGCGCATGAATTTGCACTATGGTTGGGATTTTAATGGCATTTTGATACCCTCATTATTGGCCTTGCAGTGGTATCAACCCATTAAAATTCTGGCAACCCTCATTGAGTCGGGTATTATTTTAACGCTAGCCACTGTCGTGTTGAAAATGCCTTGGTTCAACAAAATGACTATCGAAGGCGCACGTAAATTGCTGATGTTCTTTAATATCAGTTTTGTTTACAAAATACTGTTAGGCCATTTTATATTGGCGTTTTTCCCGGAGCTAAAAGTTACCGATTATTTCGGATTCGGCTATTTGTTGAGTTCACTGATGGCCGTCAAAATTCATGATCGCGCCATATTAGCAAGACTCACCCGAGCAACTTTACAAACCTCATTAACTGCGGTATTAGCCGCCAGTCTAATCGGTTTTTCTCTAACCCAATTCCCCATCTCCAAATTATTTACGGATTTCCAAAAAGTTGAACCATCCTCTGTTAATCGGCTGGAACCTTCGGAACAAACGTTATGGTCCTTACTGGATGAAGAACGAGTAGAACTTTATCAGGCAAAATTTAACAGCTATTACTCGTTGCCACTCGCACATGAACTTGATTTTTTCAGCGATGCATTAACCCTTTTGCAGGATTATAGTAAACACCCGGAAGCCAATAAATTACAGCAGGCTGCTGACTATTTGAAAAAAGTTAATTACACGTTGAATGTGGTTAATGGCCGGTATTTATATCTGCACGAGAAGGCTCCGATGCGCGATTGGGGCGTCTATGTCATAGATACCCAGTCAACATCAACTTTATCGGTAGAAATTCCGGCACCACTGGATGAACTCGGCGTCTTTGATGCCGGTGTCGCATTATTTGATGGTCTTGGCGCTGAGTGCCTGGCCATTTCAGGAAGTAGTCGTGTGGCTGGCGCGGACTTTTCTTCCGATGTATTGCAAAGCAATCAGACTTTTTTCCATATCTTCCATAATCTGTTTAACCGACATAACATACTGCAAGTTCACTTGTATTCGCCAGAAACGGCAAGGCAGGTCAAAGGTATACGGCGAGCAGAAAACGAAATAGAGCTGCCCGGACTAGATTCAATATTATGGGTCAAGGAAAGCCTGCCGGAAAGTCTAAATCTGGTGAAATTAAAAGAACTGATAGATCATTATAAAGTTGACTGGAGTGAGCCGCCTTTCGCCAACCGGCAGCGCCAGCTTTCGGGATACGGTTTTGCCGAACTGTTACTAAACCAGCAAGATGCGCGAAAATTACTTTTCAAACCGCTATTGTTAAAGCCAAATATCCATAAAATCGAGCAGGATTTACGTATTGATGGTTATTTGCAGGAATGGGTTTTAAACCGAAAGTTGCAAATTGCACCCAAAGGCAGCCAACTTTACAAAAAACCTAAACAGGAAGAATTGCTGTTTTTAGATGAACAGGTTGTAAGTCCTCTTCTAAAGTTTGTTCGGCAATCTTCTTTGTCTCCCAACGAATTAACCGACGACACGGATGAATTAAAAGCGATTGCTCAAGCAGCCAATATCGTCGGCTATGAGTTGATCACCTATAAAGACCTATCGACAAATCAAAACTATTTAATTCTCGCAGAACAAGACAACAAGCCTTTACAGCATTGGGGAATCTATGTCCTTAGACTGGGCGGCGGCAGTAACTATGTAGTACAGATACCCAGACCTTTGTCCGAAATCAATAGCTTTGAATATGGCGTTTCTTTGTTTGAGCGACTGCAAGCCAAAATTCTGATGATTGGGACGACACATCCCTATGCAAATTCTGATTTCAGCTCAGATTTGGTAAATCCTGAAAACAAAATTAATGTTTTTAACCTGTTCAGTCAGGTTGTCCTGAGAGAAGCTCAGAACGACGAAATGATGATCGTAGTAAGTCGAGCCTTTCGATATCGGCCCAACAAACCCTTCCCTGAAGCCGATGTTTTTTTTGCGACAGAGCAAGGACTGATTGATCGGAATCAATTACAAGGAATAGCGCTTAAGTTATTGGATAGCATTGAAAGAGATGGCATGAAGGTGCAATTAATTGATGGTTCAGAACAAACCATGAGTTATGAGGTGGGCACCACTGCACAATCAAACTATATCAATGCTACTCAAAACAAACATTTTGGAATTTTATGGTTGTCGCCAAATGCCAGAGCAGGTTACAGGCAACAAAATGAAAATCAATTGCAGGCTGCGCAGTTTAATTCATTGTCCATCAGGACCATTGAGCAGGATTTATCGACTTATATACTTCAGCATCAAGAGCTTGCCACCCACTCTTCCGGCATTGCGGAATTACAATCCGGGATAACCGGCTATGTAGACGAGCAGGATGTTGTGCGCTTGCAATATATACTGAGCATCGCCAAAGCTGGCGGTTATCAATTGGAGCGACTGCTTGACCGCAGGACAAAACAAGCCTTTCTATTGATTCATGATAAGGACGGCGCCCTTGTAGCCATTAGTAACTTGCTGCCTCGATCCAAGGAGAGTGTCTATTTAGATAAAAATGCGCCACTAAAAGCGAAGATCAGTGAATTTATAGATCAACGAAAAGCCTGGTTGATAGCGGGAATAGACTAATGCGCCGATATCAACGTCTACTGATCCTTTCAATCATTTTGGTCGCGCTGGCATGGCAATACTTGCCCGTTTTTTTTGTTACGTCGCAAGCCTGGCTTCGCTATTTTCAATCGAGCAACCTGAGCACCCTACCAACGTCTATCAACACCAGTAAAGTTTATACAATAAGACCCAAGCAATGGCTACAATTTGCCATTCCAGAAGGCAGTCAAAAACTTCGAATTATCACCAATGCACATATAGATCATACTCCATCAACTTCTCCAGCTGCCGAATGGCAATACGCCTTACATTATCAAACATTAAGAAAGGACGGTTCTATCATAGAAGACAGTGTCTATTACCATAACGCGCACCTGACAGCCTATAAAGGCGAAAAGGGTAATATTTTTTATGGGAACTACTATGCTGACAGTTCCTTTATACCTTTAGACGGACGTTTGACACTGCTAGGAATGCAATCCCTCAAGGAAACAGCGTTTTTACGATTAAGCCTGGAAACCGATAATGCTGATATTATTGAAACCGCCGTCAGGGTTTATGCGCCTGCCAAAGTCGCTGATCACAAATTGGGTAAGCTCTGGTTTAGGATGAGTCAAGTCCAAAAAGACTACTTGGTCAACGCCAGTGTTTATCCTTCCACCTTGTTATCAGAAACAGAAAAAATCAATTTTCTTAAAAACCAATGGACGCCGGTAGGCCCACTAGGCATAGAAGGCAAAAATTATCGTTCTCAAACCTTATATATTCTGAAAGATATAGAGCTTGGCAGGCTGGATGAGTTAATTATCCCCTCCGGACTTCAGGCCGATAATGAACATCCCGTTGTAATACCCATACCCGAAAAAGGCGGAAAACTCTCGCTGCAACTAAAAGCTATAGATAGCACAACCGTCACAACTGAACTACCCATAGATCTTCATTGGTACGGGCGCGCAGCAAAAGAACAATGGCAGGACCACGCTGTCTGGAAAAAAGATTCCGATAACTTAAGCTATACAGTAAAAGGTGGCTGGCTTGAGATCAGCCCTTCATCACGCGTCATCATCAACGCTTTTTTAGAAAATGAAAGCGGCGAAAAAATTGACATTTCACCTAAGCCCTTGGCTACTAAAACCTATTTCAGTGCAGATCCGGTTGATTTTAATTTATTCCATTTCAAGCAGCAGCACGCAGCCATACGCATTGATATCAGACAAATTCTGGCAAAAGGCGAAAATCCTCAACAGACCGAAGTGGACTACCAATGGCTGAATCAGCAATCGAAAATAATTGCAGGCGGAAAACTTGCGGCACTGGAACAGCCTTCAAGATATGACCAATTATCGGGCGTTACAGAACCCATGTCCGTCAGTGACCCCAAGAGTTATTATCTTCACATTCCAGCCAATGTGACTCGTCTGCGGCTCAAGTCGACGAAGCGAAATGTATTGGTAAATGTCTATAATCAGCCTTTCGGTTTTACAAAAACACATCGTATTCCTGAAGATATCTACGTAGACAATGACCGGGAAGACTGGCAACTGTCCTGGTTTCCTTTGAAGGCCATCAATGACAAGGAATTGAGTCAGCGTCAGAGCATTCAATGGATAAACGGACAATATCGGCCACCTACAGATACTAGTGCTTTGTTAGCAGCCGACTATTTATGGCAAGATTATGTTCCGCAAGCTAATGTTGAAGCACGTTATATTTTAATCAATTATGTTGCCAGCGAGTTACGGGAAGAAGCCTTACCCAGCATTTACTGCCAAATGCCCGTCGGTCATGAATTCTCGGCCAACATAAAAGCTTACGGCGGTCTACGCAGTGTTTCGCCAGAGTTCATCTACCTGCGCAGCAACAAAGGCGAATTTGATTTTAAATTATTTATCGATCAACAAAAAAAGATAGCCGGCAATTCAATAGGCCTGCAAGGCAACATTCACGCGCCTGAAATCCCCGCAGGCCACCACCAGATAAGCTTAAACAGTAATGGCGGGGGGCGTTGGTTTATGAATTACAACGCTCAGTGTTCAGGTGGCCGGTATATTAAACGTCGCGTCTTCGCGTTGCCTTCTCCGGTCGTCTCTGCCAGTCAAAAAAACGCTAATAATGCAGAGCTGATCTTTATGGTCAATCATCAGCATTTACAGGATGAAATTTTGTCCGCCAGGTTTTATTCCCCCAATAACGCATTGGAACGCTCACAGATCACGGTAAAAATAGAGCCTGTTACGCAAAATGCAGCGATGCCAGCCGTGCTCAATAACTGGACATACACGAATCGCCTCTACGATATTCGGCCCATGCAGGACACACCCATGCCGATTTTATACACGCAAGGACAAACCATGAAGACTACCGAATTTTTTGTCATCCCTTTTAATAGTGATTTGCCCGGTGGAGATTATCGAATACATATTGCATTAAAGAATGGTCCATCCGGTTATATTGCATTATCACAGGTAAAGGCCGGCTTGTATGAGCAGCGCCGATTCTTCAGAGAGACTAATGTTGCGGCGCAATAACTGGTTTTTCTTGATAGGTGCATTGTTAGTGTCGCCTGCACAAGCCAATGACCTGGAGAGTCAGCTAAAAATGGCTTCCGGCAAAGCCGGTTTTGTAGCGCCTGATCATTCTGAACTCCAGCATATTGCGCAAAACTTTCAGGATGCATTTAACGGCCATGAAAACACTATTGACTGGCATACATTAGCCATGGAAAGTCAGGCTCATCCTGGTTTTATTATCATTCAGGAGAACGCTTCGATGCGACAGGGCCGCGGTTTTTTTGCTTTACGTCAATTAGAAACGAAAAACTGGCTGCTGCAGGCACCTCATGCCGATACTGATTTATATACCGGAAAAATCACCAGTCGTTTGTTTCTGGAGGGTCCCTTCAAAGCCGCACAATGGAACACAGTATCTCGAAAAACATTGATTGAGGGACAAGATTATCCGGCTGATATGGCCCACCTGCCGGACACCTACTGGCAAGCATTCACTCAGGCATTTGCCGAAAAATACAGCGATGGAAAAATCATCCAATTACACGGTTATGAACAAAATAGCCGTAAAACCAGAGCCGGTGAAGCGAGCGATATGATTTTGAGTGCCGGTCACACTGACCCGCCTCAATGGGTAAAACAAACGGCAGACTGCTTGAAAAATGCGTTTCCCGGCCGAGTCAGTCTTTACCCTGTGGATGTAAAAGAACTGGGTGGAACGACCAACGTACAAGGCAAGCTGTTACAACAATTAGGACATAACGGTTTTTTGCACATTGAAATGAGCAAAAAACTGCGTCAACAATTACTTGATCAATCTGAAACAAGAAGTCTGCTGATTAAATGTTTATAAAAAATCAAAAGAATCTAATGGGATTACACACAATTTGCCCATCAATACACGGTTTGATGCACGGCATTAAACCGTGCTGGCTATTGTTGAGCCTTGCCCTCATTACACCTGCGTATGCTCGTGTCGATGCGATGCAGTTACGCTTATTGGAATCTTACCAGCAAGATTTACGCTGGGATAACATAGAATCCGCGCCGGAATGGATCAATGGCGTTAAGCCTGGCTACAATAAAAACTGGCAAATGCACAGTGTGCTGCTAAAACCCAATCAGCAGGTCAGTGTGACCTTGCCAGCATACGAAAGTTTGCGTTTATATCATCCAAAACAAACATTAACGCCTCAAGCACTGGATGTTTATGCGTCAAACGGTACGGGTTTGGCCGTTAAACAGGCCTTGCAGACCTCAACTGATGGGCACTCACTGGTGTTTTCGCCAAAATCACCGACCCCTTTGCTTATTCATATGGTCAGTCCACCTTCGCTTGGCCCGGCTGCTGGGTTGGATCGCGAATTTGAAGTAGCTTTGTTTATATCGCGTAAAGTGACTTTGAATGACATTGCGCCCTACCGTAACTTGATATTTTTATCAGCACCGTGGGTTTTATTGACGCAAGAACCTTTTACCTTGCCGGAACTGTATTGGCGCCTTGAAGCCAACCATAAAAACAGCTTTGTCGTGCGAGGACCGTCCCGCATAGCCATAAAAAACCGCTTAAGTTTTGAACCGCTCAGTAGTGAGCTGATACAGGATTATCGCCTTCAATATCGAGTTGATCAAAGCGATAAACAATGGCTGGATTTTTCCACCAGTGTGGAAACCAGCCGTCTTGTTGCAGAAATTATCTCCAATAAAAATCCTGTCAACAACATCCTCAATGCCAGTGTAGGATTATTGCTGTCTACTGTTCCTGCGCCGGTTGTTGAAGTTGTTGGCCGTGAACAACAAGCTTATATAGAAGTTCCCGCCGGATATCATCAGATCGAACTACAGCCAGACCGGTCTCTCTATGTGCAGGTATTGGCACAAACCGAACATGATTATCTATTTCCCACCTTCAACAATCCACGCTTGCCGGTCGAAGAAATAAGAAAGCAGGGCTTGCTGTCATCAACCGAATTAATGTTACAAGAGCAAACATCGAAACGGATTGTTCAAGCGAATAACCACAGAGCCGGTGGCATGCTCGGTAGCTTGCTCTTGCAACAATCGGCATTAGAGCGGTTGGATTACCCTCCGGGTTTAACTGAAGCCGAGCAGTTACGCGGATTTAGAACTTTTTATCGAGATTTGTTACCCAGCAAGAAAGCAGCAGCAACTCCGCAGTTTATGAGCTATTTTCTATCGGGGGAATTGAGAGCCGTCAATCGACCACAACAAGATGCCATTTTGGCCGACCAGCACTTGGCAGAAGCCCTAAAGCGTGTCGCCAACGGCTATTTTACCGGCATTAATGCGACAGGTGAGCACGCTGCGAATGAGTATACTTTGCCGGAACAGCACACACCGGGACAACTGCGCCTCATAGTCGATAAACGCGACTGTATTCCACGTTTGTTAAAAATCCAAATGGATCAGCAGCAACCGTCTGATTTATGGTTACGGTGTGCACCTGACCTGCCTGCTGCCGCTTTTGTAAGATCGCTGGAAGAAACTGCGTTAATTCGCTTGCAGCAAGAGCACGAGCATCCTGCCAATTCAACGTTAAGCGCACTTTTTTCTGCTTATCAACAACCTGCCCGGCTGATTCCGACGGCTGTCTATGAACTGGCTTTGCCTCAATCCATCAGAAACATCAAAATATGGCAAGCATCAAACCTGACCGCCCCCGTAAACCTGGCGCTGCAATACCGTAGCTCCAAGCCATTTTTGTTTTCGGAATCAAGCTATCAGGCGCGTTTGCGTGACTCATCCCGATCACGTTTGCAACAGCAATTTTTCCAGGATTTACGCGGCCTAGCTTCTGACAAATCAATGCCTGAACAACAATTGCAAAATGAATGGTTAGGGCTAGAGCGACTGGTACTTTCAGAGTATCGTTTATTCAAAGCAGCGGTAGCCCAAAAACCGGCGACACAGGCACTTTATTCGAAATCACAAATAAGCGAAACCATCAACTTAGCTAAAGCGGCGGAGCGGCAGCAACAGTGGCTGGAAGCGCTGGAATACTGGGGCGATGTGGTTAATCATGCCCAGGACTTGCAGCAACAGCAGGCACAATTAGCGCAAGCTGTTGTGCTGTCGAAACTGGGTGAACATTATCTGGCTGAAAGTTTACGGCGCTATTTATCGTTATATGCTGATGAATCGATCTCGGAACAGGCGATACAACAATTGACTACCGAATATCGCCAACAACATGACGCGTTTGCGCTACAAACATTAGCGGCAGCGATACTGGTACAAAGACCTTCAAGCAATCATATACTTCAGCTGATGGATGCGTTATTGCAAAACGGTGAATACCGGTTTGTATTGCTGCTAGGACTCACTTTTATAGAACCAGCGCCGCCTGAATCGTTATTGAGAGCCGCTTATCAACTGGAATGGTGGCAAGCCTATCAACAGATAGTTGATCGGCTACCTGAAGCAAAACGTGCCTTCTGGATCGGCATCAAGGCGCAAAAACAAGGTCATTATCAAGCCGCGTTACAAGCTTGGTCATCCGAAGAATCAAGGGGCTGGCGGGAACCGCTTCAGCAAGGCCAGGATTTACTGGATCAATTTAATCATTTGACTGAAAAGAATGCCCTGCCTCTTTATCAACAATGGTCAGCCTGGCAACAGCATCATCCCGGCCCTACAATGTGGCAGGAAACACCTTGGCATGTACAGGATTATGCCGGCAGTGACAGTTATTACTCGACTGAACGCGATCTTTACGGAAAAGCCTTTAGAGCAACTCAACAGCGTCCCGTGGTATTAGGCATCATGGGACCTGCCACTTTAAGTTTACAAATTCGACCTTTACATGCCGCTTACGCGGGGATGCATCCAATACAGCAGTCTCCATCTGACCCGGTGGTCACTGCTACGTCTGTGCTCGACGGCTGGATACGGATCATTGATAACAAAAAAGCACAAATTTACCCTTTTTTCAACAATACGCCCTCACAAGGACTGGATCTCTCCGGCTCTGGCAATGTTCTGGCGGGCAATCTGGAGACGCTGGATTATCAGGTTGGCTCCGGCTGGCATGAACTCCTGGTGTTTTCCGAACAAGCCCCCCTATCCCTGAGTGTGCTGGAACAACGCCCTGAGTTCGCATTGACGATATTACCGCGGTTATATCCTGATAGCTTTGACAATATGAACCTTATGAAAGACCGTTCCCTTGCAGGCGCTCGGCAGCGAGAAAAACCATGATATTAAGATCAACACTTCTAATCACGCTACCGCTAATTTCCGGCTGTTCCATTCATGATGTTCAACAAGTGATTGCTCGCAAAGATTTGGCAACATTGATACGCCAGGACAATGGACATAACATCCCAACACAGCAAATTGGCAGCAACCCTGTTACCCGTTTAGATAGCGCCACCATCAATGCTAAAGCAGTGCCTGTCTCGGAATCCACATCACTTGCCGCAGCCACGGAAAACTTAACACTGGAATCGGTTTTAAAATTGCCGCCGGCCACGACGTTGACACAGGCCCGTGCAACCATGATTCAGTATCTCGCAGTCACTGAAACCCATCCCGAAGCCATTGAAAAACTATTATTTAAAGCTGAGCAATTAGTAAAAACGTATTCTGATGATCCGCAGTTGCAGACATTGTTTCAGCAATTAGCGCGCTACAGTGAATGGCAACCGGTAAATTCCATCATTAACAACGGAGGACTCAGCTTTGTAGCGAGTCAAGGCTGGCAACCGGAAAGCCCCTTTATTAGAACGCGTCGAGCATTGCTGCCGCCGGTAGCAGAAAATGAACACGTTATTTTTGGCGACCAGCGTCTGGTATTGTTATTAACCAATGTGGCCAAGATTCAACTGCATATTGATGCACGACTGGAAGACATCCCCTTTTTGCCCGAATCACCTGCCCAACTCACTTATCAACTCGACGAGCGCCCTCCGCAGCACCTGCGATTGGCAGACCAGGAAGACTGGAAACGTTTTACCATCAACATTCCAACAGGAGAACATCAGGTCCGTCTGTATCAACAAACCCCTGTGGGTAATCAATATGTAAAATTGCGGTTTGACGATCAGTTAACCAACTTGTCGGTCGCTCAAGAGCGACCTTATTTTATTAGCACGACTCAAGCACCGCTAGAATTTTACAGTCAGGGGCCCACGGTATTGCGGATCGATGAATGGGATGAAGGAGTTATTTCCTACCGCTATCAGAATGTCGCGGAAGGCTGGCAAAAAGTCAGTTTGCCGCCCTCAACCGGCAAGCAGAAAAGTTTATTGCGCGTGAATGAACGTGTCGTCAATTTTGAACCAAAACCGATTAGAAATCGCATCGTGCAACGCAACTTAGTCCCCGTAGACTTGCCGGAAACCGTATTAAAAAAGCCTGTAGCGGCTGGTAAGGTTCAACTGGACGACACCTTTAAACTGGGGAAGCAGGAGGATGGCACGCTGAGTTTAAGTGTTGATTTTGTACGGCGGAATAATAAGCAGGAGGGAGGAAAAACCCTTCCACTAGAACAATTTGCTCAATATCGTATTAATTATCGTTATTTCGATGAGCCACGTGATATTTATTGGAATACCCAAGGTTTTTTTAGATACAGGGAGTTTGGAGGGCCAACAGTTGGTATCGACGAATCCGTCTATTACAATCCGGACTGGCTACCTTTTAATATCCGTACCGGAGCCAAAATAATAACACAAGTACCCCATGATCAGCTTGAATGGCTAGGACAATGGAACATAACTGCATCCCAATCCTATAATTTGACACCAAAATTTCGACTGATTCCGAACTTATCGCTTTTTGCACGCACAATGAGCTTACGCAATAGCCAGCTCGCTCGGAACGATGAAGAATTTGGAAAGAAAATAGATCAAGACATTTTTACACCTTACAAAGCCGATCATACGGCCGGCTTGCACCCTGCGTTATCCATGGAATACAGCCCATGGCTCGACACCCTATGGACCGGGAAATTAGGGCTAACTTCCAATGAAAACATGGATATCGGCGCTCCTGATCATTTCAGTGATGAGGTGCACTGGAAGCAATTATTAGGCAGTGTCGTGCTGGATGGATTTTACAGAGCGGCTTATTACCAAAAAGATTTCGATAGGATTGCCAGTGAAACACGCAGTTACCTAGGACTAGAACTAAACTGGCAACGCTGGGCAATCGATCAGCATAGAATCGAATTATCAGGGCAGTACAGCTACGATATAGAGCGAAAGTCCCACCTGGCAACACTATCACTCACCGTGCATTTTGGCGAAGGTCGAGGCTACAGGGATTTTGCGCCGTGCGAGATTGATTTTCGTGAAATTAGGCAGCGGACAGATATTCATGAACAAAATAATACCATCAAGGACGTTAATGATTAGCGCTAAAGAGATAAAAGGACTGATAGAGCAAGGACAGCATCCCTATTGGTGTCAAATGAACACTGATCTGATTCAGCAATTGATCCATGATTTTCAGAACTGGCCCGCCCCATTAGTCAGTAACTCTGAAAATAATCGTACCGTATTAGGCCGTAATGCCCATCATATGGTTAATTTCCTGTTGCATGATATTGATCAGACCATAGATAAACTGGCCTCCCTAAAAGCAAAGTATGCCGAGTATAGTAACCGCTATATCAAGGCGATCAGTGAAGATGAAAGGAATAGACATATCCTGGCGTATGCGCGTGAATTAGGCGCAACTCGTCGTCAGTTGCGCAAAGACAAGCAGGCTTTTAAGCGCTGGTTTGGCCATGATGCCGTCAGTGAGCGTTACCAACACAGACATCTGGAAATCGAACGTTATTTGAGTTTTAAATTGCAGATTCTGGGTCGGATGAGTGCTGTTGTTATCGCTGAAGATGGTAAGTCCCTAGGTTATCTGCGTCTTTGGCAACGCTTGGCACTTGAGCCGGTACTAAAACCTTTACTTGACTACTCAGGCGATAAACGCGTGGTAGCAAGTGCATTTAATGCCTTAACAGTTGCGTTACGCGCATTACCCGTTGAGTTGCAACATGATAGCGTTTCTGAAACCAGCTTGCGATTTATCTATCATGCCTGCCTTAAAAGCAAACTGTCTGTATGGGTACAATGTGAAGCTTTACAGCTATTGCAAAGCGCATCACCGGAATCCTTATCAGTGGTTTTGCGTAAGCGTTTAGAGCATCCTCAAGCAGAGGATGACTTGTTTGTGCGTCGCAAAGTGGTGCAGCTTATTGCCGAACAAACGACACTGGAACCCGGATTAGCGGAATTATACGATTTAGTAATCAAAGATCCCTGCCCTTCGGTTCGGCAAAAACTTGCTGAGGTCTTGGTCACAGCAGAACCTGATACGCTAGCGCACTATCTTCCGGCTTTGTTGTTTGAAGACTCCATAAAACCCGTTAGAGCATCGGCTTTGTTAAGCCTGATGGTCTTGCTGGATCGCGATGACTGTTTTCATATGGCGTTAAGTTATTTACAGCAAAGTCTGATCATAGAAACGCAAAGTTTTCCTTTACGGGTGGCGCTACTGGTCTGCCGTCAGGGTTTTGATAATCTTTTGGCATCAGCAAATCCCAACCATACAGAATCCTATCTTACTGCCTTGCTGCCAGCGATCGAGCAATTGCACCAAGGTGCCGAAGCCATAGCGGTTCGACGATGGGCCGCCCAGACAAGGGAATATCTGGTGTGTCATGCCGACCCCGCTAAACATGCACAAATTCAGACATTAATGAACTTTGTTAGTACCATTCCTCCAGGTAAAACGCGTCGCATACCCAAACATCTATTGACAGATACAAATGACGAACATTTGGGACGCTTGCTGTCGGTTATTGCGCAGAACGACTTTGGCTTTGATGTTGAAAAAAGTATTCTTGGCCGATTTATTACGCGAGGCCATGCCTTTGGCTTCCGAGTATGGCGTTTAATCCATGAACTTCGTCATTCCTCACCCGACAAACGCCAGGCTTTCTCACATACCGTGGGGCGTTTGTTTTGGGGAGAGATGCGCGTACCTTCCGCTATCTTATCTGAGATTGCCGAAACCAAAGTACCTGGCGAACCCTTTTTTATAGAGTCCGAAGAAGGCTGGCGCGGCTACTTGCCGCTGGTTGATGAAGTTCTATCTGCCCTGGAACTAGGTAACAAACCCAGTTATTTTTATCACAGTGAAGGTGTCACGCAATTACAACCGCCAACCAATCTAGTTAATCGTTGGCTCGCCAGCTGGAAGATTAGCTGGCATTTTGCAGACTTTGCGCGCCTTCGAAACTGGCAGGAAAAAAGTCAACATTCACCACAGAGCTATTTAAACGCCTTAACAGAATTAGGCGTCACCGTAACTTTTAAAGCGCATGATTCAACCCGGTATGAAACATCGGCAGATCCAGCCGTATTACGATTTTTCCCAGCATTTTTGCCATTTCAGGACATGGGTCTCTGGGAACAGTTTAAAGATTATTTTGTATCGATTTATGAAAATACACTTTACGATCTAGCCTTGTTCATTACTTTATCCCTGTCTTATTTTATGGGCAGAAACATTTATCTGTACCACCGCTTGCAAAAGGCCAGAAACAACTTGTCATTGGTGTTGGGTGGTTGGGGTACTCGCGGAAAATCGGGTACGGAACGCATCAAGGCGGGATTGATCAATGCCCTTGGCCACAGTCTTGTCTCTAAAACCACGGGCTGTGAAGCCATGTTTTTATATGCCCATCCGTTCGGACAATTGCGCGAAATGTTTTTATTCCGTCCCTACGATAAAGCCACTATCTGGGAACAACACAACCTGGTTTGTTTGGCTGACCAGATGAATTGTCATGTTTTTTTATGGGAATGCATGGGCTTGACGCCAGCCTACGTTGATATTTTACAACGTCAATGGATGCATGATGATATTTCCACGATCACCAATACCTATCCGGATCATGAAGACATACAAGGCCCGGCTGGAATCAACATCCCCCAGGTGATGACGAATTTTATTCCCTATCAGGGCACCTTATTGACCAGCGAAGAACAAATGAAACCCGTTTTGCAGGCCGCAGCTACAAAACGCAATACCCGTCTTAGATCGGTAGGCTGGCTGGAAGCCGGATTATTGACGAATGATGTTTTAGCACGATTTCCTTATGATGAACATCCTTTTAATATCGCCTTGGTGTTGGCATTGGCGGATGAATTGGGCGTTGAACACGATTTTGCGCTGAAAGAAATGGCCGATCGCGTTGTACCTGATATTGGTGTATTAAAAACATTTCCTGCTGCTCCCTGGCGCGGTCGTCGTCTGCAATTTGTCAACGGTATGTCAGCCAATGAACGCTTTGGTTGTTTAAGTAATTGGGTTCGCACAGGCTTTGACAAGTTGACCCTGGCGCAAAACCCCGATACCTGGGTTACTATCGTGGTGAATAATCGCGCTGACCGGATTTCACGTTCCAGGGTATTTGCCAGTATTATCGTTAAGGATATCCATTTTGACCGGTGCATACTGATAGGTAATAATCTGACTGGCTTTATCAGCTATATCAATGAATCGTGGGCGGAATGGATTGCCACCGTCACATTACAATCGGAACATGAGACAGCTGAACAAACTCTACTTCGAATGGCCAAACGCTTCCGTATACCCCTAACAGAAGATCAAATTTTCAAGCGATTGTCGACTATGCTCACGGCTCAAGCTGAGACGCTCGATATGAAATTGATCAGTACTCTATTTACGCAGACCGACCGACTCGCTCAGTATCTATTGGAAAACGAAATTCCCTATCATCAGGATATCGTCCGTTGTGTTCAAGAAGATCTGACTTTATTGGCCAGTTATCAAGATTTTTTGCATCAGCTTGAACAAGCGGAGGGCAAATTCAACAGCGACCTGGAAAAAAGGTTCCATCATTTGCTTTGGCAGTGGTTTGAGAAAAAACTGGTCGTAGTTGAGAATTATTATGCTACGGGTAATGAAGTTATTGAAACCATTGGCAATGCCACTCCCCCCGGGTTTTTGAATAAAATTATGGGAATTCAAAATATCAAGGGGACCGGGCTCGATTTTGTTTATTGCTGGCACGCTTGGGAAATTTGTTATAAAGCCTGCCAACAACTGAGCAGTCTCTCCAAAACAGAATCTGCCAGTGGATTAAGGGCGTTGGCTGCTTTTCTGGAGCACAACATTTTGACGGAGGAGACTGTCAGAGCAACGGTAGCTACAGTGTTGGACTCTGCAATATCCCAGAACGAACTTTATCACGCCGAATTAGAAGTCATTTTAGCCAATTTGGAAAAATCACTGGAAAAGCTGACTGCTAAACAAGCGCAGAAAATCAAGATTACCTCGTGGCTATCGTCAATCGGTAGTGGGATTGAATCTTTTCTGGATTCCGGCGATGCTGTTAAACGACGCAAAAAAGCCGATCAAATTTATCAAGACTTAGCAGATAAGCGTATTGCCTTTGAACGGGCCGCAGCAGAATTGCGGATATTAAATAATCGCCAAAAAGGCGGATGGCTAAATATACATGACAACACATAGCTATAGATCTACATCTGAGATCAATTCAAAATCAAGATATTCCATAGCAACAAGGATGATGTTTACTGTACTTACTATAAATGTGAAGCAGTGGGATTCTGCCATTTTTGACAACACCTTTCGACTTCCTCCTTTAGGGTTTTCTCATTCCAATGCAGTTCGTTTGCGGCGATTTCGGCCAGTTGCATGATATCCGCCCGCGTCAATTTAGCCAAAACCAGTAATGGCATCCGGCGTCTAAGCAGATCCTCCAAGTGCACCACCATTTCATGCTGCGCACTGAAGACCAGATCGGCATAGATCAGCGGTAAATCCGGATGGATACGCTGTAACCAGTCAGGATGATTTTCAATCAGTGAACAAATCGTCTCAACCCTACGAGCGTGGCGGCGAATTAACCACAATGCACACTCATCATCCAAACCCAGTTTTGCTAATCGAATTGTCATCAATTCTGACCAGGTTTGAAAATGCGCATCGGGCAACCAGGGAAACGGACGACCAAACGTTTTGCAAACTACATCAATCCGCAAATGCTTACAAACGGTATCGACAATACAGGCCGCATCCTCGCGTGCTGATGTCAATTTGCCGCCGATGGATACCAGCAGGCCATTGTCTTTTTTTTTCAGTTCCCAATCGCGACTGAGCGCCGAAGGAGTCGATGCCCCATCATTTTTCAATACGCGCAGCCCTGCGTACTGACCGATAATATCGCTCTCCTTGAACTGAACCGATTTAAGTACACGGTTGGCTGCATTCAGCAAATAATCGATGTCGCGTTGATTGACAATGACCTGATCAAGATCACCAGAATAATCGGTATCGGTCGTACCCAATAAGGTCATGCCGTACCAGGGAATCATAAAAAATACCCGACCATCCTGACTGGCTGTCAATAGCAGTGCTGCATTGTCCAGTACCTTGGGGAGTATGAGATGGACACCTTTCGTTAACCGGCAACGCGCTTGTCCCAACTTGGTCAGTGCAGTCCACTGCCCGGTCGTATTGACGACTTGCCGGGCATAGACCCGCCCTGCCCCGCCATCGACTTTATCAATGACATGAGCGCCAGAAACTTGCCCCTGATCCTCGAAAAAATCGGTCACTTGGCAATAATTGACACAGACAGCACCTGCGGCCAATGCGCCATCGATCAACTCGAGTACAAAGCGGGCATCGTCGGTCTGGCCATCGAGATAAGTAAACCCGCCGCACAATCCGGCATCATCAAGCGCAGGAAAATGTTTAATGAAATCATCAGTTCTATAATGGTGATAACCGTCGCTTTGACCCGTCACACCGGCCAAAAAATCATAGAGCCATAAACCCAGTGTCAATCGCAGGCTTCCCAAGCGGCTATTTTTAAAAACCGGAACGCCAAATCTGAGCGGCCAAACCCTATGTGGCGCAACGGCCATCAACATCTGCCGCTCACGCAAGGCTTTTTTTACCAGTTTAAAATCCAGCGTTTCCAGGTAACGAAGACCGCCATGAATGAGCTTGCTGGATGCTGATGACGTCGCACAGGCCCAATCGCCCTGATCAACAAGAGCGACTTTCAGACCACGCAAGGTGGCATCATAGGCTGTCCAGGCACCATAGATACCGCCGCCACAAACCAGTAAATCGAAGGACTGCTCAGCCAGTCTGGAAAAGTCCCGCTTCATTCAGCAGGCAGGTTGGCGCGTTTATAGCCGTCCGTATTTTTCAGCACCCAGCGCTCCTGATCGGATGTCAGCATTTCTTTTTTCCAGAAAGGCGCTCTGGATTTTAACGCCTCCATGATATAGCGGCAGGCATCGAAGGCATCGCCACGATGAGATGTCCAGACGGCCACCAGGACAATCGGCTCGTTAGGGTAAAGTACGCCCACCCGATGCATCACCAATGTTTCAATAATCGGCCACCGTTGTTGTGCCTCTGCAAGTATCTGCCCCAGTTGTTTTTCGGTCATGCCGGGATAATGTTCCAGAGTCATGCCTTTCACATCATCGCATTCGTTGAAATCTCGCATGGTGCCGACAAACACGCTGGTTGCACCATATTGACCTGCCATCATGTTCGCAGCATTCTGATAAGACTGAATCTCCTGCCACGGATCAAAGTCTTGCTCGACAATTTTGATAGTCATGTTCTCCCTCCCGTAATCGGTGGAAAAAAAGCGACTTCGTCGCCATCGTTAACAATAGCATCCGGGTCCGCATATTCCATGTTAATGGCGGCCAATATATTGTCCGTTAACGGCATTTCCGGCACACAGATAAGCCAAAGTTCACGAATACTAATATCGCCAGTATAGGCTTTGACATCTTCCTTGCGCCCCAGACTTTCTTTCAGGCTGGCAAAATATCGGACTTTTATTGACATAATCGTTCACTCAGACACAAAATAAATAGATAATAAGTTAAGTTCTGTCATTGCCTGGCTGCGCCAGCTTTCTCGATCATCATTCTACGACAAATGACCTCTTTAACCCATTTTAATCAATCCGGCGAAGCCCATATGGTGGATGTTGGCAACAAGGCCAGCACACACCGTATTGCCATCACAGAAGGTTATATCGAGATGCAGCCGGACACGCTGAAACTGATCCTTGAAAATGGACACAAAAAAGGCGATGTTTTAGCCATTGCGCGTATAGCCGGCATCATGGCCAGTAAAAAAACCGCCGATCTGATCCCGCTTTGTCATCCGCTTCCCCTTACCCATGTTGAAATAAGGCTGACACCGGAAGTGGAGCACCTCCGCATTCGATGCCAAACCACGGTTAAAACCACCGGACAAACCGGTGTCGAAATTGAAGCGCTCAACGCAACCCAAATCGCGCTACTGACCATCTACGACATGTGCAAATCAGTCGACCGGGGCATGGTGATTAATGCGGTCAAATTACTGGAAAAAGAAGGCGGTAAATCAGGCCATTGGCAACGCAGTTAATCCATGCGCAGACCGAATTCCAGTGCCTTTTCAAAAGCCGATGAGACACTGTTGCACGATTAACTTTTTCCTGAGCCAAGGAAAATTGCTGTTAGCGACTCCCGAATGCGCTGAACCGCCCGTTTAGATTTTACTTTTGAACCGTTTGCTTTAATGGCGACTATTAACCAGAGACAATTATGCCGATAACCTTAAAAGAACTAGCTGAACGTTGTAATGCCCGACTCGAAGGCGGCGATACTACGGCTTTGATTCATTCAGCCGCCGATATTACTGCGGCGCAAACAGGCCAGGTCACTCAATTGACCAATAACCGCTATGCCCGATACATAAAGAACTCATCAGCTTCGGCATGCTTTGTCGCTGAATCAACATCGCTGGAGGATAAACCCGAAGCACTGGCATTACTGGTTTGCGCTGACCCGGAAATGAGCTTTATCAAGGCCGTCGAGTTATTGCATCCCGATCGGGTTTACTCAGCTCGCATCGCGCCTCAGGCCGTGATTGAAACCGATGTCGCCTTGGGGAATGCGGTCTATATCGGCCCTTATGCCGTCATTGGCGATCAAACGATTATCGGCGATCACAGCCAAATTCTCGCCGGCGTTTATGTCGGCAGAAATGTCAAAATCGGGAAACATTGCCGCATTCACCCCTATGCCGTCATTTATGATGATACGGTCATTGGCGACCATGTCATCATTCATTCCGGCGCCATTATCGGTGCTGATGGCTTTGGCTATAAATTCAGAAACAATCGGCATGTTAAAGTACCTCAAGTGGGCAACGTCATTATTGAAGATCATGTCGAGGTGGGCGCCAACACCTGTGTCGACCGTGGTGCGCTAGGCAGTACGCTGATTGGCGCAGGCAGCAAAATAGATAATCTGGTACAGATTGGTCACAACAACAAAGTGGGTAAAAACGTGATTATGTGCGGACTGACAGGCGTATCAGGCTCCTGTACGATTGGCGATTACGTCATATTGGCTGGAAGTTCAGGCGTTGCCGATCATGTCAATATCGGCCAGGGCGCTGTCGTCATGGCACGTTCCGGTGTCGCGGGCGATATTGAGGCAGGAACGCAGGTTTTCGGCAGTCCCGCTAAAGAAAAACGTGTCGCCTACAAAGAACACGTGGCGATCAGTAAATTACCCGAGCTACTCAAAACAGTCAAATTGCTGGAAGAGAAAATTCAGCAGCTTGAACAGAAAACCCAGAGCTAAGGATTCCGTTAAAAATAACTTCCCGAAAACGCAAAATCTCCCGGCAAGCCGTTCGTGCTGAGCTTGTCGAAGCATGAATGGCTTGCCGCTACGGAGTGCAATTTTTTCGTCCATCCTTCGACAAGCTCTCAAGAAACAGCTTTTTTGTATTTGTAAAATCAATGACTTGCAAAGATATGAAAACACAAAAAAGTACGTCTAACAGCAACTGTTTCATGGTAACGCCATGCCTCCGAAGGGGGGCTTATTTTGCTCAGACGAACGGAAAAATTTTCTTGGCACCAGATCGGTAAGTTATTTTTTGCCATATCCTAAGTACGCAACCCCTTTCGCATAAAACATTGGGACGATACCAAGTTACAGGGTTAAAACATCCAGACCGGCATCAGCAGGAACACCCTGATCATCAAGTTCTCTCGTTAGCTGCAAGCCAACAAAATCAAACAATTGCGTATCGGCAAGCTGCGATGGCGCAACATTTTGCAAGCTGGTGAAGATGGTTTCCAGACGCCCGGGAAACTGTTTGTCCCAGCCTTTCAACATGGCTTTCATGGCTTTTCGCTGTAGATTTTCCTGTGAACCACATAAATTACACGGAATGATCGGAAAATTTTTGAATAGCGAATAGCGTTCAATATCTTTTTCCCGGCAATAGGCCAGCGGCCTGATCACGATATTTTTCTTGTCATCACTAAGCAACTTAGGTGGCATGGCCTTCAGTTTGCCACCATAAAAAATATTCAGGAAGAACGTTTCCAGTATGTCATCTCGGTGATGACCCAAGGCAATTTTGGTGACACCACTGGCTTCGGCGTAGCCATACAATGTGCCTCGGCGTAACCGTGAGCAAAGGCCGCAGGTTGTGCTGCCCTCGGGAATCACGCGTTTGACAACGCTATAGGTGTCTTTTTCAATAATATGATAAGGCACACCCAGTGACTTCAGGTATTCCGGCAGAACATGTTCGGGAAAACCCGGCTGTTTCTGATCGAGATTCACGGCAATCAATTCAAAATCAACCGGCGCGGTTTTTTGCAGATTCAGCAAGATATCGAGCAAGGTAAAGGAATCCTTGCCGCCGGACAAACAAACCATCACTTTATCGCCGTTCTCGATCATCTTGTAGTCGGCGATTGCATCACCGACATAATGCCGGATACGTTTCTGCAGTTTGTTGAATTGTGTTCTGTGTTTTTTGCTGGGGTCTGAAAAGGTCAGAGTCTGCTGAATCATGGGAAGTTAAGAAAGGGGGGTTCCAATTATTCGAACCCCGGGAATGTCCTTATCCGTTATAACGCTGAAAAATCAGAGTCGCATTGGTTCCGCCAAAACCGAAACTGTTCGACATGATGGTATTTAACGTCAGATTGTCCAGACGCTCGCGGACGATGGGAATACCCGCAGCACCGGGATCCAGATGTTCAATGTTGGCTGATGCACTGAGAAAATTTTCCTGCATCATCAACAGCGAATAGATGGCTTCATTCACACCGGCTGCACCCAATGCGTGGCCGGTTAATGATTTGGTGGAACTCACTCTGGGTACGCTATCGGGCCCAAAAACAGTCCGCAAGGCTTCCAGTTCCTTCGTATCGCCGACGGGCGTACTGGTTCCATGTGCATTAATGTAATCAATTTTTCCATCGACCGTCGCCATGGCTTGCTGCATGCAGCGAACCGCACCTTCTCCGGAAGGTTGAACCATGTCATACCCATCGGAGGTGGCACCGTAACCGGTCAATTCAGCATAGATTTTAGCACCGCGGGCTTTGGCATGTTCCAGTTCTTCTATCACTAATACGCCACCGCCACCCGAAATAACAAAGCCATCACGTGTCTCATCATAGGGACGGGACGCTGTGGTTGGCGTGTCATTGTATCTGGATGACAAGGCACCCATGGCATCGAATAATACGGACATCGTCCAGTGAACCTCTTCACCACCACCGGCAAAAACGACATCCTGTTTGCCCATTTGAATCAGTTCCATCGCGTGGCCGATACAGTGGGCACTGGTTGCACAGGCGGAGCTGATGGAGTAATTCGCGCCCTTGATTTTAAAAGGTGTTGCCAGACAAGCCGTATTGGTACTGGACATGGTTCTTGGAACCATATAGGGGCCGACTTTTTTAACGCCTTTATCACGTAAAATATCGGCGGCTTCCACCAGATTCGACGTCGACGGACCGCCAGAACCCATGACCAGACCGGTTCTGAAATTAGAGATATCGGTCTCTTCCAATCCCGAATCAGCGATGGCCTGTTGCATGGCAATATAATTGAAGGCCGCACCATCACCCATGAAGCGTTTGATTTTTCGATCGATGAAGGCATCGAAATCGATAGTGATCGCGCCATGGATGTGGCTACGAAACCCCAGTTCCTTATAAACCTCCGCAAACACAATGCCTGAGCGACCTGTTTTTAACGAATCAACCACTTCGTCACGAGTATTGCCTATGCTGGATACAATACCTAACCCGGTTACTACAACCCTTTTCACGGCTAGTCTCCTAAAAATTTTCCGTAGACGTAAACAAGCCAACCCGTAAATCGGTAGCTACATAAATTATCTTGCCATCCACCTCCATCGTGGCGTCAGCAATTCCCATATATAACTTGCGCATGATTAATCTTTTCAAGTTGACTCTATAAATCACTTTTTTGGCTGTTGGAAGAACCTGTCCGGTAAATTTTACGTCACCGACACCTAAAGCACGCCCTTTTCCTGGCCCACCCATCCAGCATAAGAAAAACCCAACCAGTTGCCACATGGCATCCAGTCCCAGACAACCGGGCATCACTGGGTCACCTTGAAAATGACAGGCAAAAAACCATAAATCCGGGTTGATGTCGAGCTCAGCGATGATTTCACCCTTCCCATATGTGCCACCTTCGTCAGTAATCAGAGTAATGCGGTCCATCATCAACATGTTGGGCAGCGGTAATTGCGCGTTTTTGGGCCCATAGAGCTCTCCTCTACCTGACATTAATAACTCTTCGCGCGTGAAACTGTGCTGTTTCTCCATCTATATACCAAATATTTATTATTTTAATAAAGGGTATTATCTTACAGACGATGAAAAAAATCAGCTCAAATTTAGTTGGGCAGGATTTCCGGGAACAAATTTCTTAATTTCAGCAGGTTGCTTTGAATTCGGTGTTGATAAATCATGGCATACGAAAGCACTGACATGACGTATTTTCGGGTTTCCCTAAACGGTATGGTCTCAATCCAGATATCGGAAGCAATCGGCATATCTTTCGGGAGCCACGAACTCACCCGGCTCGGCCCCGCATTATAGGCGGCTGTCGCCAGGGTAAAGTTGCCATTAAAGCGATCGAGGAGTTGCTTAAAATAATAAGCACCGTAACGGACATTGACATCCGGATTGAACAATTTATCGTCCGACTGCCATTTTTCGTTAAGCTCCTGCGCGATCTGCTTGCCGGTTTTCGGCATGATCTGCATCAAGCCTCTGGCGCCGACGGAAGATTTGGCATTACTCTTCAACATGCTTTCCTGGCGTATAAGACCAAGTATGATGGCAGGGTCCAGGCGCTGTCTGTCCGCGCTGGACTGCACATGATTCATATAGCCTAGCGGAAAACGCAGGGCCAAATCGTCCCAGTAATCCGCTTTGACCATTGTTAAAATGGCCAGCTGATCCCACTGCCATTGCTGAGCCAGCTTGGCCGCAATCATACGCTTATCCTTGCTCAGTTTATTGACGGCATACCACCATTGACGCTGCGCTTCCATAGTCCGATTTAATACATCAAGTTCTCTAACAGCCCTAAAATCAGGCTCTTGTGACAAGGTATCCAGCTCATTAGCAATCAGGATAACCGGTTTATCGACAATTTTATAGGGTTTGTTTGAGGTATCGGCAGCCAAAAGACCATAAATGCTCCTGTCTTCAGCAACCTTGCTATACATTTCCTGCACGACCGGGGTGTTGCCCGTGGTAACAGCAAGCGTACGTGCTTGCCAGTATTGCCACCGGGGCTCCTGTTGCTCTTGAATCGTCAACGCCTTCAAGGCATCGCCAACATGTTGCCAATTCTGTTCCAATAATGCAGATCTGACTTTCCATTCACGCAATTCCGCATCCGTGCCATCCAGCATGCTCAAGCGGCTATAGGCTCGCCTGTCTTTTTTAACGCCCAGTGCAATACCCAATCGTCGTTCCAACTGATGAACGGTGGCATTATCCATTGGATAATTTCTTTTTCTAATATCCCATAACAGCACCGCCAAATCAGGATCCTGCTTGACCATGCGGTCGATACCGTGGGCAAAAATACTGCCCAGATGCGGGTTGGGTACGCTTCCAAATCCGTTGTCCTGTATCAGGGCAGGATTCTTATGAACCTGTAACCACAAGGAGGCTGTGGCCTGATCGGATTTATCCATAAACCGTTGCACATATTCAGCCAGATATATATTGTCTTTCGTGAGTGCCAGCTCAAAACGCTGCCAGATGAGATTCGGCGTCAGCAGCGATGACATGGCCAATACCGTTAACAGCGGTTCGCATTCTTCCGGTTGGGAATCGCCTGTCAACCATAAGTTTTTGGCTTCATTCAGCGCCTGCAACGGATGGCCGGTTTTGTAGTTGGCCCAATGAAACTGACAACGCAATGAAACGTTCTCGCTTGCTTGATAATGTTGTAAAAACTCCTGCCAACGTTCATGTTTGGCCAGATAATGCAGCCATCGGGTTCGCAATACCCCGGCATAACGCGTGTCTTTGTACGTGGATAAAAAACCCAAGACTTTATCGGAGTTTTCGAGATGATCCTTTAACCATTGGTACTGTAAGTAGGAATAGAGCGGATAATCCGTTAAAGTCGAACTCATGATTAAATATGCACGCTCATTGTTCTGAGCAATCAACTTTTCGGCTACTAGAAAGTCACTTCTCTGCCGATCCAGCGTATCACTGAACCCAATGCTGGATAAAACAGCCAGCAGCATAAACAAAAAAGTTGCGCGCACGTATTTCATGTTTTGGGAAAATTTCAATGTCAAAAAGGTAGTTTAAGTATTAGACAATCATCCTAAAAATGCAAAATCACTCGGTTTTGCAAGGTACTGGGTAAAAGAATTCCTAAACAACCTGCTCGCAGCTATAATGACCAGATCATAAAAATTCCTCGTAAACCACGTGCAAGTGAAGCATCTTCCCAAACAGGCCAGGCAAGCATACACCTGGAACACCGTCTATCAAATTGTCTTAGAACACAAAAAAGAACTTTTTTATTCGCACATCATCGCTGTTCTAGCCACGATTGCCAGCGTACCTGTGCCACTATTGATGCCATTGCTGGTTGATGAAGTCTTGCTCCATAAACCAGGCATTACCGTTCACACCATCAATCGGCTATTTCCTGCGGAGTGGCATGAACCCATTCTGTATTTCACCGTGGTCTTAGTCGCCAGTTTGTTGCTCAGACTGGTAGCCCTCCTTTTGAGCATCATTCAGGGTCGACAATTTACCTGTATATCCAAAGATATCATTTTTCGTATCCGCAAGAATCTGATCGGCCATTTACAGACGATTTCAATGTCCGAGTATGAAAGTCTGGGCACCGGCACCGTCGTCACCCATCTGGTCACGGATCTCGATACTATCGATAACTTTATCGGCAATACCGTCAGCAAACTGCTGGTCGCCGGCCTGACTATCGTCGGCACGGCCGCCATTTTACTATGGATGCACTGGCAACTTGGCTTATTTATTTTGTTGCTGAATCCGATCGTTATCTACTTTACCCGTGTTGTCGGCTCCCGTGTCAAAGATCTTAAAAGCAAAGAAAACTCAGCATATGAAGTATTTCAACAATCCCTGACCGAAACCCTGGAAGCCATTCATCAGATTCGAGCCAGTAATCGCGAGCAACACTACTGCCGACAATTGATCCAGTCCGCCGAAACCGTCAAGGATTATTCAGTCGCGTTTGCCTGGAAAAGTGATGCAGCCGGACGCTTGAGTTTTCTGGTATTTTTATTTGGTTTTGATATTTTCCGAGCCTGCGCCATGCTCATGGTGTTTTATTCCAATTTAACCGTTGGTCAAATGCTAGCCGTCTTTGGATATTTATGGTTCATGATGGCGCCAGTTCAGGAAATATTAAACATACAGTATGCATTCTATGCCGCCAAAGCCGCATTGGCCCGAATCAGCAAGCTGAATGCGCTGAAACAGGAGCCCTGTTACCCGCATCTTGAAAACCCCTTTCTCAATCAAAAAACCGTTGCCATCCGCATTGACGATCTGCATTTCAGTTATAGTGAAGACAAGGTATTAAACGGCATACGTCTGCAGATTAACGCCGGTGAAAAAGTCGCACTTGTTGGCGCCAGTGGCGGCGGCAAATCAACCCTGATACAAACCTTGATTGGACTTTACCCGTCCAGCGAGGGCTGCATCTTTTTTAACAATGTCGCGATTGAACGAATAGGCCTTGATGTCGTCAGAGAAAATGTAGTCACGGTCTTGCAGCACCCGATCCTTTTTAATGACACCATCCGTGCCAATCTGACCCTGGGAAGGCCAACGACCGATGACGTACTATGGAATGCGCTGGCAATTGCGCAATTAACCGATGTGATCAAAGTACTGGATACCGGACTGGATACGATAGTGGGTCGTGATGGCATGCGACTTTCCGGTGGTCAGCGGCAACGCATGGCCATCGCCCGTATGATCGTCGCCGACCCCAGGGTCGTCATCCTGGATGAAGCCACGTCAGCACTGGATAGTGAAACCGAACACAAATTACACCAGGCGCTGGCCAGTTTTTTAAATGGCCGAACCACGATTATAGTCGCTCATCGTCTGAGCGCCGTGAAACAAGCCGATCATGTCTATGTCTTCGAAGAAGGTAAAATTTGTGAACAGGGTCGACATGAAACCCTGATCAACCAAAATGGCCTTTACGCAAAACTCTACGGAGAATATCAATAACATGATCGAAATTTATGATTTACATTGTCACTCGACAGCCTCCGATGGCAGCTTATCGCCGACACAATTGGTACAACGAGCACAGGATCACGGCGTTACGGCATTGGCTCTAACCGATCACGATACCACCGAAGGACTGGCTGAGGCCCAATGCCAGGCCAATGCAAGCGGCATAAAGCTGATTCCTGGCATTGAACTCTCGGCCAACTGGAGCCAACAATGTTTTCATATTGTTGGCCTGGGCATTGACCCGACTTACCCGCCACTGGCCGAAGCCACGCAAAACCTTCAACACACACGCATGGAACGTGCGGAAAAAATCGCTGTAAAACTTGAGAAAAAACGCATTCCCGGCGCATTGGAAGCCGTTAAAAAGGCAGCCGGCGACGGCATGATTACGCGCAGTCATTTCGCCGATTTCCTGGTTGCGCATAACCATGTGTCGACGCAGCAGGAAGCATTTGATCGGTATTTGGCTAAAGGCAAATCCGCTTACGTAGCTACCCCTTGGGCAGCAATGGATCAAGCCGTCAACTGGATTACGGCATCCGGCGGTGTTGCCGTGCTCGCACATCCCTTGCGCTACAAACTGTCGGCAAATGCCATGAGACGATTTCTTGCTGCGTTCAAGGAAGCTGGCGGCGAAGGCATTGAAGTGGTCACAGGCCGTTGTAATGCCGATGAGATATCACGCGCCGCCGGTTTTGCGGAGCGCTTTGAACTGACTGGCTCAACCGGCTCCGATTTTCACAGCCCGGACAACCAATGGGTGGAGTTAGGCCGACTGGCCCCGTTGCCCCAACACATTCAGCCGGTTTGGGAACTGTTAAAATAATGGCTTTACAGCGATGCCTATTAGCACAGCGTAAACGGCATTTGTGCCATTGATTTGTTGGGTTTCACCTTGAAGGCTGACCCAACCTGCATCAAAAAGAACAGCATGAAGCGATAGCGAAACCCAGCAAAAGGGCTCTGCGGTTTTTAAGCACTCATGCTTAACTCGTACTTTTCAATCAATCGGTACAGACTGACCCGTGAAATCCCCAGTGATTCCGCTGCACGACTCATATTGTAATTGGTGTGGCGCAAGCAGGTAACAATGGCCTCCTTATCGGCCAAGGATCGAGCTTCATCAAGCGTTTGTAACACGCGGTCCTTATAACGCCGATCCAGACCGAGATCCGTAGGCGTCAGCAACCGATTTTCTGACATCACGACCGCATGACGGACGCAGTTCATCATTTCGCGAACATTACCCGGCCAATCGTATTTTTTCATCATATATAAGGAATCCGTATGAAATCCCTTGGCTTTGTAGCGTTGTCCGGATGAAAATTTATTGAAAAAATATCCTGCCAACAATTCAACATCATCATCTCTGCTTCGTAATGGCGGCGTTTTCATTTGTAAGACGCGGAGACGATAATACAAATCTTCCCTGAATTCCTTTTTCAAAACAGCATCTTTCAGGTCTACGTTGGTCGCTGCAATGATGCGCACATCAATCGGAATTTTAGCTGTCCCACCGATACGCTCAATCATTCGCTCTTCGAGAAAGCGTAACAAGTTGACCTGTTGTTCCAACGGCAAATCACCGACCTCATCCAGAAATAACGTGCCGCCTTGCGCAGATTCAATAAGACCAACCCGGCGTTGTTGTGCACCGGTAAATGCACCTTTTTCGTAACCAAACAACTCGGATTGAATCAACTCTTTGGGGTATGCGCCGCAGTTGATCGCAACGAATGGATTTTCGAAACGTCTTGAATGTTTGTGAATCGCGTTGGCCACCAATTCCTTGCCGGTTCCTGTTTCTCCTTCAATCAATACCGCACAGTCTTCCTTTGCGACTTTATGAAGATGACTGAATAAATTAGTCATCGCAGGGCTACTGCCAATAATGCCGTAGCTGGAAGGATAACTATCAATCGTTTGTAGATAGGGTTGTGATATTTCATTCATACCATGCGCATGCCCCAACGAGAACAGCAGGCGCTCGGTATCCACAGGAATGGTGATATAGTCGTAGCAATAATCCGCAATTAATTTGCTTTCAACACTATTCGGATTGATATCGGGTGTGCATTCTTTGGGTAAGCCCATTACCCAGTTACATTGGGAATGTGCCTGCACCAAGCGATTAATTTGCGCTAGATGCAAGCTGCTTTCGCAAGTCCCCAGCACACACAAGCCCGCATAGAATGTATATCGATTAAATAATTCAGATGCCTGCTTCAGGTCATTGGCAACGTACACGGCCCATTGATGCCCCGTCAGTTGGTCACGTATTTCATTACCAAATTTAGACGGCTGAAAAATTATAAGATTTCGTTTTGGCATAGTCTTAATGAATGATAGTGGCATAAATTTATCTTTGAAAACCGTTACTGTGTTATCGAACTCAACAAACCCAATTCTTAAATTTTATAAAAACCACTTCGGTAAGTTTGTCTTAAGAAAGTTAAAGTAGAGTTATTACCAACCCAACCATGCAGAATTAAAAGCAATTCATATGCCACTCTTAATTTAAATATTTAAGTATTTGTTTAATATTGTTATTTTATTTCCCATCAACCAAAACCCTCCTTGTGACCTGACACATTTTTGTCAGGTGTAAAAATGACTGACAGCAAGTAAGCGCATTATCGAGCACTTACTCGACGCATCCCCGTCAATGTCAAGTGTTACATAAAGTCAAATCATTTAACTATTAATAAGTTAACTAAAAAAGTAAAGAAATAAACACAGATTTTGTTAAAAATTTAGCTTTGTAAATCAAGGCTTACAGACTTGACAGTTGCCATGAAAACTTAACCATTGGACCACAATGGGAGATCAACTATTAAGTAACCTTCCTGAAACAATAAACTTCCTTAACAAAATGCAACCCTGTTGCAGGCCTTGAAAAATAAGACCTGCGATTAAATTGTTAATCCTGGATGCTGTATGATTTGGGGCTGAAAGAAGAATGGATTGGCATGCTGCATATCCAATCTATTCGTAAGTGCAGGGTGTAACATTTTTGAGTTCTGGCCTTGGCCAATGTAAAAAAAATGAACATCTCAGAACAGGCCGACTTGCCATCTAAAGGGAATCACCCCCTCTTACTACTACCAATCCCAAAATGTTTTTATCTAAATCCCCTCATCCTGACCTTCTCCCGTTGGAGAAGGAATAAAGGCGTATTGGAATTGGTATAACTTGTTTACGTAGAACTTTCTAAAGCAGCAATATCTCAATTTGCCGGACAAGGGAATTCATAAGACTTTCCTGATTACTTATGAGCTTCAGCCAATATCAAAGAGCCATAAGTTCCCAAAAAACCTCGCCCCGACATGGATTGCCGGGGTCCAGGCTACACGGACGTAAACCCAGCGATTAGTTACCCGGATGAGTCACATCCCTGTTTTCTGGATCCGGCAACTGCTCCTTCGTCGCCTAAAGCGCCTACTGTTGGTGCACTACATCCTGCCTCCTTGCAGTCGACCGGCAATCCATGCCGGTATGACGGCTACTTGAGTGTTTGCTTTTTCAGCTGAAGCTTGGGGGAATCAGGAAGACTTTTGCGTGTTACCCAGCCGACGACTAATCCTACTTTACATAAATCAAATTGTTCGTCGTAAATCCTTGTTGTTCAACCTGATTAACCAGCCTGTTAAGTACCGGTTTGGCCATTGCTTGGTTCTGGATAGAATCCACAGATAGGATCTGTCAGGTCCTGACACGATCGAATAAGAATAATTTATTTAACATGTCATTAGCTAGTGAACTTCGTCGACATTTTCTGCTTTTGAAGTTTGCGTGGCATCTGTTTCAGTTGCTGCCTTGCGTTGATACTTCTGTTTGATCAGCCTGTCTTCATACTCTTGAACAATTGACTCCATTTCTACACTCTTGAACTGCAAGACTGGTTCGGACTTGAACAAGGCATCCATCACGCCTTTGTCTTCATAACTGCTTAACACTTCCTTTGCTGCTTCAAACATTTTCAGATTTTTACCTTCGCAGCTTTGCAGTTCAGTGTCGGTCCATTTTTGCTTATTTTGCAGATTAGCATGCAGTGCAGTCAGCTCCGATTTCTCCAGATTGAGCGCCTTATATTTCTCAATAACTTCCAGTAACTTGGCATTTGTTTGCTCTAATCTATTTCGTACCTCTGCAGTACTGCTTCTTTGAGCAGAGAGCTCATTACTTAGGCGATCTTCAGCGGAAGCAGCCGCTGATTTTTCCTTTTTTACTTGTTCAATTTCCGTAGCCAGTTTGTCCTTTTCAGTTTTAAGCTGATCACGTTCAGTTGTGAGATCCTTGACCATCGCTTGCAGCTTAATGACCATTTTGTTACTGCCATTGGCATCGCGTGGGGCCGCCTGAACGTCTGCATTCATTACGCTGAAAAAAATAACAAGCAGAATTGATCGGTTTTTCATCATGACACTTCTCACTAAAATCTCGTGTTAACATCCACTTGCAAAACATCAATGCCAAAAGGAGGACCGGTGATGACATCCGCACTGAGCCATCTACCCGTCAACCAGACACCATTCATCAAACCGTAGTTACCACCAACAAACCAGCCTTTTGCATTGGTTCCGCCCAGATGAAAATCGGAATCGGTAAAGGCATCCAGCACTGCATCACGCTCTACATATTTATAAGCGGTAAATAAATTCCAGTGCCCCGCCTTATCCACCCGTGGCCAGCCTACATCAATTCTCGCCTGCCAGGCAATGGTTTGTTCGTCAACATTTTCAAGTGCCAGTCTGCGCACATCATCGGCCTTAAAACCAAGATTTTTCGCAAAATCACCACTTAATCTGACGTGATAAGGAGCAAATGCGGCGAAATCGTAGGAGCCATTAATGTTGAGAATGTTGTAATCCGACGCCAATCCTACCTGACCAACAGTTTCAAGTGGATCGCTTTGCGTACCCTCGCGACAAACAGTCGCCAAGGTATTGCCTCCTTGCATAAACTCGGGCACAGACGCATCATTATCGTCGTTATTAAGATCACAAGTTCCTGTGGCCGAGGTATTAGGAACAGCTTCAGTATTGACATAATCATAATAAGCAACGCCGACCTTGACACTGTCCTGGTTCGCAAAGCCCCAATCCACACCCATTTGGCCGCCGAACAACCATTTGTCGCCATGACTGAGTTCGAATTCCTGCAATGGAAATGCACCGGCTGTCGCAAAGACCATCGGCCCGCTCTCATTGGCTATCTTCATACTACCGGTATCACCCAAGCGATGCCTGACCGTCCCAGCAAAACCTTCAAATGAAAGATCCGTATCCCACACCAATTCACTACCGCCGGTAAATTCTCCACCACCTGTATACCAGGGATTTCTAATGCGTCCGCCGGATACCGTCAGCCAGTTAAACCGGTCATCATCAACGGCATCGTATTTGAGGAAGGCACGATCGACGGCAAACTCATAACGGTTGCCGGTATTGCCCAGGGTTTGGTTGGTTGATACCGGATCGCGGGTATTACCTGTCGACAAACGCACACCAGCATTCAGGCCATCTGCGATCTTTACATCCATTCCCAAGCGCACTCGCTCACGAAAGCGCTGACGATCTATTGTTGTGTTTCTAAAGGCATTTTCACCAGCCGCCGTGAAGCCAACTGCCTCATTAATTGCTTGTGGATCCGTATAAAAGCTGCCAGTCGGCACGTTATCCGCCCCCATAAAGTCATTCTGGGAACGTAACCTGATATCACCCGACAATTTAAACCGGCGCGTCCATTCCGGTAAGGCGTTAGGCAGGCCCCACTGCTCATTCTTGGCTTTTTGCATGACATCGCCAACGACATCCTCGCGTAGCTCGGCTTTTACCTGTTGTCGAATCTGGTCCTTGACAAAATCGGGCACATAAGCAACACGCACCTCATCGGGATCAACGGCTTCCTGTTTATTGGCATCGGCTGATTTTGCTTCCGCTACTTGTTGCTCGGCTTCTGTTTCAGCTTGTTTGATCATGCCTTCAGCCACCTGTTCAGTAATCACACCCTGCTTGACCAATTGTTTAATCAGATTAGTGGTGGTATTGCGTAACTTAAGCAATTCTTCTTTCTCGCCTGCTTGTGCCATGCCAGTTGCACACAGCAATGACAAAGCCAGTAGCGATTTTCTGTTATTCATGCCTTTTCCTGCCGATAATAGTTTTAAATTCTTGATGAAATCTTCCATTTGAGAGGCTGTTGCATACCTGGCGGTGGTGCATCTTTTATTCTTTTAAACTTGGCCAATTGCCTGATCAGCAGGCTGTCGATCTCCTGATTTCCACTTCCTTTTGCCAATTCACATCGCTTGACGGTGCCATCGGGCTCAATCCAGACCTTGACAATCGCAGAATAACCTTTTCGTCTGAGATCATCGTTGTCGGACAAAACATCAAGCAGCGCGTTTTTGGCCAAGCCTGCGTACCATGTATTGGGGTCGCCGCCGCCACCTCCCAAAAGCCCTTTTCCCCCTTTACGGCCTACCAGCCCAAAGGCATCCGAACCTGCCGTACCCTCTGCGTCAAGGCCGGTATCCCCTGCGGGCTGCTCATCGGGCACATCGGGTAAGGGCTCCGGTTCTGATTGGGGCTCCTCAATTTTTTCCTCTACCTCGGGCTCTGGCGGCTTTTCCACTTTAGGTGGCGGTGGCGGCGGTGGCGGCGGTTTCATTAAGGT